>SVLS01000022.1 GCA_015067835.1 Oscillospiraceae bacterium | reverse complement strand
GGTTTATCTTGATATTTTTGACGGTGGTCATGAAATTGATATGCAAACCGCAGTGTATTGGATTATATCACAATATACTAAAATTAAAAAAATACAGGTAACAGGATAACAAAAATGGTTTTCAGGCGTTTTGAATTCGTGTCATTAAGTTCAAAACTCCCAGCAAAAAACTCCGATGCATAGCATCGGAGTTTTTTGCAACTAAGTTTGCTCTGCATTGATTTATTGCCGTCTTTCTGCTATAATCTACCCAAGGCGGTGATAAAATGAAGTTGAATTTGTCGCAAATTAGAACTATAACGACAGGCGCGGTCAGAATTGAGGAAATTGATAGCCACATTCACTTCTACCGCTTTACAAAACAGCAAGAGGAGCTCTATAAGAATCGCAGCGACGATTTTTATTTGAAAACATTTTCCACATCCGGCATACAAATTCGTTTTTCCACGAATAGTAAAACATTGTTTTTACGAACGGAAATTACCAGAGGATCAAGCAGAACTTATTTTGCATTTGATATATTCGTTAACGGCTTAAAAGTGGATACCTTAGATAATTTTTCAGATATGGACATACCTCAATGCTATCCGCCCCTGAAATTTCCGCAGGGAGAGTTTTCTAAAAAATTCAACCTTGGAGAAGGGGATAAGGAAGTATGTATTTACTTCCCCTGGTCGGTCTGCGCTGTGGTGAAAGAACTTGTTCTTGACGACGATTCATTTATCGTACCCCGCAAGTCTGCTAAAAAAATGCTTTGCTTTGGAGATTCAATCACCCAGGGCTATGATGCCTTGAGTCCCAGCAATAAGTATATTTCAAGACTTGCCAATATGCTGGATGCTGAGGAGCATAACAAAGCGATTGGCGGCGAAATATTTTTCCCTGAGCTGCCGGCAGTGAAGGAAGAGTTTGTACCGGACTACATAACCGTGGCATACGGCACAAACGATTGGAGCAAGTGCACAGCGGAAGAGTTTGCGTACAACTGTAAAGAATTTTTTTATAATCTGCATAACAGTTACCCCAGTTCAAAGATTTTCGTGATTACTCCTATATGGCGTAAAGATAAGAATGAAAGCAGGGTTTTTGGGAAATTTGAAGACGTAGCAGGAATGATTCAGCAACAGGTAGCAAAGTATGGTCATATTTCGCTGATTCAAGGCTTTGAATTCGTTCCGCAGGATGAAAATTTGTATGCTGACCTGAAGCTGCATCCCAATGACAGCGGTTTTGATTTCTATTTTGAACATTTATCACAGTGCGTAAAACAGATGCTGCAATCCGAGTAAAATTGGGTCAATTTGAGTGAAAGAACCCGCTGAAGCCGAAAAAAAGACATCCCCGTGGGGATGTCTTTTTAGATAGATGCAATTACAGACCGCCTGCAAAGATAGCAAGGAAAATAAACGCAAATCCGAGCAAGATTGAACCGAAGATTGTGCCGATTTTGCCGAAGGTCTTTGCAAGAGAGGCAGTGCGGAGCGTGCAGCCGTCATTGATGCTGCTGTTGCCCAGACACATACCAACGATGGAGAGGGGAAGGCTTTCAATACCGAAGGCAAAGCAATAACCAAAGCCCATCAAGCTGATTCCTTCTTCAGCCCGGTAGCCCTCGGCGACACCAAGACCGATCAAAACGAAGAAAAGAAAGAGCATACCAAGAACGCCGTACACAAAGCCGGCAATACCGATGGCCATACCGGCAATGCTCTTGCCCTTACTGGGCATAGGGGGCTCAACCGGCTTGGGCTGATAATATTGAGGCTGGGGCTGATAATACTGGGGCTGGGGATCGGGCTGCACCGCCAGAGGTGCGCCGCATACATCGCAAAAATTGGCGGGATTTGCGGTGGCTTTTCCACAGTTGGTACATACGTACATAGTAGTTCCTCCTTATTTTGGTTTCTTTTTTTCCATTATAAAACAGTTTGCCGGAAAATGCAAGGTCTGCGAGAAATTTGTTGTAAAAATGGCTTTTTAAGCGCTAATCAGAAAAAATGCGCCACATACTTGTAAATTATCGGTTTTGTGTTATAATAAATGCATTAAACAATCATTTCCCGGCGCTTATCTGTGAAAAATTACAGAAAGGGAGAAGAAAAATGAATCCGATTACGCTACATATTTTATCCGCGGCATGCGCATATTTGATTGTTGGCTTGAATCCTGCCATTATTTTGTCAAAGACAATTTACAAGAAGGATATTCGGGAATGCGGCAGCGGAAATCCGGGCTTTACAAATTTCAAACGCTCCTTCGGTAATCAGTGGGCCTGGTGGGTTTTTGTACTGGATTTGACAAAAGCTGCTCTGGTGATTGCTTCCTTTGCATATCTGTTTCATGTCCATAAAATGGGCTATCAGTACGGCGCAGCATATACCGGCCTTTTCTGTATGCTGGGGCATATCCTCCCGGTGTGGTACGGCCTCAAGGGCGGCAAGGGCTTCCTGGTTTTATTCTCCCTGATTTGGTTTATCAGCTGGAAGGCCGGCGTTGTAGCTACCGCAGCCTGGACGATTTTGTTCCTGTGTTCAAAGTATATGTCTCTGTCCACGATGGGTGCAATGGCGGCAGCATTTTTCTATTTACTGCTTGCGGGTGTGGACTCGCCTGCCGTGCTATGGCTTTACGGCACAGAGGTGCTGATTCTGATTGTGCGCCATCACGGGAATATCAACAGATTGCTCCACGGCACAGAGAAGAAATTCAGCTTTAAGTAATTTAAATACAAAGGACATCCTCAGGATGTCCTTTGTTGTTTATTGATGCTATCTAAATACCTTCTTTGCCCGTCTTCGTATAAATTGTTTCCATAGCTGTCAATGATGACCACCACGGGAAAATCCTCCACAACCAGGCGGTAAATGGCTTCAGCACCCAAATCTTCATAGGCAATGGTCTGCGATTCCTTGATGCATTGGCTAAGGAGAGCACCGCAGCCACCGATGGCGCCGAAGTAGACGGCGCTGTGTGCCTGCATAGCACGGACGACTTCCGGCCCGCGTTTTCCCTTTCCGATCATTCCGGTTAATCCCTTTTGGATCAAGGCAGGACTGTATGCATCCATACGGTAGGAGGTCGTGGGACCGGCAGAACCGATCACGGAGCCGGGCTTGGCAGGCGTAGGCCCGACAAAGTAAAGAATGTTGTTTTCAACATCAAGCGGCAAAGGTTGTTTTTGGGCAATCAATTCGCATAGACGCTTGTGAGCGGCATCTCTTGCCGTGTAAATAACGCCGGAAATCAGACAGCAATCGCCGGCTCTCAGAGCCCTGGCAGCTTCTTTGGTCAGGGGAGTAGTGATTCGTATGTTATTCATATCAAAGCACCTCTGTTTTGTGCCGTGTCACGTGACAGTTAATATTAACCGCCACAGGCAGACCGGCAATATGCGTGGGATATGCTTCGATATTTACGGCCAGGGCGGTTGTCTGCCCACCAAAACCCTGAGCGCCTATGCCGGAAGCATTGATGAGAGACAGAAGCTCCTGCTCCAAATTGGCATAGAAAGGATTTTCGTTGGCAACATCCGTAGGACGGAGCAAGGCCTTTTTAGCAAGATAGGCTGCTTTGTCAAAAGTGCCGCCAATGCCGACACCCACCACGATAGGGGGGCAGGGATTTGGACCGGCATCCTCCACCACCTTCTGAACAAATGCTTTTACGCCTTCTACACCGTCAGATGGGCGGAGCATTTTGATTTGGCTCATATTCTCACTGCCGAAGCCCTTTGGGGCGACAGTAATTTCAATCTGATCGCCGTTTACGAGCTCGCAGTAAATCATTGCGGGGGTATTGTCACCGGTATTTATCCGGTCCAGCGGGTCGCGCACGACACTTTTTCGCAAATAGCCTTCGCCATAGCCCTGCCGCACACCCTCGTTCACGGCATCTTCCAGATTACCGTTAATATGTACATCCTGTCCGATTTTTAAAAAGACACAGGCTACACCTGTATCTTGACAGATGGGTACATTTTGATTTTCAGCGATCCGGTAATTCTCTGTGATTTGCTCCAAAATCCCCCTGGCGTATTCCCAGGGCTCCGCACACAGGGCTTTGTCGATGCGAGCCTTGATGTCGCTGGGCAGCTGGCAGTTTGCCTCAATACACAGCCGCTTGACAGTCTGCGTAATCAACTGTGCGTCGATGTTGCGCATCTTCATTCCTCCCAAAATCGTTTCGTTACGTTCATTATACATCATTTACAGTGTCTTGCAAAGAGGTTTTAATCAGAATCAGCATATTTTCTTAGGTTAATGCGCTCTTCGGAATGCCATTATCTTGCCTTTTGGCTGAAAATGTGCTACTATATAAAACAATAATTTCCAAATTAAGGAGGAAAAGTATGTTTAAACTGGAATGTGACTGCGGACGCGTGCATCAAGCATCCTTGGAGGATTATATCATTGAATCCGGAGCGATTCAGAAATTGCCGCAGATGCTGAAGAATTATCGCGCCGTTTATATGGTTTGTGACCCGGATACCTATCAGGCACTGGGTCAGAAGGCAGAGCAGATTCTCAAAGAGAACAGAATGTTTTCTCATAAGCTGATTTTGAAGAAGAATCCGCTTCCGGATTATGAAACCTTGGGCAACATCGTCACGCATTTGTACGATCTGGATGCAGAGGCCGATCCCAGCGGTTTTTCTCCGCTGCCGGACTTTATTCTAGCGGTTGGCTCCGGAACGGTGAATGACAGCTGTCGGTTGGCTTCCTACCGTCTGGGGATTCCCTACGGTGTAGCAGCAACGGCACCGTCTATGGATGGTTATGCCTCCGCAGGCACGCCCTTCTTGTGCGATGGCACCAAGCGCACCATCAAATGTACAACACCCAAGTACATTATTGCCGATACTGACATCCTGAAGGATGCGCCCTGGGATATGCTCCTGGCAGGAATTGGTGATATGTTCGGAAAATATACAGGCATTCTGGATTGGGAGTTGGCACGGGATTATAATGGAGATTATTACTGCAAGCAGATTGCAGATCAGGTCATTGATGCAACAAATTTATGCCTGAATAATGGCTATTTTCTGGAAAAGCGGGATCCTGGCTGCATTGCCAACGTGATGGAAGGCTTTATGGTGACGGGTTTGGGAATGGCCTATACCGGTAATTCCAGACCTGCTTCCGGCGCTGAGCATATTATTGCCCACGCCTGGGAGCTCCACGATGTGGCGAACCACAAAAAACCCAATTTGCACGGTCTGGAGGTTTGCCAGGCAACCCGGATCGTTATAGAGATGTATCGGATGCTGTATCAGGAAACAGATGATTCCCATTTAAAGGAGTTAATTGGGAAATATCTGCCGTATTTTGACGGAGTGGAGGAATTCTGTCAAAAGATGAAGGTTCCTTCCGTTGTTTTGAATCGGGAAGAAATTCTAGATGGCATTTATCGGGCACTTCCGATGCGGGACCGGTATACCATTATGTTTTATTTGCGGGATAAAGGCTGGTTCGAGCGGTATGCGGAAACAGCAACCGACCGTTTTCTGGAAAGTGTTTGACGAAGACAGTTCAAATACTTGCGCAAGGGCGCATTTCGTGGTATAATAGAATAAATTATTGTGGAAAAGTATGGTAAGGAGCCGATATGGGACAACCGCAGTATCGCCTGGAGGGAATCGTCCGCACCCGTAATGAGCGAATGGAGGATTTTGAAGGTCCTCTGGATGTTATTTTCTTGCTTTTGAGCAAAAATAAAATAGAGATTCAGGATGTGTCCATTACGGCCATTTTGGAGCAGTATCTTGCATACTTAGATGAGATGAAGCGCCTGGATATGGAGATTGCCAGTGAGTTTATTACCATGGCGTCTCATTTGATGCTGATTAAAACCAAAATGCTCCTGTCAGCCGCAGAGCAGGCGGAGGCGGAAAGCGAATTGGACTTGCTGCGGCAGTCTCTAATTGAGCGTCAGCGTAAGGAAGCGATTGAGCAAATCCGTCTGGCAGTCACCTGGCTGGAACCGCGGAATGAAATCGGCCGCTGCCTGTTTACAAAGGAGCCGGAGCCGCTGCGCAAGGATCAGACCTATCGCTATCAGCACGAGCTGCAGGATTTGCTTTTGTCGCTGGATGTCATTGCAGAACGCAGTCAGCAGCGCCTGCCGCCGCCGACGGTGAATTTCAAGGGCATTGTGGGCAAGGAGCGGTATCCGGTCACCCGTAAGGCAACGGAAGTGATTCGCCGGTTGGTTTTGCGGGGTGTGGAACGGCTGAAAAACCTGTTTAAGGGCAATAAAAGCCGTTCGGAGATTGTGGCGACCTTTTTGGCTGTGCTGGAATTGTGTAAAACAAATTCCGTAAGTTTGGAAGATGATGTGAATGGGGATAATCCCAATGTTCGCTTGGTAGACGGTACCAATACCAATGTGGAGGAGGCAACTTAATGGAACGAGATGAATTGCAAAGAGCCATTGAGGCAATCCTCTTTGCCGCCGGTGAGCGGGTGGAGCTGAACCGTTTGGCAATGGCGTTGGAGGTGGACGCCAAAGATGTGGAAAAGGCTGCAGATGCTCTTTCCGATGCACTGTCCTTTGAACGGCGGGGTATCCGCATTTTGAAGCTGGAGAAGGGCTATCAGATGGTTTCCTCCGGCGAAATGGCAGAGTATGTCACGAAAGCGCTGGAAACACGCAAGCCTCCCAAGTTGTCATCCTCCCAGTTGGAAGCGCTGACTATCGTTGCTTATTATCAACCGGCGACCAAGGCGATGATTGAGCAGATTCGCGGTGTGGACAGCTCCTATTCTGTTGCAGCCTTGCTGAACAAGAAGCTGATTGCTGAGGCCGGTCGCCTGAATGTGCCGGGCAGACCCATTCTGTATCAGACGACCCCGGATTTTTTGCGTACCTTTGGCATTTCTTCTCTGGAGGAACTGCCTCCCATTGAAAAGGTGAACTTCGGTGAACCCATCGAAATAATCGAGCAGACACAGATTCAAGAACCGGAGCAGGAGAATGTTGAAGCTGCTGCAACGGAAATACAACCTGTTTAATTTTTAACAAAGGAAAAAGGCGGTGCAGTAATATGAGCAAGAATCTTCCCAATATGCTGGAAAGTACCATTGCAAAGCTTCGTGAAATGGTGGATGCCAATTCTATTGTAGGCGAACCGATTTCTACAGCCGATGGTGTAACCATTATTCCAATCTCCAATGTTAGTGTCGGATTTGCCGGCGGCGGTACCGATTTTGTGCCGAAGAATGCGAATGGTCAGGAAAACCCCTTTGGCGGCGGCGTTGGCGGTGGCGTAAAGGTGACACCCATTGCTTTTTTGGTGATTAAGGATGGAATTGTCCGCGTATTGCCGGTTGCAGTTCCTGCCAATACGGCGGCAGACCGTCTTGTGGAGATGATTCCTGATACCTTGGACAAGGTGGTATCCTTTATCGATACTCACACGAAGAAAAACGAGGAATAATTTTTCTTTGCCGGGTCATACTACCCCCGGGTGAGGAAAATGAAACGATTGTTTGCCGGGACGGCGGCTATTCTGGCTGCCGTTCTGTTTTTAACCCTTCCGGTGGGGGCTGTTTCGGCGCAAAAAGCGATTTTGCTGGATGCGCAAACCGGGCGTGTGCTGTATGAAAAGGATGCGGACAGCCGAAGCTTGATTGCAAGCACCACGAAAATTATGACTGCTTTGCTGATTTGCGAGCAATGCAATGTGCTGGACCGAATGAAGATTCCCAAAGAGGCAGTGGGGATTGAGGGATCTTCCATCTACCTGAAGGAAGGGGAAGTTCTAAGTCTTCAGGAGCTGCTGTATGGGATGATGCTCCATTCCGGCAATGATGCGGCGGTAGCGCTGGCGATTTATTGCGGCGGTACGGTTGAGGGTTTCGTTGCAATGATGAACGATAAGGCACGGCAGCTGAATCTGACCGGCACGAATTTCCAGAATCCCAATGGCTTGGATGGACCAAGCCACTATTCCACAGCCAGAGATTTGGCAAAGCTGACTGCCTACGCAATGAAAAACCCCATTTTTTATCAGACGGTTTCTACCAAATCCGTTCGCATCGGAAATCGCTCCTTGCAAAACCACAACAAGCTGCTGTGGCGTGTAGAGGGGGCAGACGGAGTGAAAACCGGCTATACAAAGGCAGCCGGCCGCATTCTGGTTTCCAGTGCAACCCGGGATGGGCGCAGCCTGATTTGCGTGACCATTAACGATGGAGACGACTGGAAGGATCACAGCACCTTGCTGGAAAAGGGCTTTTCCAATTATCAAGTGCAGCAAATCATCGAAGCCGGAGACTGCCTGGGGGATGTAACGGTATTTTCCGGGCAGAAGGAGAAGGTGGAGCTATTGGCGGTGGATTCCTTTTCCTTTCCTGTCGCCAAGGATGAAAAGCCACAGATTGTCCTTTCCGGATGCGGCTTTGCCTATGCGCCTGTGGTAAAAGGGAAGAAAGCCGGAAATGCCTATATTTGTATTGGCGACAGTGTCGTGGGAAAAGTGGATCTGGTGTACGCTGAAACAGTGGAACGCACAATGCAGCTCAAGAAGCCCAGCTGGTGGGAGCGCCTGTTTGGAGGTAAGGAATGAAAGAAAGATTGCAAAAAATACTCTCCGGCAGAGGCGTTGCTTCCCGTCGGAAGGCGGAGGAATGGATTGCCGCCGGGCGTGTTCAGGTTAACGGCAAGGTAGCACTTCTTGGTGATTGCGCCGATGAAGAAACGGATGAGATCCTGCTGGATGGGAAGAAACTCCCGTCTGCGCAGGCATCTGTGTACATTATGCTGAACAAACCCAGGGGCTATGTCACAACGCTTAGCGATGAGAAGGGTAGAAAAACCGTTACGGAGCTGGTGGCAGACTGCGGTGTGCGGGTTTACCCTGTTGGGCGATTGGATATGGACAGCGAAGGGCTGCTGCTTTTGACAAATGACGGAGATTTTGCAAATCGGATGATGCATCCCAGACACGAAGTGGGGAAAACCTATGTGGTGTCCGTCAAAGGCTATCACCCGCAGGCACTTTCCCTGCTGGAAGGTCCAATGGAACTGGATGGCTATCAACTCAGTAAGCCCCTGGTAAAGCTGATTTCCCAGGATGGGGAGCGGGCAAAAATCCAGATTACCATCCACGAAGGGCGAAACCGTCAGGTCCGCAGGATGTGTGACTTGGCCGGGATGACTGTTTTGCGGCTGTGCCGGATTTCGGAAGGTACATTGAAGCTGAGCGATCTGCCGGTAGGAAAATGGCGATACTTAACGCAGGATGAATTGGCGGAGCTGTAGTGCTCCGCCGTTGCTTTTTTGCAGGAATACTTGCAAAAACTGGAAAATTCTGCTATATTGAATGTAAAGATCATTGTGAGGTGTTGAAAATGCGCCAAGACATTCTTTCAAATTTAAAAAATCTGGAACCCACCTTTTCCAAAGGCCAGCGTTTGATTGCGCAATATATTCTGGAATCCTATGACAAGGCAGCGTTTATGACGGCCAACCGATTGGGAAAAACCGTTGGTGTTTCAGAGTCTACCGTGGTTCGCTTTGCTGTTGAACTGGGATATGACGGTTATCCGAGTATGCAGAAGGCCCTGCAGGAGATGGTGGTCAACCGTCTGACCTCTGTGCAGCGGCTGGAAGCAGCCAATGACCGCATTGGAGACCAGGATATTCTGTCAATGGTACTCCAATCCGATATGGAGAAGCTGCGTCAGACCAGCGAAACGGTGGACAGGGACACCTTCAATGCGACAGTCAACGCAGTATTGGGGGCGGAGAGAGTGTATATTTTGGGTGTTCGCTCTGCCGCACCATTGGCTCGCTTTTTAGGTTATTATCTGAACTATATGTTCCAAAATGTCCATATCCTCACGGCATCCGGCGCCAGCGAAATGTTTGAGCAAATCGTAGGCGTCAACTCCAAGGATGCAGTGATTGCCTTTAGCTTTCCCCGGTATTCCAAAACTACGCTGAAGGCTGCCCAGTATTGCCACAGCACCGGTGCAACCGTTATTGGCGTGACAGATACCAAGCTCTCTCCGCTGGGGGAATGCAGTGACCATGTATTAGTCGCAAAAAGCAATATGGTGTCGTTGGTGGACTCTTTGGTTGCGCCTCTTAGTGTGGTCAATGCACTGATTGTGGCCATTGCTGCCAAAAAGGAGAAGGAATTAGCCACCGCTTTTCAGGAGCTGGAGCACATTTGGGAAGAGTACCATATTTACGAAAAGCAGGATGAACGCGTATGACGGCGGATATCATTGTAATCGGCGGCGGACCTGCCGGGATGTTTGCAGCCATTACTGCGGCTCGTAATGGCGCAAAAGTGCTTCTGTTGGAACGGAATGACCGGATGGGAAAAAAGCTGTTGATAACCGGAAAAGGGCGCTGTAATGTCACCAACGACTGCCAGATGGAGGAAGTCCTGCAGAACATTCCCCGAAATGGCCGCTTCTTGTACAGCGCACTGTCCGTATGCCCGCCTCAAGCGGTGATGGACTTTTTTGAGTCTCACGGATGCGCATTGAAAACAGAACGGGGAAATCGTGTTTTTCCTGTCTCCGATAAATCGATTTCTATCCTTAATTGCCTGCAGGACGAAATGCGTCGGGCAGGAGTCATTGTGAAAAACCAGCGTGTGCAGCGGATTTTGACAAAGGACGGTGCTGTCTGCGGCGTTCAGACGGATTGCAGCACCTACGACGCACCAAAGGTAATTCTGGCAACCGGCGGTGTCAGCTATCCTTCCACCGGTTCAACCGGCGATGGGTATGTAATGGCGCAGCAGCTGGGGCACACCGTTGTGCAGCCCCAAGGCTCTCTGGTGCCGTTGGAAACGGTGGGGCAGGACTGCCCGGATATGCAGGGTCTCAGCCTGCGTAATGTGGCTGTGAAGCTGTTGAATGAAAAAAACAAGGTTTTGTTTAAGGATTTTGGAGAGCTTTTGTTTACCCATTTTGGCGTTTCCGGTCCGACTGTGCTGTCTGCCAGCGCCCATCTGAAGGGTGCGTGCCGACTGGTCATCGATTTGAAGCCGGCACTGGATGAAGGGAAACTGGATGGGCGAATCCTCCGGGATTTGGAAATGTATCAGAATCGCTCCATGGAAAATGCTTTAACGGATTTGCTGCCGCGCAGTATGATTCCTGTGGTTTTGCGCAGACTGAACATTGACCCTTCTATGCAGGCAAACTCTCTGACACGTCAGCAGCGCCGCGGGTTAGTGGAGCTTTTGAAGGGCTTTTCGGTTGAAATTTCAGGTAAGCGCCCGGTATCCGAGGCAATCATAACCTCCGGAGGCATTAAGGTTTCGGAGATTGATCCCAAAACCATGGAATCCAAGATAATTCCCGGACTGTTCTTTGCAGGAGAGATTATTGATTGTGATGCCTATACCGGTGGATTTAATTTACAGATCGCATGGGCAACCGCTTATGCGGCAGGTCGCGGTTTATCAAATTCGTAAAACTGGAAATCCGGCATTGACAAATGCCGCATCTTATACTAAAATACACACAGAAAACCAATCGATTTGGAGGAAAAGATTATGTATGATAAGCTTGTAGCCTATGCTGCGAAGCAGCTGGAATTGGATCCTTCTGAGATTACTCCCGACAGCAGCTTTGAGAGTCTGGGTATTGACTCCCTGGACATCGTCGAGATGATTATGGATTTGGAATCCGAGTTGGGCGTTGAGCTGGAGCTGGAGGAGCAGAAGATTGCAACCTTCGGTGAATTGGCAGCTTTCATCGATTCTAAGGTCAACTAAATTAATAAAATAGCCTTGTTTTGGCTGACCGGCCTATAACAAGGTCGCACTAATCGGGGAGATAGCGGTGCCCTGTTGCCTGCAATCCGCTATAGCAGGGATGAATTCCCACACCCGGGCTTGTTTGCGTGCCGTCCGGCCATCGTAAGCGGTGTTGACGAACCGGTCTTGCGCAACGGAATCCCGTGAACCATGTCAGGTGGGGAACCAAGCAGCATTAAGCGGATTTTTCCGTGTGCCGCGGGGGCGCCGTTTCTGAGCTGGCTGCGCTGATACCGGGTACACAGCAGGTTCAAATGTGGGTGTGCGATCTTGTTATAGGCCGGTTTTTATCATAGAAAAGGAGGGGGCATTATGTCCGCTTACCAAGCATTATACCGTAAATATCGCCCCCAGACCTTCGATGATGTATCCGGTCAGCTGGCGGTAACCCAAACACTGAAAACGCAAATTACCAGTGGAAAAATGAGCCATGCTTATTTGTTTACCGGCTCTCGCGGAACCGGCAAAACAAGCTGTGCCAAGATATTAGCCAAGGCGGTAAACTGTCTTAATCCGCAGGACGGTAATCCCTGTAACTGCTGTGAGGCGTGTAAAACGATCGACTCCGGCGCGTGTATGGATGTGCTGGAAATTGATGCGGCCTCTAACAACGGCGTTGACAATGTCCGGGATCTGCGAGACGATGCTGTTTATACGCCGTCTCAGGTTAAAATGCGGGTGTACATCATTGACGAGGTGCACATGCTGTCCATCTCGGCCTTTAATGCTCTTTTGAAAATTATTGAGGAGCCGCCGGAACATCTGCTGTTCATTCTTGCGACTACAGAGCTTCACAAGGTTCCTGCTACCATTCTGTCACGATGCCAGCGCTTTTCTTTCCGGCGCATCAGTCAGGAGGATATTGCTGCAAGACTGCAATATGTTGCCTACCAGGAAAATATTGATCTGGATGATTCTGCTGCCAGAGTTTTGGCTCGTATGGCGGATGGTGGTATGCGTGATGGCTTGAGCCTGCTTGACCAATGTGCATCGGCAACGGTGGGCGAGCTGACGGCAGAGCGAGTCTATGCCTGTCTGGGTATCGCCGGCGAGCGTAAAGCAGCTGAAATGATGGGCTATGTCAGCACCCACGATACAAAAAATGCCTTGGCGTTGCTGAATAAGCTTTATGCTGATGGAAAAGAGATGGGAGCCCTGCTGGACGAGCTGGCCTGTCTTACCAGAGATTTGCTGATTTTAAAGACAGCGCCGGATGCAGGCTTAGCAATGCTTTCCGGTGTTGCAATGGAGAAAGAAGCAAGCACCCTTGCAAAGGCGTTTTCCACTGGGGAATTGGTGCAGATGATGGAATTGCTGGAAGCAACCTTGTCTGCGTTTACAAGAAGCTCCAGTCGCCGCATGGACGCGGAGCTGTGCCTGATTCGCTTGTGTCAGCCGGAGCTGCAGCTGGATGCGCAAAGCTTAAATGCCCGTTTGTCTCGGCTGGAGGAGCAGGTAAAGAGTGGCTGTGTCGCACCTGCCATGCCTGTGTCAACGACTAAAATGGAATCTGAGTCTCCTACCGTGCCTGAGCAGGCAGAGGAAGTGCCGGAAATGAATATTCAAGAGCCGGAAACAGAAGCACCGATGGGCTTTTGGGCGGATTTGGTCAGCTCCTTACGGCAGGAACTGAAGCCACCGTATATTGGCTTCTTTACAACAGGGGACAATGCACCGGTGAAGGGAATCCTTCGCGGTAATTTTGTGATTTTGCGCTGCTCCAACAGCTTCACTCTGGAAATGGTGAACAAGCCGGCAATTCTTGATATGATCAGCAGAAAAGCAACTGCAATTCTGGGAAGACCGGTTCATACCAAGGCAGAGGATGCGGCTGCCAAGCCCCAGACAAATGAAAAACTGGAGCGCTTGATGGACTTTGGCCGTGCCCACAGTCATATTGTAAATATCAATCATAACGAAGGAGAATAATCATGGCAAAAGGCGGTTTCCGGGGTATGCCCGGTGGAATGAATCAGGCTGCAATGATGAAGCAAGCTCAGAAAATGCAGCAGGAATTGCTCCGTATGCAGGAGGAGCAGGAAAATAAGGTGTATACCGCAACCTCCGGCGGCGGTATGGTTGCCGCTTCCGTCAATGGAAAGCACGAGGTTGTTAACCTGGAAATTAAGCCTGAAGCAGTTGATCCTGATGATGTTGAAATGCTGCAGGATATGATTATTGCTGCCGTTAATGAGGCAATGCGTGCAGCTGATACGGATGCAGCCAATAATATGTCCAGATTGACCGGCGGCTTGAATTTGGGAGGCCTGTTCTGATGCAGTATTTCCCCACAGCCTTGCAGGAGCTGGCAGATCAGTTTGCCCGGCTTCCCGGCATTGGCGGAAAAACAGCCCAGCGCCTTGCATTTTATGTTCTGGAGCTTCCGCAGGAGGAGGCACAGGCCTTTGCAGAGGCGATTCTGGCGGCAAAGCAGACGGTTCACACCTGCCCGGTATGTCAGAATTTGACGGATCGGGAGGTTTGCCCCATTTGTGACAATGAGATGCGGGATCGCTCCACCATTTGCGTGGTAGCAGAGCCCAAGGATGTGATCGCAATGGAACGCAGCCGGGAGTTCAATGGCGTGTACCATGTGCTTCACGGTGTCATTTCTCCGCTGAATCATATCACTCAGGATGATATTCGCATTAAGGAGCTGCTGATGCGTGTGGCTTCCGGAGAAGTCCGGGAGGTCATTATGGCCACTAACCCGGATACAGAAGGTGAAGCAACCGCTATGTACATCTCCCGCCTGCTGCGCCCGATGGAGATTAAGGTGACGCGCCTTGCCTACGGTGTGCCTGTGGGCAGTCAGCTGGAATATGCAGACGAGGTGACCCTTTCCCGCGCCCTGGAGGGCAGACAAGAAATTTAAAAAATCACCGGGTGTGCAGTGCACACCCGGTACTTTTATACCTTATGTTCGCAGTAGATACAGCGGTAGATATTTGCCCTGGGATCGGTGAGTTTTGCCAGATGGGGCAATTCCTGCTCTACCTGACAAATGCACCTGGGATTGGTGCAGGTGCGGTCAGTCAAATAGCCGCTGGTGTCCACCGTCTGACGAACAGGATTCTTTTCTGCCTCTTCCAATAGCTTTAGAATCAGCGCCATACGCACATATTTGCCGTTCAGCACTTGGCGGAAATAGGCCGCCCGGGGGTCGTTGTCCACAGCTACGCTGATTTCGTTGACGCGGGGCAGGGGATGTAGGACGCACATTTTCTCTTTTGCCAGATTCATTTTGCCGGCATCTAAAATATAGCTGTCCTTTAATCGTTCATAGGTTGCCTCACAATCAAAGCGCTCCCGCTGGATTCTGGTCATATACAGAACATCCAATTCCGGCATTGCCTCCTCCAAAGAAGAGACCTCTTCATAGGGAATCCCGTAGCGCTCCAAAACATTGAATCGAATAAACCCGGGGATTTTCAGCTCTTCCGGAGAAATCAGCATAAATTTGACACCGGAATAGCGTGCCATTGCCTCTACAAGGGAATGAACGGTACGTCCGTGTTTGAGATCTCCGCATAGACCAATGGTCAGATTGTCCAGACGTCCCATTTCCCGGGAGATGGTTAGCACATCAGTCAAGGTTTGGGTGGGGTGATTATGCCCACCATCACCAGCATTGATAACGGGGACAGTTGCATTGTTTGATGCAACATAGGGTGCGCCCTCCTTGGGGTGGCGGATTGCCATAATGTCAGCATAGCAGGAAAGTACCTTGGCAGTATCGGCCATACTTTCGCCCTTCGCCGCAGAGGAGGAGCTGGCCTCGCTAAAACCAAGAACATCACCACCCAGCTCCAGCATTGCAGCTTCAAAGCTCAGCCGTGTGCGGGTGGAGGGCTCGAAAAAGGCGGTGGCAAGCTTCTTGTAGCGGCACTTCTCGCGATAGTATTCAGGATGGTCAATAATATCCTTTGCAGTGATGACCAGATCATTTACTTCAGCAGCGGAAAAGTCCAAAATACTGATTAAGCTTCTCATACTCCAGCTCCATTCACAGCTAAATAATTCTTGATTCGGGTGACATTTTCTTCGTTTGCCGGATCTTCCTCCAGGTATTCAATGATGTCATAAACATCCACAATAGAGAAAACCGGGAAGCCAAACTCGTCAGATATTTCCTGCATAGCGCCCTTGTCGCCTTGACCCTTCTCCTTGCGGTCCACCATAACAAAAGAGGCTGCGACTTTTACACCCTCCAGCTGTGACAGAATGGACATACTTTCGCGGATTGCAGTACCGGCAGTGATGACATCCTCCACGATAACCACTTCTTCGCCGGCCTGAGGGACATAACCGACAAAAATGCCGCCTTCACCGTGATCCTTAGCTTCCTTTCGGTTGAAGAAGAAGGGGATATTCAGACCGTTCTTGCTCAATGCCACTGCCGCAGAGACAGCAATGGAGATGCCTTTATAGGCAGGGCCGTAGAGGACAGTGGGCTTTTTGCCAAGCCTTGCAAAATAGGCCTGGGCGTAAAATTCGCCTAATTTAGAAATATCCTCGCCGGTTTTGATCATTCCGGCATTGATGAAGTAGGGGATTTTTCTGCCAGATTTAGCGGTAAAATCACCAAACTTTAAAACACCGGCTTGCTGCAAAAATTCAATAAATTCTCTTTTATAGCTTTCCATTGCCATTCTCCTTAGTCACAGAATTCGCTCACACACCGCTCGTAAGCAGCAACAGGATCACTGGCTTGTGTGATGGGACGGCCGACTACGATATAGTCAGAGCCAATCGCTTTGGCGGCAGCCGGGGTCATAATGCGCTTCTGGTCACCAGCATCACCGTCGGCAAAACGTACACCAGGCGTGACGGTTATAAAGTCATGACCGCAGGCGTTATGAACCTTTTTTGCTTCCAGAGGGGAACAGACAATGCCATCCAGCCCGGCGTTTTTTGCGACCTGAGCATAGTGCATAACGACCTCATCAAGGGGTGCGTGGATCATCAAATCCTTTTCCATACTTTCCTGATCTGTGGAGGTCAGCTGGGTAACGGCAATCAAGAGAGGGCGGGAGCCGTCTGTGCGGGTCAAACCCTCCAAAGCCGCGGTCATCATTGCAGTGGTACCGGCGGCGTGGAGATTGCAAATATCCACATCCAGATTTGACAAAACGGCCATTGCCTTTCTAACGGTTGTAGGAATATCGTGAAGCTTTAAATCCAAAAAGATTTTATGCCCACGAGCCTTGATTTGCCGAACAATGTCGGGACCTTCAGAGTAAAAAAGCTCCATTCCGATCTTTACAAACGGCTTTTTGCCTTTGAACTGATCCAGAAACGCGAATATTGCCTGCGCAGAAGAAAAATCGCAAGCGATGATGACATCCTTACCCATTGTTTACGCCTCCTATTATTTCTTGTAAATTTTGAATTCCGTATTGTTCCATTACCCGGGGCAAATCCCGGATAATATCGCGGCAAATGTAGGGGTTTATGAGATTTGCGGCACCAATCTGAACAGCGGTTGCTCCGGCCAGCATCATCTCAATCACATCCTCAGCGCAGGATACGCCTCCCATACCGATGACCGGAATAGATACGGCCTGCGCAACCTGATATACCATCCGCAATGCCACAGGGAAGATTCCCGGTCCGGAATATCCTCCCATGGTATTGGCGATTACCGGTTTGCGGCTGTGAAGATTAATACGCATACCCAAAAGGGTGTTGATCAGACTGATTCCATCTGCACCGGCATCCTCACAGGCTTTGGCAATCGCGACGATGTCCGTCACATTGGGAGAAAGCTTGATGATAACCGGCTTCGTTGTGACGGCCTTGACAGCTCTTGTGACCTCAGCGGCAGCTTCCGGCTGTGTACCAAAGCTCATACCGCCGCCGTGTACGTTGGGGCAGCTTACATTGACCTCCAGCCAGCCTACCTGAGGCTCCTTGTCCAGCTTTTCACAGGTATAGGCGTAGTCATCTATGGAAAAGCCGGAGACGTTGGCCATAACAGGCTTATGGAAGCAGCTTTTCAGCTTGGGCAGTTCTTCCGAAATGACCTTTTCAACGCCGGGATTCTGAAGGCCGACAGCATTGATCATTCCGGCGGGACATTCTGCAATGCGGGGTGTTGGATTTCCAAAGCGAGGATCCCAGGTTGTCCCTTTGAATGAAAAGGTACCCAACTCATTGATGTCATATAACTCTGCAAATTCGTATCCGTAACCGAAGGTGCCCGAAGCGGGAATCACAGGATTACTGATGGAGATGCCGCAGAGATTTACGCCTAATCCCATAAGATTTCCTCCTTCTTCATTACGGGTCCGTCCTTACAGATGCGCTTGTAGCCGGTTAAGGTTTTGCAGGAGCAACCCATACAGGCTCCGAATCCGCAGCCCATCCGTTCTTCAAAGCTCATTTGCCCAGAGGTGACGGTGGCTTTATAAACTGCTTTCAGCATTGGCTCAGGCCCGCAGGTATAGAAATAGGTATAGTTTTGGGGAAGGGCATCTGTGACAAAGCCTTTTTTACCATAAGAACCATCTACGGTTGTAACCTGCACGTCGCAGCCCAATGCACGAAAGTCGTTCTCATAGAAGATCTCATCAGCGGTGTTAAAGCCTAAAACAACAGAAACAGATTTTCCCTGAGAAATGAATTCCTTTGCCAGGCGATAAAGAGGTGGGATGCCGACACCGCCGCCCAGCAGCAGCGGGCGGTCTCCGGATAGTGTGAGATCATAGCCATTACCCAGCCCGGTGAGAACATCCAAGGATGCTCCGACAGGCATTTGAGACAGCTGCAGCGTACCTGCACCGACAACCTTATAAAGAATGGTGACGGAGCTTTCGTCATAATCACAGACGGAGATAGGACGGCGCAGGTACAGTCCGTCAAGCTGAATATTGATGAATTGTCCCGGTGCGGTAATGGCAGAGGTATCTCCGCGCAATACCATCCGGTAAACACTTTGTGTCAGCGGTTCATTGCTGGTGATTTTAAAAATACACTGCTTCATTCCATTCTCCTTACGCATCAATGGTAGAGATGGTCAGAGTGGTCTCTTCCAGAACATCCAGGAGCACCTTCACAGTGTCCAATGCGGTGAAAATGGTCACATTATGCTCGGTTGAAATTTGACGAATGCAAAGGCCGTCATCCTCATCCGCACCGGGGTTGCGGGTGTTAATGACATAAGCAATGTGTCCCTGACGCAATGCATTGGGGATTTCGTCACTGCCCTCGCTGATTTTACTCAGCACGTGGGTGCGGATGTTATTGGCCTTCAGGAACTTGGCGGTGCCTGCTGTCGCTTCAATGTTAAAGCCGAGGTTGTAGAATCGCCGTATTAGCGGCAATGCCTCTTCCTTGTCCTTGTCGGCAATTGTGACCAAAACGGTACCGTAGTTCTGCAGGTGCGTTCCGGAGGCCTGAAGTGCCTTATAAAGCGCGCGGTTCAAGGTTTTATCATAGCCAATTGCTTCACCGGTGGACTTCATTTCCGGGGAGAGATAGGCATCCAGACCGCGGATTTTATTAAAAGAAAAGACAGGCGCTTTTACATACCAGCGCTCCTTTTCTGTGGGATAGATGTCAAATAGTCCTTGCTCTTTCAGGCTTTTTCCGAGGATAACCTCTGTTGCAATATCCGCAAGAGAATAACCGGTTGCTTTGCTGAGGAAGGGAACGGTGCGGGAGGAGCGGGGATTAACCTCAATGATAAATACATTATCATCCTTATCCACAATAAACTGAATATTATAAAGACCGATAATACCGATTCCCAGACCAAGCTTTTTGGCATACTGCAGAATTTTTCCCTTTACCACAGGGGATATAGAAAAGGGAGGGTAGACAGAAATTGAGTCGCCGGAGTGTACGCCGGTGCGTTCCACCAGCTCCATAATGCCGGGGACAAAGACATCACGGCCATCACAGATTGCATCGATTTCCACTTCCCGTCCTTCAATATACTTGTCAACCAGGACGGGCTTATCCTCATCAATTTCCACAGCATTTTTCAAATAGTGGCGAAGCTGAGCTTCGTTTGAAACGATTTGCATTGCCCGTCCGCCAAGCACAAAGGAGGGACGAACCAAAACCGGGTATCCAATTTCTGTGGCGGCCCGAATGCCATCTTCCACATTGGTAACGGCCTCACCCTTTGCACGGGGGATATTCAGCTCATTGAGAAGATGCTCAAAGGCGTTGCGGTCTTCAGCCTTGTCAATGGCGGCGCAATCTGTACCGATAATGCGCACGCCCCGGTCAGCCAAAGGCTGAGCCAGGTTGATGGCTGTTTGTCCGCCCAAGGATGCAATGACGCCCTCGGGCTGTTCAAAAGCAATGATGTTCATCACATCTTCAGTTGTCAGAGGCTCAAAATACAGCTTGTCCGCAGTGGTATAATCGGTGGACACCGTTTCGGGATTGTTATTGATGATAATGGCTTCATAGCCGGCCTTTTTAATGGTCATCACAGCGTGAACGGTGGAATAGTCAAATTCCACACCCTGACCAATGCGAATAGGACCGGCACCAAGCACAATAATTTTCTTTTTATTCGTCAGGACAGACGCATTTTCTCCAGTGTAGGAGGAGTAAAAATAGGGGATATAGGCACCGGTATGGCAGGTGTCCACCATCCGGAATACCGGCAGAAGATGGTTGTGCAAGCGCAGATGATAAATCTCCAGCTCTTTTTTGCCCCATAGCTTGGCGATATATTTATCGCTGAAGCCCATTGTCTTGGCATCCTTCAGTACATCTATATTGCCAATGTTTTCCTTGATGGTGTCTTCCATCCTCACGATTTTGCAAATGGATTCAAGGAAGTAAGCAGTAATCTGTGTGGTTTTGTGGAGATCTTCCACATCAGCACCGCGACGGAGTAATTCTGCAATGGCAAAAATATTGTCGTCACGGAATTGGGAAATGTACTGCCACAGAGCCGCCGTTTCCATTGTGTCGAATTTCGGCAGATGGAGATGACAGCATCCGATTTCCAGAGAACGCACGGATTTCAGCAGACATTCCTCCAGCGTAGAGCCAATGCCCATAATTTCGCCGGTGGCTTTCATTTGGGTACCAAGAAGATTGGTGGCAGAGGCAAATTTATCAAAGGGGAAACGGGGCAGCTTTGAAATCACATAGTCAAGCTTAGGCTCAAAAGAAGCAGTTGTGTTTGCAATTTGAATTTCGTCCAGAGTCATACCCACAGCAATTTTGGCAGTTACCTTTGCGATGGGATAGCCGGATGCCTTGGATGCCAGAGCGGAGGAGCGGGAAACACGGGGATTTACCTCAATCAGATAATACTCCGAGGAATTGGGCTTTAAGGCAAACTGTACATTACAGCCGCCCTCAATTTCCAACTCTTGAATTAGCTTCAGAGCAGAGTCGTTCAGCATTTTCTGCTCCTGAGGTGTCAAGGTCATAATGGGAGCAACCACCAGACTGTCGCCGGTGTGAACGCCCACCGGGTCGATGTTTTCCATACCACAGATGGTAATGGCGTGACCGGCGCTGTCGCGCATAACCTCAAATTCGATTTCCTTATAGCCCTTGACGGATTTCTCCACAAGTACCTGATGAACAGGAGAGAGCTTAAAGGCGTTTAAACCAACCTCCACCAGCTCTTCTTCCGTGTAGGCAAAGCCACCGCCGGTACCCCCCAGCGTAAAGGCAGGGCGCAAAACAACCGGATAACCGATGCGAAGAGCGGCTTCCTTGGCTTCATCGATGGAATAGGTGATTTCCGAGGGAATTACCGGCTCACCGATGGATTCACACAGCTCCTTGAACAGCTCCCGGTCCTCAGCACGCTCAATAGACTGGCTGGAGGTGCCCAGAAGCTTTACACGGCATTCCTTCAAGATGCCTTTTTTCTCCAGCTGCATAGCCAAATTCAGTCCGGTTTGACCGCCAATGCCGGGAACAATGGCGTCGGGCCGCTCATAACGGATGATTTTCGCTACATATTCCAGAGTGAGCGGTTCCATATAAACCTTATCCGCTATGGTGGTGTCTGTCATAATCGTGGCGGGATTGGAGTTCACCAAAACCACCTCATAGCCTTCTTCCTTTAAGGCAAGGCAAGCCTGCGTGCCGGCATAATCAAATTCTGCCGCTTGTCCAATTACAATCGGCCCGGAGCCTATAATCATTATTTTCTTAATATCGTTTCGCTTTGCCATGGAAATGCCCCCGTTTGTTTTATGATATTATTTGCTGTTTCTTACCTTTTCTAACCATACCAGTTTACCGTCGCATACGGTGGCCAAGCATTTGCCCCATACACGCCAGCCGGAAAAAGGTGTGGATTTTCCCTGAGACTGGAATTCTGCCGGGTCAATGATATAGCTCTGGCTCATATCCCACACGGAAAAATCGGTGGTCATTGGTATACGAAAGCGCTTTCTGGGGTTGGTGACCAGCAGCTGCAGCAGCTTCTCCATCGTAATCACACCTTCCTGCACAAGATAGGTGTACAGAAGAGGAAAAGCCGTTTCCAGCCCCACAATTCCGAAGCAGCTGTCATCCAGACCTTTGCTTTTTTCTTCCTGGGTGTGGGGTGCGTGGTCGGTGGCAATCATATCGATTGTGCCGTCCTGAATGCCTGCAATTAAGGCTTGCCGATCCTGTGTGCTGCGCAGGGGAGGATTCATTTTAAAGCAGCCATCCTCCTGCAAATAGGAATCGTCCAAAATCAAATAGTGGGGCGCTGTTTCACAGGTGACATTCAGTCCTTCTTTTTTTGCCTGGCGAATCAGTTCCACAGACTCCTTGGTGGAGACGTGACAGATATGATAGGCGCAGCCTGTTTCCTTTACCAGCGCCAGATCCCGCTGCACCTGCTTCCATTCGCTTTCAGAGGAAATGCCCCGATGATGGTTTGCCTTGGCATAATCACCATCATGAATGTAGCCGCCATTTAACAGGGAATTGTCTTCGCAATGAGCGACAATGAGCTTGCCAAGCTGCTTGGCCTGCTTCATTGCGCTGCGCATTAAATCATCCGACTGCACCCCTTTGCCGTCATCGGTAAATCCGATTACCTGAGGGGCAAGCGCCTTCATTTCGGAAAGTGCGCCACCCATTTGCCCTGCGGTAATAGAGCCGTAGGGATAAATGTGAATCAAGCCGTCCTCTTTAATGAGATCCAGCTGTTCCTTCAAATGCGCTTTGCTGTCGGGAACGGGATTGAGATTGGGCATCGTGCAAACGGCTGTGTACCCTCCGTGCGCTGCTGCAAGGGAACCGGAGAAAATGGTTTCCTTATAAGAAAAGCCCGGCTCTCTGAAGTGCACATGCACATCACAAAAGCCGGGAAAAACAGCATATTTGGGGGAATCGAAAGTACACAAATCAACGGATGCGAGACGCTCTAAAATAGAAACACGAACACCGTTACCACAAATGGCATCCAGCATAGGCGTGTTCTGATTCTGCATAACCGTAAACTCCTTTCCAGTTAAGGATTTGTAGCTTTCTTTATCTCGCCTATTCTACCATAGGAAAAACGTCTTGTCAACAGACTTATACAAGAAAATACTGGATTATTTCAAAATTCGATTCAGATAGTTCAGCACCCGTTTTTTATCGGCTGACCACATCGGTGCCACCAAATCTTTTTTTGCGCCATCACCGGTTATGCGGTGGATAACCACATTTTGTGGGACGAGAGCGAGACAGTCTTTCAGAATGTCGCCATACTCCTCCAGTGTCAGGCAGGAAAAGGCACCGCTTTGATATTCTTCTTCCAACTGTGTGCCACCAAGCACATGAAGAAGATGGAATTTAATGCCGTCTGTACCTGCATTTACTGTGGATTGCGTCGATTCCAACATCATCTGCTTCGTTTCACCGGGAAGTCCCAAAATGAGATGGGTCACCACTTCAATGCCTGCCTTTTTCAGCCGCTTCACAGCATCATAATATACATGGGTTTCATATCCTCGATGGAAGGCATCCGCGGTCCTTTGGTGGATGGTCTGAAGTCCAAGCTCCACGCTGATGGGTTTGATTTGATTCAGCTCTGCCAGACACGCAACAACTTCCTCAGACAGACAGTCCGGCCGGGTACCAATGGACAGTCCTACAATATCCTCCGGCTCCATTGCCTGGCAATAAAGGGTTTTAAGATAAGAAACAGAAGCGTAAGTATTGGTAAAGGACTGAAAATAGGCAATATACTTACCACCTTTATTTTTTGCTTCCACCCGCTTTTTTGCATTTTCCAGCTGCTGTGCAACAGTAGCGCATTGTTTTTCGGCGAAGAAGCCGGAGCCGTCACCGGCGCAGAAGGTGCAGCCACCTACGCCTGCCGTTCCGTCCCGATTGGGACAGGTGAAGCCGGCGTCAATGGCAAGCTTGTAGACCTTGCATCCAAATTTTTCCTGATAGTGTTGGGATAATGTTGTGTACATACAGAACCTCGCTTTCGTAAGCTTCCATATTTATACTATATCAAAAGATTAAAAGAAGCAAGAAAGATATTTTGTGATTTTATCACGGAAGTCTGCAACAAAATGGGGTAGAATAAAGCTACAAAAAGAAATAAGGAGGACAATAACATGTCAGTATTAAATATCACAAAAGAAAACTTTGAAAAGGAAGTTATGAATAGCGAGAAGGTTGTTCTGCTGGACTTCTTTGCATCCTGGTGCGGCCCTTGCCGGATGGTCGGTCCGATCATTGATGAAATTGCGGAGGAAAATGAGGAGATTCGGGTGTGCAAGGTAGATGTGGATGCCCAGCCGGAACTGGCAAGTCAGTTTCAGGTGTTCAGCATTCCCACTCTGGTCGTTATGAAGGACGGAAAGATTTTAACCCAGTCTACCGGTGCAAAATCCAAGGCACAGATTCTTTCAATGCTGCCCTAAACAAGAACTGGGAGATGTCCTGTAAAAAGGAGAATGCAGTATGAATCAGATTTATGATGTTTTGGTTTTGGGCGGAGGCCCTGCCGGTTACACAGCGGCACTTTATGCATCCCGGGCCGGGTTGCAGACACTGGTTGTGGAGCGATTGGCAGCAGGCGGACAAATGGCGCTGACCCATCAGATTGACAACTATCCCGGCTTTGAAGAGGGAATAGACGGCTTTACGCTGGGAACAAAGATGCAGCAAGGGGCTGAGCGATTTGGCGCACAGACCGTCTATGCAGAGGTTGCAGCAGTGAAGCTTGATGAGCCGGTCAAGGAGGTTCATACCGACAGCGGAATCTTCTATGGCAAGACAGTTGTGATAGCAACCGGAGCAAATCCAAGAAAATTAGGACTACCAATGGAACAGGAGTTAACCGGACGCGGTGTGCATTACTGTGCCGCCTGTGACGGAATGTTCTACCGGGGGAAAACGGTGGTTTTGGTGGGTGGCGGAAACTCTGCTGTTGCAGATGCGTTGGTGCTGTCCCGGGTTGCAAAGAAAGTGATTCTGGTGCATCGTCGGGACAAGCTGCGTGCATCAAAAATCTACGAAGAACCCTTGCATCAGGCACAGAATATTGAATTTCGATGGAACTGTGAGGTGTCGCAGCTGCGACATTCGCAACGATTTGAGGGGATTGTTCTTCGTAACCGTTTAACAGGGGAAGAGGAGTCTCTTTCTGCGGACGGCTTGTTTGTCAGCATTGGCAGAGAACCGGCGACAGAGCTGTTTCAGGAAATTCTTGAGCTGGACGAAAATGGCTATCTTGTTGCAGGAGAATCTACTGCGACGAATCTTCCCGGCGTTTTTGCGGTGGGAGATGTGCGAACCAAGGCAGTGCGGCAAATTGTGACTGCAACAGCAGATGGTGCAGTAGCGGCTCATCAAATTGAGGAGTATCTGGCTGTAACGGTTGCTTAATGGAAAAAACTGTGCTATAATTCCACCAGATAATGGTTAAAGGAGATAGAATATGAGTACAGTTTCTGTGAAGAAAGTGCGCCCCCATGCGATTTTGCCTTCCTATGGTTCGCAGGAGGCAGCAGGTGCAGATTTGTATGCTTGTCTGGATGCTGCTGTGACGGTGGGAGTAGGAGAAACGGTGTTTATTCCCACCGGAATTGCGCTGGAAATTCCCAAGGGCTGTGCCGGTCTCATCTACGCACGAAGCAGTCTCGGAACAAAAAAAGGTCTCGCCCCGGCGAATAAGGTGGGTGTGATTGACAGCGATTACCGGGGCGAGGTAATGGTGGCACTGCACAACCACGGAAAGACGGCTCAGGCAGTTGCACCGGGAGATAGAATTGCGCAGCTGTTGATTACACCGGTGCTCACACCGGCATATACAGAGGTTGCGGAGCTGACGACGACCGATAGAGGTGCCGGGGGCTTTGGCTCAACAGGAAAATAAAAATCCGGGTCGCTTGACCCGGATTTCGTTTTAGTAGAACAGAATATCGGAGTAGGTGGGGTAAGGCCAGTAGGACTTATCCGTGATTTGCTCCAGAGTATCGGCGTCGCTGCGCAGGTCATCCATTGCAGGGACAATCACCTGACTCATATATTCCGCTGCAGCACTGGTATCAGCAGGAATTGCGGACAGCTTTCCTGACAGAGCCTGTGCTTTTTCATAGAGTGCATCACTTGCTTCGGACAGGCGCTTTAACAGTTGGTTTTCTGCCTTAGCAGAGACACCAACAGCAGTTTTGTCCAAAATGGATTTCGCCAGATCACGGCTGTAATGCAATGCTGCCGGCAGAATCTGATGCATTGCCATATCCACGCAGGTACGGCCTTCAATTGCCGTAACCTTTACATAGGACTGCATGTGGATCTCATATCTTGCACGGAATTCCGCTTCTGTAAAAATACCGTGCTTGGTGACAAGCTCGATATTCTTCTGGGATACATAGGTGGGCAGAGACTGTGCGGTGCTGACATGATTGCTCAGTCCGCGCTTTGCGGCTTCTGCTTTCCATTCTTCAGAATAGCCGTTGCCGTTGAAAATGATCCGCTGATGTGCCGTTAAGGTATCACAGACGATTTTCTGCAGAGCATCGTCAAAGTCCTGCGCATTTTCCAAGACATCGGCAATCTGACCCAGCTCCTCGGCCATAATGGTATTCAAAGCGATGTTCGGACCTGCGATGGACTGGGAAGAACCCAGCATACGGAACTCAAACTTGTTACCTGTAAAGGCAACAGGGGAAGTGCGGTTGCGGTCGGTGGTATCCTTGGGAATGGAGGGCAGAACATCCACACCAATGCGCATAACACTCTTTTCAGGGTCTTTGTAATTGGTGCCGCCAATGATGGAGTTGACGACAGCCGTTAACTCATCACCCAGGAAAATGGAGATGATGGCAGGCGGCGCTTCCGTAACGCCGAGACGGTGGTCGTTGCCGGCGTATGCAACGGTGGAACGCAGGAAATCCTGATACTCATCAACGCCCTTGATAAAGGCGGCCAGAAATACAAGGAACTGTGCATTTTGCCGCGGTGTCTTACCCGGTGTAAACAGATTCTTTCCGCTATCAGTGCAAAGTGACCAGTTGTTGTGCTTACCGGAGCCGGCAACACCGGCAAAGGGCTTTTCGTGAAGCAAACACACAAGGTCGTGCTTCGCGGCACATTTTTTCATAATCTCCATAACCAGCTGATTGGAATCGCAGGCGTTACCAGCCTCGGAGTAGATGGGCGCAAGCTCGTGCTGACAGGGAGCACCCTCGTTATGCTTGGTCTTGGACAGAATGCCCAGTCGCCAAAGCTGCTCATCCAAATCCTTCATGAAATTGGAGACCCGGGTACGGATGGTTCCGAAGTAATGGTCATCCAATTCCTGCCCCTTGGGGGCAGGTGCACCGAACAGGGTTCTCCCGGTTAAGCGCAGGTCCAAGCGCTGTGCGTACAGAGATTTTGGAATCAGGAAGTATTCCTGCTCCGGTCCAACGGAAACTCTCACGCGCTGCGTCTGGTTGTCACCAAAAAGACGCAGGATACGAATGGCTTCCCGGGAGATTTCATCCAGAGAGCGCAGCAGAGGTGTCTTTTTATCCAGCGCTTCTCCGGTATAGGAGAAGAAGCACGTGGGGATGTACAGGCTGCCGTCCTTTACAAAGGCAAAGGCAGTGGGATCCCAGGCGGTATAGCCACGGGCTTCAAAGGTTGCACGCAAACCACCGGAGGGGAAGGAACTGGCGTCCGGCTCACCCCGTACCAGCTCAGAACCGGAGAATTCCATAATCACACGACCATCGCCGGTGGGACTGATAAAGGAATCGTGCTTTTCGGCAGTGATGCCGGTCATTGGCTGGAACCAGTGGGTATAGTGTGTGGCGCCTTTTTCAATGGCCCAGTTTTTCATTGTCTCTGCAATTTCGTTGGCAACTTCCAGGGAAAGCGCAGAGCCGGTGCAGATGCATTGCTTCCAGGCATTATAAATTTCCGGGGCCACCCGTTGTTGCATAGTGGCCTCGTTAAATACATCGGTACCGAAGATCTCGGGTACATTGATGAAATGACTCATTGTGCAGCATCCTTTCCGTTAGATGATAATGATGCTTCAATTTTAGGATAAATCCAGAAAAAAAGCAAGGGGAATTTTATAAAGAGCCTTAATTTGCCGTTTTATTGGTGAAATTTGTCAGATTGTATAGAAAATGATGAAAATGAAAATGAAATTTTGACTTGTTGAATGTTGCATTTTTTTACCGAATAACATATAATAAGCCATATAAATCGGTATTTTTCTGAAAGGAATGATGGATATGGCTACTTATGCTTGCAGAACGAGGGAGGAATTGCGGATGGAAGCGGAGAATTTACTGTCCCGTTTTCACGCTCTGAAACAGAAAAATCTGAAGCTGGATATGTCCCGGGGTAAGCCCAGTCGTGCCCAGTTGGATTTGGTCAGTGACATTTTAACAGCCCTGACAGATATGGATGATTGCATCGTAAACGGAACGGACTGCCGTAACTACGGTGAATTGGCCGGTCTTTCCTGTGCACGGGAGTATTGGGCAGATGTTCTGGGCTGTAAGCCCTCCCAGACCTTTGTCGGCGGTAATGCAAGTCTGAATTTGATGCACGATGTGATTTCCCGTGGCTATACGCACGGACTGAAGGATTCTCCCAGACCCTGGTGCAAGGAGGAAAAGATTAAGTTTCTTTGCCCTGCTCCCGGCTATGACCGCCATTTCCGCATCACGGAAAGCTTCGGGTTTGAATTAATTGCTGTTCCGATGACACCTAACGGTCCGGATATGGATATTGTCGAGGAACTGGTTAAGGATGAAACGGTCAAAGGTATTTGGTGCGTTCCGAAGTTTTCCAATCCTCAGGGCTATTCCTATTCGGATGAGACGGTGGATCGTTTCGCAAATCTGAAGCCTGCTGCACCGGATTTCGTCATTATGTGGGATAATGCCTATTGCGTTCACGAGTTTGACGGTGAATTCCAACCCTTCCGGGAAATTATTTCCCTTTGTGAGCAGGCTGGCCGCCCCAATATGGTTTATGAATTTGCGTCTACATCCAAGATTACCTTCCCCGGTGCGGGCATTTCCGTTCTGGCAAGCTCAGAGGAGAATATTGCCTACTGGCTGAAGCTCGCTGGTGTGCAGACAATTTCCTATGACAAGGTAAATCAGCTTCGCCATGTGCGTTACTTAGTGGACAAGGAACATACTCTGGATCTGATGAAAAAGCACGCAGAAATTATGGGTCCTAAATTTGAAATGGTGCTGAAGATGCTCCGTGCAGAGCTGACCAACCGTGGTATTGCCCACTGGCATCATCCCCAGGGCGGCTATTTTGTATGTGTTGCGGCAATGCCTGGCACGGCAAAGCGCACTCTGCAGCTGTGCAAGGAATTGGGTGTGGTGCTGACACCGGCAGGTGCAACCTATCCGTACGGTGTTGACCCTGAGGATTCGATGATTCGCATTGCACCCAGCCTGCCTCCCATTGAGGAACTGGAGCAGGCAATGGAGGTTTTCTGCGTCAGTCTGAAGCTGGCGGCATTGGAGAAATACCTGGGAAAGACTCTGGACACGAATGCCTGATATACAGCCGGGGGCGTTGAAATGTGGAGAGATATTACTGCGTTTGTGCTTGGCCTGGCAGCAACTGCTTTGTTCGTATTCAGCTACTAGTTTAAGAAAAGAAATTCAATCGTCTTAGTAAACGGCTGTCTCGTTGCTTCTATGTTCTGCAATATGTTCTGCTGGGCATCCTGTTTACAATGGTGATGATATCCGGCGTGGCATTTTATCAAAATATTTTTACCCTTTTTTCTGTTGCAGGAGTTCTTTTTGAACTGATATCCCTGCTGTTTAAAAAGGAAATTCTTGTTCGGATATTCTCACTCATCGGGCAGCCGTTCTGGCTGATATTTAACTGCGCCTGCGGAGCTTGGGGTTCCGGTGTCGGTAATGTGATTGCAATTACATCCATTGTGATTGCCTTGCTGAGATACCATTCTGGTCGGGCAGAGCACGCACATAAATAAATCAAGGCTTTAAGCATCCAAGACAACTGTTTTGGATGCTTTTTGTTGCGTGCTTCAAATTTTTGTGATATAATAAGCAACAATTTCAAAATATAACCGCTTATTAAGGGGATGTTGGATTGAAAACCTTAAAAAGCATAATGAAGGGCTACGGCAAGGAAACCATTCTGGCACCGCTGTTCAAAATGCTGGAGGCCAGCTTTGAGCTGATGATACCTCTGGTCGTGGCCGCCATTGTGGATACAGGAATTTACGGTGGAAAACAGGACTATATTGTGAAAATGTGTCTTGTGATGGTTGCACTGGGTGTGATTGGGTTGGCGTGTTCGGTTACAGCCCAATATTTTGCTGCGCGTGCTGCTGTGGGCGTGGCCGCAAAGCTACGCCATCGGGTGATGGAACGTATCCTTTCTCTGAGCTATACACAGCTGGATAAGCTGGGAACATCGACCTTGGTAACCCGGATGACATCGGATGTAAATCAGGTCCAAAACGGTGTTAATCTTGCTTTGCGCCTGCTGTTGCGCTCTCCATTTGTGGTATTTGGTGCGATGATTATGGCATTTACCATTGACGCGAAGGCTGCACTGATTTTTGTTGTTTTAATTGCGCTGCTTTGCTTGGTGGTTTTTGGCATTATGCTGATTACAATGCCAATGTACCGCAAGGTGCAGGAGGGATTGGATGGCGTCACCTCAGCCACACGGCAGAATCTGTCCGGCGTGCGGGTACTTCGTGCATTTTGTAAGGAAGCTTCTGAGGTTGAGGCTTATGAAGCCTACACCCAGACGCTGACAAAACGCCAGCAGCTGGCCGGACGCATTTCCGGGTTGATGAACCCTGTTACCTTTGTGATGGTGAATCTTGCGATTGTAGTCTTGATTCAGGTTGGTGCAATCCAGGTACATTCCGGTGTGCTGACGCAGGGATTGGTGATTGCACTATATAATTATATGTCCCAAATCCTGGTCGAGTTGATTAAAATGGCAAACCTGATTATCACGATGACCAAGGCGGGGGCTTGCGCCAAACGAATTGAAGCGGTGTGTTCCATTGAACCGGATTTGACGCTTGGCACAAAGAAGCCGGCCGGTATGGGGAAAGTGGAATTCCGGGATGTCAGCGCCACCTATGAAGGGGCTTCCGAGCCGTCCCTGGAGCATATCAGCTTTACAGCAGAGCCGGGACAGACAATTGGCATTATCGGCAGTACCGGCTCAGGAAAAACAACGCTGGTTCAGCTGATCCCCGGCTTGTACCGTCCATCCTCCGGGCAAGTGCTGATTGACGGCGTGGATGTTATGGATTTGGACATAAAGTCACTGCGCAATCAGATTGGTATGGTTCCGCAGAAAGCGGTTCTCTTTTATGGAACGGTTCGGCAAAACCTTCTGTGGGGCAGAGCAGAGGCGACTGATGAAGAGTTGTGGCAAGCATTGCGCACTGCTCAGGCAGATAAGGTTGTGCAGGAAAAGCCCAGTGCTTTGGATACACAGGTAAGCCAGGGCGGCACCAATTTTTCCGGCGGTCAGCGTCAGCGGCTTACCATTGCCCGGGCATTGGTGCGCAAGCCGTCCCTGCTGATTCTGGATGACAGTGCGTCCGCACTGGACTATGCCACGGATGCTGCATTGCGCAGCTCCATTCGCAATATGGAAAACCCACCCACTACCTTTGTGGTGTCTCAGCGTGCAGCCTCGGTGCGATTTGCAGACCAGATTCTGGTGCTGGATGACGGAAAATTGGTAGGGCAGGGCACCCACAAGGAATTGCTCCGCAGCTGTGAGGTATACCGGGAAATTTACCATTCTCAATTTCCGGAGGAGGTGGCTTCCTGTGACTAAGAAATCCAATGTACTTGGGAAAATCCTTCGCAGACTGCGCCGCTATATTCCGGCGATTGTGGGTTCGCTGCTTTTGGCAATGTTATATGTTGCAATGAGCTTGTACATTCCGGTTTTGGTGGGACGCGGAATTGACCGCATCATACAGGCAGGGAATGTGGATTTTGAGGCAATTTCAAAAATTCTTTTGAGCATCGGAATTTGTGCCGGTGTCGGCGCGTTGGCCCATTGGCTGATGACATTGATCAACAACCGCATTACATATTGTGTCACCCGGGATATTCGCAATGAAGCATTTGCTCATTTACAGGTGCTTCCGCTGCAATATCTGGATAGCCATCCTCAGGGAGATACAGTCAGCCGCGTGATTGGGGATGTGGATACCTTTGCCGAGGGGCTTCTGATGGGCTTTACCCAGTTGTTTACCGGCGTTATGACCATTTTGGGTACGTTGTTTTTGATGCTGCGTATTAACTGGATGATTGCTTTGGTTGTGATTGTGATTACCCCACTTTCCTTGCTGGTTGCTGCTTTTATTGCCAACCGCACCCACGCAATGTTTACCCTGCAGGCGCAGGTTCGCGGGGAACAGACGGCAATGATTGATGAGACCGTGGCGCAGATGAAGGTAGTGCAGGCCTTCGGCCGTGAGCAGAAAACACTGGAGCAGTTCGACGAGGTAAACGGTCGACTGAAAAAAGCGTCTCTGCAGGCGATTTTCTTCTCGAGTTTGACCAATCCCTGTACCCGATTTGTCAATGCAATGGTATATGCAGGCGTTGGCGTTGTAGGTGCATTGATGGCGATTTCCGGCGGCATTACTGTCGGATATCTGACCAGCTTGCTGAATTATGCCAATCAGTATACAAAGCCCTTTAATGAGATTTCCGGCGTGGTGGCAGAGGTGCAAAATGCGCTGGCTTGCGCAGGACGGGTCTTTGATTTGATTGAAGCCCCGGCAATGCCGGAAGAGCCGGAGCAGCCTCAAAGTCCCGATATTGTTCACGGCGGTATTGAAATTCAAAACCTTTCTTTCTCCTATACGCCGGACAAGCCGCTCATTTCCAATTTCAATCTTTCGGTAAAGCCGGATCAGCGGATTGCCATCGTTGGTCCGACAGGCTGCGGAAAAACGACTCTTATCAATTTGCTGATGCGCTTTTATGACCCACAGGAGGGCAGAATCCTTCTTGATGGCATTGACATCGCAGATATGACGCGGAAAGACCTGCGCAAAAGCATTGGAATGGTGCTGCAGGACACTTGGCTGAAGGCCGGGACGGTTAGAGAGAATATTGCGCTGGGCAAGCCGGATGCAACGATGGAAGAGATTGTGGAGGCTGCAAAAAAAGCTAATGCCCATAGCTTTATCAAGCGTCTGCCCCAGGGCTATGACACGATGATTGGCGAGGATGATGATATGCTGTCCCAAGGGCAAAAGCAGTTGGTGTGTATCGCACGGGTGATGCTGTGTTTGCCGCCAATGCTGATTCTGGACGAAGCAACTTCCTCTATTGATACCCGAACGGAAATGAGAATTCAAAAAGCATTTCACGCGATGATGGAGGGAAGAACCTCGTTTATTGTGGCGCATCGCCTTTCCACCATCCAGGAAGCAGATGTGATTTTGGTAATGCGTGACGGTAAAATCGTAGAGCAGGGGACCCACAAGAACCTGTTGGCGCAAAACGGTTTTTATGCTCAGCTTTATCACAGCCAGTTTGAACAAACCTAGGAAATACAGGGCAAATTTTGCCCTGTATTTCCAAAATTGGGGCTTGACAAACGGATATAGATGTAGTATTATATGCAAGCTGATTGCAAAACTTGGAGAAGTCGCGTAGCTGGCCGAGCGCGCACGATTGGAAATCGTGTATACCCCAAAAGGGTATCGAGGGTTCAAATCCCTCCTTCTCCGCCAT
>SVLS01000033.1 GCA_015067835.1 Oscillospiraceae bacterium | reverse complement strand
TTTTTATTGTCCAAGGTGTTAATAGTTTGTCTCACATTATTCAATTTACAAGGTACACGCGCTTCCCTGTCAGCAGGTTAGCTTGCTTATTCTAGCACATCTTCTATCCCCTGTCAAGAAGTTTTTTATTTCTTGCAAAGATTTTTTCGGATGTTGCCGTTTTTTCTTGCTTTCGCAAGTGCTCGCATATAATAACACCCCTTTCCGTCTTTGTCAAGGGTTTTTTCTAAGATTTTTCGACCTTTTTTAACTTTACTATACCTTGTGTTAAAACCGGGAGAAAACCCCAAAATATGAGGCTCCCCAAGCCCATTAACACCGCAGAAATGTGCAAATTACACAACAGCAGCAGGCTTAAGGCGATACAGATCCAAATACCCCATTGCCCGCGATGGGGAACCATTCTTTCCGTCAGGTGGTATGCCACGCTCAGCAGCATGGAAAGCAGTGCAAACCATCCGCTGGTTAATGCGCAGGCTACAAGTGCCTCAAACCGCTCTGCTACGCCAAAGAGATTTACGCCTTTACTGAATTCGTAGATAGCATTCGCTGTATTTGCAGACACTTGTTTTCCCATAACGCCGTCCATAATCACCGCGCCTACAACCGCAATGATTCCCAGCGCCAGAATCGCCCATCCGCCTTTTCTTGTATGCCGCGGCAAGAAGATGCCCAGAGCCGGTATCAGCAGCAAGCTAATCAGCAAGCCGTGAGGCATTTGAAATTGATTATCCACCCATTCCAAATTGATTTGTGTTGTCCCTGCCGCAAGGACGATTCCCAAAACCGGTAGTATCAACCAAATCAGAGTCGCTCCCACTCTTGCCGCCGGGCTTGCTCCTTTTTGTGCTGAAAAGCCTGCTAGCAGTAGTAAGACAGCTGCTATCTGCCATTCATCACCTGTGACAGCCCAGCAGGTACTGCTCTGTTGTGCAATGCCGGCAAGCATAACAACCAACCAGATAAGCTCCACGACGCATAGCCAGTGCGGTGCATATTCCCACTCAAGCCGCAGGCAGGCAATGGTAATCACGCCGCAGACAAGTGCCGATACCAGTGTAGGCAACCAATCAGTTTTTCCTGCGATACACAGTATCGGTGCAACTGTTGCTGTCAATAGCCACGCAGTTGTTTGCGATGGGGTAATTTTATTCAAGCCACTTAAATCTCCCTTCCTGCTTTGTCAATATTGGTAGCTTTTCGCCGCCGTTTTGAAATCGGCGCAAGGTCATTGGCGGCTCGTGCGCATTAAAATAGGCAGTTACCTGCTCCAGGTCCGGCATATTCTCCGCGATGCACACCATACAAGACGGTCGCAAAATATGATAAATCTGAGTCAGGAGTTCCTCGCTTCCTTTTTCTACAATTAAATAATCTGCCGTATCCAGAAAGACTGTACCGGAGGCAGACTCCTTCATATCCTGCAGTGCGGCTGCAACCGTTTCCCCGCGCCCCAAATCCCCGGTATCGGTTTTCAGGCTGACTGTCCCCTTTTCCTGAGCAAGCCACACCGTCTCAATGGGCAGCAGCTTTGCCACATCTGAGCCCTGAAATGGAGAGATTGTCAAAAAGGCAGCGGCGGCAAGCAAAGCAAGATAAAGAAACCATCGTTTCATTTTCTATCCTCCTGCCGTGCCAACCGGCGAAGAAGGGACGGCTTTCTTCCGCCGGAGAAGGGTGATAAATAGGCCGTATCCAGACTGGAGAGGCTTGCTAAGTGTATCAGCAAAAGTAAAATCCCCACCGTCCATCCGAATAAGCCGGCCAATGCTGAAAAAACTGCAATAGCAAATCTCCATACCCGGATGGCATCGGCAAAATCCCGATTGGGCAATACATATCCACTGACTCCTGCTACGCTTACTACAATCAACGCCGCCGGGGAGATGAATTTCGCCTCTACCGCTGCGGAACCGACTACGATACCGCCAATGATGGAAACGGACTGACCGATTGCCGGCGGCAAATGAACCCCAGATTCCTGAAGTACCTCAAACGCAAGCAAAAGCATCAGAACCTCAAGAGTTGTGGACAATGGCACAGACTGCTTGCTTTCTATGATTGACCGCAAAAGGGGAAGCGGAAGCATCTCCTGATGGAAAGTCGCCATTGCAATAAATAACCCCGGCAGCAGCAAGCTAAGGAGCAACGCCCCATAACGAAGAAAGCGTATGCAAGAAGCTGACACATAATCCTTTCCCCAGTCTTCCGGGGACTGCATCAACACTCCCACATCCACCGGTGCAAGATACCCCAAAGGAATTCCGTCCACCAGCAAGCCCACCCGTCCAGCCATCAAGCCGTCACAAAATCGGTCCGCCCGTTCTGTATATTGCAAAAGCGGAAAGGCAGTATTTCGCGAACCGGTAACCAGCTCCTCCACTGACGCCGGCGTAATCAGTCCGTCCGTTTTCATATTCTCAAGTCTTTTCTTCATTCTTTCAACAAGACATTCATCCGTCACGCCTGCAATCGAAGCAATGCAAACATTGGTAATGGAATGCTGCCCAACCTTTGTTTCATACAGGCGCAGCTCCGGGGTTCGTAAATGCCGCCGAATCAAGCTGGTATTGGAGCGAAAGGTCTCCACGAAGGCATCCTTTGCTCCCTTTGCGGTGTGCTCCATTTCCGGAGGTGCAACACTCCGCTTTTCCGGTGTCTTTACCTCAAAAGCAATGGCGCCAGCCTGTGGAAAGAGGATGACACAAAAGCCATTTACCAGCATCAGTGCAACTGTATCCAGATCTTCACAGGGTTTTGCGACAGAATTGTAGACCATGCCGTAAAGCGCACGGTCATACAGCTGCTGCATACTATCCCCGCGCAAGTGGTCGGTAATCGGCTTAAAAATGTACTCCGAAGCCGCTGCGCCGGCAGTCAGACCGTCAATGGCGTAGGAATATAAGGTAAACTCTCCGCATTGCAGCGGGCGGTAATTGAAATCCCCTGCCCCGTCAAAAATTTTTCGAATGTTCTCGTCCGTTATCTGCCCGGAATATCTTGCCATTTCTCTCACCTCCCAGGTAGTATGCCCAATTCTTTGGAAAATAAAAGGGACTGCAGCTGTGAACTGCAGTCCCTTACATTATTAAATATTATACATTAAACAGGAAGTTGACGATGTCGCCATCCTTCATCACGTATTCCTTACCTTCGCTTCTGACCTTGCCCACAGCCTTGGCGTTCGCCATTGTGCCGTACTCTTTCAGATCATCGAAGGCAATGACCTCCGCACGGATGAAGCCGCGTTCAAAGTCTGTATGGATTTTACCGGCTGCCTGAGGCGCTTTCGTACCCTTTTTAATGGTCCAGGCGCGGCACTCATCGCTGCCCGCGGTGAGGAAGGAAATCAGCCCAAGAAGTGCATAGGAGCTGCGAATCAGCTTGTCCAAACCGGATTCCTGTACACCCAGTTCTTCCATGAACATTGCCTTTTCTTCCGGATCATCCAGCTCAGCAATGTCCGCCTCCAGCTTGGCACAAATGGGAATCAGCTGACTGCCTTCCGCATCGGCCAGTTCCTGTACCTTCCTGTAGTGGGGATTTTCCTGGGGCTCGTTAATCTCATTCTCAGCCAGATTGGCAACATAAATCGTCTTTTTCAGTGTCAGCAAATCGGAGGTTGCAATCAGTGCCATATCCTCCTCGCTGCCATCAAAGGTACGTGCCAGCTTGCCCTGATTCAAATGTGCCAACAGCTCTGTGAACAGCTCTGCTTCCCGGAGGAACTTTTTGTCGCCGCCCTTGCAGGCCTTCTGTGCCTTGTCAATGCGCCGCTCCACCATCTCGATGTCCGCCATTACCAATTCCAGATTGATAATGTCAATATCCCGGATGGGATCAGTTGTGCCCTCCACATGGGTAACATTGGAATCCTCGAAGCACCGAACAACATGGACTATAGCATCGGTGGTGCGGATATTGCTGAGGAACTTATTGCCCAGACCTTCGCCCTTGCTGGCGCCTTTAACCAGACCGGCAATGTCCACAAATTCGATCACGGCCGGGGTGTGCTTCTTGGGCTGATAAAAATCTGCCAGCCAATCCAGCCGTTCATCCGGCACGGAAACCACGCCCACATTGGGGTCAATGGTACAAAAAGCGTAATTATCTGCAGGAACACCTGCGTTGGTGATGGCATTGAACAGAGTGGACTTTCCCACATTGGGAAGTCCCACGATACCTAATTTCATTTCTTCTTCTATCTCCTTAAAAATCCTTTATTGATCAAGGTTTTTTGGCACCCCGGTTTTCCGCATACAACTTTTGTACACCTTTTTACACGGTAGCGGTGGGGGGAGCTATTTTCAAACAAGGCTACACCCTTAACCCAGAATTCCTTTTTACAATTATATCACATCGGCGCATGTTTTTCAATAGGAACCGATGAATATCCCGGTTGTTTCCTTTTTGCGGATTTTAGAAAAATGTAACTGTACATAGTGC
>SVLS01000021.1 GCA_015067835.1 Oscillospiraceae bacterium | reverse complement strand
TAACCGATTTATCGCCTTGCGGCGATGCGGTTTTGTTTCACAAAACCGTGCGGGCGCTCAATGAGCGCCCCTACGTTCTTTATCGAAAGGTGTTCGATAAATCGGAATTTGCAGTTGACAAATCCTGTATTATCGGGCATAATATGTTTTACAATTTAGGAAATGCGATGAAGAGAAGAGTATGCTGGCAGAACCGTTCAGAGAGCCCTGTAAGGTGAGAGTGGGCACGGAGCAAGCGGCGGAACATGGTCTCGGAGCAGGGCTGTTGATAGGTAAGCAGCTTCGGGTGCGCCCGTTAAAGCGCATATGAGATGTCCTGGCTCCTGCCGCAAAAAACGGGGCCCCCACAAAGCCTGCTTTGTGGGGAGGAGGAGAAGCCAAGACACAGGCGGAATTTCCTGCTTGCAGGAAATGCAGCGTTGTGGCTTGGACTTGGACGAAACAAGGTGGTACCGCGTCTATTTTGTCGCCCTTGATCCGTCAAGGGCGATTTTTCATTTTGAGGAGGACAAGAAAACTATGTGTAAGGGCAACTATTACATCACAACACCCATCTACTATCCGTCTGCCAATCTGCATATCGGCCACGCCTACTGCACTGTGGCCACCGATGCCATGGCCCGCTATAAGCGCCTGCAGGGCTACAATGTCAAGTTCCTCACCGGCACCGACGAGCACGGTCAGAAGATCGAGGACAAGGCCAGGGAAGCCGGCGTTACCCCCCAGCAGTTTGTGGATAATATCGTTCTGGGCGAAAAGGGTGTGCTGGATCTGTGGAAGCTGATGAACATTTCCTACGACCGCTTCATCCGCACCACCGACGATTACCATGTGGCTGCCATCCAGAAGATCTTTAAGAAGATGTATGATAACGGTGACATCTATAAGGGCACCTATAAGGGCAAATACTGCAAGCCCTGCGAGTCTTTCTGGACCGAGAGCCAGCTGGTGGAGGGCAAATGCCCCGACTGTGGCCGTGAGTGTGTGGACGCAGAGGAGGAGGCCTATTTCTTCCGCCTGTCTAAGTATGCAGACCGCATCCAGGATCTGCTGGAGAACACTGATTTCCTGGAGCCCCGCAGCCGCGTCCATGAGATGGTGAATAATTTCATTAAGCCCGGCCTGGAGGACCTGTGCGTTTCCCGTACCAGCTTCACCTGGGGCGTCCCTGTGGACTTCGACCCCGGCCATGTGGTGTATGTGTGGATCGATGCGCTGTTCAACTACATGACCGCTCTGGGCTTTGAAAATGACAAATACAATGATCTGGACCAGTTCTGGCCCGCCGATGTACATTTTGTGGGCAAGGAGATCGTCCGCTTCCACTCCATCATCTGGCCCGCCATGCTTATGAGTCTGGACCTGCCCCTGCCCAAGAAGGTCTACGGCCACGGCTGGCTGAACTTCAATGGCGAGAAGATGAGTAAGTCCCGGGGCAATGTGGTGGATCCCTACATTCTCTCCGAGAAGTTCGGCGTGGATGCCCTGCGGTTCTTCCTGCTGCGGACCTTCCCCTTCGGCTCCGACGGAAACTTTACCAACGAGCTGCTGATGGCCACCATCAACACCGATCTTGCCAACACCCTGGGCAATCTGGTTTCCCGTACTGTAGCCATGAACCAGAAGTACTTTGGCGGGCAGCTGACTGACGGCGGCGAGAGCGCTCCTCTGGATGCGGAGCTGAGGACTTTGGCCGCGGAGGTCTGTGCGGGTTACGAAAAGCAGATGGATAAGTTCCAGTTCTCCGCCGCTCTGAACGAAGTGTTCCGGCTGCTGGACCGGGCCAACAAGTATATCGACGAGACCACCCCCTGGATCCTTGCCAAGAGCCAGGAGACCATGCCCCGCCTGCTGGCGGTCATGAAGAACCTGTGCGAGAGCATCCGCGTTGCGGCTATCCTCATCACGCCCTTTATGCCCGAGACCACCGAAAAGATTTTTGCACTTTTGAATGTGCCTGCCAACCGGGGCACATGGGATGCCCGGGACTACAACGCAGAAGGTGTGTGGACCACCGTCACCGGCGCGCCCCTGTTCCCCCGTCTGGATGTGGAAAAGGAACTGAAGGAATTGGAAGAACTGTCTAAGCCCAAGTCCCCCATTGAGATCGAGCCTTATGCTGAGGAGCAGGTGGATTTCGATACCTTCTGCAAGAGCGATTTCCGGGCTGTGAAGGTCAAGGACTGCCAGCCGGTCAAAAAGTCCGACAAGCTGCTGCAGTTCACTCTGGACGACGGCACCGGCACCGACCGCCAGATCCTCTCCGGCATTGCTAAGTTCTACAAGCCCCAGGAGCTTATCGGTAAGACCCTGGTGGCCATCGTCAATCTGCCGCCCCGGAAGATGATGGGCAGAGAGTCCTGCGGTATGCTGATCTCTGCTGTCCACACCGACAACGGTGAGGAAAAGCTGAACCTGCTGATGGTGGACGATGCCATCCCTGCCGGCGCGAAGCTTTGCTAAGAAAAAAGACCGCCTCCGGGCGGTCTTTTTTAATTGATAATGGATAATTGTCAATTTTCTAAGGAGGGTGCGGTGGTTGGCAGGTGGCGGGGCGGGGGTTACAGGGGAGGCTTCCTTATGAGGATCTCCCGGATATGGGCAGGAACGCCATGAGGATAGTAGAATAGATCATAGGTATAGGAAACGGTGGTATCGTGCTTCATATAATTGGATGCATTCACATAGGAGGACAGATTGCCGAAGGCGTCATAGTGGTAGGTCATTGTGCGGGAAGTGCTGTCGGTGGTTTCGGTGTCGGAGTACAGCAGGCCATCGGAGTTGTAGGTGTAGACGATGGTGCGGGTTTTGATGGAATGCAGGCCATCCCGGATCACAGTGTATTCCGCTTCCTTTTTGATTAGACGGTTGTTTTCATCGTAGTAATAATTGGTATTCAGCGTGTCTTGACCGTTATTCTGCTGCATATTCACCAGGTTTCCGGCTCCGTCATAGGTGTAGGTGTACTGGCATTGGTAATAGGGACTGTTTTCCGTTTGGGAGATGAGGTTGCCGGCGGCATCGTAGGAGTAGGTATATTCCGTTGTGGTAAAACTGCCGTCAATGTGGGTTTTGCGGATGAGCCTTTCGTTACTGTCGTAGGCATATTCGATTTCAGTAGTGTAGCCACCGGAATTCATGGTGATCTCATGTATGAGATTTCCGTTGGCGTCATAGATGTAGTCTGTGCTGTCATCATCAAAAATCTTGAGAACCAGATTTCCGCTATCGTCGTAGGTGTAGGTGATATCTTGGGTCGTCCGACCCCCGTCTACATTATCATATTCCAGATGCTCGGTCAGAAGGCGGCCTTCGCTGTCGTGGGTGTAGGTGGCGTAGCTATAGTTTGAGTAGGCAGCCAGCTTGGAGGCTAAGTAACCATCGGGGGTATAGGTGAATGTCTCGGTATGGCTTTCCAGATATGTTGAGGTGATGCTCAGGGGGACGAAGGCAAATTTGGAAAGCAGCTCCCGGGCTTGCTCCGATTGGTCCGCAATGGCGGACAGAAGCCGGTAGGCAGCCTCATAATCGCCCTGGGCGATGGCGGTGTTTGCCTGTGAGATCTCCGGCGGCTCCGCCACGGAGGGTGTGCCGGAGGGTACGCCGGAAGCCACATTTGCCACGCCGTTATCTGTGCGATAGCGGTAATACAGGTGGCTTTTGTCCCAATTTCCGTCCGGTATGGAAACAATCTTGGATTTGTAAATCTGTCCGTCTTTTTCGTAGGTTTGCCAATAGCAGTCCTCTAAGGCATCGTATTTCAAGCGGACATTATTGACAAGAATGTCATTGCCGTCTTTGGTATAGGCGCAAAGGGTGTGGCCGTTGCCGTGGAGATAGCGGATATGCTGTCCATCAGGGTCGAATGTCCATTTCACATATTCTTCGGAAAGGGGATCCCACTGGAGGTAGACAATTTCGATGCTGTTTTGGGAAAGGGCTTTGGGGCCCGTTGGAAGGGCTCCGCCCAGTAGGATATAGCTGCCAAACAGAGCCGCCGCGGACAAACAGGCAAGCATGAGGGGCAGGAGGATGGACAGGCCCCGGCGATGGCGCACAAAGGCAACAACCAGGCAGATGATAATGGCCAAAAAAAGCAGGGGAAAAATGAAAGAGGCATAGGTCATCACAGTTTCAACCTCCTTAGTCAATCATAATCAGGCAGGAATCCTCCAAGCCGGAATCGGATGTGACACGAATCAGCACCAAGCCCTTGCGGATGGCGGTGAGGGTGCCGGTCTGTGCGTCGATGGTGGCAACAGTGGAATCGCTGCAGGTCCATTGCAGGCCGGTATCGTTGGTGTTGGCGGTGACGGTGAAGGTGTCGCCTGCGGACAGATGGCGGATGCCGTCGATGGCCACATAGCGCTGGGAGGAATAGCCCTCCAGGGTTCGGCCGCCGTAGGAAATGCGGATGTGGACCCAAATGGGATTTTCCGCATCGTTGGTGTTCTCCGGCATGATCACGGTCATGGGAGAGCCCAGTGTTTGCTTAACAAAGCTATTGGGATTTGTGGAATCGATGAGGATCAGATCATAAGCTGTGGAAGGTCCGGTGCGGAAATTCAGCCAGGAATTTTTGTCGGAGATCCGGACGGTGCCGGTTTTGTTGGTGTTGCAGTTGGAAATCTGCAGATATTTTGATTCGGGGAGGATCAACTCCTCATCCGGCTGCTCTGCCATCACTTCATAGCCGGTAAGGGCGTAGGGGTCGTAGCAGACCTCAGCCGATTTCAGAAACTGGTTGACCTTTTCAAAGAAAACCTTTCCGCTTTCACCGCCCCCCTGGTCGGCAGCGATCTGAATGGAATCTTCCTGATTGGCAGAAAGCTCGTGAAACTCATTGAAACGGAACAAACGGTAGCTGTAAGACTGAGAGTGGTCGGATTCCAGCCTTTGCACATATTCCAGCAGGTACTGAATACCCTCGTGCGTTATGACAAACAACGCGCCGCTGCTGCCACTGAAGCGATACAGGGGGATCAGCCGGCCGCAGTAAGGGGTTAAAACAGCGGTGGTGTAGGCGGTGCCATCGCTGTAGCAACAGATCACTTCGGAGCCGGGCGCAGCACTGACATCCGCAAGACGGATGTGGATATCGGTATAGCCCCGGTCTTCTATGTAGGTTACATAGCGGGCGCAAAGCTTTCGCAGCAATGAGGTGTCGCCGCTGTAATTCGTCAGAGCAGTGGCGCTGTCTCCGGCGAATACCCGGTAAACAAAATCGTTTCCATAGAGAATATGCACCATGCCGTTATCCCAGCAGGCATCACGGACCCCGGAAACCTGCTCCGGAAGAGCTATGCTGTGGAGCACCACGTGGCCGCGGTCATCCCTATCTGCCACCAGACATAAGGACATTGGCTGAGAAATGTCCATCTGACTGAGCCACTGCTGGGCAAAATTCTCCACGATCACCATGTATTCCTCTGTGCCGTCTCCGTCCATATCCTGAAAGAGAGAAAAGCTCACGTTGGCGCCAAGCTCAAATAGGTGCTGGCTATAATTGTCCAGGAGGTTTATGGCATTTTCCATCTCATAGCGGGCGGAGGTGCCGAAGATGCTGGGAATGGGCTCGGTTATGGCGACATTGGTCTCCACAGTTTTAGACTGCAGAGAGAAGGTGGCAGGCACACCGTTTACACGCAGGGTCAGCTGCAGGCCATCCTGGGCCGTTGTCAAAGCGTAGCCTGTGCTTTGAGGGTCGATTTCACAAACAGCGGCAGTGAGCAAAAGGGCATCTAAGCGCTGGTAATAATTCTTGCGTGCTTCATCGGTTCGCTCCTGCCGGAGCGTAGCTTTCTTGCTGCAAGCTGTCATGGAAATCAACAGCAGTATGGCGAAAAACAGAGATAGAAGCCGGCGAATCATGAATAATCCCTCCCAAAATAAAACGGTGTGTTTTCTTGCCGCAAAGCTTTGCCTATATTTCCAGCTGGATAAATTTAATATAACACGATGCCTGAAAAAATGCAAGCCAGCTATCGTTAGGGAGTAAAATAGAGGTGCATATACGCACCTCTTGTTTGTCTTGCATTGGGGATAGGGGAGGGTATGAGTGTGATATAGCAATGGACGAAAGAGCAGGCGTGGCAGCGGTACAACAGTCAGCCCTGGCTCCGGGGCTTTAACGGCTATCTCTACGATGAAGAGGAAATCGGAATCATCAAGCTTTTCTGCAAACAAGTCGACGAGAGATTTGAAAAAACAGGAAGACTTAGAGGCCTCCTGTTTTTTAATTGTCAATTGTTCATTTCTGTGGTATAATGGATAAAATGCAAGGAGGTGAGGGAGATGCTGCCGGAGCTGTTTTTGAAGCGGATGAAAGCCCAGCTGGGGGCGGAGTATCCGGCTTTTTTGGAAAGCCTGGAGCGGCCCCGGGCGGTGGCGCTTCGGTTTAACCCGTTGAAGGGAGAAGTGCCTGCCTTGCCCTTTATCGGCCAGAATGTTCCCTGGGAGCCCATGGGCTTTTACTATGATCCGGAAGCCCGGCCCGGCCTGCACCCTTACCACGAAGCCGGCGTATACTATTTGCAGGAAGCCAGCGCCATGGCACCGGTGGCGCTGCTGGATCCTCAGCCGGGAGAATGGGTGTGCGATCTGTGCGCTGCCCCCGGCGGCAAGACCACCCAGATTGCCGGCCGCATGGCAGGGGAGGGCTTCCTGCTTTGCAATGAGATAAGCCCCAAGCGCGCGCGTATCCTCAGCCGCAACATCGAGCGTTTGGGCGTGGCCAACACCCTGGTGACCAACGAGCATCCTCAGCGTCTGGCCGGCCGGCTGGCGGAATGCTTTGACCGGGTGCTGGTGGATGCCCCCTGCTCCGGCGAGGGTATGTTCCGCAAAGAAGAAGCGGCGGTGACGGACTGGAGCGAGGAGACGGTTGCCATGTGCGCAAACCGCCAGCAGGAGATCCTGCAGTCAGCGGCCCAGCTGGTACGGCCCGGCGGCCGGCTGGTGTATTCCACCTGCACCTTTGCTCTGGAGGAAAATGAGCAAACCATTGCCGCTTTCCTGCAGGAGCACACCGATTTTGTACCCGAACCGTTGAACGCGCCTTGGTTTGCCGCTGTAGAAAACGCCGGCTACCGTATGTGGCCCCATAAGCTTTTGGGCGAAGGGCATTTTGCCGCTGTGCTCCGCAAAACGGGCGAGGGGCGGGAGGAAGCGCCGGAAGAGCCTGACCAGGAGTTCCCCAAGGAATGGCTGGATTTTTCGGAGGAACTGGGAATTACGCTACCTGCGGGTAAGGCCATCTTTTTTGGCCAGAGCCTATACTGGGCCCCGGAGGGGATGCCATCTCTGCGGGGTCTGAAGGTGGAACGGCCCGGTCTTGAACTGGGCGTGGTGAAAAAGGGCCGATTTGAGCCTGCTCATGCTCTGGCCCTGTGGTTGAATCGCTGCAAGCGCCAGATCAGCCTGCCTGCTCACAGCCGGGAGCTTGCAGCCTACATGGCCGGCAATGTGGTGCAATCTGCATGCCGGGGCTGGACACTGGTGCAGGCAGACGGCTACAGCATCGGCTGGGGAAAAGGGGACGGAACGGTGCTTAAGAATCACTATCCCAAGGGCCTGCGGCGTCCGGTTTGAATTGATGCTTTACATAACCCGAAAAATGTGATATACTGATAGAAGTATTATAGCGCTTTCCAATATGAATTCTTCGCAAGGAGTGGATATCCTTGGCCAGATATGAAATAAATGGTGGCAATCCCTTGCGGGGAGAGGTCACCATCAGTGGCGCAAAAAACGCTGCCGTTGCCATCCTGCCTGCGGCCCTTCTGGTGGCCGGTGAGTGCAGGATCGAGAATGTACCTGATATTTCCGATGTTCGGATCTTGCTGCAAATACTGGAGAATATGGGCGCCAGGCTTCATTTTGAGGAGCCCGGTGTGCTGGTGATCGACAGCACCAATGTCTCCTGCACCCAGCCGGATACGGAGCTTGTGTGCAAGCTCCGGGCCAGCTATTATCTGATGGGTGTGCTGCTGGGCCGGTTTGGCCATGCCCATGTGGCATTGCCCGGCGGCTGTAATTTTGCTTCCCGCCCCATCGACCAGCATATCAAGGGCTTTTGGGCCCTGGGTGCCGAGGTGACGGAAACGGAGGAATATGTGATCCTGGAGCCCGGTATGGGCGGTCTCCACGGCAGCCGCATCAGTCTGGATATGGCATCCGTGGGTGCCACAGCCAACATCATGATGGCCGCGGTGCTCACCGAGGGCCAGACGGTTATTGAAAACGCGGCCAAGGAGCCCCATATCGTGGATCTTGCCAACTTCCTGAACACCATGGGCGCCCGCATTTCCGGTGCCGGTACGGACACGGTGAAGATTCGGGGGGTCAAGGAGCTGCGGGGCGGCACCTATGCCATCATCCCTGATCAGATTGAGGCCGGTACATACATGGCCGCCGTGGCGGCGGTGGGCGGCAACGTGCTGGTGCGAAACGTGATCCCCAAGCACATGGAGTGCATCACCTCGAAGCTCCGGGAAATGGCGGTGCGTGTCACGGAATACGACGATGCCATCCGCATCCAGGCTTACAGCCGTCTGCGCAGCACTACGGTAAAGACCCGGCCCTATCCCGGCTTCCCCACGGATATGCAGGCCCAGCTGTGCGTGTGCATGTCCCTGGCCAACGGCGTCAGCCGGTTGACGGAAAGCGTGTACGAGACCCGCTTCTTCGGCTACTGCTCGGAGCTGCAGAACATGGGCGCGGATATCCTCATCAACGGCAAGACTGCCATCGTCACAGGCCGTCAAAAACTCAAGGGTGCCACGGTCTGTGCCTACGACCTGCGGGCCGGTGCGGCGCTGGTGATCGCGGGTCTGGCCGCTGAGGGGCAGACGGTGGTGGAGAATATTCACTTCATAGAGCGTGGCTACGAAAATATTGTAGAAAAGCTCACCGCCTTGGGTGCCAACATTCGACGGATAGAAGATTAAAAACAAGGGAGCGATCTCATGATGTCGCTCCCTTGTTTTTTATCCAAACAGCTCTGTGGAAAGATACCGGTCGCCGGTGTCCGGCAGCAGCACCACGATGGTTTTACCGGTATTTTCTTCCCGCTTTGCCAGCTCCAGCGCTGCGTGGAGGGCCGCGCCGGAGGAGATGCCTGCCAGGATCCCTTCTCTGTGTGCCAACAGGCGGCCGGCGGCGTGAGCTTGCTCCTGCGTAACAGGCATCACCGCGTCATAAATGCCTTTGTCCAGCACCCCGGGAATGAAATTGGCACCGATGCCCTGCAGGCCGTGGGGACCGGCCTTTCCACCGGACAGCAGAGGAGAACTTGCCGGCTCCACCGCCACCACCTGTACGGTGGACTTTCTTTTTTTCAGATATCTGCCCACACCGGTGACAGTGCCGCCGGTGCCTACGCCGGCCACGAAGAGGTCCACAGCACCGTCGGTGTCAGCCCAGATCTCCGGGCCGGTAGTTTCATAATGGGCCTTTGCGTTGGCGGGATTTTCAAACTGCCCAGCGATGAAGCTGTTGGGTATTTCCTTTGCCAGCTCCTCTACCTTGGCAATGGCACCGCTCATGCCCAGGCTTCCGGGGGTCAGTACCAGCTCCGCACCGTAGGCCAACATCAGCTTCTGTCGCTCTACGCTCATGGAGTCGGGCATAACGATGACGGCTTTGTAGCCCCGCACCGCTGCCACCATGGCAAGACCGATACCTGTATTGCCGGAGGTGGGCTCGATGATGGTACCGCCGGGCTTGAGAACACCCCGGTTTTCCGCGTCATTTATCATGGCCAGGGCCACCCGGTCCTTGGCAGAGCCGCCGGGGTTGCCCCGCTCCAGCTTGGCCAGCACCCGGGCCCTCAGCCCCTCTGACTGTGCCAGACGGTTCAGCTCCAAAAGCGGTGTACCGCCGATCAGATCCTCGGCAGAGGAATAGATATTTGCCATTGCAAAACCTCCTGAAAGCCAAATTCCGATTTATCGGGGAGTCTATCGAACAACACTGTAGGGGCGACCATTGGTCGCCCGCCAGATTTTGTTGAACAAAATTTGATCGCCGCAAGGCGATTATCGGTTATTTCCTTCGGAAATCCCAATCATTGCAAGACAATGATTGGGCGGGCGGCCAATGGCCGCCCCTACATTGTGTGATTTAAACAGTTCGACAAATCGGAATTTGTTTACTTCTTATCACGATTATAATGCCCGGCAGAATCTTTGTCAATGCGATTGACAGCACAACCCCCTGTGTGGTAAACTTTTCCTAAGATTGGAGGGAGTGCCATGACACCCATTGAACAAAATATTGAAGCCGTGGTGGATGCCATTCTGGAGGACTACCGGCACGGCCGTGACATCGACCGCATCAAGCAGCTGGGTCAGCCGGATAGGGACGCAGTCATCGACATTATCGATAAGCTGCGCCGCATCGTGTTTCCCGGTTATTTTAAGGAAAAGACCTACCGGATATACAACGCCAAGCACAATTTGTCCATGCTTATTGAGGATGTGATGTTCAATCTCAATCGGCAGATCGAGCTGGTGCTGCAGGGCACAGACAGAGAGCCCCAGAACATATGCCTGGAATTTTTCCGGGCCATTCCCGCTGTGAGGGCCCTGGTGCAGACCGACCTGCAGGCAGCCTACGATGGCGATCCTGCCGCTTCCGGCAAGGAAGAGGTCGTGTTTTCCTACCCGGGCCTGTTTGCCATTACGGTCTACCGCCTTGCGCATGTGCTGTATCAGCTGGATGTACCCATGATTCCCCGGATCATGACCGAGCATGCCCACAGCGTCACCGGCATCGATATCCACCCCGGTGCCACCGTTGGCGAGTATTTCTTCATCGACCACGGCACAGGTATCGTCATTGGCGAAACCACTGTCATCGGCAGGAATGTGAAGATCTATCAGGGCGTCACTCTGGGCGGCCTGTCCACCCGGGGCGGCCAGAGCCTGCGGGGTAAGCGACGCCATCCCACCATTGAGGACAATGTGACCATCTACGCCAATGCCTCCATTTTGGGCGGCGAGACGGTGATCGGCCACGACAGTGTCATCGGCGCCAGTGCCTTCATCACCCAGCCCATTCCGCCCTGCACCACCGTCAGCCTGAAGAACCAGGAGCTCCACTTAAAGACCCGCAGCGACTGCCCCGGCTGCTTCTGAAAATAACGGCACACCTTATCTCAAATAAAGTAAAATGGACATCACCGGGGTGATGTCCATTTTTGAATTTTCTTATTCTGCGAAGGTCAGGACATCCTGAAACCGCTCCTTGAAGATCTCGTACACCGCGTTCAGGGTGGCCTCGTCTTCCACGGCCAGATAGTTCTCGTTCTCCTCGTCCACCGGCTCGATCTGAAGAATGACGATCTCGTCGGCATCCTCTTCGTTGGGGATCAGCACCAGGTATTCCTTACCCCCGTACTCAATGCAGTCCAGATACTCAAATTCGGTATCGTTGCCGTTTTCATCGGTGAGAGTAATAATGGAGGATTCATCCTCTTCCTGTAAAATCTTTTCGTCAGCCATGGTGGTCCCCCCTTAGCGCTGGATACGGCCGGAGCCGTCGCCGCCGGCCAGCTTTTCCACCTCAGCCAGGGTGACCATGTTGTAGTCGCCCTCGATAGAGTGCTTCAGGGCAGAGGCTGCCACAGCAAACTCCACAGCGGCCTGGGTGTCGTAGCCGTTCATGCAGGCGTAGATCAGGCCGCCGCCGAAGCTGTCGCCGCCGCCCACGCGGTCAATGATGTGCAGATTGTACTTCTTGGAGAAGCAGTACTCGTTCCTGGCCACATTGTAGAGCATGGCGCTCCAGCCGTTGTCAAAGGCGGAGTGGCTTTCCCGCAGGGTGATGGCAACCATCTCGAAACCAAACTTGTCAGCCAGCTGCTTGGCAACGGACTTGTAACCCTCGTGGTTCAGCTCGCCTGCGTAGATGTCGGTGGCTTCGGCCTCGATGCCAAACACGTCCTTGGCATCCTCTTCGTTGGAGATGCACACATCCACATACTGGCACAGCTCGGTCATGGCTTCCCGGGCCTGGGCACGGGTCCACAGCTTGCCCCGGTAGTTCAGGTCGCAGGAGATCTTGATGCCGCGGGCCTTGGCAGCCACACAGGCCTGCTTGCAGATCTCAACCAGATTGGGGCCCAGCGCGGGGGTGATGCCGGTGAAGTGGAACCATTCCACACCCTCGAAGATCTTATCCCAGTCGAAGTCGCTGGGAGCGGCCTCCTGGATGGCGGAGTGAGCACGGTCGTAGATGCAGACGGAGCCTCTCTGGGAAGCGCCCTTCTCATTGAAGTAGATGCCAACACGGTCGCCGCCGCGGACAATCTTGCTGGTATCCACGCCATAGCGGCGCAGGGAGTTGACACCGGACTGGCCGATGGAATGGGCGGGCAGCTTGGTAACATAGGCCACATCCATGCCGTAGTTGGCCAGGGATACAGCCACATTGGCCTCGCCGCCGCCGAAGGTGAATTCCACATGGTCACACTGGAGGAAGCGCTCGTAGTTGTAGGGCTGCAGACGAAGCATCAGCTCACCAAAAGTAACAATTTTTGCCATAGTTTACTCTCCTTTTGCGTTCTTTCGTGCTTCAATGCACAGAGCAGTGATCTTTTCGAAGTTGCCGGCGGCAATGTCAGCCTTGGGGCAGACCCAGCTGCCGCCCACGGCGTGGATGAAGGGCGCGTCGATATATTCCTTGATGTTGCCGGCGTTGACGCCGCCGGTGGGCAGGAACTTCACGCCCACAAAGGGAGCGGACAGGTTCTTCATGGCGTCCAGACCGCCGTAAACGTTGGCGGGGAAAAACTTGACCACTTTCAGACCGCAATTGACAGCCATGGTGATCTCAGTGGGGGTAACACAGCCGGGGGTGACGGCAATGCCGTTTTCGATGCACCACTCCACCACCTGTGCGTCAAAGCCGGGGGAGACGATGAACTTGGCACCCTTGGCAACCGCCAGCTTGCACTGCTCCAGATTCAGAATGGTGCCCGCGCCCACCAGCACATCGGGGCAGTTTTCGGAAACAGCCTGGATGGCGTCGGGAGCGGCGGCGGTGCGGAAGGTGATTTCCATAACGTCCACGCCGCCGGCTGCCATGGCCTTGGCGGCGGGGACAGCATCTTTGGCATCATCAATGACAACTACGGGTACGACGATGGAGTTTGCGAGTCTGGTTAAAACATCCATTTGTGATTTACCTCCTGAGCTGCTTTGGCAGCTGAAATTTACGGAAACTCCGGAATACAGCAAGTCATGCCACATCATCCTAAACTAATTATATCGGGGATATGGGCACCTGTCAATCGGAAAAGTCTTGTTATTATTCTGCAAAAAGGATATAATCCAAAATCGAGCAAGCGGATCAAAAAGAGAGAAAAACATGACTATTCGCAGGCTGAATGTGCGTGATTTTGACGAAGTGGCTTCCGCGATACAGGTGTATTATGCCTCTGACTCGCTGCTGGTGCACCCGGAGGGTGTGCTGGCCCGGACACTCCGGGATTCCATGACCGGCGGCATTCGGCTGTGGATCGAGGATACTATATCAAATCAAAATCTACAGAAATGCTGCATAGGATATGACATTATTTTCTTACTAAAACTTGAAATCTTTGCAGTGGTGGCGTATAATAAAATGGCTATGGTTATTTGGAGATTACCTGGCATCACGGAAAGAAGAAGCCGGAATACAAATGGATCATTGTTGCCGTCAGTTTTTTGATGGTGTTTGTTTGCCTTGCTCTGTGCGGCAGCAATAAGAGCCGCTATCTCAAGGCCATTGCCGACACGCTGAAGCTTGAGCACGGCGCACTGTCTATCAGTGATACGTTCCGCTTTTTATCCCTGCCCATGGAAACCATCGGTGTGATCCTGCTGATTGTGACGGTTATGTATCAGTTTATCATTATTTCCGCCCACAAGCTGCGGAAAAACATTGAAGCGGAGGTATAAGTATGCAGAAATTTCTAAATGCAGTAGAGAAGCACAGCGAACTTGGCAAAGCAGCTCTGGATTACCTGTGGAAGAATCCGGAAACCGGCTATAAGGAATGGAAGGCCCATGCCTATCTGACGGAAAAGTTCCGTGCCCTGGGCTATGAGCTGGTGGAGGCGGGCAACATTCCCGGCTTCTACACCGACATTGACACCGGTCGCCCAGGCCCCATGGTGCTGGTGATGGGCGAGCTGGACTCCCTGATTTGTGAATCCCACCCCGATGCCGACCCCGAGACCGGTGCTGTGCATGCCTGCGGCCATTGCTGCCAGGCAGCGGGCCTGTTAGCAACTGCCGCTGCCCTGAAGGAGCCCGGCATCTTGGATGGCTGGTGCGGTAAGATCCGTCTGATGGCCACCCCTGCTGAGGAGCTCATCGAGGTGGAATACCGGGAGCAGCTGCGCAAAGAAGGCGTTATCAAGTATCTTGGCGGCAAGGTGGAGCTTATGCACCGTGGCTTTATGGATGGTGTGGACCTGGCCTTTATGATCCACAGCGCCGCTGCAGGCGCCCACGCAGGCTCCGTGAACAAGGGCTCCAACGGCTGCATTACCAAGACCGTCACCTTTCACGGCAAGTCCGCCCATGCCGGCGCCTCGCCCCACTTGGGCATCAACGCCCTGTATGCGGCCAATCAGGCTATGAGCGCCATTAATGCCCTGCGGGAGACATTTAAGGATGCAGACCATATCCGTTTCCATCCCATTTTGACCAACGGCGGCACCGTGGTCAATGCCGTTCCCGAGACGGTCACCATGGAGACCTATATCCGGGGTGCCACCATGGCATCCATTACGGAAAACAATCTGAAGATCAATCGCGCTCTGGCCGCCTCTGCCGCCGCCATGGGAGCCAAGGTCACCATCTGTGACCGGCCTGGCTACAGCCCCCGTATGCACGATGATGGCATGATGCTGGTGGCAAAGGAGGCTATGGAGGCTTGCCTGGAGACTGTGAGGTACAACCCCACCGGCTGGAGCACCGGCTGCTCCGATCTGGGCGATGTGAGCATGGTATTCCCTGCCGTTCATCCCTATGTGGGCGGCGTAAAGGGTACCGGCCACGGCAACGACTTTTTTATCGACGATCCCGATACGGCATGCGTCGATCTGGCAAAGGTGGAAATGCTTATGCTGGATATTCTGCTTCGCAACGATGCAGAGCGCGGCTGGCAAATCAAAAAGAATTTTGTTCCCACCTTCGCCACCATGGAAGAATACTTTGCCTGCATCGACGCACTGGATATGGATAAGGATGCTGTTGTCTATAACGCTGACGGCACCGTAACGCTGGATTATACGAAGTGAAAAACCACATTGAAACCATACCGGTAAACGAGGCCTTTGATTCTGGCGATGAATGCCCGTTCTGCTATCTGGAGCGGATGGCGGAGCAAAAGACCGTTCGCTATGTGCTGGGCCCTTCGGCCAGCTATATGGAGCCGGATGTGCGGGGCCAGACAGACAAATACGGATTCTGCCGGGATCACCTCAAAATGATGTATGATTACGGCAACTCCCTTGGCAGTGCTCTGATCATGCAGACCTATTACACCGGACTTCTGGAGCAGCTGCAGATGGAGATCGACTCCTTTGAGATGCCCGACAAAAAGCCGATCCTGGGCCATTGGAAGGGCAACGAGGAGCACATTCTCCGTTGGGCAAAGGAAAAACAGGGCAGCTGCTTTATCTGCAAGCGGCTGGAATACCATATGGACCGCTATTTCACCACCTTCTTTGTGATGGTGAAGGACCCGGAGTTCCGCCAGAAAGTGGAACAGGGCAAGGGCTTCTGCATGCGCCATTTCATCAGACTCATGGAGGCAGCCCACGAAAAACTGCCGGCCAGCCAGCGGGAGTGGTTCTATACCACGGTTCTGCAGCGGATGCAGGAGAATCTGATCCGCGTTAAGGGAGATATCGACTGGTTTGTGAGCATGTTCGACTACCGGCAGGCGGGCAAGGATTGGAAAAATTCCAGAGACGCGGTCAGCCGCGGCATGGAAAAGCTCCAGGGCCTCCACCCGGCGGACCCGCCCTACAGGCAGGATACATAAAAAAGAGCAAGCTTTGCTTGCTCTTTTTTGCGCCCCAACATCATCAGCATATCACAGCGCAAAAGAAAAGTCAATGATAAAATGGTCAAAGTGCACATAATCTGCGATTTGCACGAAATAAACCTGTGCACTTTGTACAATATTCCGTCTTGCAAAAGGAAAATAACCGTGCTACTATATAGACACAAAGAGGTGATACCAATGTACAGGTAAAACTTCCAGTCCAGAAACTGTAAACTGGGCAGGAGCGATTCTTCCAAAAACCTCCGATCAGATAAATCACAAAACAACCAACAATGAATTATTACGGAGTAATTCACATTTCGTCAAAGGAAGGATGCTCCAAAGAATCTGTAGAAAGAGAGGTTAACCAATAGATGTTAGATACTAAGAGTTCAGAGAAATGACCCTTGGTGCTTCACAGTAATTAGGTGAAACATCAAGGGTCATTTTTTTGCTCTTACAACCAAATTCCGATTTATCGGTGAGCCTATCAAACAACACTGTAGGGGCGACCATTGGTCGCCCGCCAGATTTTGTTGCACAAAATCTCATCGCCGCAAGGCGATAACCGGTTATTTCCTACGGAAATCCCAACAATTGCGGTGCAATTGTTGGGCGGACGTGTTGCAGAGCGCAGCGGATATTTTGATATCCATGCTTGCCGGTGGCAAGCATACAATGATTTATCAATGGTCGCCCCTACAACGCATCGAAATAACAGACCGATAAATCGGAATTTGCTTTTTGCCTTTATCTTTCTGCCGATTCGTGCTATACTGTAAAAAAACGCAGGAGGAAAACGCAATGGGCATCGTTGTCATCGGCGCCACCTTTGTGGATATTAAGGGTTTTCCCAAGGACACCTATCTTCCCACCGGGCGAAATGTGGGCAGGATCGAATATATCCACGGCGGTGTGGCCCGGAATCTGGTGGAGGATATTGCCAATGTGGAGCTGCGTCCCACCTTCCTAAGCATCGTGGACGATACGCCCCTGGGTGCCGATGTACTGCAGAAGCTGAGAAACCACAAGGTGAATGTGGAGCACATCCAGACCATTCCCGACGGCATGGGCACCTGGCTTGCGGTGTTTGACAATAACGGCGATGTGGCCGGTTCTATTTCCAAGCGGCCCAATATGCTGCCGGTGCTGGATCTGCTGGAGCAAAAGGGCGACCAGATCATTGCGCAGGCCGATTCTGCTGTTATTGAGGTGGATATCGACAAGGAGATCGTCAAGAAGGTGCTGGATCTGTGTGAGAAGCACGGCAAAAAGGTGTTCGGCCTGGTATCCAACATGAGCATTGCCGCCGAGCGGCGAGATCTTCTGCGGCGCTACACCTGCTTCATCTGCAATCAGCAGGAGGCGGGCCAATTGTTTATGGATGATTACAGCAGTGCCAGCCCCGAGGAAATGCGGGATATTCTGGCCGACCGCCTGATCAAAGCGGAGATCCCCAGCATGGTGGTGACCATGGGCGCGCAGGGCGCTGTGTATGCGGATCAGCAGGGAAATAAGGGGGTTTGTCCTGCCCGAAATGTGCAGGTGAAGGATACCACAGGCGCAGGCGATGCCTTCTGTGCAGGCGTGGCTATTGGCCTGACCTATGGAAAAACACTGCCCCAGGCCATTGACATCGGTTCTACCCTGGCGGCCTCTGTGATCATCTCCTCTGAAAATGTCTGCCCCCGGTTCCAGCCGGCGGAATTTGGGATCGATCCCGGAAAGCAGGTGCAGCCATGACCCGAAAACAAAAGATGGTGGCCTTAGGTGCCGGTGCTGTGGCAGCACTTTTGCTGCTGTGTGTGGGATTGATCCTGATGTCCGTTGGCTGCAGTCCGGACACGCCCGGCCAGACCAAACAAACCGAAAAGCCCGCGGAAACAGAGACTACCGCGACCCCGACCACCGTTCCACCGGAGACGACTGTGCCGCCGGAGACAACTGTTCCACCGGAGACCACCGCTCCACCGGAGACCACTGCTCCGCCGGCCACAGAAGGCAATTCTGGGCCTGGTTTCCGGGAGGTCAGCCAGTCTGTTACGGCCAAGATCGAAACGAATCTGCGGGACGCACCCGACCAGGTCAGCAGCACCGTGCTGTACGCGCTGCCGAACGGCCAGTGGGTCACCCGCACCGGTATCAGCGACAATGGCTGGTCCCGGCTGGAGTGGAATGGTGTTACCTGTTATGCCATCAGTAATTATCTGACCCAGGATCCCAACTATGTGCCTCCCAGCTTTGAAGAAGAGGACGACGGCATCAATACCGTGTTCACAGCCTGTAACGATCGTGTGACTGCCAAGGAACTTGTGAATCTGCGCTCCATTCCCAGTGTTACAAGAGCGGACAGCGTGGTGATCGCCCAATTGGCAAAAGGCCAGTGGATCACCCGCACCGGCATCAACACTGATGTAGGCTGGTCCCGGGTGGAGTACAACGGCCAGACCCTGTATTGCATCACAAGCTATCTGGAAACGGAACAGCCGACCGTGGAGGAAGCAACAGCTGCAGCAGAATAAGAACAGGCAGACCCTTAGGCCTGGCTGCCGAATATGCTTTGTGCTATACTGGGACAAAGCTTAAAAGGAAAGAGTCCCATGAAGCTGATCTGTGGGGAGCTATAGAATGATACAAGCCATTGGAACGTCTATCTGCGGGCATGCCCGATTTCTGTTTGGGCGATTATAAGGGTTGGCTGAATAAGCTGCCGCAAGACAAAGAGAGAACACAATGATAAGAAAACTGAAACCGCCTGCTATGCCAAAAGGGTTGGAGCAGGCATTTGCCCAGGCGGATTGGGAAAACCGCAATGTGCTGGTGGGTTGTTTGCGAAACAGGCATCAGCTTCGGGTATGTCTGCGCCATCGTTTTTACCATATGCCCGCGGACCGCCTGGAGGGCGATGCGGAAAACATTCGACGGGTGGCCATTTACCAGTCCCAAACCCTGTTCGGTCCCCGGAGCGGTGTGCGGTATCACGGGCGTGTCACTGGCTGTGAGTTGGTGCCACGAAGTGAGATCAAAGAGATTCCCCGGGATTCCGACACGCCCTATTACCGTTTTTCTGTATCCCGGTGGCAGCAGCTTCCTAAAAAGGTGGTCAGCAAAGAGCTGCCTTTTACCCACATGCGTACCACGGAATTCCTGTTGAAGCATAGCAGGGAAACGCCGGAGCTGTTCCTGGAGAACGAATACCAGTTTCGCCTGTACTATGCCCTGAGAAATCTCCTCACCCACCGTCGTATCCGAACAGCCGGTTTCCGCCTTGACGATGGTGCGGTAGTGGTGAAAAGGGGAGAGATCTGTACGCTCCGGGATGGAGAATTGCACCCATCCTTTGTACAGGAGAATTATAAGTCGCTTCCCTATACGGTGTTTTCCCACATTCTCGTGGAACTGTCGAGACCGAAAAACTGACGATCACCAATATGCGCAGCAAGCCCCGGGGTTTTCCGTTACCCCGGGGCTTGCTTCATAAAAAAAGTCCTGAAAACCATTGGTTTTCAGGACTGGGTGGTGGAGATAAGCGGGATCGAACCGCTGACCTCTTAAATGCCATGGCCTCAGAAGGTGGACAGAATGAATACATATGGATAAAGTGGACTAAATAACACCAAAATCACGAATAAAAATACATTATGTGTCAGTTGGTATACAGTGTTTCGTCGTAATTCAAGATTTATTCAAGATGAAAAGTAGCGACCTACTCCAAAAGTAGCGACCTACGACACCAAATCAAAGAATGCGAGGAATGTTGTATGAATTACTTATCTGCAAAAGAAACTGCCTTAAAATGGGGCGTAAATGTTTCATTAGTGAAGCGTTACTGCGCTCAAGGACGAGTGCCCGGAGTAGTATTCCGAAACGGTGTTTGGCGCATCCCAGAGGATGCAATCCGTCCTATACGGACAGATTTGGAGTATACATCGGAGGTGGAGTTGCCGGAACTGGCAAAAAAGCTGCAAAATCAGAAGAAAAAGCGGAATTTTCACGGTTTGTATGATTTCACTGTAATTGACCTGACTTACTCGTCTTCCCGGATGGCAAGCGTCCGTTTGACCAGACAGCAGGTGGAAACCATCTTCAAAAAGGGCAAGATTCGGGAATCCTTCGAGCCCTTCAAAGTCTCCGATGTGATCGAGGTACTGAACCACATCCATTGCGTAGACTATATCTTAGACCATGTGATGGAGCCCCTGACCCAAAAGTTCATCCGTAAGCTTCACCACTTGCTGATGACCGGTACGGTGGACGAGTATAAGGAGCAGGTTCGACCCGGTGAGTACCGGACCATCACATCCCGTCCCCGTGACCGCCAGCTCCTGCACCCGGACAAAATCCATTCCGGTCTGGCAGAGTTGATTGCAACCTATGAAAAGCAGACCGAGATCGAGCGCAATCACATTCTGGACTTCCACGTCCGGTTTGAAGAGATATTCCCCTTCGAGGACGGCAACGGACGGGTAGGCAGACTGATCCTCTTTAAGGAATGCCTGCGTCACGATATTATGCCATTCATCATCGACGATAAACGCCGTTCCCGTTATCTCCGTGGTATCAGAGAGTGGCACGACGACCGGTACGAACTGGTAGACGTGGTAATGGAAGCCCAGGACCGCTTTGAGGCTCAGGTAGAACTGCAGAAACTGCGCGCTGCAGGCCAGCTTTGGCTGCCTGCTGATTATAAGGAGGACTGAGCTATGGATATGAAGAAATACTTAGCTGCCCTGCAGGCAAAGGAAACCACCCAGCAGGCAAACTTCGGCAAGGACGCCGACACAGTTCTGGGAATGCTCTGCAGCACCTATTACGAATTGAACTGTAACCAGGACACCGACGAAGTCAAGCAAGCCTTTGATGAACTCTATCAATCCATGACCGGCAAAACCCTTAAGGAAAAAGATGAGGTCATCTACGCCACCTGCCGCCTTTGTAACCTCCACCAACAAACCGGCTTCGTCGACGGCCTCCGCCTCGGCCTCAAACTCTCCCAGGAACTAAATACTTAACACACCCAACGCAAAGGGCCGCCCGATCCCACGGGCGGCCCTGCTTTTAGAGGCGACAATGTTTAGAGAAGGCAACATTATAAATTGTAGCCAAGTGTACGCTATCGCGATTCTTTTGACCGTCCTTCCAGTTGTCGACTAGATGAGACAGGTTTTGCGGTGTTATTAATGTATAATATAGCGGGGATTCTTTAGCACTTTTGTGATTGCTTGTGCGGATGCCAAGGTAGCATACACATCTTATTCAGTCCGATATGTTGTACTTAAAAAGCGATACAATGTGGATTGTTAACACATTCTGTTCTATTTTGTAGAAAATTTTCGCATTAGGGCTTGACTATATTACTTATAAGTAATATAATTAAGACATCTCACGAAAAGGATGTGTAGCTTGACATTGCAGGTTCTTAAACTTAATGGGTTCAACAGAATATATGCAGTCGAGGGCTTCGCTGAAGAATTTGAAAAAGTCGTAAGTGAAAAGAAGACTGATGGACGATACCATAATTGGCTTCGTCGAAAGCTGTATGTGCTGGATGATTCTGGATATGTCGCTTTATCAGATCGAGACTTCGAACCGCTTGAAAACAGCGACCCTAAGATGTATGCAATTAGATACCCTAAATCACCCAAAAATCCCAGAGTGATTTATGCGTATGTGGATAACGGAGAGGTATATTTGCTGCATACATTTAAAGAGACTAGCAAAAAAACGGGAAGCGATTATCGCTCTGCGATTAAGATCGCTGAAAACAGGTTAAAATCAATAATAGAATAAAATATATATGAAAAATCTTTGGAGGAGTGCTATGAAACGCCAAAACGTTGAAACCACATCCTGGTTGACCAACGGAATTTCGGAGGAACAACTGAAAATTGAAAAAGCCTTAGCAGTTATTTCCGCCAAAATTTACACCAAGAGAACCAAAATGGGACTCGATCAAAAAGCATTTGCAAAATTTATGGGAGTTACGCAGGGGATGATTTCTCGCTGGGAGAGCGGGACCTACAACTTTTCAATTTCAACACTTATTGGAATCTGCGAGAAATTGAATCTTTCGTTTGACCCATGTATTGTCGATCGCGAATTAGCGATCCAAAATATTGCCTTTGTTATGCCTAAGAAACCTAGTATTGATATAAAAGATTGGGTTGACTGGAAACCTAGTATGAATAACGCAGGAAGTGAGGATGCAGCATAATGAAATTAAATGAAATTACAGCAAATCTTGATATTATTGCGTCTTCCGTACATAGTTTAGAAGTTAAATCGAAGATGTTTAAGATTACCAATGAGAACAAGAGAGAATTTAGCTTAGATATTAAATGCAGCAAACCTATTCTTAATGATGATTGCAAAATAGGAAAGCTTCTAATGCATATTAATGTGGCAGTTTTACAGGAAAACCAAGAGTTAGATCCGGATACTTTTGATTTGGTGATCGAGGGTGCGTTTTCTTCGCCAGCTGAAATATCTGATGAAGATTTTATGGGCTTGCTTAATATCAACGGGGGAGCTGCATTGTATTCAATTGCACGTGCAAAGATTGAAGCAATCTCAAGCTTAACATATGCTGAGGGTAAGATTCTTTTGCCGATGGTGAACATTATTCAATACTACAAGGAAAGAAACAATAGCGACAAATAAAACGTTTTAACGAATTCTCTATTTCAAAGCCTCCGGCTAAGCCGGAGGCTTGATTAGACTATAGGTAATTCATCTCAGCTCAAATTGTAATAAAGCATTTTTAAGGAGTAACCACATGAAGAAATATATTGCATATGAAAAACTCTCTAAGAAGGAAAAAAAGAAAATCGATAATGGTAAGCGTAAAACCTGGGGAGATCTCAATCCGGTCACGCGCAAGCCGGTAAACAGTAAAGCATATAACAGGAAAAAGAATCAGTACTGGAAGGATGAACTCCACAGTGCTGATTCTTTTTTGTTAAGTGCTATTAATTCTCTCGTTCGTAACGTTCGAATTCTCCACGAACATCGTCGCGATGGTAGGTGAAATAGCCTTTCCAATTGGACCATTGTTGATTATGATCTCCTAGGAAGTATTGTTTTTCTCCAATGCAAGTCCATATCAGTCGCAGATTCTGATCTTCTAAATACCTATTAAGATAGTCTGCACGAATAAGAAGACCTTTACCTAAACCACATAAATCACTATCAAAGCAAACAAGAGAGCCATCTTTTGAATAGTAATATCCATCGCTTTCCCTTTGCGATAGCTGCAGATTCTCAATTATGCTCCCGCAAGGAATGTAGAAGGCTGTCGTTTCTTCTTGGGAGGCATCGTATTGTTCTTCCCAAAGAACACGAGAAGCAGCGGGCATAAGCTCGATATCAATGACATTCTCAGGTACTTTTCTTGTAATCTCCCTTTTAACCATGGGGAATGTTATTTTACCATCAGAATCGGCTAACAGTTGGTCAAGGTCAGGCATTTCTATTATTTCTGTTTCTAAGCGGTACTTGCCGGTCTCAATTTCATATCCAATCCAATCGCTCGTAAATACACTATTATAGCCAGGAGACCAAGAGTACTCACGGTTAAATAACTGATATATATCTGCTTCGTCAGGGAAACTGTGACTTGCAAAACGATCGGATTTGACGTGTTCTATTACGGCATCGAGGTGACACGGCTTAACGAAATATGCTTTAGCTATTAACCATACTTTCTGCGTTCCTTTAGCAATGCCAAAAGAATGCTCATCTAATGCAAGCGGTTTGCTGTCATTATCATCGTATAGATGCAGAACGACCCAATCATTGCCATTGTTATCCTTCCCTAATAGTTTTTGGGGAATGGAGGTAAAATAAGCTGGTTTTGCTTGAGTCCACCGCAAAATATCTTTGGATTTTGGGAAGGGTTTCTGCGGAAGAAAATCGAGGCCTTTGTTTACAACACTAAAGCTTGGAACGTCCGGAGAAGAGAGAAAGTTTCGATTTAGTGTTGGATCAAAATCACGCACATATGGGTTCCAAGGTCCCTCATATACCTGGGAAGGCTCGTCCCACTCTTTAATACGATGATGGTCGGATGTCCTTGCTAGGATATTGTAAAATGCAATCCACTGATACTTCTTTCCAATGCGCTCAACTTTTTTTGTATCATGCCGACTATAACGATAATACCTTGATAGTGCGTCGGATTCTCCAAGCTGCTCGCAATACCCAAGTTCATCTCTAATGAACTGCATGGCGTAATGATACAGATTGAGTACATCGACATTTTCAAAGTGCGACAGAGCTGACTGGAAAGTATATCTTCCAAAATCACCATACATCCCTGGGCAACTTGAGTGATCAATTCTCATAGAAAAGTCTATGCTATCAAAGCCACTGTTGCCATCTTCCTGCTGATAATACTCTTGGGGTTCTACAACGGGAATAGGGACAGAATTGTATGGAGGAAGTATTTTATTCGTTTCGATGAAATCAGAATCAGTTGGGTATTCATATCTCCATCTTTCAAGAATTAATCTAGCATAATCTCTGAGAAGAATATCGGGATATACATATTCTTGATCGAATATCGAAGAGTGGACATATGTAGCAAGCTCCTTATATGCACCCGTGTGTTCTTGATTACGTTTAACGCATGCACCGAAAACTATTCCGTATAAGCGTTGCGCGACATAAGGATCGTTGACACCTTCAAAATGCTGAAGCAGGGGTTTGCACAGTGTGAAGTCGTGCTTTAGAAGCTCGATTGCTGCTTTTGATGCCTTGTCCCGCAAAAAGCGATTAGAGGAAGTCAATAACCAGGACAGCAAAATTAATAGTAGTTCTGTATTAGTATGAGATAGACCTTCCATCCTATTTCCACTGTCAAAATAGGTGATTAGTTGGAAAATGCGAATATCATCCGATCCTAAATGATTGATATATGTCGTCCATAATTGATCTCGAACTGCTAATTTTTTGGCGAATAAAAGTTGGTGCAAGAAATGGGCATTTAGTGGATGATGCTCTTTGGTGCTGTTTTCAATCAACATCCTAAATAGTGTGTCTGTATCGACCGGATGTTTAGTTAGAAAAGAGATAAACTCATCAGCAGACACAGAGGTGGCTGTTCGCCACATAAAAGACTCTAAGTAACGACTAGTTATATCGTCAATATCAAACTCATTGGTTACAGTTTTTGCTATGTCCTCAAAATGTTCTTTTTGATGTTTTTCTGCGTACAAGCCACATGCAATAATAAAAATGTCGATATTATTGTGATTTTTGATTTTACCGCCATTAATGCTTAACAAATCATTTGATAGATATTTGATGAAATCGTCGGATGCTTTATGTGATTTTACAATTGCCTTGGCACAAACAAAATCTTCCAGCAAGTTGTATCCAAGATAATATGTTTCCTCATCGTCATAAACAGCACCGATGAGCAAACCAGATTTTTGCAAAGATGCAACATACGGTATCTTCTTGTTCGACAATCCGTAGCGATCCCAGAAAGCAAAATCGAACAAATCTGACTGGGTAATTGTTAACGAATTGGTTTTAAGCCGGAATAATGCCATTTCGTCGATTAAAGCTTCTAACAAGTGTATAGAATCCGAAATACCCGCAGCAGTTTGCGCCTCGGAATCTGCTTTCTTAATCAATTCTTTGAATAAGGAAAATATGCTGAAATTTTCTCCAGTATAAGTTTTACAGAACAATGTTAAAAATAGAGGATTAGTCATTTCAGCTTGCAAGAAGTGTGATGGAAGAAATGGGATTCCATAGTGGTTTAGAAAGGTCAGAGTTGCTTCGATTGATTCTTCGCGAAATCCCATGTGCACAATGCTTGCCAATGTTCCTTTTGTAATGGCAACTTGTGTAGCTTCATCGAAAACAAGTTTTTCATAACCGGTTCTTACAGATACAACTAACTTAATGTGTGGGTATCGCGATAATTTTGAGAGAAATGCTTGGAACCCAGTTTTCCAAATATCTTTATAGGTACTTTCATTAATAGCATCAACAAACACATAAGAATATGTGTTGTTTTGCACGGCAATAGCTTCGAGCTTATGCATGAATGCGTCGAGAGATATGTTAATTCCTAAAATCTCGGAAGTTTGCATGGGAAGAAGATGGTCGTTAATATAATTCGTACCGAGCAGAAGAATCACGCCGCATTGAGATTGAATCAGTTTCTCGGATGCAACCGCAAGTAGTTGTGATTTACCAGAACCAGCGGCACCTTTAATGACTAACGCTTGGCTATGCATAAGAGTTTGTATATAGTTTTCAGGAGCGACGATTTGGGGGATACGCAAAAGATAATTAATCGCATCAATATCATCTGCAATTGCATCATATTTGCCCCGATCTTCATCTCTATTGATCTTGGCCAATTCATCTTCTTTTGCTACTACAATCGCCTTCAGAGAGGAAAGCGCGGTTGAACAAACGGAATTTAGGGTGTCAAGCCAAGTCAAAGAATCCAAAATGGTTTCACGAGATATGTCTGTCAAAGATTTAATACCTTGGATTATTTCTTGAAATTCGGTTGCACAGCAACGGTAATTGTATTGCTTATTAATAAGACTAGTAAGTAATTCATTTTTGTTCTGGTTGATTTTATCAACTGCATCGCTGTTGCACAAAAAATGATTGAATAAATCTTCCGTTTGTGTCGGAACATTGAAGCTGCTGTCATATCTGGGACCGAGTGCAGACTGGCTTATGTTTAACCGGTCTCTAAACCATTCCTGTGATAACATAAGCTCATCGAAAAAATGCCAGCAAATAGTCTCGTTTTTCATGACCTGTTCGAGAATCGCCTGATTTGTGATTGGAACAAGTTCGATTCCAGCAGGTTTGAGAATGTTGATAGCGGATAGATATCCTTGGGAAGTAACAGTTACGTCTTTGTTGCAGTATAGGTAAATGGTATCCAGCTTACCTGAATAATATTTTACTGCCTTTCGTGCGGATTCTTTTATTTGCTCATAATCTATTGTCCCAAAGTACTTCGCTTGAAAACTAATTCGTTTATTGCTGGCACTATGCAATACGGGGATAACTTCTATACCAGGATTGTTAGGGTTGGAATGTAGCAGTTCTTCTCCAGAAAAAAAGAACTCGTTAAAAAGCCAGCGACAAAGTTGCTCAAAGGCTTCTTGCTTGTTTGCGTTGCAAGCTTCAAACTGCGCCCACGTTACTTTGTGACTAAATTGTGTGGAGTTCATGATTGCTCCTTTCATTTATCTGTACGACATTAATCTATTCCACATTTGCGTTAGAGGCATCCTTTTTGATTTTTCGAGCACACTCACTCAATATCACGGCTCGAATGATATCATTGCGATCACCCAAAAACTTATAGGGCAGGAACTCTAGGGAGTTGTAATATCGTATGTCTGACCAATTATTAATATAGTTTTTTAAGTCGTTAGTAATCGCATCCATATGCTCCCAAAAGCGTTCTGCGGAATCTCTATGTTCGAGATCAAGTTCTAGTGCGTGAAACTCAAATTGAAAATCAGATAGTATGCTACGCATGTTGTCGTTCATGGCATCATTTATCGTTAAAACATATTGTTGTGTTTGTATATACTTCAACGATTCGTTTACCAGCGATGCATAATAAGCGAGTTCATTATAAAAGAAATCCAATATTTGTTTTTGACGTTCCGCATCAGATTTATAATAGTTTAGCTTTACCGTTTCATACCATTCGGTCCATGTTTTTTTATGTTCACCATAATCCTTGTCTTTGAAACAGACTTGGCATAATTGAGACCATACCCCAACAAAAGCACCAATCCGGAATTTGAGTTCAGCATAGACAGCATCATATGTGGTGTTGGCTTTTTTGTTGGCACTTCTGATGTTAGCACAATCTATTAACCAAGCAACAACAGTTGACGCTATGCAGCCATAGGATAAATTCTTGATAATATCTAAAACCAAAGCATTAATACCTAAAGGCACAAATAAAATAGTGCAAAGAATAATTGCGAAGATGACAATTAGGGAAATGTAAATTTTGTGGCTGACGTTGTACGGGTTTTCAATAGCTCGTTTCATAAATGTTCTCCTCTATGTTCTTTTGATAATTCTATTAGAGTTATAGTCCTAAATCCTTTACTCTTCGGTAAAAAGTGTTAGGTTTTAGCCCGACTTCCTGCATTGCAGCAGTCGCAGTAATTTCACCGGCTCGCCAACGAGTACAGACAGCACGGAATTTGGTTTTGTTAATAGTGACTGGCTTGCGACCCTTATACTTTCCTTCGGCCTTTGCGATTTCGATGCCTTCACGCTGACGTTCCAGAATGCTTTCCCGTTCCAGTTCTGCCAAGGCACCGAAGACGGTGAGCATAAATCGGCCGTGGGGAGTGGTGGTATCAATGTTTTCCTTCAGACTGACAAACTCCACACCCTTCTCGGTCAGACTGGAAATGACGGTCAGCAGATCTCTGGTGTTTCTGGCAATCCTGGAGATGCTCTCTACGATTACCGTGTCACCGGAACGGACGAAGGCCATCATGGCCTTGAATTCTGGCCGGTCTGTATTTTTACCACTAGCCTTGTCGAGGAATACTTTTTCAACATCTTGATCATCCATCATTTTTAGCTGCCTTGCTTCGTTTTGCTCAGCAGTAGAGCAGCGGACATAGCCGACACGCATAATCGATAACCTCCATCCTAGTTTTAAGAATTCTCGGAATCAGAAATATTGATATCTGAGAAACATTGATCCTCAACATCCTTATAGAACTCCCCAATACGGTCAAGCCAAGAGAAAAATGTGTTTGCCGCTGCAATACTATCTCCATGTGGATAAATATTAAATAGTTCAACAGTGATGAGGACTAAAGAATAAGCGGCGTGAGTTGCAGGTAAAGACATTCCCCAATCGGTATGGCCTACAGGAATTGCGTGAGAGCTACCTTGTGTACCAAGACGATAAAATGTTGCATCAGCGGAACTATGTACAAATAAGTTTGAGAATTTATATTCATTTCTCCAAGCTTCGTGAATATCACTATTGTCAATTAGCTCCTGTAGTGTAATCTTTTCCTTCGGTTTTTTGCTTGCAAAGCAAGGTGCGATACGAGCCCATTCATTTGCCCCGTTGCTATCGACGCTATTTGTATAGGCTTGTGCCACAGGCTCTCCAAATTTGTTAATAAAACAGGCAACTACACTCAATTCATATAAAGAACGCCAACGCGCAAGTGCTCCATCTGCAAAGCCGTTTTGATTAAGGCATAGTATTTCCTTATATATTTGTAATGCACGCCCATGAAGGTTCTTTAGTGCAAAGTATGTATAATTTTCTTCTCCTGCATACTCAGCTACAACAAAGGTGCTATAATTATCTGTTGCTTCAAGAATACATAAATATAAGGCTTCAGAAGCAACAAATGCTTTTCCCCATTTTTGTTCTTGCCTTGCGAGGAACTCTGCAGTATAAGCACGTGATTCTAGCACGTGTTCATACATTGTATTCTCCATAGATTCCGACAGGGCATTAGATAGTGTGTTGATTAAATCTGAATACGCTTCTTCAACAACCCCACTTTCTAAAGCATCTGTTATTAGGTTGATAGCTTCATCTTCCGAAAGATTATTCTCTTCGGCTTTATTGACTAATGCCTTTAACAATGTATTCTGTACTGTTTGGCGAACCCAATCAGCGCCTCTATCAGTATGGGAGGTAAATTCATTGTGTTCGTTTTTTGTATCAAAATTATCCATAGCACACCTCCAATAAGTTCAGCACTATTATACCGCTTTTAATGAGATGTGGCAATAGGGTGTGATTGAAAAATGAAATGTTTCAAAATATGAAAGCGAAATTGTGTGACACAAAAAACGATGGTGTTGCAATCTATCATTAGGGTATACTCTAATGATATAGCAATTGCAGCTTAGAGCACAACTGGTAAAAGCATCAAAGAAAAAGACTAGATCATCAACCCTGTCTATGACCTCCGCTGCCCACACCAGCAAGCTGGCTTCATCGCCGCCCTCAAACTCGCCCACCGCCTTTCCCACGGACTAAATAATTAACTCACCCCCAACGCAAAGGGCCGTCCGGTTTCCCGGGCGGCCCTAAATACTGAGAATAAACCAAGGATTGTGAAGATAAACTTATAGTATCATATGGTGAAGTGGGGGGATTTGGGTATGACAAGGTTATTCGCCTTTTCATTATGCGGAAAGACTTTGTACTTTCGTGGAAGCATTCCAGAAAACAAGTTTGAAGATGTTGAAAGAATTGCAAATGACATCGCGAGAAACCTATCATTGGACGAATATGCTGAGCATTTAATAGAAGACGTTTTTCAAGAACTAAAGATTAAACTTGAATTTTGTCCAATAGCATATGTTTTTAGAGTTAGAAAAAATGACGGCTACCGTGCTAATTAGGCAGGTAGCCGTCTTGTTTAGATTGACTCAACTACATTGTGATCGATACCAAAGGCTTCTTCAAGAATACGAGTCGAAAATTTACGGTATTGACTCGATGTATAAGGAAACTTTTCGTTGGAGAAATCAAACTCCCACCCTGCAAAGACTTGGTCATAAAATTCAAATTCCTTTACTCCGTTAATACTCAATTGCCGGGTTAATGCAATGATAAAACCATTTAGAGATATAACAGACAATAGTTTGGAGTTTGGATCATCCCAATATTTTTTCTGGTGTTTGCAGATTGCACCAAAATACGCCCGTAATGTTGTAGCACAGAATTTCACATAGTCTTGGAGTGCTGCGTTATCAACAGATAATAATGCATCTTTATCTCCCGGCCAATATGTAAACAAACTTTGTTTCCCTTCGGCAGGAGAGACCGTTACAAGATAGCGCAGAGCAAAACGCACAATCGATGCGGTTTTTATCTTTCCAGGGTCCAACGAGGAGATTTGAAGCATATTGCGAAAAATACCTTCTTTGTTGAGTAGCTCAACAACGGATTGCGCTATGCTCTCATCGTCAATGGGGTTTTTGATTCGTTTGATTTGTGTTAGAACTGTCCGAGGAACAGCTGTTGCATTGGAGTTAATGTCGTGGAATATCTCACTCTGAATACGCGCCCGAGCCTCCGGTTTGACATCTTTCTCAAAAACAAGACCGGTGACCAGCAAGTGAAGTTGCTGCCGTAATTCGGCTATTCTCCGCTCTTGTTTCGAATCGATTCCGCTCTCATAATGCGCAAATATACGATGTTGTCCATCAATTACGCAAATAGTATTCATTTCTTTCGGGAGAATTAGTTCGCAATTATCCTCCAGGTCGTTAATTTTATCGATAGTGACATATCGGCCGCTGCTGTCCTTGAACAACACTTCGTCAGGCAAAGAAACGATAATGTTATTGTAGAAGGCTTCGCCTTTTCTTTCCAAAAACTCACGGATCTTTTTAATCTTGCCCTTTTTGATTAATCTTTGATAGAGCCATATAGAATCTTCCCAATTATCTTTTCTTAGTACAAAGCAGGTGTTTAGAAGATCTTCGGCAGACATCATAAAAGAAACAATGCGTACTTTCTCTTTAATTCCAGTAAATTCTCGAGGATAAATAATAGGAGCAGTAATACTCTGCTGCGTTCCGCTACCGCTAGATTTTTTACCAATCTGATTACTCTTCAAGCCGAGAAAACGAAAAATCTCGTTGCGTGCTGAGTGCTTAATGCAATCGACAATCCATTTGAAGTAGTTGAATGTTTGCGGAAGGACAAATCTTAAATTACTAAACAAGATATAATCATCAGCGGTTAATAATGGGTCGTTAAGAGGGATATACAATCCAAATAGCTGAATTCTATCTTCGTTATAGTTTTTAAACAGGCTACTTTGTTCCGGAAACAGTTCGCACAGCTTGGCTACAAAATCGGAGAAATTTGCTTTGATTTCACCAATAGCTTCATTCTTGGTTCTGATATGGTCCTTAATGTTTGTTTTCTGGATAGTATCTTCACAAACCAACCAGATGTTCTCGTAGATGAACAGAGAATCTACCTCAATTCTTCTGTGCCCTATGTACATTTCGTGATCGTTTGTTGGAACATATGTAAAACCTGCTCCGGAGAAAACGCCTCTGATTCTTCGCTTAAATTTTGCTTTCTCTCTTTTTTGCAGCTGTTCTTCTGTGGGGACAATTTTCTTTTTCTTCTTTGTCTTTGCCATTAGTTTTCCTCCCGAGCCTTTTTAAACTCATCGGGCAGTTTTGCAACTGCAGTATTTGGATTTGGCTCCGTTACTGGCTTGTCTTCACGAATTTTTACATCTCCGTTAGCTGTGTCTTTTAACCGTTCAACAGAGATATCGTAGTACTCTTGCATGAGTTCCGCACCAACGAAACGTCTCCCCTCAAGCAATGCGGCAACACCGGTTGTTCCAGAACCCATAAAAGGATCTAATACTAAATCACCTGGATTAGTCAGTGCTTTGATTAATCGCATAGGAATGGCCACAGGGAATTGGCATGGATGATCTGTCTTTTCCACATGTTTCGCTTTAACATTTGGAATGTCCCAAATATCAGATGGATTCTTACCAAGGGGGTTTCCACTTAGCTGCCCCTTGTTTGGACCACGATACGAACGCTTGCCGGGGTATTTTTGAGGGACACGAACGCCGTCCAAATTGAAAACAGTTTGGTCACCCTTTGTGAACCACAAAATCGTTTCATGACGACCACTGAATCGTTTGGTGCTATTCAGGCCATGCCCAAATGTCCAGATAATACGATTGCGCAATGTAAGGGGATGCTCTTTTTTAGCACTTAAAGTGGTAAATATGTCATATACAATGTAGTCAAGCGGGATAACACATTTGTCTGAAATATGGTATCCTGTTTGCCAACAAATACTGCCGCCAACTTTTACAACGCGATAAAGTTCCTTAAAAATTTTGGTATGCTGTTTGCGAAATGTTTGTATATCATTATGAGGATCCTCATAAGCTTTTCCAATACAATAAGGAGGTGATGTGACTACTAGATCAACAGATTCGCTGGGGAGTTTTTTTAATAAATTCAAGCAATCACCGTTGTAAAGGGTAACGGTGTTGCTTTCCTTAAATCTTTTGTATATATGCATTTTGTATCACCCTTAAGCGTTACTGATTTCTTCTAGACCGACAAAAAACTCGTCGTAGGAACACTTATAGATTTTGCGCAGTTCTATAATTACACTGGCGCGGATATTGAGCTCACCAGCTTCATATTTAGCATAGGTGGTCCGTCCAATATCACAACCACGACGCTGCAGTTCGGCGCAAAGCTTCTCTTGGGATAAACCGGCATCACTGCGCAGGCGCCTCAGGTTGTCACCCATATTGAGATCTCTACGAATTTTCTGTTCCATATTTCATACCTCGTATAGCATTCTTGACCAGTATTGGTTGCAAACTACCATTATGTTATGCTATACTGATGCAAAATATTGTCCGTGATACTGGTCAACTTTTGCGTAAAGGGTGATATTATGGCGAATTGTACATTTTTGGGGCACCGGGATTGTCCGGAGACGATAAAGTCGAAGTTAAGAAAGGTGCTTGTAGACCTGATAACCAACCACGATGTGGATATGTTCTATGTGGGGCATCAAGGCCAGTTTGATGCCTATGTGCATAGCGAGCTGAAGAAATTAAAGCAAGAGTATCCGAAGATCAATTACGCGGTTGTGCTGGCCTATATGCCCGGAAAGAAGACCGAATACGACGACTACTCCGATACGATGCTCCCGGAGGGAATCGAGTCCGTCCACCCACACTACGCCATCTCTTGGCGCAACAACTGGATGCTCCGGCAGGCAGATTATGTTGTCACCTACATCACCCACTCCTGGGGCGGCGCATATCAATACGCCGAAAAAGCCAGGCATCAAAAGAAAGTTGTGATCAATCTATAAAAATCTCTTGACTCTAACGTAACGTCATAGTATATGATAGTGTCAAGAGGAGGGATGCGTATGATGACGGTTGCGCAAGTGAGCAAGCGTACCGGTGTCAGCGTGCGGACGCTGCACCATTACGATCAGATCGGCCTGCTGAAACCCACCGAGGTAACCGAGGCCGGCTATCGGTTGTACGACAACGGGGCTTTGGACAAGCTTTATATGATCCTGGTGTATCGGGAGCTGGGCTTGTCCCTGCATGAGATCGGCAGCATTCTGGACGCACCGGACTATGACCGAAACCGGGTTTTGGAGCACCAGATCAAGCTGATGCAGGAGCGAATAGAAAAGCTGCAAAACCGAATCAGTTTTGCAAGAGGAATGTTAATGTTAGGAGTGAAATACATGGATTTTGAAGGATTCGACCCCAAGAAATTAGACGAATACAGCCAGCAGGCCAAGGTGCTCTATGGCAAGACGGATGCCTACAAGGAATTTGAGCAGAAGCAAAAAAGCCGCACCAAGGAACAGGAAAAGGACCTGGGCGCACAGGTGATGGAGTTGTTTGCAAATCTGGGCAAGCTACGCCCCTGCGCGCCGGACAGCGAAGCGGCACAAAACTGGGCGAAGGAGCTGCAGGCGTTCTTTACGGAGCATTTTTACACCTGCACGCCCCAGATCCTCAAGAGCTTGGCAGAAAGCTACGCCGGTGGTGGCAGTATGACGGAAAACATCGACAAAGTCGGCGGCGAGGGCACAGGCGCCTTTGCCAAGCAAGTCATTGACATCTATCTTTCGCGTTTATAATCGGCAAAAGCGGATGCTTCGGCATCCGCTTTTTGTTGCGATACCCAGAAAAATGCGATATAATGCTTTTAAGACAAGGGAGGGATGGTAAACCGGATGAAGAAACACATCGCAAACATCGTCACCGCCTCCCGCATTTTGTTCAGTGTTTTATTGCTGTTCCTTCCTGTATTGGGTGCTGGATTCTATGCCACATATCTTCTCTGTGGCGTCACGGATATGATCGATGGCACCATCGCCAGAAAGACAGGCACATCCAGCGAATTTGGCGCAAGGCTGGATACGGTTGCTGACTTCGTATTTCTGTCCGTTTCTTTGGCCAAATTCCTCCCGATGATTCATATCTCAAAATGGTTATGGGTTTGGATCGCGGTTATCGGAGTGGTCAAAATCGGTAATTTGATATGGGGATATGTTCGTATCAAAACTCTCGTCTCCCTTCATACTGTTATGAACAAAATCACGGGGCTGCTATTATTCCTCCTGCCTCTGACCTTTCCCATTATCGACCTGAATTACAGCAGCA
>SVLS01000020.1 GCA_015067835.1 Oscillospiraceae bacterium | reverse complement strand
GGGGTCTTGGTGTTTTTATACCTCATTCTATTCATTTTTCGACAAAGGGCAAAAGTGCCAAAAACCCTGTAAAATAAAGGATTTTAAAAAGTCTTGGTGAATACTTGACACGTGGAGACGATTTGGGAAGAATCGTCATTCCCAAAGAAATCAGAAGAACCCTCCGCATTCGTGAGGGCGACCCTCTGGAGATTTACACGGAGAAGGACGGCGGCGTGATTTTCCGCAAATACTCCCCCATGGGCGATTTGCAGGAATTTGCCTCTCAGATGTGCGAGGCTATCGGCTCCGGCACCGGGCGTATGGCGGCGGTGGCGGATCGGGACGCCATTATTGCCCTGTCCGGCGTGCCCAAGCGGGATTTGATGGACAAGCCGAATTCCGAGGATTTGGAGCGCCTGATGGAAGCCCGGAAGCACTACCGCTACACCGCCGGAGATACCCCTGTTCGCGTGACCGAGGGTGTGGAAAAGTACCATCTGGGCGTGGCATCGCCCATTTTGTGTCAGGGCGACTTGATGGGGTGCGTGATGCTTCTGCTGGGAGAAAATGACGAACCCCTGCCGGAATCTGACCAGAAGCTGGCGCAGATTGCCGCAAATTTCCTGGGCAGTCAAATGGAAAACTGAGGTGTGTATTTGCACACCTCTTTTTTCTTGCCGTTGCATAATGGGAAAAAAGCTGATATAATAAGAAAAATATCAGACAAAGGACGAGAAAAATGAACGAGAATTTGACTTTTGCCGACCTTGGCTTGTCCCAGCCGATGCTGAAGGCTCTGGAGAAAAAAGGCTACGGCTATCCTACCACCATTCAAGCCGAAGCGATCCCCCATTTTTTGCAATGGAGGGATGTGATTGCCAAAGCACCCACCGGTACAGGCAAAACCTTTGCTTTTGGCATTCCGATGATTGAGCATATCGACCCCCAGTGTGCAGATGTACAGGGGCTGATCTTAGCGCCCACCCGGGAGCTGGCGATTCAGATTGGGGATGAGCTGCGGGGCTTGCTGACCCATTTTCAGGGAATTCGGGTTGCGGTGCTCTATGGCGGTGCCGGCATTGGCGGACAGATTCAGCAGCTGCAGAAGCATCCGCAGATTGTGGTTGCCACCCCCGGTCGGCTGATGGACCACTATAACCGCAAGACGGTTCGTCTGGATAAAATTCAGACGGTTGTCCTGGATGAGGCAGACCGTATGCTGGATATGGGCTTTTTCAAGGATGTGACAAAAATCATCGAAAAAGTGAAGAATCGAAAGAATTTGGGGCTGTTTTCCGCGACCATTTCCCAAGAGGTAATGACGGTTTCCTGGATGTATCAGCGTGACGAGGTGGAAATCACCGTAGAGCCGAAGCAGCAGGATAAGCCGGACATTGACCAGTACAGCCTCGCGGTTACACCCTTGGAAAAGGCAGAGACCACTCTGCGGCTCATTCGCACCCAAGGCTATGAGCGGGTGATTATTTTCTGCAACACCAAGCATATTTGTCAGCGGCTGTGTGACGAATTTCAGCGTGTGGGGCTGGACTGCGAATGCATTCACGGTGACATTAAGCAAAGCCTGCGGGAAAAGACGATGCAGCGCTTCCGCGCCGGTAAGCTGGCGGTGCTGATTGCCACGGATGTGGCTTCCCGGGGTATTGATGTGGATGATGTGGAATGTGTTATCAACTACGACATTCCCGAGGAAAATGAATACTATGTCCATCGAATCGGCCGAACCGGCCGGGCAAGACGGAAGGGTAGTGCATATTCTATGATAGGCAATTTCCCGGAGAAGGCAAAGCTGGATGAGATTGCAAAGTTTTCCGGCTATGCCATTCGCCCGATGATTTTGCAGGCAGATGGTACATTGGCAGAGGAGACCCCTGCGCCTGTGCCGTCCAAACCCCGGAGGCGTTTCAGATGACCGCCCGGGAGGAAGGTTTCCTGCTGCTGAGCAGCAATTTGGGCAGTGCAGACAGAAAGCCGCTGACGGTTTATCAGCTGCGGACATTGGCCATGCGAATGCGTGCGGCGAAGCCGCCCCAGGCCGATCGGGAGCTGGAGGCAGCGGATATCATAGCGCTGGGCTACGCCCCGGAAATGGCGTGCCGCATTGTCGGATTACTGGAAGATAAAGAGCTGCTGAAGTATTATCTTCGTAAGGGAAATCAGGCCGGATGCGTCCCCATCACCAGGGTGAGTGAAAACTACCCGGTGCTGCTGCGGAAAAATTTGGGACTGGATAGCCCGGGTGTACTGTGGGCGAAGGGAGATTTGTCTCTTTTGAGCAAACCCAAGGTAGCCTTGGTAGGCAGCCGGGACATTGACCAGCCTAATGCAGCATTTGCAAAAAAAACAGGGCAGGAAGCGGCGCGGCAGGGCTATGTGCTGATTTCTGGCAATGCCAGAGGCGCGGATACGCTGGCGCAAAGAGCCTGCCTGGAAGCCGGCGGGCAGGTAATCAGCGTGGTTGCTGATGAGCTGGAAAAACGGCAAGCCCACCCCAATTTGCTGTATCTCAGCGAAGAAGGGTTTGATTTACCCTTTACATCCGTACGCGCCCTGAGCAGAAACCGGGTGATTCATGCCCTGGGGAGTAAAACCTTCGTTGCCCAGTCCGGGATGGGTGTCGGTGGCACCTGGAGCGGAGTCAGCCGCAATCTGCGGATGGGATGGAGTCCGGTTTTTTGCTTCCGGGACGGAAGAGAAGCGGCAGTGCAGCTGGAACAGCTGGGCGCAGTTTTAATTGGACTGTCGGATTTGGAGAATTTCGACAGCCTGGAGCAAAATAGCCCTTCGTTTTTCTAAAAACGGAACAAATAATTGAAAAATGTAAAATAATAGTTGAAAAAGGTACACAATGGTGCTATAATAGGAACACCGAAGCGGTCTGCCACTTAGGTAGGCCGCTGTTTATTTGAGGAGGTTCATCTATGTGTGGAATCGTGGGTTATACCGGAAAGCGCCAGGCTGCACCTTTGCTGTTGGCTGGTCTGTCCAAGCTGGAGTACCGGGGCTACGACTCGGCCGGTATTTGTATACATGAAGGAAAGCAGCTGCAGGTGGCGAAGGCTAAGGGCAGACTGCAGGTGCTTTGCGACCAGACCAATAATGGCGACGCGGTGAAAGGTACGGTGGGAATCGGGCATACCCGTTGGGCAACCCACGGTGCACCGTCCGACATCAACAGCCATCCCCATTTGTCCTGCAGCGGCAAAATTGCGGTGGTGCACAACGGCATCATTGAAAACGAAGGGAAGCTGCGCAATAAGCTGACAAAGCTGGGACTGCAGTTTTATTCGGAAACCGACACGGAAGTGGTTGCCAATTTGGTCGGCTATTATTATGGGGAAACCGGCGATTTTTTGACTGCAGTACGTCAGGCGGTGGCACGGATGGAGGGCAGCTATGCTCTGGGTATTCTGTGCGCAGATTTGCCGGATACCATTATTGCGGTGAAGAAGGATTCTCCGCTGATTTTTGGCTATGGTGAGGGGGAATACTTTATTGCCTCCGATGTGCCTGCAATTTTGAAAGAAACCCAAACCGTCTCCTATCTGGACGAGGGTGAAATGGTGATGTTCAATCCGGAGCGTGTGCAGTTTTTTGATGCCAACGGCGACGAGCTTGAAAAGAAAAAGGAGCATATTACCTGGGAGCTGGACGCGGCAGAACGGGGTGGCTACGACCACTTTATGCTGAAGGAGATTTTCGAGCAGCCCAAGGCATTGCGGGATACCCTCAGCCCCCGTCTGAAAAACGGGGAAGTGGTGCTGGACGGAATTGACCTGTCGGCGGAGTACCTGAAGGATGTGCGGAAAATTTATCTGGTTGCCTGCGGCTCGGCTTATTATGTGTCAGTGCTGGCAAAATACATCATCGAAAAGACCTGCCGGATTCCTACAGAGGCGGTGATGGCCTCGGAATTTCGGTATGCCCATCCGGTGATTGACGAAAAGAATTTGGTGATCATCATCAGCCAGTCCGGCGAAACAGCGGATACTCTGGCGGCCCTGCGGGAAGCCAAGCGATTGGGTGCCCGTACATTGGCCATTGTTAATGTCGTAGGCTCTGCCATTGCCAAGGCCGCTGACCAGACCATCTATACCTGGGCAGGTCCTGAAATTGCGGTGGCTACTACCAAGGCCTTTTCCACCCAGCTGGCGGTGGTGTATCTTCTGGCGGCCTATATGGCTCAGCAGCTGGGCACGATGGAGCCTGAAATTTATGCAAAATGGGTGCAGGAACTGGAAAAGCTGCCGGAAATGGCAGAAAAGGTCCTGTCTCAGGAAAATGTTCAGAAAATCCAGTATTACGCCAGCCGCTATTACGGGCATCACGATGCTTTTTATATTGGCAGGAATGTGGACAGCGCCATCTGCCTGGAGGGAAGCCTGAAGCTGAAAGAGGTGGCATATCTCCACAGCGAGGCATATCCTGCCGGCGAGCTGAAGCACGGCCCGATTTCTCTGATAGAAAACGGAACACTGGTGGTGGCGTTGGCTACGGTTCAGCCGCTGTTTGACAAGACAATGGCCAATATCCGGGAGGTAAAAGCCCGGGGTGCAGATGTGCTGTGCGTAACCATAGAGGAAATGAAGGAAGCAGCGCAGGAAAATGCCGACGGCATTTTGACCATTCCTCAGGTGCTTCCGGAGCTGCAGCCCAGTCTAAGCATCATCCCGTTGCAGCTGTTTGCCTATTATGTGGCGCTGAATCGGGGCTGTGATGTGGATAAACCCAGAAATCTGGCAAAATCCGTCACCGTGGAATAAAAGTGCAGAAACAAGAAAAATCCCGCTGCTGAAGGCAGCGGGATTTCTTTAGATTTCCTTGTACATCGCACTGGCGTCGTCCTTACGGACGGTTTCAACCACCTGCAAAACCTCAACGGCCACCGTACGGGAGCCCATTGTGATTTCAATGCGGTCGCCAAGCTTCACCTCGTAGCTGGCCTTCACCACCCGCCCATTGACGCTGATGCGTCCATTGTCGCAGGCTTCGTTGGCAACGGTTCGCCGTTTAATTAAACGGGAGACCTTCAGATACTTATCAAGGCGCATACTTATTTTGCGACAGCGTCCTTCAGGCTCTTGCTTGCCTTGAAAGTGGGAACGCAGGTAGCGGGAATCTGAATGGTTTCCTTGGTGCGGGGGTTACGGCCGGTGCGGGCTTCACGCTTCTTGGCTTCGAAGATACCGAAGCCAGCAACCTGTACCTTCTCGCCTGCGACCAGGCTGGCGGTGATGGCGTCGATAGCGGCATTCACTGCGCGCTCAGCGTCCTTCTTGGTCAGGCCGGCACGCTCAGCGGTGGCGGCGATGAGTTCTGTCTTATTCATAAATGGTTTACCTCTTTCCTTTTTTTATTAGAACACTAATAAAATATCACAATTTTTTTCATTTTGCAAGCACTTTTTTTCACAAATGCAACAAATTTGCAATTTTTTCACCCTTCGGAAGCAGCAAGCAGTCTTCTCTGGTAATGGCGCGCAATTTGATGGCGGCGATGAAGTAAACAACAGCACCGGCGACAATGGGAACAGCACAGGCAACCAGAGCGTTTACGCTTCCGTTCAAGAGAATTTGCAATCCCTTCCAGGTACCCCAGGCAGTAGCGCCCATCAGCGCAGCCGCCAAAAGGGAGCGGAACATATTTTTGAGAACAGCCGGGGGATTGGGCAGCACACGCCGCATAGTAAACAGGTTCAAAACGGTGATGCATACATAGCACAGCAAGGAGCCAATGGGCGTTCCCACAATGCCGATGGCCGGATTGCCGGTTAGGATAAAGACGGCTGCCAATTTCACAAGTCCGCCTACAAACATATTGACAACCGGAAGCTTTTCATGACCGTAAGCCTGCATAATCGCAGTGGTCAGCAGAACCAGAGAGTTAAACACAACGCAGACACCCAGAACGGACATCAGCTGTGTGGCCAGCGCCAGCTTCTCACCGGTGTAGCCGCCCAACAGCCGCGTAATCGGCTCTGCCAGCAGGGCCAGACCGATGCCGCAGGGCATCGCCACCAGAGCGCAGATACGGGAAGCGGATTCACCGGTAGATTTTGCAGCGTCCTGATTTTTCAGCGTCAGCTGAGAAGTGATGGCCGGAATGATGCTGATGGTAATGGGGGTGATGAATGCACAGGGCATATTGAAAATCTTTTGCGTGAAGTTGTAAATGCCCTTTTGGGTATCCATAATGGATTGCACCGCATCCTTGGCATCGGCCTTGCCGAACACCTGGAACAGATGCTCGAATTCTGCCGTATGGAGGATGGCGGAGAAATTCTCCCGCAGCTTGCTCATATAGACGCCGATTTCCAAAACCGTCAGCAGCTGCAAGCCGGCAACACCGATGGTAATGGGAATGGCGATGGACAGCAGACCCTTGGCAATGTCCTTGCCGGAGGAGACTTCCTCGCAGGAGGGGGGCATTTCCTTGTAGGCCTTGCGAAAGCACCGATTCAGATAGAAAGAGGAAATCAGGCAGCTGGCGGTGACACCGAAGATGGCACCGGCGGCAGGATATGCGCCGATGGTGGTGATGTTAACCAGCCAAAGGGCAAGAGCCAGTCCAACAACCAGCTTGCAAACGGCCTCAATGACCTGACTGACAGAGGTGGGCTTCATATTGCCCTGCCCCTGGAAGAATCCACGGTAGGTGCTCATCAGACAAATCAGGAAGCAGCAAGGTCCTAAAGTACCGATGGCCGCCCAGGCATCCGGCTGCTGCTGCCAAACGGCCAGCTGCTTGCAGAAGCCTGTCATCAGCAGGGTGCCGATGAAACCCAGTGTTAGGAAAATGGTTCTTGCGGTGGTGTAAATCTTCCGCATTTCCCGATAATGATTCAAAGAGCTGGCGCTGGCGATCATACGGCTCATTGCCACAGGAAGTCCGGCTGTGGAAATCAGCAGCAGCAAGGTGTAAATTTCATAGGCGGTGCTGTAATAGCCGAAGCTGTCATCTCCAATGATTTGCTTCAGAGGGATGGAGTAAAAAGCACCGATAATTTTTACCACGGCAGTTGAAAGTGCCAGCAGCATTGTGCCGTGAAGGAAGGATTGTTTCTTGGATGTATCAGCCATTTTGCTTCCTCCTTATTGCGCTTCGTCTGTAAACAGGCGGGTGATGGCGTAGTTGGTCAGCTCTTCCACCACGCTGCGCAGGTCAATGGTGGGGAATTGTCCGTTCTGATAAAGAATTTTGCCCCGAACCATCGTCAGGGCGACATCGCCGCCCTTGGCGCTGAAGGCGAGGGTATTGATGACATTATGGCAAGGAATCAGATGAGGGGCGGAAAAATCCACCAGAATCAGGTCGGCATCCATTCCTACCTGAATCATTCCGCAGGTTTTTTCCCGTCCCTGGGCCCGGGCACCGCAGTTGGTCGCCATCATCAGGGCGGCAGAAGCGGGCAGAGCGGCTGCATCACCGGCGGCTGCGCGGTTTGCAAGGGCAACACCCCGGATGACCTCGAACATATCCAAATTTCCGGCATCCAAAGCACCGCCGGTGCCCAAAGCCACATTCATACCGGCCTTCACACAGTCCGGCACATTTGTCGCCGGCTGTCCTTTTTTGGCGGCGGTCAGGGGGCAGGCGACAGCGGTTGCCTTTTTCTTTCCCAGCATTTTCCGCTCTGCCTCCGACAGGCAGGCGCATCCCACAGCCGTAGCCGGCAGATTAAATACACCGTGGCAGCTCAAAAGCTCTCCGGGCCCCAGACCCGTTCTGTCCAGACAGGAATCTACTTCATCCTGTGTTTCTGCCAGATGAAGCTGAAATCCCAGCTTTTGTTCTGCGGCATAGCCCACCAAACCTTCCCATAGCGGATGGTTGCTGGTGTATTCTGCATAAATACCGGCATCGACTTTAATACGACCCTCATCAAAGCCGTTCCATTTTTCGGTGACGCGTACCAGCTCCTGACATTGCTCGTCGGTATTGAAATCAAACTCCTCATTGGCGTCAATGAAGCGATAGGCCGACAGCGCCACATTTCCCTTGATTCCGCTTTCGCAGATGGCTTCGGCGGTGGCGTCGGGATAATAATACAGATCGGAAACGGAGGTGATGCCGAAACGCAGGCACTCCGCAATGCCCATCAAAGCGGCGGCCTTGGCGCTTCTGGAGTCCAGCTTTGCCTCTTTTTTCAGCTGCTCACGCAAGGCATCTGCGCTGCTGAAATCATCGAAGTAACCCCGCAGGGCGGTGGTGGCAAGCTGGGTGTGGCAGTTGATAAGACCGGGCATCAACACCATTCCGGTGCCGTCAATAATGGTCTGAGGCTTTTCCTCCGGGGCAGTTTTGCTTAGATAGGAAATTTTACCCTCCTCAACGCCAAGATATGCACCAAACAGAACATCCATCTTTTCATTCATGGTTACGATGGTCACATTGGAAATTAAAGTGTTCAAATCAAATGCTTCCTTTCATCAGCTGGAAAAGCTGCTCTTTTTCCCGCAGGACCTGCGGGAGCATCTGGATATATTGCTCCGGGAATTTGGGGTTGTGGAATCGCTGCAAAGTGCCGTCGGGGAGATTCACCTTATTCATTCCACCGCCGCCAAGGGACAAAATAGTATGGATTTCTTCCATCATATAAATGTTGTACAGGCAGTCAAGACCGCTCCGGGACCAGCCCACATTTTCAAAAGAACCGGACATATACTTTTGCCGGTACAGATAGTAGGGCTTATAGCCTGCCGCCGGTAAGCAGCGATTTGCATAGTCCACCATCCGGCTGATTTCCTCCGCCTTAGACAGCTGCTGCCGGTTTTCAAATAAGTCTGCACCCTTTTTCAGGGCCAGAGTGTGAACGGTAATATTGGCGCTCTGCAGAGCCATCACGGCATCCAGCGAATAGCAAAAACCGTCATAGTTGTCCGTGGGCAACCCGGCAATCAGGTCCATATTGATGGCCTTGAAGCCGGCATCCACCGCCCAATGATAGGCCTGTACCACCTTTTCGGCGGTGTGGGGGCGCTTGCAGGCCGCCAGAACACTGTCTACCATCGATTGCGGATTGATGCTCATACGGTCCGCGCCATGGGCACGAATGGCCTCCAGCTTTTCCCTGTCCAGCGTATCCGGTCGCCCACCCTCTACTGTAAATTCAATGCACCGGGACAAGTCAAAGGATTCCCGGATGGCATCCAGAAGGGTGATCATTTGTTGAGTGGACAAGGTGGTGGGCGTGCCGCCGCCTATGTAAATGGTACGCACCTTGCGGCCGGAATTTTCCAACAGCCGCCCGGTGACCTTAATTTCTTCCAAAAGTGCCTGTAAATACGGCTCCAGCAGCTGCGTCTGCTGACCGATGGTACGGCTTACAAAGCTGCAATAACTGCATCTGGTAGGGCAGAAGGGGATGCCGACATACAGGGAAATATCGTTTATTTCCAGCAGCTGCATCGCGTTTACTGTGGAAACGGAGCAGTCTACCGCCAGTTTGCGCCGGGATGGGGAGACGTAGTACACCTGCCCCAGAAGCTTCTGGGCAGATTTTGGTGTGCCGCCCTCCAGCAGATGACGGGTGGAAATTTTGGTGGGGCGAACCCCGGCCAAAGCACCCCAGGCAGAGGGCTTTCCCAAAAGCTGCACCGCCGCCAGATAGTAGCTTTGCTGCAAAATCTGCCGGCGCAGGCGCACAGTTTCCTTCGCAGTACGCAGACGGCGGGAGGCGGTGGCGGTTTTTCCGTTTAAGGTAATTTTGGCAGTGGCGGTCAGCCAGACCTTTCCCCGGTGCAGGGCAGAGAGGGCTTCGCCGCTCTCCTCTGTAGAGAAAAGGGCCATTTGCAGCTGCTCCACCGCATAGCGGTCCTCGTGACCTGAAAGTGTCAGTTTCATAGGAATCCTCGATGTTTACAGATAGGGATTATATTGCCGTTCCATTTCCAGAGTGGAGGGCTCTCCGTGCCCGGGAAACACCCGATAATTTCCCTCCAAAGCCTGCAAAGCGGCCAAGGATTTTTGGATAGTTACCCAATCGCCGCCGGGCAAATCCGTCCGACCGCAAGAGCCTGCGAACAGCGTATCACCGCTGAAAAGAGCATCTTCAATCATCAGGCAGACAGAGCCGGGGGTGTGCCCCGGCGTATGCAGAACCGAAACCTGCAGGCCGGCAATTTCAAATTGGGAAGCGTATTCGTCGGTGCGGTACAGAGGACCGGCAGTCAGCTGCAGCGGCATGGTGTCCTCCTGAGCGTCCACAAATACCCGGCAATGGGTTTGTGCCACCAGCTCTTTGACAGCGCCCACATGGTCAAAATGTCCGTGGGTGAGCAAAATGGCTTCTAGACACAGCTTTTCAGCCTTCAAAAAGGCCAGAATGCCATCTGCCTCATAACCCGGGTCGATGACAATACAGCGGCTTTCGCCTTCTTTGCGGACGATGTAGCAGTTGACCTGATAATCGCCCACTACCAGCGTATCAATATGCAGCATAAAGGCACTCCTATCTTCTGGGTGTGTCCATCAGCTGCTGAGTGTCCAGAATCAGGGTGACAGGACCGTCATTGACGGATTCCACCTGCATATCCGCACCGAAGCGGCCGTGCTGCGGGGGATAGCCCAGCTCCTCACAGATGGACAGGAACTTTTCGTACAACGCATTGCCTAATTCCGGACCGGCGGCCTCAGCAAAGCTTGGGCGGCGGCCTTTTCGGCAATTTCCGTACAGGGTGAATTGACTGACCACCAACACTTCGCCGTTGACGGCATCCAGTCCCAGATTCATTTTGCAGTTTTCATCCTCAAAAATCCGCAGACCCAGCGCTTTTTCCGCCAGATAGCGGCATTCTTTTTCTGTGTCCTCAGGACCGATGCCCAGCAGAATCAGAAAACCTTTTCCGATTTTACCAACCACCTCGCCGTCAATGGTGACGGAGGCGGAATTGACTCTTGTTAAAACAGCACGCATGATGCGACCTCCTAAAATATACTGTCATTGCCAGAAGCAAAGCGATGTGGCAATCCCCCGTTATAATAGAGATTGCCACACCAGTCTGCGGACTGGTTCGCAATGACATCATTTTAATTCTGTCCGCGATGGGAGCTGATGACATCGGGAATGGCCATTAGCTTGTTGCGGATGGATTCCAGCTCGGAAACATCCTTTACCTCAAAGCGCACTGTAAAGACGCTCTTTCCACCGGGCAAATCCTTGCCGTTCAGCTCTTTGGTACGCACCCGATTGGTGGTCATGGCCGTGGCCACATCCAGCAGAAGTCCGTCCCGTGTCCGGCATTCCAGCTCCAGCGTGGTGTCAAAGGGCTGAAGATCCTGATTGGCCCAGCGAACATTGACCCAACGGGCGGCTTGAATCGGCTCGTGGCGGTGCGCAGTGTTGGGACAGTCGGTGCGGTGAACGGAGACGCCAAAGCCCTTTGTAATGAAGCCGATGATGTCATCCCCGGGAACGGGAGCACAGCATTTGGCAAATTTAATCATACACGAATCGATGTCCTCTACAATGACGCCGTTGACGGCATGACGGGACTTTGCCGGCTCGGTATCGCCGATGTTGCGCAGTACAGAAGCCTGCAGTGTCTTATCACTTTGCTGGGATTTCAGGGCGCGGTTGATGTCATCACGAATCCGACCCACGGCCTTAACGGCAGTCAGACCGCCATAGCCGATGGCGGCATACATATCCTCCCAGGTATCGAAAGCCAGCTTTTTCAGAAGCTGTGCGCTCAGCTCCGGGTCAATGGTCAAGCTCAGCGGCAGACCAATACGGCGCATTTCTGCTTCAAAGGAAGCGCGGCCGTGGAGAACATTTTCTTCCCGCTTTTCTTTTTTGAACCATTGCTTGATTTTGGTTCTGGCCTGGTTGCTCTTACAAATATTCAGCCAGTCACGGCTGGGACCTTTGGCGCTTTTTGAAGTGAGAATTTCCAGAATGTCACCGTTTTTCAAGGTGGTATCGATGTTGGTAATGCGGTTATTTACCTTGGCACCAATCATGGAATTGCCGACACCGGAGTGAATGGCGTAGGCGAAATCGATGGGAGTGGAGCCGGCAGGCAGGGACACAATCCGCCCCTTGGGGGTGAAGACAAAAACTTCATCATCGAACATATCGATTTTCAAGGATTGTACGTAATCCTCAGCATCGGTATCCTGCTGGCTTTCCAGCAGGCGGCGCACCCACTCGAAGTTCTTTTCGTCACCGGCACCGCCGCCCTGCTTGTATTTCCAGTGAGCGGCAACACCGTACTCAGCGATTTCGTGCATTTCCCAAGTGCGGATTTGCACTTCAAAGGGAATGCCCTGAGAACCGATAACGGTGGTGTGCAGGGATTGATACATATTGGGCTTCGGAGTGGAAATATAGTCCTTAAACCGTCCGGGAACCAGGTTGAACAGGTCGTGGATATGCCCCAGCACATTGTAGCAATTGGGAATGGTATCCACGATAACACGGAAGGCGTACACATCGTACAGCTCATCCATGGTTTTGCCCTGTGCCTGCATTTTCCGATAAATGGAGTACACGTGCTTAATGCGGCCGTAGGTGGTATTATGGATGCCCATATTGTTTAGGCGCTGTGTGATGGTATCCTGAATGGTGTGCATAAAGGCTTCGCCCTGATTTTTGTGGTCATTCAAATAGGACATAATGCCATCATATTTTTCTGTTTCCAGGTAGCGCAGAGCGGTATCTTCCAGCTCCCATTTGATTTTTTGCATACCAAGCCGGTGAGCCAAGGGCGCATAAATGTCCATGGTTTCCCGACATTTTGCCACCTGCTTTTCCGGAGTTTGGTACTGCATGGTACGCATATTGTGCAGCCGGTCGGCGATCTTAATCAGCACCACACGGATGTCCTTGGACATCGCCATAAACATTTTCCGCAGGTTTTCCATCTGCGCCTGCTCGGTGCTGGAAAAATTGGCACGGGTCAGCTTGGTGACACCCTCCACCAGTTCTGCCACGGTGGGCCCAAACAGCTTCTCGATTTCCTCGTGGGAGGCATCGGTGTCCTCAATGCAGTCGTGGAGCAGAGCGCCCAGAACGGCATCCACATCCAGACCCATTTCCGTGACGATTTTTGCAACAGCCAAAGGATGAATGATGTAGGGCGAACCGTCTTTCCGGGTTTGGACAATATGTTTGTTGCGGGCGTATTCCACCGCCCGGTCAATTAAGGCCATATCCGCGCCGGGCATACACTTGGTAATGGTATCGCGCATTTGCCCATAGTGATATTCAAAGGTTTCCAAAATGTTCAGCTCTCTTTCGCTTGAAGAAGGATTTGCAGGGTGTGGCTCTGATTCAAGTCAGCTTTCTCAGCCCCAGGAGTCAGTTCAATGACGATTTCCTTATGATGCCGGGTGTAACGCAGCAAGCCCACATCCCGGAAAATGTCCAGACAGGTGAAAAACTGCCCCAGACTCATAGACTGATTGGACCAGCGAACGATTTTACGGCACAGACACAGCGGATCTTCGCAAATTTGGGAACTCAGCTGTGCCAAATACCGCCAAACGACGGAAAGGAGACTGCGCTCAGGAAGAAGATTTGCCGCTTCCTCACGGGTGAGCGTGCCGCTGTGAATATGGGAGTAGCCGCCGATTTCCGGTGAGCAGGGAGCGACACAGGAAGGGCGAATGTCCAGCACATTCATCTGGGGCGTGCGTTCGTCGTGAAATTCGTTTACTTGGGGATGGAAGGCCACATCCACCACATCACCGGGTTGGATAGAGGCCGTTTCCGGGGTGGCGGAAAAATAGATAGCGTTAATGGACTGCCGTCCGGCGCGCAGACGCAGACGCATATGCCGGCCTGAACCGACCAGGCTGATGCGCTCTACCGTCAGCTGATTCATCATCAGCACCGGCTTTGGACAGGCGTTTCCGCAGGGCTCCAGAGTTTCCAGCGCATCGATTCCCTTGATGCTTAAAAGTTCCGGGGCGATGGCACAGTCAATGTCCAGCACAGTCCGCGGACCGGTGTCGGTGTAGTATTCTGCCGCCCGGGCGCAAATCTGCTCCCGAAAGGCCGGAATCTGCTGACGGGAAATGGTAAAACCTGCGGCAAATTCGTGGCCGCCGTAGCTTTCCAGTAAATCCGACAGAGCGGTCAGGGAAGAGAAGAGATTGAAGCCGCCAAAGCTCCGGGAGCTGGCCTTACCGTGCTCTCCATCCAGACAAATCAGGAAGGTGGGACAGCAAAATTCCTCCGCAATGCGGCTGGCCACAATGCCCACCACGCCCTGATGCCAGGATTCATCTGCCAAGACAATCGCCTCCGGCTGCTGACCGGGAGGAAGCATAGAGATGGCGTCATCGTAAATCTGCGCCTCTACCTGCTGACGCTGACGATTCAATTCACACAGAGAATGGGCCAGGTAACTGGCTCGCTCTGCGTCTTTGGTTAAAAACAGCTCCACCGCCCAGTCAATCTGACCCATCCGACCTGCAGCATTGATACGGGGTGCCAGCATATAGCCGATGGTGCTGGCGCTGACAGAATCGGCAGCACAGCCACATTCCTGCATCAGTGCGGCCAAGCCGGGACGGCGGGTGTTGCGAATGGACTTCAAGCCGTGGGACACAAATACCCGGTTTTCCCCCAGCAAGGGCATCACATCTGCCACAGTACCGAGACAAACCATATCCGCATATTCATCCAGCACCTGCTCCTGATCTCCGCTTAAAGCGACAGCCAGCTTGAAGGCGACACCAACGCCGGAAAGGGTTTTGTGGGGGTAGCCGCCATCATGGCGGTGGGGATCCACAACGGCGATCGCTTCCGGAAGAACGTCCTTGCACTCGTGATGGTCTGTAATCACCAGATCAATGCCTAACTCCTTGCAAAGCTGAGCTTCTGCCACAGCGGTGATTCCGCAGTCTACGGTGATAATCAGTTTTACGCCTTCTTCGTGCAGATAGCGAATGGCAATGGGGTTCAGGCCGTAGCCCTCTTCCAGACGGCCGGGGATATAGCTGATGCAGTCTGCACCGTGGCGGCGCAAAAAGTCCGTCAGCAGGCAGGTGGCAGTGATGCCGTCCACATCATAGTCGCCGAAAACGGCAATTTTCTCTCCGCGGGTCATAGCCAGTCCCACACGGCCGGCAGCCAAGTCCATATCTGTAAGCAGAAAGGGATCCAGCAACGGCAAATTGCAGGCAAGCTGCTGCTTCGCCTCAGCGGCGCTGCGGAATCCCCGGGCAGACAAAACCATGGCAGCCAGAGGGGCATAACCACCGCTGACCAAGTCGTTTACCGCAGATGCCTGCGGCGTTGATACATTCCAAATTCCATACTTCAAGGCAATACACATCCATTATATCTTTTTTCTAATCATTATACCAAAAATAAGCCGGATGCACAATAGGAAAGTTGGAAATTTGTCGGAAATGTCAATGAATTAGAGCTGTTTTTTCTCTCCCTGCAGGATTTGAACAGCCGCAACTGCCAAAATGGGTGCCAAAAGCATTCCCATCAGACCGCCAAGGCGGTATCCGGCATAGATGGCCAGCAGGGCAATCAGGGGGTCCAAGCCCAGCTGTTTTCCTACAAAACGGGGCTCCAGCACCGAACGGGTCAGGCTGATGGTGGCATAAATGGCAATCATTCCAATGGCACGCAGGGTATCTCCCTGCAAAAAGCAGACCAAGCTCCAGGGAAGCAGTACCGTTCCGGTGCCCAGAACCGGCAAAATGTCCACCAGACAAACAGCGGCAGCCCATAAAAGGGCGTGCTCCACACGAAGCAGCAAAAAGCCGGCTGTGAGAATGGCAAAGGTAACGCCCACGAGCTTGAGCTGTGCCAGCAGCCAACCGAGAAGGGTATGCTTAAGAGTTTGCAGATAGGGTAGGTAGCGATGCTGCCAGGAGTCCGGAAGATGGGCTTTCAGCCATTGACGAAGGCGGGGCAGCCTCGCAGAGAGCATAAAGGCGGCCAGCACCCAAGTGCCGAAGCCCAAAGCACTGCTGGGCAGAGCCTTCAGTATTCTGGAGGCAAGGGATACCAGCGAAGAGGTAAACCGATCCAAAAGGGCACTGCCGTTGGAGAACATCCGCTGGACACCGCCGGTCAAAACAGGGCTGATGTTTCCCGGCGCTTTTTGTGCAATGTCCAGCAGCCAGTATTCCAAAGAATCCAGCCCGGATAAAGTGGCGCTTTCCAAATCCGGTAAAACATCGGCTAGAGAACCCAATTCCCGTATCAGGAAGGCCAACAGTGCAATCACCGCCAAGGTCGCCAGCAGCAGCGCAATGGTGATACCGATGGCGGATGCAAAGCCCCGGGACAGATGCAGCCGCCGCTGCAGACTGCCCACCAAAGGCTCAGCGGCCAGTGAAAGCAAAGCCGCCAGAAGAAAGGGCATTGCAATGGGAAGCAAAAACCGCAGGCCAATCCACAGCCCCAATGCACACAGGGCGAGAAGAAAAACCTTGCGAAAAAAAGGATGTTGCATGTGTACTCCTTTCTTGGACAAAAGTCCACAACTGGGGGTTGCTTTTTTGGAAAAATGTGATACAATAGCGGTGTTCGCATGAAATAAAATTGTAGCATTTTGCTGAATAATGTGCAAAGGAGACTTTTTTTATGCCGAAACAGCCTAAATATTACATCATCGAGGCATCAGCGCTTCCGGAGGTTTTCTTAAAGGTAGCCGAAGCGAAAAGACTGCTGTCCACCGGTGAAGTATCTACCGTCAATGATGCTGCCAAGCGTACCGGAATCAGCCGCAGCGCTTTTTATAAATACCGGGATGCAATTATGCCTTTCCAGAATATTATGAAGGGGCGGGTCATCACCTTCCAGCTGATGCTCCACGATGAGCCCGGCGTCCTTTCTGCTCTGTTGATGGTTTACGCAAAGGAAAATGCCAATGTGCTGACCATTAACTCTATCATCCCCACCAACGGCTATGCATTGGTGACCATCTCCGCAGAGTTGTCCGAGGTAACGGTCTCTCTGGAGGAGCTGCTCAACGAGTTGGGTCAGACCAACGGCGTCATCAAGGCGGAGGTTTTGGCCGGTTAATTGAAGAGAAATGCACAGGTCTGCCGCAGCTGCGGCAGACCTTTTTTGCCGGACTTTGGCACCGAAAAGGGAAGAAAGGCGTAGAATAAAGCGGAGGTGAGCAGGATGCTGATTGTACAAAAATTTGGCGGCAGCTCCCTTGCGGATGTCTCCCGCATTCGCCGCGGAGCGCAGCGTGCCATTTATGAGGCAAAGCAGGGAAATCAGGTGGTGGTTGTGGTTTCTGCTCAGGGTGACACCACGGATAACCTGGTCAGTGCCGCGGCGGCGATTGCCCCCAATCCCTCCGCAAGGGAGATGGACAGCTATTTGGCAACAGGAGAGCAGATGTCTGCCGGACTGATGGCAATGGCCATTGCCCAACAGGGCTTCCCGGCTATCAGCCTTACAGGCTGGCAGGCCGGCATTGCAACGGACGGACACTACGGCGATGCCCGGGTGCTGGGGCTTTCCAATGACCGCATCCGAAACGAACTGTCCAAAGGGAAGATTGTAGTGGTTACCGGCTTCCAGGGCATCAATGAAAATAATGACATTACAACCCTGGGGCGTGGCGGCTCGGATACCACGGCGGTGGCGTTGGCGGCATATTTGCAGGCGGACAAATGCCAGATATATACCGATGTAGACGGGGTTTATGACCGGGATCCCCGGATTTTTCCCGATGCGGTGCGTTATGATGAAATTGACTATGAGGCGATGCTGACATTGGCACGTCAGGGGGCGCAGGTGCTTCACGACCGGGCAGTGGAGCTGGCAAAGGAGCACGGTGTGCGGATTCAGGTGCTGTCCTCCTTCCGCCCAGGCCCCGGAACGATGGTGACGGCCTTATCATAAATTTATCCGTTTTTCACAGGAATAAAACACAAAAAAATCAATAAAATACCCTTGACAAAGGGGAAAAACTGTGCTAAAATGCACGGGTAATGAAGAAGGCTGAACATCCGCCTCGCCGTCAGCTAACGCGAAACGGTTCATATTCCACTTTCCCTATGGGATAATTGTGTTTGAATGTGCGGATGCTTTGGCATCCGCATTTTGTTCATTTATGGAGGTGCTTACCATCGCAAAGTTAGAACATCAGCTCAATGAGGAAATTCAGGACAAGGAGCTTCGCGTCATCGGTGAAGACGGCGCTCAGCTGGGCATTATGTCTGCTGAGGAAGCCAATGCCATCGCAGATGAGCGTGGTCTGGACTTGGTGAAGATTTCCCCCAACGCAGTTCCGCCGGTCTGCAAGATTATGGACTATTCCAAGTTCTGCTTTGACCAGAAGAAGCGGGAAAAGGAAGCCAAAAAGAACCAGAAGGTTGTGGAGGTCAAGGAGATTCGTATGAGTCCAAGCATCGACACCAATGACCTGAACACCAAGATTAAGGCTGCTCAGAAATTCCTGGCAGACGGCAATCGGGTGAAGGTAAGTGTACGCTTCCGCGGTCGTGAAATGGCACATACCAATTTGGGCGAGAAATTGCTGATGGAGTTTGCACAGAGCTGTGCAGAAACCGCCACGATGGAAAAGAATCCCAAGCTGGAAGGTCGCTTTATGGCGATGTTCCTTACCCCCAAGAACAGTAAATAAGCTGCAAGGCTAAAATAACCAAAGATACGGAAGGAGAACCTATTATGCCCAAGCTGAAAACCCATAGCGGTGCAAAAAAAAGATTCAACCTGACCAAGACCGGTAAGGTTAAGAGAGCGCATGCTTACAAGAGCCACATCCTCACTAAGAAGACTACCAAGCGGACCCGTCATCTTCGTACAACTGCTTATGCCGACGCAACCAATGTCGAAGCAATCAAGAAGATGATTCCCTACAAGTAAGAATAGGAGGATAGACAAATGGCAAGAGTTAAAGGCGCAATGATGACGCGCAAGAGAAGAAATGCTACCCTGAAGCTGGCTAAGGGCTACTGGGGTGCAAAATCCAAGCACTTTAAGATGGCCAAGCAGGCCGTTATGAAGTCCGGCAACTACGCTTTCGAAGGCCGCAAGCAGAAGAAGCGTGCATACCGTACCATGTGGATCGCCCGTTTGAGCGCTGCTGTCGCTCCTTACGGCTTGAACTACTCCACCTTTATGAACGGCATTCACAAGGCTGGCATCGAGCTGAACCGCAAGAGCCTGTCCGAAATGGCAATCAATGATGCCGCTGCTTTCGCAGCCATCGTTGAGAAGGCAAAGGCCGCTCTGAACTAAGCCCTTAAAAGGTCTGCTGCATTGCGGCAGACCTTTTTAATATGTCATTGCGAGGAACTCCGCAGGGGTGACGTGGCAATCCCCAGCGGATTTCCGTAATGTTCGGGAGATTGCCACACCAGTGTGTGCACTGGTTCGCAATGACATAGATTATTTGGAGGTGCGTATATGCAACTGTCACATATTGCCACCCGGTCGGGGCGTCTTTCTTCCTTTTTGCGGGAGGATATGGCGATTTCAGCCGGGCTGATGAACCGCTTGAAATGGCAGGAAAAAATTTTGGTGAACGGCAAGCCGGAGCATACGGATTTTCAGGTGCAGCCGGGGGATACCATCACCCTGTTGATGGACGCGCCGCAGCTGGACTATCCTGCAGAAGAAGGGGCGCTGACGGTTTTATATGAGGATAGCTGCCTGCTGGCGGTGGATAAGCCGGCGGGAATGCTTATCCATCCGTCTCGCACCAGAAACAGCGGAACGCTGGCCAATCTGGTGGCCGGGTATTATCAAAAAACAGGGCAGAATTGCGCCTTTCATCCGTTAACGCGGCTGGACCGGGATACCTTTGGCGTGGTGCTGTTGGCGAAAAATGCCCATATCCACCATTTGCTTCAAAGGCTGGAGGTTCAAAAAAGCTACCATGCCATAACAGTGGGAGGACCGGCAGAGGAGTCAGGCGTGATTGATGCGCCCATTGCCCGAAAGCCCTTGCCCAGCCTTCTGCGGGAGATAAATCCGGAGGGGAAGCCGTCGGTGACGGAATATCGCGTGCTGGAGCGAAAAGGAAAGTTATGTAAACTTGAATTGCGCCCCGTTACAGGCAGAACCCACCAGCTGCGCCTGCATTGTGCTTATGCAGGCTACCCCATTTTGGGTGACCCCCAGTATAACACACCGGAATCTGCGGAAGTCTCCCGGGCGTTGGGCGCTTCAACCCAGCTGTTATGCGCCAAGAGGCTGGAGTTTTTCCATCCTGTTACCGGCGAGCAGATGACCATTGTGTCCCAATTAGATGCACAGGTGACCTTATAAAAAGCCTGCCGCTTTTGCGGCAGGCTATTTTTTATCAAATTCCACAGCTGCATATTTAGCACCATATGAAAACATTTTTCTGCCCAGCAACTTACTTATTCGCATCATCGCATCGATAATTAACTCAACATCCGCATCCTCTTGTACACCAAGGCGCTCACACAGACGCAGATTTGCCTCATAAACATTGCTGTATAGTTCATCACAAGTCCGTCCTTCAGCAAACATATTTTCCACGATTGGATCGTTAGCAGTGGGAGCGCATTCTCCTGTCAGCAGTTCATAAATGCGGTCTATCATTTGAGTTTCCATAAGCCCCTCCTTTCGGAACGTTCGTATACGAAGACTATTCTTAAGGCTATTTTATGGCGATAATAAGAAAAAGTCAAGTACTGGGAGGGATATACAGTGATTAAATTTGACCGATTGTGGAAAACAATGAAGAAAAAGGGCATTACGCAGTATGACCTGTATACCCATCATAATGTGAATCGCTCTCAGTTGAACCGTCTGCGGCACAACCAAAATGTAGAAGTGAATACAATCGATAAGCTGTGCAATATTCTTGAATGCAATGTTGAGGATATTATGGAGCATATTCCGGATGACAACCGATTTTAAAAGCCTGCCGCTTTTGCGGCAGGCTTTTTATTACAGCTTTTCGAAATCTTCACGGCCGTGCTTGCACAGGGGACAAACATAATCCTCAGGCAGCGCCTCACCCTCATAGACATATCCGCAAATTTTGCAGACCCAGCCGGTTTTCTTTTCGGCGGTGGGGGCGGGCTTTGGCTTAACATGGTCAAAATAGTATTGATAGGTCATACTGGGCACATTGTTCAGCGTTTTTGCTTCCGTCAGCTCTGCGACGAACAGGGTGTGGCTGCCCCAATCGTAACTTTCCAGAACCTTGGCGGACAGCACCGCATTGCAATTTTCAGGGATATAGCGCAGACCGTTTTCGGTGCGGCAATCGTAGGAAGCCTGGGCAAATTTGTCCGTATCTCTGCCGGAGCAGAAGCCAAATTGCTGGAAGATGCCAAAGGGCGCTTCCTGATTCAAAACGGACACATTAAATTTGCCGGTGCGCTTGATCATATCGTGGGTGTAGTTCGCCTTGTTGACAGCAATTTGAATCCGTTTGGGAACATCCGTCAGCAGACCGACGGTATTGATGATACAGCCGTTGTCCTTGCCGTTTTCCTGTGCTGTCAGGACGAACAAACCGTAGCTGAGCTTAAAGACAGCGTCGTTATCCACCAGCGAAGCAGACGCTTTCGGAGCGATGTTCGGCAAAATGGTAGCAGCCAGCGCATCTGCCACAGCTTCCAGCTGGGGAAGCTGACTTTCCTGCAGGGAGGAGCGAATGGTCAGCCCGGCATCCAAAATGTTCATATTCTTGCACTTGGCAAGCATATTGCGCATCAGATTTCCGGAGGTGGGAGCCCAGGAACCGTTTTCCAGAAGGGCAACGGTGCGGTTTTGCAGATTGTGCGCCACCAAATCGCTGAGGAGCGCTTCCATACAAACGAAAATACCTGCGTTGTAGGTGGTGGAAGCGAAGACCAGATGGCTGTAGCGGAAAGCGGCGGCGATGATGTCAGAGGCCGGGGTGACGGAGACATCGTAAATCCGGGTTTTAATGCCCTTTTCACGAAGCTTTACAGCCAGAATTTCAGCGGCGTTTTCTGTATTGCCGTAGACAGAGGCGTAGGCAATCATCACGCCGGTTTCCTCCGGGGTGTAGGATGCCCAATGGAGATATTTGTCAATGAAATAGCCGATGTTTTTTCTCCACACAAAGCCGTGCAGAGGACAAACCATCCGAATGTCCAGCATCGCGGCTTTGGTGAGCAGAGTGGTGACCTGCTGACCGTATTTGCCCACGATGTTGGTATAGTACCGCCGGGCTTCATCCAGATAATCCCGGTCAAAGTCCACCTCATCAGCAAACAGAGCGCCATTGAGCGCACCGAAAGTGCCGAAGGCATCCGCGGAGAACAAAATACCGTCTGTGGTGTCGTAGGAAACCATAACCTCCGGCCAATGCACCATAGGTGCTTTTACGAAGCAGAAGTTGTGGCGACCGGTGGAGAAAACCTCGCCTTCCTTGGCTTCTACCCAGCGGCTGTCCACATCGAAGGTGAAAAATTGCTTCATCATATTCCTGGTTGCGGTGTTGCAGACGATTTTGATGTCAGGATACCGCAAAACCACATCCTCTACCACAGCAGAATGGTCCGGCTCCATGTGGTGCACGAAAAGATAATCCAAGGGTCTGCCCTGAAGAACGGCCTTCAGATTTTCAAAGAAGGTCTTGGCAACGGCCTTGTCCACAGTGTCGAACAGGACTGTTTTTTCATCCAGCAACACATAGGAATTGTAGGATACACCGTCGGGTACAGAGTAGACACCTTCGAACATAGCAAGGCGGCGGTCATTTGCGCCAACCCAGTATAAGTCATCTTGAATTTTTCTGATATTGTACATATTTTTCACTCCTGAAATGATTTTCTTTGGGCATCCAAAATCAGCTTGAATGCGCCGTAAGTACCTGCGCTGTTTCCTAAAACGGCCAACGCAAAGCCGATGGAGCGGGAAGCGTGGAAAATGTATTTGTCAAAGTAGCGCTTAACTCCCTCCAAAAAGGGCTGTCCGGCGTTGCTGACGCCGCCGCCCAAGACCACCAGCTCCGGATCCAGCGTGCAGCAGACAGCCGCCAAAAACTGTCCCATATAGTCATAGACCTGCTCCAGAACCTCCAAAGCAAGGGCATCGCCCTTTGCTCCTGCGTCAAAAACATCCTTGCAGGTGAGGTGCTGACAGGTACGCATAAGGCTGTCCCGGTCGCTGGCAGAAAGCTTCATTTTTGCCAGTCGTACCACACCGGTGGCAGAGCAATATTGCTCCGCACAGCCATAATTGCCGCAGGTACAAGGTTCCTGCTCGTGGCGGTTGACCATCACGTGTCCAATTTCACCGGCAGCACCGTGGGCACCGTTGATTGGCTGACCGCCTATGATAATGCCGCCGCCAACGCCGGTACCGAAGGTAGCCAGCAGCATATTCTCGCAGCCGTGGCCGCCGCCCTTCCAGGCCTCGCCCAAGGCGGCAACATTGGCATCATTGCCGGCTTTTACAGGAAGTCCTGTCAAAGCCTTTAATGCTTCGTGGACATTGAAAACGCCCCAGCCAAGATTGGAACAGCAGTTGACATTGCCGTCATCATCCACCGGTCCGGGGACACCGATACCGATGCCGATGACCTGACTGCGGGGAATATTCTTCTTTTCCAAATAGTCGCTGATGGATGCGGCAATATCCGGCAGGATTTGTGTGCCGCCATTTTTCGTATCTGTGGGGATTTCCCACTTGTCAAGAAGTGAACCCTCTTGATTAAAATAGGCAATTTTGACGGTGGTACCGCCTACATCAACACCAAAACCGAAGTTCATGGACTGTCTCCTGTCTTACATATTTGCCTTGATGGTTGAAATCAAAATGTCGCCGGCCACAACCCGGTCCTCTGCGGCAAAGCCGGCAGAGAAATTGTCGGAATACAGCACCTGTGCATTGGGCGGAAATTCCTCATCGCCCTCCCATACCAGAATCTGCATCCGATAGCCGCCGATAAAATCAAACTGGAAGCCGGCATCGCCGTGGGACAGAGGAATGGCTCCCATTTTTTCACAAGCGGTACGAAAAGCCTGAATTCGTGTGCCGAAGGTAAAGGCAGCACGGGTCAGCACTCGCCCGGTGTAGGGCTTGATATACAGCTCTCCCCAGGGCATTTCCCGGAAGGTCAGCCAAGTGCCTTGTGAAGTTACGCTTCTACCCTCCAGCAGATATCGCAGCAGAAAGGTCTGAGTGGGCAGGGAAGGGAGTTGACCGCCATCCGTTGCACGCAAGGCGTATTTCGGATGGGAAATGGCAAAGGCTCGACCCAGTAGGTTTACATAAAACTCTTTCCCATCCCACTGGATATCTTTCAACCGCGCGGTTGCATCCGCAGCATCCATCTTCTGAAACAGGTTTTCGTAATAGGAAAAAGGAACTTCTTCCTTATTGTTTTCAATTTCCATAGTTGTTCTCCTGACAATGCCAAGGCTTCTCCTTGGTCATATTTTTGCGAAGGGAACGGGCGTTTGCCCTCAGCTTAGAATTGTGTGTTGCATTCATTCCTGACAGCTGCTGGGGAACAGACGGGCATCGGTATGGGGCAGGAAGCAGGCGGCCACAAAGGAGTCCATATATCCGGGATAGGTGGACAGCTCCAGATAGGTCATATTTGCGCCAACCTCTGCGCACTTGGCAATGGCCTCATCGCTTAAAACCATAGCGTAAGCTCCGGTCAGAGAGGAGTTTCCGATATAGCTGAACTTGGACAGCTCCACATCCGGAAGCATACCGATGTTGACGGCGTTTTTCATATTGATGCCGGAGCCGATGCCGCCGGCCACATACACATGGTCAATGCAATCCACCGTCATATCAACGGATTGCAGCAAAGTATCCACGGCGGAGAAAATAGCGCCCTTGGCACGGATGAAGTTGTCAATGTCCACCTCGTTAATGGACACTTCCCGGCCGGTTTCCGTCTCCTCGGGGAAAGCCAGAATATACCGGCCCATTCCGTGGGCATCCCGTGCAATCCGCTTGCCCTCCCGGACAAACAGACCCTTGGCATTGATGATGCCGCAACGGAACAATTCGGAAATAATATCAATAATACCGCTGCCGCAGATGCCCACGCATTTTTGCCCGGCATCGCCTACGATGGTCAAAGAGGGCTCCATTGTGTCCTTATCCAGAACACAGGCCTCCACCGCACCGTCAGTTGCGCGCATACCGCAGGAAATATCGCCGCCCTCAAAAGCAGGTCCGGCGGAGCAGGCACAGCTCATCAGGAAATCCCGGTTACCGAAGACCAGCTCGCCATTGGTACCCAGGTCAATGAACAGGCTCATTTCATCCTTGTCCCAAATCAGACTGGCCAAAGTGCCGGCCGTAATGTCGCCGCCGACATAAGAGCCGATGTTGGGCGCAATCACCACCGGAGCCAGAGGGTTCATCGGCAGGCGCAGGTCGCCGGCCAGAAGTCCCTCCCAGCCAAAGAAGCTGGGGATGTAGGGGTCCATCCGCACCGGATCCGCATCCACGCCCACCAAAAGATGGTTCATCGTGGTGTTTGCACCTACGCAAAGCCGCAAAATGGATTCCGGCGCAAGCTTTGCACTGCGGCACAGGTTGCGGATAATGGGAGAAAGGGTTTCATCCACAATGGCTTTTTGCAGTTTTTCTTTTCCGCCGGGGCGGCTCTGCTGAATGATGCGGTTGATGACATCTGCGCCGTAACGGATTTGACCGTTGCCGGAGGAACCCTTAGAAAGAATTTTACCGCTTTCCAGATCCGTCAGCACCATCGTCACCGTGGTCGTGCCGATGTCAAGGGCGCAGCCTACAATGGCAGTATCCGCCGGATCGCAGATTTCCATACATTGGAAGGTGTCGCCGGTCAGCTGTCCTTTTACAGCCACTGTAAAGTCGTGGGCGCGCAATGTGGCAGCCAGCTTGGACATCACAGGGTAGGGGACCGTCACTTTTTCCACGCCAAAGGCTTCCTGAACAGCCCAAGTAAGCCGCTCCACATCCGGCATAGTATCCTCCGGGGTGGGAGCAGACATGGAAAGCACCTTGCAGCGGAAGGCATTTTCAAAGGCAATGCCGCTTTTCTTCAAGGCCTGCTGTGCCGCATCAAAAATCGCAACCTCCTGGGGGCTGCTCAAATCAGCCGTTTTCATCCGGGACTGGTAGGCGCTGGCAATGTCGGGAACCAAAACGGTGCAGTCCCCGGTGATTTTACAGTTACAGCTCAAGCGCCATCCGGCGTCGAATTCTTCCTGAGAGATATGCCGGGAGGGGAGGGTTTCCACGCTTCCTTCCAACAGCTGAACGCGGCATTTGCCGCAGGAGCCGTTGCCGGAGCAGGGGGCATCAATGGCTACATTTGCCCGCCGGGCCAGTTCCAGCAAATTGTCGCCGATGTTGCCGTCTACGGTTACTGCACCGGCACCCTCCAACTGAAAAATAATCTTTGCCATAACAAACCTCGCTTTTACGCATTTTCCTCATTATAACACAGAAAATCAAATATGACAAGAAGAAGCCGTCCCATCTACTGTCATTGCGAACCAGTGGGCACACTGGTGTGGCAATCCCATCAGGTTTTCGGAATCTTCAGGAGATTGCCACGGTCGCTTTGCTCCCTCGCAATGACATGGATTTAGATGAAAAAGGTGCGCTGCTTTTGGCAGCGCACCCAAGTGATAAAATTACTTGCACAGCTCCTTGGCAACTTCCACGATATGCTCAGCAGAGAGACCAAACTGCTTCAGCAGGGGAACAGCAGGACCGGAGTGACCGAACTCGTCATTGACACCGATGCGGCGCACCACGGTGGGCAGCTTTTCAGCAAGAAAGGCGCTGACAGCCTCGCCCAGACCGCCGATGATGGAGTGCTCCTCACAGGTGATAACCTTGCCGCACTTCTTGGCAGCTTCCAGTACCAGCTCCTCATCCAGAGGCTTGATGGTAGCCATATTGATGACCATTGCATTGATGCCGGCCTCAGAAAGAATCTCACCAGCCTGAATGGCTTCGTAAACCAGCAGACCGTTGGCAATGATGGCAACATCGGTGCCGTCCTTCAGAATTTCGCCCTTGCCAATCTGGAAGTTGAAGCCTTCCTCGTGGAACTGGGGAATGGCCAGACGGCCAAAGCGCAGGTAGACAGGACCTTCCATCTCGTAAGCAGCCTTGACAGCAGCTTCTGCTTCCACGCCGTCAGCCGGGCAGATGACCGTCATACCGGGAATGGAGCGCATCAAAGCGAAGTCTTCACAGCACTGATGGCTTGCACCGTCTTCGCCAACGGAGATACCACCGTGGGTAGCACCGATTTTCACATTCAAATGGGGATAGCCGATGGAGTTACGCACCTGTTCAAAGGCACGGCCGGCAGCGAACATTGCAAAAGAAGAGGCAAAGGGAACCAGACCGGTGGTGGACATACCGGCGGCAACACAAATCATATTGCCCTCTGCGATACCGCAGTCAAAATGCCGCTCCGGGAAGGCCTTCTTGAATACAGCGGTCTTGGTCGCACCGGCCAGGTCGGCATCCAAAACCACCAGATTATCGTGCTCTGCGCCCAGCTTTGCCAGGGCAGCACCGTATGCATCACGGGTTGCAACTTTTTTTACTTCTGCCATCTTACTTGCCCTCCAATCCGGAAAGAATTGCCTTCAATTCGTTCATTGCGATTTCATACTCCTCGTCGTTAGGAGCCTTGCCGTGCCAGCCGGCATTGTTTTCCATATAGGAGACATCCTTGCCCTTGATGGTGTTCATCACAATGGCGGTGGGCTGACCCTTAACAGTCTTTGCCTCGTTCATTGCACTTTCGATGGCATCAAAATCGTGGCCATTGATGGCGATGGTGTGGAAGCCGAAGGCATTGAGCTTGTCCACGATGGGATAGGGACTCATAACATCAGCGATGTTGCCGTCGATTTGCAGGCCGTTGTTGTCAACGATGACAACCAGGTTATCCAGCTTGTAATGGGCAGCAGCCATACAGGCCTCCCAAACCTGACCTTCCTGAATTTCGCCGTCACCCAGCAGGGTGTAGACACGGAAGTCCTTGTTCTGGTGCTTTGCGCCCAGAGCCATACCAACGGCGACGGAAACGCCCTGACCCAGAGAGCCGGTGGACATATCCACGCCGGGAACGGTGTTCATATTGGGGTGACCCTGCAGATAGCTGTCGATGTGACGCAGGGTGGGCAGATCCTCTACGGGGAAGAAGCCGCGGTGTGCCAAAGTGGCATACAGACCGGGGGCAGTATGACCCTTGGACAGAACAAAACGGTCCCGATTCTCGGCCTTGGGATTTTTGGGATCGATGTTCAGTTCCTTGAAGTATAAGTAGGTGAACATTTCAGCGGCGGATAAGCTGCCGCCGGGGTGACCTGCCTTGGCACCGTGGGTGGATTCAATAATTCCCATACGGACCTTTACGGCAGTACATTGAAGCTGTGTTTTTTCGCTGAGCGTCATGGAATTGCCTCCTCAAAATGATGTTTATTGATACTTTTGCAAATGGTTTTTAATGGCGTCAAAGGTTTCATCGCTTACCACGTGTTCAATCCGGCAGGCATCGTTGGAAGCAGTTTCTCTGCTGACGCCCAGGCGGACAAGCATTTCGGTAAGGATGGTGTGACGGGATAGGATTTTCTCGGCGACGGCGCGCCCCTTTTCCGTCAAAAAAATATGACCGTCTTTTTCAACAGTAATAAAGCCGTCCTTTTTCAGAAGTCCCACAGCCCGGGAGACACTGGGCTTGGAATAGCCCATATATTCGCAAACGTCGATGGAACGGACAAATTGGTTTTTCTGGGAAAGTACCAAAATGGTTTCCAGATACATTTCGCCGGACTCCTGCAGCGCCATAGGACACCTCCTTGCTTTTGCTGCTGATAGCATACCACGAAAGGAGAAAATTTGCAAGCATCCTGCAATAAAATGTGAAAAAACCCATTGAAAAATTCAAATAAGTTGGTATACTAGCAGTAGATGAATGGTTTGAACATTCACAAAAAAGGAGGTAACAAAAATGGCTAATAAATACGCTGGTACCCAAACAGAGAAAAATTTGATGGCGGCATTTTCCGGTGAGTCCGAGGCACGCAACAAGTACACTTATTTTGCATCCAAGGCAAAGAAGGAAGGCTTTGAGCAGATTGCTGCCTTGTTCCTGAAAACTGCCGACAATGAGAAGGAGCACGCAAAGCTGTGGTTCAAGGAGCTGGACGGCATCGGTGATACCGCTTCCAACCTGATTGCCGCCGCCAATGGCGAGAATTACGAATGGACGGATATGTACGCCGGCTTCGCAAAGACCGCTGAGGAGGAAGGCTTTACTGAGCTGGCAGCCAAGTTCCGTCTGGTCGCTGAGATTGAGAAGCATCACGAGGAACGCTACCGTGCATTGCTCCACAATGTGGAAACGGCTGAGGTCTTTGAAAAGAGCGAGGTCAAGGTTTGGGAGTGCCGCAACTGCGGTCACTTGGTGGTTGGCACCAAGGCTCCTGAGGTTTGCCCCACCTGCAACCATCCCCAGAGCTATTTTGAAATCCACGCTGAAAACTATTAAGAATCGCCAAAGCGGATGTCCCGTATCAACAATCCCGGCTTGTGCTGTCAGCACAAGCCGGGAGTTTTGCTTATTTCCAAAAAATGTGACAATTTCCGAAAAGAAACAATCATATTTCCTCTGAATGTGGCTAAGCTATGGTTGCGGAAGAAAACCGTAAAAAAACAAAAGGAGCGAAATTGGAAATGAAGAACAACAATCAGATCAATGTCCCCCAGGCCCGTGAGGCAATGGACAAGTTCAAGATGCAGGCAGCTTCCGAGGTTGGCGTAAACCTGACCAACGGTTACAACGGTCACCTGACCTCCCGTGAAGCCGGCTCCGTCGGCGGCCAGATGGTCAAGAAGATGATTGAAGCTTACGAGCAGGGCATGCAGTAAGCAAAGAAAGCGGACAGGCACAGCTGTGGCTGTCCGTTTTTATTTTCCATCCAATAAAAAGGGGAAGTTTGTACATAATAAGAAAAAACCTATGAGGGGGATGGATATGCACAGATCACTTTGGTCCGATACTGCCGTATTGCCGCAATATGAAAAACTGACAGGGGATCTCAAAACCGATGTTTTGGTGATTGGCGGTGGTATGTGCGGATTGCTGTGCGCCTATTATTTGAAACAGGCCGGTGTGGATTGCACGGTGGTGGAGGCACAGCGGATTGCCGGCGGTGTGACTGCCGATACCACGGCAAAAGTGACTGCCTTACACGGTCTAATTTACGGTGATTTGGTGAAAAATGCAGGAGTGGAAGCGGCCGGAAAATATTTATACGCCAATCAGCAGGCGGTGGAAGAATTTGCCCGCCTTTGTAAGGAGGCAGAATGCGATTTTCAGCGGCGGACGGCCTACACCTATTCGTTACAGGAGCGCAGAAGGGTGGAGCGGGAGTTTTCCATTCTTCAGCGACTGGGCGCCAATGTGGAAATGCAATATGAATCGCCACTGCCGATTTCCTTTGCGGCGGCAGTGGGGCTGCCCAGCCAAGGACAATTCCATCCCCTGAAATTTCTTTCTCATATTGTAAAGGGCTTGAAAATATATGAACACACTGCAGTGACAGAGTTTCTGCCGGGATATGTGCGTTACGAACGGGGAAAAATCAAGGCAAAGAAAGTCATTGTTGCCACGCACTTTCCCATTCTCAATAAGCACGGGATGTATTTTCTGAAGCTGTACCAGCACCGCAGCTATGTGGTGGCGCTGGAGCATGCCCAAAGCCTGGACGGAATGTACGTGGATGCATCCAGCAAAGGGCTGTCCTTCCGCACCTACGGCGATATGCTGCTGTTGGGCGGCGGAGGCGGCAGAACGGGGAAAAAGTGCGGAAACTGGGTGGAATTGCAGCAGTTTCAGAAAAAATTTTATCCTGAAAGCAGGATTGCTTACCAATGGGCAACGCAGGACTGCATCAGTCTGGACAAAATGCCGTTGATTGGGAAATATTCTCCAAGCACACCGAATTTATATGTTGCCACCGGGTTTAATAAATGGGGAATGACCTCCTCAATGGTGGCGGCGAGGGTGTTGTGCGATGCCATAACAGGGGTGCAAAATGACTATGCCGATATTTTTGCGCCGGACAGAAGCATCTGGAAGCCGCAGCTGCTGGTCAATGGAGTGGAAACGCTGACGAATTTTGTCTACCCAACGACAAAACGCTGTCCCCACTTGGGCTGCGCATTGAAGTGGAACAAGCAGGAGCACTCCTGGGATTGTCCTTGCCACGGCTCCCGGTTTGCGCCGGATGGGACATTGCTGAACAATCCGGCGAACCGTAATAAGGGCTAAGAGATATTTGAAAACCGGCAGGGGAGAGACTTCCCCTGCCGGCATTGCTGTCACTCTTTTTCAAAGCCCACCAGCAGACCGCCCTTTTCTGCGTAATAGCTGCAAAGACCCAGATTTTTACCCACCTTCACCACCGCACCGGGCAGCTCTTTTTCAATCATACTTTTCAGTGTGTTGGCGGCATTCTCATTCAGGCAATGGGCGAGCTGCACCTTGCCGTTTTTCAGACCGCTTTCCTTCAGGTGCTTCAAAATCGCATGCAAGGATTTTACCTCGCCCCGGCATTTGTCAGTAGGCTCCAGCGTACCCATATTGCTGGCTTTTCCCACGATGCGGATGCCCAAAACACCGGCGATTCTGGCAACAGCCGGAGACACGCGACCGTTGGCGGCAAAATTATTGAGAGATTCCAGCATAAAGAGCAGACCGGTCTTTTTTTGATACTGGGGAATATAGGTGCAGATTTCCTCAAAGGATTTCCCTTCGCCGATCAGCTGCTCCAGTTTTTCCACAATCAGGGTCAGCTCCGGACCGGCGGAGAGGGAATCAATTACGAAAACCCGTCTGTCGGGATGCTCCGCTTGATACATATCTCTGGCAATACACGCGGTGCCGTAGCTGCCGGACAGACCGCTGGTAATGGTTACGCAGAAAACATCCTGAGCATTGCCAAAAGCCGCCAGCCAGTCCTCAGGGTTGGGGCAAGAGGTTTGGGATTTGCCCTTATAGGAGCGAAAGAAGCGAATCATCCCGTCAAGATCCAGCTCCCGGTCATCCACAAACTCTTGTTGGGCGGTGATGATTTTAAGAGGTGCTGCAGCAAATGCAACGCTTTTCAGTTCCATCAGATTTGCAGAGGAATCTGCAACAATTTTTACTGTTCTCATAGGAAATATACCTGCCTTTCCGGTTTGCACAAAGGGTATCATCCAGAAAGAAAAAACGCCACCTACTTCTCAAAATTTTCCTCTCCCGTGAGGAGAATTCCTTTTCTACCGCCGGGTGAAAGCGGCTCTACCGATATTTGTTGACAAAGATTTGAAGCTATACTATACTTAAGTCAAATATTATATGAAGGAGAGATCCGTATGGGAAGTGTCCTTTCGACCAATGCGCTTAGCAAACGGTATAAAAAGCATCTGGCAGTTAACGGCGTGAATATGCACATCGAGCGCGGTGATATTTACGGGTTCGTAGGCGAAAACGGCTCCGGAAAAACCACGGTTATCCGCTTGATTACCGGGCTGATTTTTCCCTATGCCGGCAGCTTTGAACTGTTTGGCACAGATAACAGCTCCAGCAAAATTGGGCAGGCACGCAGCCGCGTGGGCGCCATTGTGGAAAGCCCCTCTATCTATATGAATATGTCTGCCTATGACAATCTGAAGACCCAGTGCGCAATATGCGGAGTGGGGGATGATGAAAAAATCCGGGCAGTGCTGCAGGATGTCGGGCTGGAAGCGCTGTATGAGGATAAAAAGCACGCCAGCGAGTTTTCGCTGGGTATGCGGCAGCGCCTGGGTATTGCGATGGCGCTGTTGGGCGATCCGGAATTTCTGATTCTGGATGAGCCTATGAATGGCTTGGATCCCTCCGGAATCGTGGGCATCCGCGAGCTGATCCTGAAGCTGAACAGGGAGCGGGGCATCACCTTCCTGATTTCCTCCCATATTCTGACGGAGCTTTCTTTGATTGCCACGAAATACGGCATTATTTCCAAGGGCAAGCTCATCAAGGAGATTACCGCGGAACAGCTGCACCGGGAATGTGCCAGAACCACCTGCATCAGCGCAGACGATCCGCAAAAGCTGAGAGAAATTGTAAAAGCAACCGTGGATAACCAGATTGAGGATATTGCGGATGGCATCAAGGTTTTGGGTGATATGGACCTGACAGCGCTGCTCTCGGCCATTCTTGCCGCAGGCGTCAAAATCCTGAGTATTAACTGTGGTGAGACCAGCTTTGAAGATTACTACCTGTCGTTGATAGGAGGTGCAGAACAATGAAAAGCCTCTTGAAAGCCGATTTTAAACGGATTATGAAAGATAAGCTGCTGCTGGTGGTGGGAATTCTGGCTGTGGTATTCGCGGCTGTAACGCCACTTCTTTATGCGGCGATGTTCTCCGGCATCGGGATGGAGGACGATCCCATGGTTTCTGCCCTGATTTCCGGAAAGGCGCAGTTTTTCAGCTCTTTTTCCATAGGCAACAATCTGGGACTGATTGCGCCTGTTTTGCTGGCGATTGCTCTGTGCAAGGATTTTTCCTTCGGCACGGTTCGCAATAAAGTCATCGCGGGCAAGAGCCGCAGTGAAATTTTCCTGTCGTTGTTTGTCACCTGCGCAGTGGTGCTTACCGCGGTGATGCTTCTGCACGCTTTTCTCACCCTGGGCATCAGTCTGCTTTTCTTTGAGTATCAGCCCACCGCGTTTACACTTGGAGATTTTTGGTATTTCCTGACATCTCTGGCCTTTGAAATTCTGGTAATTTTGTGGGTGGCAGCCCTGCTTTCCTGCCTGTGTGTTTGTATGAAAAATGTGGGCTTGGTAATTGTGATGTACATTGCCATTTCCTTTGTCCTGGTGATGGCAGGCAGCATTATTCAGGTTGTTCTGATGATTTTGAAGGAAACAGGCAGCAATGAAAAGCTGGAGAATGTGCTGTATTTTATCGACAGAATCAATATTGGAAATGCCGCAGCATATATCGGAATGGGTATGAGCTATACTTTGGAAGATGTGTTGTACCACACCATCGCTCCTGTTGCAGGCATTCTTGGCTTCGTGGGCTTGGGTCTTTGGCGCTTCAACAAAAAAGACCTGAAGTAACGCGTCGGCCTGCGACGACTATTTGAGGGTTCTTTCCCATAAAAACTACCGGCGGAGAAAATAAATTGCTTTTTTTGAAAAAACTACTTGCATTTTTATAAAGCTTGTGGTAATATACTTAGGCGCTTTCGCGCTATGCGCCGGTAGCTCAGTTGGATAGAGTGACTGACTACGAATCAGTAGGTCGGGGGTTCGAGTCCCTTCCGGCGTACCAAAAATTCCAGATACCCATCCGGGTATCTGGAATTTTTAATACTTCGAGGGACTCGAAAGGGCGGCACCAGTCCGCAGACTGGTGTAAAAATTGAGAGCTGGCGAGCAATTTTTAGCCCGTGGGAGAGTCCTTTATATTCCAGATGCATCCGGTACGGATGTAGATGGAATATAAACTTTTCAGATTCCAGAACCCATTGGTATTCCAAGACTATTTCTCAAATCCTATAAGAACAATCGCACCTAAAAATTCCAGATACCCATCCGGGTATCTGGAATTTTTTATACACCGAGGGACTCGAAAGGACGGCCCGACCGAAGGGCGGGTACAAAACAGTCCGGTGGACAGTTTTTAGGCCGTGGGAGAGTCCTTCATATTCTAGATGCACCCGGTACGGGTGTGGATGGAATATGAATTATTAAAATGCAGCAAAGTGGCAAAAAACAGCACCTAACGAAAGGAGAGGATACCGCAAGGTATCCTCTCCGTTGTTTTTAGATTTCTTCGCCGCCGAGAATCATACGACCGAAATAGGCAGGGCAATGGAAGTCCAAAACGCCCGGCTTCAGAGTATTCCAGGAGAGATAGTGCGGATGATTTGTGTGGTCACCGCACTTGTAGCAGTTTCCATAGAAATTCAGACCCTCATAGGCCTTGAATTCCGGAAGGAAATGCTGAATAAAGGTGAAAGGAATTTGGAAGGTAAGACCCCATCCATTGTCCGTCCGATAGGGCTGAGGATGGAAGGTTGCCTGCTCATCCTGTACAGCCAGACGTACCAGACCGGGCATATCGACACCGTAGCCCAGGTACAATTTACCGGCCGGATTGAATTCAAAGTTAAAGTAAGAAAGCGCTTCGGTTGGGCGGATGAAGCATTCCAGGCAGCTATCCAGGCAAATCATAGCCAGAGGACCGTTTTCTTCACAGCGAATGTCCTGTTCCTCGGCCTTCAGATTTACATAGATACCGGTTTCATCCCAGCACAGCTGCGCCCAGGCGCGAACGTCTGCCGGGCGGTGCACAATATCAATGTTCAGGGTAGGAATTTCGCCCCAGTTAGGTGCGCCGCTGATCTTTTTTAAAGTATAGCTTTTCATAATAATTCCTCTTTCAAAGTAGTTTGAAAAAGGACCGCCGTTCAGGCGGCCCTTTGAGGGTAAGGATTAGTAGCCAACCTTCTCCCAGCAAGCAAAGGGAGCAGCCAGCTCGTCGCTGATGTAAACCTGAGTCTTCTTGGTCTGCAGCATGGTGCTGGGCAGGTAGGGAGT
>SVLS01000002.1 GCA_015067835.1 Oscillospiraceae bacterium | reverse complement strand
CAACCATGAACGAATCCAAAACAGAACGGGAGTGGCGCCGCTGACGCTACGCCACTCCGCTTGAAATTTAATTATCCTGCAAGGGAATCCCTTTTTTGTGCTGTCCGCACAAACTGGGGCAGTTCAGTTTAGCCGTTCCCTTTTTTCTGCGGAAAGTGGGTATAAACCGTTCCCGGCTGGAGCGGTGTGTTCCGCAGCATTGCCAGCTGGCTCACTGTCACAAAACGGAATCCGCTTTCCTGCAGCCGGTCCACAATGGAAAGTGCGGCGTTGACGGAAGAATCCGACAAATCGTGAAGCAATATCACATCCCCATCCTGCACCTGACTAACCACCGCCGCCTCCACTGCTGCCGCATCGTGGATCGCCCAGTCACGTGGGTCAACGGACCACAAAAGCAGAGAAAGTCCCTCCTCCTTTGCCACCTTTTGAACCAACGCCGTCTCACTTCCGCCGGGCGGGCGCAAAAATACCGCGTCGCATCCCTCCGGAAGCAACGCCCGAGTATCCCGGATTTCCTTTTCCAGCTGATGGCGGGACATTTTCGCCATATTCTGATGGCTGTAGCCGTGCAGACCGATTTCGTGACCTGCTTCAAAAATCTGCTGCGCCAGCTTTGGATAGGTTTTCAATCGATAGCCACAGAGTAAAAAGGTGGCCGCCACCTCCCGCTGCTCCAGCCCTTCCAGCAGCCGCCGGGTAAACCGACCGGAAGGACCGTCATCGAAGGTCAGTGCCACATACCGGGGCTCCTGCGCCCCGGCCGTCGGTATCCCCATCAAACCAAAACACAATATTATCGCCAAAATGCGCCGCATTTTTCCCACTCCCCGAATATGATTTGACTGTCCGTCGAAAATAAAGTATGATACCTCCCGGAGGGATGAATATGAATCTACTGTGCCCCCTGTGCGGCGAAATGCTCTGCCGCAGGGAAAACCGCTATGAATGTGAAAACGGCCACAGCTTCGATATTGCACGACAGGGCTATGTGAACCTGCTGACTGTACAGCAAAAGCATTCTCTGAATCCCGGCGATACCAAAGAGCAGGTTGCGGCGCGCCGTGCCTTTTTGAATCAAGGCTTCTATCAGAGCATTGTGGACACCCTCATTGATACCGCAAAAGCACTCTCCTGCCGCGGTCCTATGGTGGATGTGGGCTGCGGAGAAGGCTATTACAGCAGCCGTCTTGCCGCGGCACTGGAGCTGCCTTTGCTTGGTCTGGATATTTCCAAGGATGCCGTGCGATATGCCGCCGGCGCCTATAAAAATGCAACCTGGGTTTGTGCCACGGCAGCAAAGCTGCCGGTGGAGAGCCACAGCGTCGGCTTGCTCACCAGCCTGTTTGCGGTGACGCTTCCGGAGGAATTTCACCGGGTTTTGGCATCTGACGGCTATTATTTTCAAATCTTGGCGGCACAGGATCATCTGATGGGGCTAAAATCCATCATCTACCCGGAAATTCTGCTGCGCCAAAAGGATTCCACCCCGGAGCTGCCCGGTTTTACCCTTGTAAAATCCGTACCCATCCGCTTTTCCTTTACGGTGGAGGGCGATGGGGTGCAGCAGCTTTTGTATATGACGCCCCATCTGTTTCGCATCACAAAAGCCGGCGCTGAAGCGCTGGCTGCCACCCACACGCTGACAGATACCGCCAGCTGCATTTTAAATGTTTATAAACCTGTCTGACTTGCTTTACTTTTCCCAAAAATCCTGATATAATGCAAAAAAAGCAGAAAAGAGGCGTCTTATGGGTCGGGAATTTGAAATCAAATTTTCAGCATCCAACCATCAGCTGGAATCCATTGCCGCGCAATGGAGCGGCTGGTCGGAGCTTGCGATGGAAACCACCTATTTCGACACGGAAAGCAGCACCCTTTCTTCCAAAAAATACACTTTACGCAGGCGGATGGAAAACGGCTCGTGTGTGTGCACATTAAAAACACCGGCGCCCGGCTTCGGTCGTGGAGAATGGTCCTTGCAGGCACCCTGGTGCGCTGAAACCGTTGCAGCTCTGTTTGAAGCCGCGCAGGTCGCACCTGTGGCTTTCGAAAAGCTGCAGGCGGTTTGCGGTGCCCGCTTTACCCGGCGTGCAAAAATTCTGGAACTGCCCCACTGCACCGTTGAAATTGCGCTGGACAAGGGTTTTTTGACCGGCGGCGATAAGGAAATTCCTCTGTGCGAGGTGGAAGTGGAAGTAAAATCCGGCTCAGAAGAAGCCGCTGTGGAATGGGCAAATACACTGGCTAACCAATATCAGCTGCAGCTGCAGCACAAAAGTAAATTCCGCAGAGCCCTGGATTTGGCGAAAGGAGTTATGTATGGGTAATTTTTCCGGTCTGTTTGAAAAATACAACCGCCTTGTGCTGTTTGATACGGAAACCACCGGCCTTTCCTTTTCCCGGGATGAGATTATCGAATTTGCCGCAGTCGTGGTGGAACAAAAAGACGGTAAGCCAACCGTCATTCAGGAATATGACGAGCTGGTGTCCCTGACACCGGGCAACAGCGTTCCTCCCGTGATTCAAAATCTTACCGGCATCACAACGCAGGACATTTTGGAGCGGGGCATTTCCAAATCCCGGGTCTGTATGGATATCGCCCGGATGATAGAGGGAAATACCCTGCTGCTTGCCTACAATGCGCATTTTGACCTGAGCTTTCTATATTATACCCTTTTGCGGGACGGCGACCCTTCCATTCTCAAGGGTAAGGACAAGCTGGACCTGCTGACCGTATACAAGGACCGCCGGGCATATCCCCACAAGCTGTGCAACGCCATTGAGCAGTACGGTTTGTCCGGAAAGGTGGTCAACTCCCACCGGGCGGTAGACGATGTTTTGGCAACCCTGGCAGTAATGGAGGAAATGGAAAAGGAAAAGGACGATTTGCTGTGTTATGTTAACCTCTTTGGCTACAACCCCAAATTTGGCATTGACGGCAAGCCCATCGGCTCCATCACCTATAAGCCGCAGGCCTCAACGCCGGGCAATCCCCTGTACTTATAAAGGAGGCAAGCTATGGCATCGAATATTCTGGTAATCGGAATCGCCGGCGGCACCGGCAGCGGCAAGACCACCCTGATGCGCAATATTATGGAGCATTTTGAAGGAATGGTCACCGTACTCAGCCACGACAATTATTATAAGCGCCACGATGAACTGACCTTTGAAGAACGCAGCGGTCTGAACTATGATGAACCGGACGCCATCGAAACCAGCCTGATGGTAGCGCATCTTCTGAAACTGAAAAACGGTCAGCCCATTGATTGCCCCGTGTATGATTTCACCCGGCACAACCGAAGCGACGAAACCATCCGTCTGGAGCCCAACCCCGTTATTATTGTAGAGGGGATTTTGATTTTCGAAAACGAGGACTTGCGGAATTTGATGGACATCCGTCTGTTCGTGGACACGGATGCGGATGTGCGCCTGTGCCGCCGCATCAAGCGGGATGTCCACAAACGCGGCCGTTCTCTGGATTCGGTGCTTCATCAGTATCAGGAAACTGTTAAACCTATGCACGAAAAATATGTGGAACCCAGTAAAAAATATGCCAATGTGGTCATCCCTGAAGGCGGCAAGAATCTGGTGGCTCTGGATATGATTCTGGGTCGGATTCAGCGGCATCTGGATAACACAAAATAATAGGAGGAATTAAAAATGATTATTTGTCCCTGGAAAGATTTGGCTCGTTACGCCTCTGTTATCCCCGGTTTGGAGGAAGCAATGTCTGTCGTAGCCGGTTTGGAAAACTGGGAGGTCGCAACCTATCCCCTGTCCTGCGGCGGCAAGGTGCTGGTTCAGCAGATTTCCACAAAGCCTGCTGAGGGTGGCCTGTTGGAGGCACATAAGAACTTTTTGGACATCCAGTACATTCTGGAAGTTGGCGAGACCATGGGCTGGGCGCCGCTGGACACACTGACCCAGGCCAAGGAATACAATGACGCGAAGGATGTCTGGCATTTTGACGGAGAGCGGGATTTTATTGATATTCGTCCCGGCTACTGCTATGTGGTATTCCCCGAAGATGCCCATCAGCCCGGCGTTCACCTTGATACACCGAAGGAATACAAGAAAATCATCGTTAAGTTACCTGTATAAAGAAAAGCGGAGGCGATTGCCTCCGCTTTTTATCGGATAAAGCAATTTTTGTTGGGAAAAGCTAAGGAAAAAGGAGGGTTATGATGAAAATTGCCTTAAAACTTATCCTGTTTTTTCTATGCCTGCTGTGTACCGGTTGTGCACCGGCACAAACACAGCCGCCCACAAGCTCCACCTCTCCCGTTTCCCAGCGAATCAGTCCGCCGGGCAAAACGAATTGCGCCCTGCTTTTAAGGGAAATCTGGAATCAATATGACCCACAGGAGCAGTTTTCCGTTTACGGCGGAATGCAGCAGCGTCCTGTGCCGGAGGCACCCGGAGACCTGGATATGGAAGAGCCTGTCCTCTGGTTTTCCCAATACTGCCTGCCAGCTGCCCATCAGCAGCATATCCTTCAAGGGGCAAGCCTGCAGCATTTGTTAAGCGGAAATCTCTTCACCGCTGCGGCTTTTCAGGTAGAGGCGGATGCTCTGCCTGCCTTTGCCCGGGACTGGCGGGCAGAGCTGCTCGGCAGCCATTGGGTCAACGGACCTCCCCAGCGATTGCTTCTGGCGCAGGTAAATCAGGAATATCTGGTAATGGCCTTTGGCAGCCGCCGTCATATCAAAAGCTTTCAGCGGATGCTTCTTTACACCTATCCCTCTGCCCAAATCCTCTGCTGTGAGCCGTTCAGCTTATAGTTTGCTCCCTTTTTTAGGAAATCAGCAGGAATATATCGATATTTGTTTGACAAACAGACACCTTCCCCTTATAATATATAAGTTAGGTTTTTAGCATTGATATGTAAGCATACCAGGAAAGAAGGTTTTGTCTATGTTTCAAATTGTTCGTAAAAAGGAACTGAATCCCTCCGTCACCCTGATGGATATTCACGCTCCCTTTATTGCAAAAAAGGCCCGTGCCGGGCAGTTTATCATCTTCCGGATTGATGAAAAGGGAGAGCGTGTCCCCCTGACCATCGCCGGCTATGACCGGGAAAAGGGAACGGTTACCATCATTTTCCAGAAGGTCGGCTTTGCCACCAAGGCGCTGGGCAGCTTGAACGAAGGAGATTATATCCGGGATTTCGTAGGTCCTCTGGGTAAGCCCACCCCTGTCGAGGGAAAGAAAAAGGTCTGCGTGGTAGGCGGCGGTGTCGGCTGCGCCATCGCTCTGCCCTCTGCGGCTGCCTTTAAGGAGGCCGGTGCGGAAGTCACCGTTATTGTGGGCTTCCGGAGCAAGGATATCGTGATTTTGGAGGATGAATTCAAGGCAGTCGCTGACCGTCTGATTGTGATGACTGACGATGGTTCTTACGGCCGCCACGGTCTGGTAACCCAGCCTCTGCAGGAGCTGCTGGAAAGCGGCGAAAGCTTTGACGAGGTGCTGGCCATCGGTCCTGTACCGATGATGAAATTCGTCTGCAAAACCACAGAGCCTTTCGGCGTCCATACCTCCGTCTCCCTCAACCCCATCATGGTGGACGGCACCGGTATGTGCGGCGGCTGCCGCGTCACCGTCGGTGGCGAGACCAAGTTCGCCTGCGTGGACGGTCCTGAATTTGACGGTCACAAGGTGGACTTTGCTGAACTGATGAGCCGCAACAGCCTTTACCGGACACGGGAAGCCGAAGTCACTGAAAAGCACGCCTGCCGGATGGAAGCCATGGGCAAGGCGCTGATTAAGTAAGGAGGATGCGGCAATGGCGAATATGACTTTAACAAAAGTACCGATGCCGGAGCAGGACCCCAAGGTTCGTGCCCGGAATTTCAAAGAGGTCACCCTGGGTTACACCGCGGAAATGGCCATTGAAGAGGCAAACCGTTGCCTGGGCTGTAAAAATCCCAAGTGTGTAGAGGGCTGTCCCGTCAATGTGCGGATTCCCGAATTTATCAAGAAGGTGCAGGAAGGCGATTTTAAGAGCGCTTACGAAATCATCAGCTCCACCAACGCCCTGCCCGCACTTTCCGGTCGTGTCTGTCCCCAGGAAACCCAATGTGAAAGCAAATGTGTCCGTGGTATCAAGGGCGAAAGTGTCGCCATCGGCCGTCTGGAGCGGTTTGTGGCTGACTGGTATCGGGAGAACATCAACGAAATGCCCCAAAAGGTTGCCTCCAACGGCATTCCGGTGGCCGTGGTCGGCTCCGGTCCTGCCGGTATGACCGCCGCTTCTGACCTGGCAAAGCTGGGCTACGAGGTCACCATGTTTGAAGCATTACATACTGCCGGCGGCGTGCTGGTTTACGGCATTCCCGAATTCCGTCTGCCCAAGGCAATCGTCGCCAATGAAATCACCAAGCTGGAAGCTCTGGGCGTCAAGGTGATGACCAATATGGTCATCGGTCGGGTGCTGACCATTGATGAGCTGTTCGAAATGGGCTTCAAGGCTGTTTTTGTTGGCTCCGGCGCCGGCCTGCCGATGTTTATGAACATCCCCGGCGAGAGTCTGAAGGGCGTTATGTCCGCTAACGAGTATCTGACCCGTACCAACCTGATGAAGGCCTACGATGAAAATTACGATACTCCCATTATCCAGTCCAAAGCCGTAGCTGTGGTAGGCGGCGGCAACGTGGCAATGGACGCGGCCCGGTGCGCAATGCGTCTGGGCGCAGAAAATGTCTATGTGGTGTACCGCCGTGGCGAGGCCGAAATGCCCGCCCGTCTGGAAGAGCAGCATCACGCCAAGGAAGAGGGCATTGAATTCAAGACCCTGTGCAATCCCGTGGAAATTCTGGGAGATGAAAATGGCCGGGTTTGCGGTATGAAGTGCATTCGTATGGAATTAGGTGAGCCGGACGCTTCCGGTCGTCGCCGCCCCATCGAGATTGCCGGCAGCGAGTTTATTTTGGATGTGGACACGGTGATTATGAGTCTGGGCACCAGCCCCAATCCCCTGATTCGCTCCACCACTCCCGGTTTGGATACCAACCGCAAGGGCTGCCTCATCGTTAACGAAGATGAGATGACCACCCGGGACGGCGTGTTTGCCGGCGGTGATGCTGTTACCGGTGCGGCCACGGTTATTCTGGCAATGGGCGCCGGCAAGAAGGGTGCCGCCGCCATCGACGCCTATTTGAAGAAGTAATTGACAAACGAACAAGGACCTGTTGCCGAAGCAACAGGTCCTTCTTTTCTTTTTACAGCGTCAACGCCACCTGGGCCATACGCTCTGCCACAGGCAGCTTCGTTGGCGGATGGATGCCATCGTTTTCGCAGACATCCGCACACTTGATCAGGTGGACATTCTCCATCTTCTCTGCCACCCGTGCCTGGGCAGTCTGCACCATTTTCCATTGGGCTTGGATGACTTCCGGATGGAAATGGTCTGCCAGCTGAATCACCAGGAAGGGCAGCTTTTCGTCCTGCAAATCCTTGCGCCACTGGTTAATCAGCATTTCCAGCATTCCTTCATAGTAGGCATAATCCGGAGCCCGGGTGTTGCCTTCGCCCTGATACCACAGAACACCCTTTACGGAATAGGGCGTCAAAATCAAAAATTGTGCGTTGTACAAATTTCCGTCCTGATTCCAGGCCAAATATTCCTTCACCCGCTTGTCGATGCTATGCTCCTGTGCCGCTTCCTCGCAGGGAGTGCCCAGCAAAGCACCCTTGGGAAGCCAGCTCTGGACAATGGCCGCACCCTGATAGCAGGTGATGATACCGATTTTCCGCCCGGTCTTATCATTCAGAAGCTTTGCCATCAGATAGCCCAGCGCTGTCCAATGCGCCACCGTCTCCCGGTCGGCAAGCACCCAGCCGTCCCGGCTGTGGAAATAATCCTCATCCTCAAACACCCGGTCCGTGGAATACAGACGCAGGTCGGAATTGGTGCAGTACAGCTCCTTGGGAGCGTTGGTCTCATCCAGCTTCATCTGCATATTGGACTGGCCGGCCGCAATATACACATCACCGAACCAAACATCTTCAACAATCTGACGAGTTCCGTCCAAATCTGCTTCCAGCGTATACGGTCCGCCGTAGTCAAAGGCCGGCAGCTCCAGCACCCACTTTTCGCCGGTGCTGACCGTCTGTGCGGTCTTCCCGCCCAGAGTGATTGTCACTTTTCCGGTGCCGGTGCCAAAAACCCGAACCGGCTTTTGTGCCTGCAAAATGACACCCGTTGTAAAAATCGGATTGAGATTCATTTTATTTCCCCCTTAAAGTGCAAAAACCACGCATACGAATATGCACAGCTTTTTTGCTTTATTGTAGCGCAAATGCCGAAGGAAATCAAGCCTCATTACCAGTCTTGCTCTGTATAATTTCCTGCGCCATCTTTTCAATTTCTCCGTAGTATTCCCGGTCACTTTGGCTCTGGCAGAAGATAATAATCAGTCTCAGCTCCTCTATGCTGCGCCGGGACAGATAACCGTAAATCGAGTGATCCATACCGCACCTCCAAAAATTATGGATATATAGTATATCTACTTTTTGCATTATAGCATAAAATAACTCTAAAATAAATATACTATATATTCAAAAGGAGTGCATTTTATGGCAATAAAGAGTGTTTCCATCCGCATTGAAGAGCAAATGCTCCATAAGCTTTCCGCCGTCGCAGACTATGAAGGACGGAGTATCAACAGCCATGTGTTGGTGCTGATACGGGGAAATATTGCCCAATATGAGGCTGAACATGGCAAAATCACCGGCGAGCTCGACCCTGCAATCAACGTTAAACCTACCAAAAAATAAGAAGCCAGCTCATTGCTTTTGGCAATGAGCTGGGTCTTTTTATTCCAACGCAGTCCGCAGCTTTTCCAATGCCCGTTTCTCAATTCGGGAAACATAGCTTCGGCTGATGCCCAGACATTTTGCCACCTCCCGCTGTCGCTGCGGGGTGCTGCCGTCCAACCCATAACGCAGGAAAATCACCTGCTTTTCCCGCTTTTCCAGCTGCTGATCCACAGCCTGCCGCACTTGCATAATGCGCTCCCGGGTACTGACCGTTTCCAGTAAATCCCCATCCTCCGCCACCACATCCATCAGTGAAAGCGCTGCCCCGTCATTTCCGGTTTCGATAAAATCCGACAAAGATACATCCTGGCTGGATTTTCTCTGCGCCCGAAAATGCATTAAAATTTCATTTTCCACGCAGCGGGCGGCATAGGTGGCCAGGCGGGCACCCTTGGAGCAGTCAAAGGTTGAGATGCCCTTAATCAGCCCGATGGTGCCAATGGAAATCAAATCCTCCTGATCCGATGTCTGTGTGTAGTATTTTTTCATAATGTGGGCAACCAGACGCAAATTGCGCTCCACCAATATATTTCTGGCCTCCATATCTCCCTGTGCGGCCTTTTCCAAATAGTACGCTTCTTCCTTCGCCGTCAAGGGGCGCGGGAAGCTGCCGGAGGACAGCTGCAAGGAATACAGCAATGAGCCCAGTATCAGCCATACTGTAGGAATCAAATCTTCCACCTCCTCTTTACTCTATTGCCGGTTGCCCGTCCATTTTCCTCTAAAATTTCTTTCTCCTTCCCGACAGGCGCAATCAGTTGACACCGGGGAAATTTCCAGTTATACTATCGTTAATATACGAATCATTGGGAGGCATTTTATGCTGTTTGACACCCATGTACATTTGAATGACCCCTGTTTTGACGAGGATCGCACCCAGCTTCTGCAGGAGCTTCCGAAGCAAGGCATCGGTCTGGCAATGAACGCAGGCTGTTCTCTGGAATCATCGAAAGACGCGCTGAAAATGGCCGAGCCTTACGACTATCTTTACTGCTCTGTCGGCTCTCATCCGGACTCCGCAAACGAGGTTTGTGATGAGGTTCTGGAGGAATATCGGAAGTTATGTAAACTCAAAAAGGTGAAGGCCATCGGCGAAATCGGTCTGGATTATTATTACGAGGACATCCCCCGGGACATCCAGAAAAAGGCCTTTATCGCCCAGATGGAGCTGGCAAGGGAGCTGGATATGCCCGTCATCGTTCACGAGCGGGACGCCCACGAGGACGGAATGAACATCATCCGACAATTTCCTACTGTAAAGGGCGTTTTTCACTGTTATTCCGGCTCAGCGGAGATGGCGCGCCAATTAACCAATATGGGCTGGTACATCGGCTTTACCGGCGTGCTCACCTTCAAAAATGCCCGAAAAGCCGTGGAAACGGCACAGCGGATTCCCCTTGACAAAATTGTAATTGAAACGGATTGCCCCTTTATGGCGCCGGAGCCTTTCCGCGGTAAGCGGAACAATCCGGCTTTGGTGTATCGCGTGGCTGAAAAGCTGGCGGAATTGAGAAATCTTTCCGTAGAGGAAGCACAGCGCATCACCTTTGAAAACGGCAAGCGCCTGTACCGTATCGACGATTAACTGCGGAGGATGCTATGAAAAAGCTTGTAAAATACATTTTGCTGATTGCCGGCATCGTCCTTGCCGACCAAATCACCAAGCTTCTGGTGGTGCAACATATTCAGGAAAACACCCTAATTCCCTTTATGCCCGGTGTTATCAGCTTCACTTATGTTAAAAATACCGGCGGCGCCTGGTCGATGTTTTCCGGGCAGCAATGGCTGTTCGCGCTGGTTTTTGTCGTTCTTACCGGTCTTTTGCTGTGGGAGTATTTCAAAAAGCCCCTGCCCTTCACCACCCTGGAGCGTTGGCTGATTGCAGCTATTTACGGCGGCGGTCTGGGTAATATGATAGATCGGGTGCGGCTGGGCTATGTGGTGGATATGATTCACACCGATTTTATCACCTTCCCGGTTTTCAATGTGGCCGACTGCTTCATTTCCTGCGGCTGCATCGCTTTGCTTATCCATCTCATTTTCTTTAACAAAGGCTTTTGGAAGGAACATAAAAAATGATTCTTTACCCTGATGTCAGCGGCGAGCGGCTGGATGCGTATCTTGCCCGCGCTGTGCCCGATTTGTCCCGTTCCGGCGCGCAAAAGCTCATTGAGGAGGGCTGTGTGCTGCGCAACGGAAAACCGGCAAAAAAGAACGAAAAGCTCTGTGAAGGGGACGAAATTTCCCTGACCGTTCCTGAGGCAAAGCCGGTGGACATTCCCCCCACGCAAATGCCTCTGGATATTGTGTACGAAGACGAGGATTTGCTGGTTTTGAACAAGCCGAAGGGCTTGGTTGTCCACCCTGCCGCCGGTCACAGCGACGATACCCTGGTCAACGGACTGCTGTATGCCTTGGGCGACCAGCTTTCCGGCATCAACGGGGAAATGCGCCCGGGCATCGTCCATCGCATTGACAAGGACACCTCCGGGCTGCTGGCTGTGGCAAAAAACGACTTTTCCCACCGGATTCTTGCTTCTCAACTGAAAGACCATACCATGTCCCGTACCTACGAGGCCATTGTCTGTGGTTCTTTCCGGGAAGACAGCGGCACAATCAATGCTCCCATCGGACGGCATCCTTCTGACCGCAAGAAAATGTGCGTCACTCAGCGCAATTCCAAGGAGGCCGTCACCCACTGGGAGGTGGTTGCCCGTTATCGGGGATATACTCATTTGCGCTGTCATCTGGAAACCGGGCGCACCCACCAAATCCGGGTGCATTTGGCTCACATTGGTCACCCCATTTTAGGCGATACCGTTTACGGTCACAAAAAGCCGGAGTTGGGGCAGAGCACACAGTGTCTCCACGCCGGACAGCTTTGCTTCCGTCATCCCCGGGATGAGCGGCCGGTAATGGTTTTTGCGCCGCTGCCGGATTATTTTACCCAAGTAATTGAGAAACTGGAGAGAATGGGCTAACATTGTCATTGCATTTTACCGGCATAGGGGCAATCTTACAGCTTAGTATGTCATTCCGAGGCCCAACGGGCCGTGGGAATCTCCCGGCGGAAGTTTGTTATTGCACAGCCTGTCGATAGATGTTACCAGGAGATTGCCACGTCGCTTCGCTCCTCGCAATGACATAAAAAGAAAGGAAAACGCAATGGCTCTTTTTTCGGATATTTTATTAACCGTGGACTTTGATCGCACCCTGACAAACTCTGTTGGTGCTGTTCCTCAGAGAAATTTGGAGGCAATCCGCTATTTTATGGAAAACGGCGGCACATTTACCGTTAATACCGGGCGGAGCTTGCCTCAATCGGGAGAAATCCTGCGTTCCGTGCCAATGAATGCACCCTTTTTGTGCTATAACGGCGGTCTTGCCATTGATGGAGAAAATATCATTTTCCAGTATCCCATTGACCTGCCGTTGGAGGAAACACTCCGGAAAATTTGCGAAAAATTCCCCGATTTGAATGTGGACTTACACGGCTTGCACGCCCACGTCGGCTTTCAGCCGGTTGGCTGCTGGGAGACCTATTATGCCGCCCGCAAGCACAACTATTTTCTGGCAGAAAACAGTAAGGACTACGGTCCGTTTATGAAAATCAATGTCTTTGGTGAGCTGCGGGACGACTCCTTCTATCAGGTATTTTCCGGTACGCCGGAGGAAGTTGCCCGGGTAGACGAGGCAGAAAAATGGATTTCAGAGACCTTTGGCGATAAGATTATCATATTCCGGGCAGGTGCGCGGGTACTAAATGTCCACGCCGCCGGCGTCTCAAAAAACCGGGCAGCGCGGGAGCTTCAAAAACGGCTGGGCAAAAGAATCCTGGTGTGCGTCGGCGATGCCCAGAATGACCTTCCTATGCTGGAGGGCGCGGATTACGCCTTCTGCCCCAGTGACGGAACAGTTGCAGACCGCTTCCCCAATGTCTGTCCCTGCGATGACGGAGCGGTTGCCGATGTGATTTACAATGAAATTCCAAAGCTTTTAAAGAGGTAAAGGATGTCTATTTTTTCTGATGTTTTGCTGACGGTGGATTTTGACCGCACCTTAACCGCGCCGGACTCCTCCATTCCTGCCCGGAATTTGGAGGCAATCCGCTATTTCATAGACAACGGCGGTACGTTTACCGTCAATACCGGGCGCAGCCTGCCGATGTCCCACATTTATAAGGACATCGTTCCGGTAAATGCACCGCTTTTGGTCTACAACGGCAGTGCGTGGTATGATACCAAAACCGATACCCTTTGCAACTGCGCCCTGATTCCCCTCGATCCTGTGGAGGTCATTGCGGATGTGCAGGACCGTTTTCCGGAGCTGAATGTGGAAATTCAGGGGCTGGAGCATCACTATTTGTATCAAAAAAACGAAGCCTGGGAACGGTATTGCGCCCACAACGGCTGCCCCTGGGCTTATGAAGCGGCAGACAAAACCGGACCGTTTTTGAAATTTGCAGTTTATGGGAAGTTTGAATCGGCGTATGTGGGAAGTATGTTTAACATCACGCCCAGAGAGGTAGAATTGTTTGAGCAGGTAATGGCGCATATTCAGGAGCACTATGGTGATGTTGTGGATATGTTCCGGGCCTGCCCCCGGATTTTGGATATCCACGCCAAGGGTGTTTCCAAAATCAATTCTGCACGGAAGCTGCAGCAGGAGCTGGGAAAGAAAATTCTGGTGTGCGTCGGGGATGCGGAAAATGATTTGAATATGCTGTATGGAGCGGATTATGCGTTTTGTCCCGGCGACGCTTCCATCGCCTCTCTTTTCCCCAATGTATGCCCCTGTGGCGAGGGCGCAGTAGCGGATGTGATCTACGAAAAAATCCCGGCCATTGTGGAAAATAGGTCTTGACAAGAAACATTTCCTGTGCTAAGATTTTATAGCTGTAAACAGCCAGGCAATGTATGCGCGGGTGTAGTTCAATGGTAGAACACCAGCCTTCCAAGCTGGATACGCGGGTCCGATTCCCGTCACCCGCTCCATCGAAATACGCCAGTAGCTCAGCTGGATAGAGCAACTGCCTTCTAAGCAGTAGGTCGGGGGTTCGAGTCCCTCCTGGCGTGCCATGCTAACTCCAGAAGGCAGCATCCCCAAAAGGTTTGCGTCGTGTCCTGTTGCGGTGCCCGATATCTTCCTTGGCTTTAAAAAGCCTTCGTCAGCTATCGACCGCGGCCACTCGCTCGGGTCGCTTTATCCGCCCCCGGCGGCGCTTCCCTCGCTCCCCCTCCTGGCGTGCCATGCTAACTCCAGAAGGCAGCATCCCCAAAAGGTTTGCGTCGTGTCCTGTTGCGGTACCCGATATCTTCCTTGGCTTTAAAAAGCCTTCGTCAGCTATCGACCGCGGCCACTCGCTCGGGTCGCTTTATCCGCCCCCGGCGGCGCTTCCCTCGCTCCCCCTCCTGGCGTGCCACTTTCCAGTTAGATGTACAAATATGGTGGGTGTAGTTCAATTGGCAGAGCACCGGATTGTGGTTCCGGGCGTTGTGGGTTCGAGTCCCATTACCCACCCCATAAAAAGAAAGGATACCATTTGGTATCCTTTCTTTTTATGGATAAATGGGACTCGAAAGGGCGTTAAGAAAATATGCCGGTGGCATATTTTTAGCCCGTGGGAGAGTCCTTTGATTTCCAGACACACCCGGTACGGGTGTGGATGAAAATCAAACCGGCTATACATAAAGAGGATACCATTCGGTATCCTCTTCTATTTTACTTATTCACTTTTTCCAGTCTGGCAGTTTTCCGTTCCTCTTTGGTTTTGCAGAACTTTTCCAGCTGCGGTACCAGCAGCAGGCAAATCAATGCCGCTGTGAAGCCGCCGTTATACAGGCAGAAGCCGCCGTGCATATCCGGCACTGCCGTAACCAGCAGATAGTGCAATCCGCCGGCCAAAATGCCATAACCAAAGCCGTATTTTCCTGCAACGGGAGACAGGCCGTTGGCATAGCACAGCCCAATCAGAATGGACTGGTTGCCGATGGTCAGCGCAAAAGTTTCACCCGGATTCAGCAGCTTGAAGATGCCGCCGAACAGAAGGGATGTAATCATATATCCTGCCATAATGGGCCATACATTGCCGGGGTGGCTGCCGGAATTACAGGTAGCCAGCATACAGAACACGATGCCGAAGGTCATACCTGTCCAGACATCTTTGCCGTCGATGACGCCGGCCAGGTTGAAGTAGCCGATAATCATCAGGCCGAACACGCCTACATTCATCAGGAAGGGTGCGTAGCCGTACTTGGTGGTAAAGCACACGCCATGACCGGAATCCTTCATCAGATTCCAGTAGTCCTTGGGCTTGCAGCCCATCAAAAATGCAGCAACAATACACAGGGCAAATACCGCAATGCAGAATATATTTGCACCCAGCTGCAGGGTTACATTCGGTGCAGCCATTGCAGTAAGACCCAGTTGACCGGGATTTTTGCCCAGCATCACATTATACAAAACAGCACGCAGGAAAAAGGCAGTCATACCAATAGGTACTGCGGCGCTGTAATGGTCGTAGCCCTTGTGAATATTGGGTGCGTGAGCAAGACCGGCAGGCAGAAAGAAGCCGATAACCAGACCGACAAGCAGCGCAAGTCCCAAGCCCAGCCAGTTAAAACCGATAAACTCCACGCCGGGGTAACGGAACAGCAGGTCAGAAATCAGCGGCGCAATACCGGTGGAGTACAGCATCGCATTGGACACCGCACCCAGCTTTTCCTTCTTCACCAGCGCATAAAGCATCACGCCCAGCACGGTGGGGATCATATTCAAAATGTTCATGCCCCAGGAGGCAAAGCCTACCGTCAGCAAAACGCCCAGGGTGGTAACATGGTTGGGCTTGGAGCCCGGCAGGCTCACAAGACCGGTGCAAAACAGCCCCACAAGTCCCATATTCAGGAATGTGGCTGCAAAGCCGCCCAGCGCAAAATAGTTGGTGGAAATCTTGCAGGTGCCCGTCATAATGTCCCACAGACCGGTAAACATTCTGCCTCTGTCCGGCATAAAGGGTGCGGCAATCACGAAGCACAGCGATACCGCCACAAAAAACAGCCGCAGGAAATTGCCCTCGGGCAAATTGTTAAGTTTCTTCATTCTTTCCTCTCCTTCTTGACCAAAATGGGCAACCCGATCCTGGAAAATCGGATTGCCCAGTGATGGGTCGTTTATTTCGCAGTTAGATTTTCTCAGCAGCCTCTACCACGTGCTTCATCAGCACCGAGGTGGTCACAGAGCCGACACCGCCGGGAACAGGGGTGATGGCATCTACGATGGGCTCTACCTCGTCAAACTTGGCGTCACCGGCGATGCCGCCCTTGCCGCCCTTGGCATTGATCTTATTCTCGTCCCAGTTGATGGAAACATCGATAACCACCTGACCGGGGCGAACGAAATCAGCCGTCAGGCTATTAAGAACGCCGGCAGCGGATACGATAATGTCCGCATTCTTGCAGATTTCAGCGGTGTTGACCGTGCGGGTGTGGCAGGTGGTAACGGTGGCATTCTTGCCCATCAGCATCATACCGGCAGGCTTGCCGACCACCAAAGAGCGGCCAATGACAACTGCATTCTTACCCTTGCAGTCAATGCCGTAGAAATCCAGAATCTCCATACAAGCGGCAGGTGTACAGGGAGCGTAGCCCAAATCAGACAGTCCCTCAAACACACCGGCGTTACTCATGTGGGTCATGCAGTCCACATCCTTCTTGGGGTCAAGACGGTTGCAGATTTCGTTCTGATCATTCTTCAGATGCTTGGGCAGCGGCCGGAACATCAGGACACCGTGGATACTGTCGTCAGCATTGACCTGATCAATGACTGCCAGAACATCTTCCTTGGAAGCATCTGCGTTCAGAATAAAATTCTTAACATCAACGCCAACCAGCTCTGCACGCTTGGTTGCGCCTTTTTCATAGGACAAATCGGAGGGGTCCTCGCCTACGCGGATGATGCCCAGAGTCGGCACAACACCCTTTGCACGCAGAGCAGCGGTACGCTCCTGCAGATTTGCATTCAGTGCATCGGTAACTTCCTTACCCAGCAATAACTTAGCCATATATATTCTCCTCTACTAGATATTAGCTGTCATTCCGAGGAGGGCATAGCCCGACGTGGGAATCTCCTGGTAATATCCATCGAGACCCATTGCAGAAACATACTGCGTACCGGGAGATTGCCACGGCCCGTTGGGCCTCGCAATGACATTGTTGACAGTTTATACTTCTTACTGACCGAAGCCAGCCTTTACCTCGTTGAAAATACCGTCTGCCATTGCGCAATATTTTGTCAGCATTCCGTTGGCCTTGGCATTCATTTCTTCTGCCACTTCACGGTTCTTAAGGGACTTGGTGTTGATAAACACATTCAAAGATGCAGCCTGCAATGCAGCCTTACAGCAAACAGCGCCGCAGCCGGCATCGGAAACAGCCAGACGGCTGCCCTTTGCGGCAAAGACAGAAATGTACTCAATGGCTTCGCAGCACAGCTCCATGATCTTCATAGGCGTGGAGCAGGCGATGATGGTTGCCTCCTCCATAACGGCGTCCCGGTTCGGGTCGTCCTTGGGGATGCCATAGGCCTTTGCAAGAGGCAGGAAGTTGACCTCGTCCGCCTCCACCTGATTCAAAAGCTCCGTCTGCAATGCGTCACACTTGGCCTTCAGGGCGATGATTTCCGCCTCAACCTCTGCATACTTCTTCTTGCCAACGGTCAGAGAGCCAACCATATTGCCCAGAGCGGTGCCGATGGCGCCAACCAGCGCAGCTGCACCGCCACCGCCGGGTGCGGGAGCGTCAGAAGCCAGAACCTCAACAAATTTACGGCAGGATTCCATTGTCATATCCATACTTGTATCCTCACTTTCAGTATATCTTTATTGAAAAAATTTTAACATTTTTCCGCAGAAAAGTCAATATACATTGGTGTGGTTTGCTATTCTTCTTTGACTTTTTCTTCCATGTAAAGTATAATGTCGAAAAAAGGAGATCCTTTTGACCTGCCACCGCAAAGGAGAACAACTATGGAAAGCATCGTCAAAAAAACAAAGCTGTACCTGTTTGATATGGACGGCACCCTTTATCTGGGCAACCGGCTGTATTCTTTTACAAAGGAATTGCTTTCTGAAATCCGCCGCACCGGAGGAAAATATCTGTTTATGACCAACAACTCCTCCAAGAGTGTTGCTGACTATGTAAAAAAGCTGGAAAAGCTGGGGATTGACGCCACAACTGATGATTTTCTCACCTCATCGCAGGCAACCGCTTACTATTTGAATCAGAATCATCCCGGCAAAAAGCTCTATGTCTGCGGCACCCGTTCCCTGGTTGCCGAGCTGGAAAGTGAGGGCTTTTCCGTCACCACGGATATCGACGAAACTGAGTGTGTGGTGATGGGCTTTGACACGGAGCTGACCTTCCAGAAGCTTTGGGATGTGTCGAAAATTCTGCTGACAAAGAAAGATATCCCCTACATTGCCACCAACCCGGATTTGGTCTGCCCCACAGAATTCGGCAGCGTACCGGATTGCGGCAGTATCTGCTACGGTATCAAAAATGCCACTGGGCGAGAGCCCATTGTAATTGGAAAGCCCAGTGCGCTGATGCCAACGCTGGCCATGGAACGCTGGGGCTATTCCAAGGAAGAAACTGCCGTCATTGGCGACCGCATTTACACAGACATCAGATCTGGCTTAAACGCCGGCGTAACGGGCATTCTGGTGCTGTCCGGGGAGTCTACTTTGCAAACTCTGGAAGCATCGCCGGACAAGCCCCACCTGGTGCTTCAGGATGCCGGAGAGCTTTTGCCCTATTTGCGGCAATTACCCACTGTATAAAAAAGGAACGGCCTGCGCCGTTCCTTTTTGCTTATGACACCGTTACGCTTTTACGGATGGTATTGATGGCGCCCTTTTCCAGGCGGGAAACCTGCGCCTGAGAAATTCCCACCAAGTCCGCCACCTCCATCTGGGTTTTTCCGTCATAAAACCGCAGAGACAGAATCTGCTTCTCCCGGGGACCCAATGCGGCAAAGGCATTTTGCAGCGTGATGTGCTCCATCCAGCGAATTTCCGTATTTTTCGTATCCCAAACCTGATCCATCACCGTCAGGGGATCTCCGCCATCAGAATAGACCGGGTCATACAGGCTCACCGGCGCACAAACTGCATCCAGCGCCTCGCTGATGTCCGCTGTGGGCAAATCCAGCTCCTTGGAGATTTCCTCTAAGGTGGGCTCTCTTCCCAGCCGCAAAAGCATTCCTTCCTTGCATTGCAGTACCCGATAGGCCACATCCCGGATGGAACGGGATACCCGAATGGCGCTATTGTCCCGCAAATACCGCCGCACCTCCCCGGCAATCATGGGAACGCCGTAAGTGGAAAAACGGACATTTTTTGTAGGATCAAAATTGGCGATGGCCTTGATCAGTCCGATACAGCCCACCTGAAACAAATCATCCGGGCTCTCTCCCCGTTTGTCAAAGCGCTGAATCACCGACAGCACCAACCGCAGATTTCCTTCTATCAGCGCTTGCCTTGCTTCCTCGCTTCCCTCCTTCGCCTGAAGTAAAAGCTCCTCCATCTGCTGAGCGGAAAGGGTGCGCAAACGGGCGGTATTCACACCGCAGATCTCTACTTTTCCCTGCATCGTGCTGCCTCCTGATTTTGTTTTCTACCAGTATTTCCATTTGCAGACAGAAGATACTTTCCGGGGTATTGTGTTTTTCAACAAAAAATCAGAAAGTGATTTCAGCACGACCTGCCAAGGGCAGATAAAAAAACGGAAAATCCTAATTTTTTCAGCAAAAAACAACGGAAAGGAGACAGCAATTTTTGTTTCCGTAACACCTGTTATCCGTCATCTGCTGCCCTTACATTTTCTTTTAAAAAGTGTGGAAAAATCCCGGGATGCAGACAGCTGAAACGGTGGATAACTGTTGAAAACGATGAGTTTTCAACAGTATGCACAGGTTTTTCCACAGGATGATTTTCTTTTAAAAAGTAGAATTCCGATTTCTGTCTGTTTACATAATATTATTCGACTTTTTTCGACAACTCTCTACTTTTTTGCACTTTGTCATTTTCACAACAAGAAAAAATTTCTCACAAAAATTGCCTCTTGACAAAATGAAACCGGAATGTCGCTGGCTTTTTCGTGAAAAAAACTTTTGAAAAAAGCGGCATTTTTCAAAAAAAGGGATTGATTTTATTGAAAAGACACGCTATAATGTGTAAGCGTATGAAAATATGTGGCAAGGAGGTGAAACACGATGCCGAATATCAAGTCCTCTAAGAAGGATGTTATCTCTTCCAAAATCGCTTACGAGAAGAATAAGGCAAACAAGTCTGCGCTGAAGACCAACCTGAAGAAGTTTGACGCTGCTCTGGAAGCTGGCGACAAGACAGAAGCTGAGGCTGCTTACAAGGTAGCTGTCAAGGCTGTTGACCAGGCTGTCAACAAGGGTCTGTTGCACAAGAACAACGCTGCCCGCAAAAAGAGCAGCATGACCTTGAAGCTGAGCAAGCTGGCCTGATTTCTCTGAAAATATCTCCTTCCGAGTTTTCCTTGGAGGGAGTTTTTTCATGCTTTTTTGCTTGGAAATTGCAATGCATCCTCCCTCTTCCATTTGCCTGCAAAATGGTGTATAATTCTCTTATCCCACTCATTCAGGAGTTTTGTATGCGTATTTTATTTGACAGCAAGCAGCTTTGCTATAAAGAACCTTTCGGTACTCTGCTGCCTGATCAGGTCTGTACCTTGCATATACACATCCCCACCTCGGTTGCCGCATCTCAGGTAGAATGTATGCTGTGCCATCCGGATGGGCGTCTTTCTCAGCGCATTGCCATGCCCTTTTTGGAGCGCCGTGGGGATTACGAGATTTTCCGCGGCAGCTTTACCATTTCTCAGCCGGGTCTGTACTTTTATCATTTTTACATCATCGCCCCCACCGGCGGCTTCCGCCTGTTTAAGTACGGGGACGACACCAATATGGAGGCCGGTGATTTGTGGCAGGTCAGCTGCATTCCCGCAGATTTTAAGACCCCTGACTGGTCTCAGGGTGCCATTATCTATCAGGTTTTTCCTGACCGTTTCTGCAAATCCGGTGACTGCGACCTTCGCACCAAGCTGCAGCCCTTCACCTTGCACCGGGACTGGTATGAAGAGGTGGATTGGCGTCCGGATGCAAACGGCAACATTCTCAACAACGATTTTTACGGTGGAAATTTCCGTGGCATTACGGAAAAAATGGACTATATCGCCTCGCTGGGCACTACCATTCTCTACCTGAACCCCATCAGCAAAAGCTTTTCCAGCCATCGGTATGACACCGGCGATTACAAAACACCGGACCCCATGCTGGGCACAATGGAGGATTTCCGGGTCATGTGCGATGCTGCCCACGCTTTGGGCATCAAGGTGATTCTGGACGGCGTGTATTCCCACACCGGCGCAGACAGCCTGTATTTTGACAAAAAGGGCAGCTTTGGCGGTCAGGGTGCTTATTGCACCCGGGAATCCCCCTATTATTCCTGGTATACTTTTCATCAATGGCCGGACAATTATCCTTCCTGGTGGGGCTTTGACACGCTGCCCACCGTCAACAAGCTGGATCCCGGCTTTTTGGAATACATCATCACCGGCGAGGATTCCGTGGTCGCCCATTGGCTCAATGCCGGCTGCGACGGTTTCCGGCTGGATGTGGCTGATGAGCTTCCCAACGAATTTCTTGTCCTGCTGAAAAATCGGATTCGCGCCATCAAGCCGGATGCGCTGCTGATGGGCGAGGTGTGGGAAGATGCCTCCAACAAATATTCCTATGACACGCTGCGCCGCTATTTTGTGGATGGGGAATTGGACAGCGTGATGAACTATCCCTTCCGCACCGCCATTTTAAATTTCCTCTGGGGACAGGACAATGGCTACGGACTGAAAAGCACCGTGATGGCCATTGCGGAAAACTATCCCCCTCAGGTGCTTCTGAGCAATATGAATCTGCTCAGCTCTCACGACAGTCCCCGTATTCTGACCGCCCTTGTAGACCCCTTTGAAGGCAGTCGGGCGGAAAAGGCCGCGCGGCATCTGTCTGCGGCAGAATATGACACCGCGGTGAAGCGACTGAAAATGGCAGCCTTTTTGCAATACACCCTGCCGGGCAGTCCCAGCATTTATTATGGAGACGAGGCTGGCGCTCAGGGGCACAATGACCCCTTTAACCGCCGCACCTATCCCTGGGGTCGGGAGGATCAGGCGCTGTTGGCCTACTTCCGCCAGCTGGGTCAGCTGCGTCAAAATCAGGATGCGCTGCGGCTGGGAGACATTTCCTTCTTCCATTGGAGCGACCGGCGCATTGGCTTCAAAAGATGCTACCATGGAAAAGAAATCAGATGTTATGTAAACCGAAGCGAGGAAAACTGGGAAATTCCCGGCGGCGAGGTGCTGTTTGGCTGTTGTCTGCAGACCCTTACGCCTCAACAAGCCAGCCTTGCTCCCATGGGCTTTTGCGTGACGGAGGCATAAAATGGAACGGGAAGAATTCTTCAGCGGTTACTGCCGCTGTATGGACGCCAGTCGGATGGTGGCTGTCCTTCTTACGGACGGTCAGCTCAACGAGGCTGACTGCAATTACGGCGGCTGTCCTTATGAGATGGATTGCGTCGTAGCGCAAAAAATCACAGAACTTATCCGGGAGTCATCGGAAAACAGGAGGTGAACCAGATGGCAAAGCTCACAGACCCCATTACACTTCTCAAGGGCATCGGTCCTACCAAGGCAAAACAATTTGCTGCGCTGAATATTTTCACTCTGGGGGATCTGATTTGCCATTTCCCCCGTGGTTACGAGGACCGCACCCGGATTTTGCCCATTCACAAGCTGGAGCCCGGTGTTCCGGCCTGCTTCCGTGCAATGGTGATGAACACCCCCCGCACCGCGCATATCCGCAAGGGGCTGGATTTGACCCGGGTGCAGGTTGCAGACCATACTGCCCGGCTGAATCTGACCTTTTTCAACAACAAATTTGCCGTTGAGCAGCTGCAATACGGCAAGGAATATATCTTTTACGGCAAGCTGGACGGTGATTTTTCCGGCTATCAGATGACCAATCCGGTTTTTGAAAGTCTGGAATCCCCACCGGTCTCCACCCGGTGCATCCTGCCCATTTATCCTCTGACCGCAGGTCTTTCCAACGCCGCTGTCGGAAAGGCGGTGCGGCAGGCCATGGCGGTTTGCGACACACCGGCGGAAATTTTGCCGGAGGCGGTGCGCCGGGAGTACGGCATTCTGGATGCCGACCGGGCTTATCAGGCAATTCACGAGCCCACCAGCCTTGCAGAAGCAGAGGCGGCAAAAAAGCGGCTGATTTTCGAGGAATTTTTCGTATTCTCCGCCGGGTTGTCCATTATGCGCGCTGCCCGCGCTGAGAAGCAGACGCAGCCGTACACAGATTTGGATTTGACGCCCTTTTATGAGAAGCTTCCCTTCCGGCTGACCGGTGCGCAGGCGCGTGCCATTGCCGAAATCTGTCAGGATTTTGCCTCCGGTGCACCTATGAATCGGCTGGTGCAGGGAGATGTGGGTAGCGGTAAAACGATGGTGGCTGCTGCCGCTGCCTATCTGGCGGCAAAAAACGGTCATCAGGCGGCATTTATGGCGCCGACGGAAATTCTGGCTGAGCAGCACCATCACTCTCTTCAGAAGCTTCTCGCGCCGCTGGGCATTCAAACGGTGCTGCTGACCGGCTCTATGACCCCCAAGCAAAAACGGGAGGTACGGGAGCAGCTGCTTAACGGGCAGTATGCTCTGGCCATCGGCACCCACGCCCTTTTATCTGACACCACCCAGTTTGCCAACTTGGGTTTGGTGATTGCCGACGAGCAGCACCGCTTTGGCGTCGGACAGCGTGCAAAGCTGTCTGCCAAGGGAAATGACCCCCATCTTTTGGTGATGTCTGCCACCCCCATTCCCCGGACGCTGGCGCTGCTGATGTACGGAGATTTGGAGGTCTCCATTATCGACGAGCTTCCGCCGGGGCGGAAAAGCGTGGAGTCTTTTTTGGTGGGAGAATCCTATCGTGCCCGCATCAACGCCTTTATCCGCAAACAAGCCCAGGAAGGACATCAATGCTTCGTGGTATGTCCGGCGGTGGAGGAAAACGAGGACTTGCCCATTAAGGCGGCAACCGTATGGGCGGAAACTCTTCAAAAAACGGTGTTTCCGGATTTGCGGATTATGCTGATTCACGGGCAAATGAAGGGTTCCGAAAAAGATGCGGCAATGGCCGCCTTTGCCCGGGGCGAAGCCGATATTTTGGTGGCCACCACCGTCATTGAGGTGGGCGTGGATGTTCCCAATGCCACGCTGATGGTAATTGAAGACGCAGACCGATTCGGTCTTTCTCAGCTTCATCAGCTTCGCGGACGCGTAGGACGTGGCGATGCCCAAAGCTACTGCATTTTAACCACCCGCAACCGCAATCCGGACACCCTTGACCGGCTGAAGGCGCTGTGTAAAACAACCGACGGCTTCCGCATTGCCGAGGAGGATTTGAAAATGCGCGGTCCCGGTGATTTCTTCGGCTCCCGGCAGTCCGGTATGCCCACCTTCCGGGTGGCCAGCCTGAGTATGGACTTGCAGACCCTCAAGGATGCGCAGGCCGCTTCTGCCCGGTGGATTGATACAGAAGGCACCTCCAACACTCCGGAGGCAATCGCTCTGCAGGAGCGAATTGGCGTTCTGTTCCAACGCTCCGAAGGAACGATGAATTGATAACAAAAAAGCGGCGCACCTTTCGGTGCGCCGTTTTACTTACAGGAATATATCCATCCGCCGTCTTCTCCATTGAATGCACAGGTATATGCCGCCTGCAACTGCGCCGGAGCCAAGCACCGCAACAATGACGGTAACCAGAGCGTCATAGCTTCTCTGCCAAACCGCCACCAGCGTGTGGTCTTCTCCCACAGCAACCACTGTTTCTTCTGAAATCGGGTCACCGTTCAGTTTCCAGCCCATAAAGTTGTAGCCATCCCGCTTCGGGGTAGGCAATGTGCCGTAGACCTCGCCCAGATAGACGTAAATTTCCTTTTCCTCCAAGTGACCGCCGGTAGGGTCAAAGGTCACCTTGCAGGGAGCAATTTCCCATTTGGGCTGCAGGATCATATCCTGCATAATGGGCGTACTTGTTGTGATTTCTTCGCCGCTTTTCATAAACCAGCCGACAATTCGGTAGCCCTCTTTTTCCAGAGTCGGGAACGCGGTAATACACTGTCCCTGTGCCACGGTCAGCTCCACATCGCCTGCCATTACGGTACAAGTGGGAACCTCCCAGCGGGGGTACAGCGTCATCGGAGCGGTGGGCACGGTTTCTGCCGTAACCATTTCGCCGCCGTTACGCTCGGTAAACCAGCCGATGAAGGGGTGTCCATTTCCCTGAGGAACCGGCAGCACACCCAAGGGCTGACCTGCAGGAACTGTCATCGTACTTTGCGGATCCGTTGCAAAGGTGATGGTAATCATTTGCGGTTTTTCCGCAATGATGAAGGTACATTCCACAACCCGCACTTCACCGCTGCCGGTGGAATCCTCCACGCCCAGCGCCAGCGTATGCTCGCCCAGGGACATATCCTTGAATTCCAGCTTCAGGTTCAGGGGGGTCGTCAGCAAATCCTTACGGTAAAGCTCTGCCTCCGTAGACCAGGATGCGTAGAGCTTGCCATCCAGATAGCCGTTGATTTTGCGGATGGGATAAGTGGAAGTCACGGTGCCATCCAGGCTGTAGGACTCCTTCCACAGCACCTGACCGTTTTTCAGCGTGGAAAAATGGCCCTTGATTACCGACGGACCGGTAACAGGGGTATCCTTCGCTCCGTAGAATTCCTTCACATAGGCCACATATTCCTGGCAGCATTCACCAAAGGTGGTATACAGTGCAGGAGGAAGCTCCAGCAGCTCGTTGATATACGGGTCCAAAGAATATGTACTGGACGGTGCTGTGCCGCCGCAAAGAATATCAAAATCCAGATGAGGACCGGAGCTGTCGCCTGTTGAGCCAACAGTACCGATTTGCTGACCGGCTGTAACCGCTTCCTCAGCAGCAACGGTTGCCTCTGTCAAGTGGGCATAGCGGCTGTACAAAGTGACACCGGAGCCGTCCTTCAGGGTATAGGCATGCTCCAGCAGGACAAAATTGCCCCAGGACGCATTCTCGCCAACCTCCAGAACCTTTCCTGCGTAGGACGCCACCACCGGCGTGCCAGAAGGAGCAGCAATATCCAGGGAGTAATGCTCCCGATTATCCAAAAAACAGCTGGAAAGATTGTATTCGCCAGGTACCGGCCATTTAAAATCCCGCTGACCGCCTTCCAGCTTCCGGTCGCCGGCCTGAGACGGCGGATTGCCGACAGCAAGGACGCTCATCGGCACAAGACACAATATTATAAGCAGACAAAACAGTCGCCGCATAATCAATTTTGCTTTCAACGCTAAGCCCCCATTGTCATTTTATCTATGAGAGTATATCACAAAAATCGTCAAAGAGCAACCTCCAATTTTCTTTTTATACAGATTGTTAAAAAGAAGACCGCCAAAATGGCGGTCTTCTTGTCGCGTTTATGAATTTTGTTATCTGTTTTGAAGCTGCTGCTTGTTGTATTGCAGCGTATACAGCTGATAATACCTTCCTTTCAGGTGCAGCAGTTCCTGATGGGTTCCCTGTTCCACGATTTTTCCTTTGGACAGCAGAATAATATTGTCTGCGTGCTGGATGGTGGACAGGCGGTGTGCCACAATGAGCATGGTGCCAATGTTCTTCATCTTCTCCAAAGAGTCCTGAATCAGCAGCTCCGTCTCTGTATCGATGTTGGCGGTTGCCTCGTCCAGAATCATCACGCTGGGCTTGTGGACGATGGTTCTTGCGAAGCTGAGCAGCTGCCGCTGTCCGGCAGAGAAGTTATTGCCCCGCTCCCGCACCGGCTCATCCAGACCCTTTTCCAGACGGTTGATGAAGGAATCGGCATTGACATACCGGCAGGCCTCCATCACTTCCTCATCGGAAACGCCCTCTTTTCGCAGAAGAATATTACTGCGAATATCGCCGGAGAACAGAAATACATCCTGAAGCATCTGTCCGAAATGGCGGCGCAGAGAGGAAATCTTGATTTTCTTAATATCGATGCCGTCAATAAGAATCTGACCTTTTTGAATGTCGTAATTTCTGCAAATCAGGCTGAGAATGGTGGTTTTGCCGGAGCCGGTAGAGCCCACAAAGGCCACTGTCTGCTTGGGGCTGATATGGAAGGAAACGCCCTGCAGAACCCATTCCTCCGGCACATAGGAAAACCACACATCCTTAAACTCAATTTCGCCCTTCAGTTCCTCCAATTCGATTGCATCCGGCTCATCCACCACTTCCGGAACCATATCCATCACGGTGAAAATCTTTTCTGCCGAAGCAAAGGCCGACTGCATCACATCGAAGTGCTCCGACAGGGTTTGGATGGGGTCAAAGAACTTGGACGAAAACAGATAGAAGGTCACCAGCGTACCGCTGGAAATGGTTTGTCCCAAAAATTCCGTGCCCTCCAACGCGCCCCGGGAGCCAAAGTAAAACAGGCACATCACACAGCCGATGTGGAGCAAATAGACGATGGGACGGAAAAAGCCGTACACCAGCATCCGCTGACTTTTTGCCTTCCGCAGATGGGTGCTTCTATCCAGAAAGTCCCTCATTTTTTCCTGTTCCCGGTTGAAAATCTGGGTAATCTTAATACCGGAAAGATTTTCAGACAGGAAGGTGTTCAGCTCGGTACGGGAGTCCGTCACCGCCCGGTGGGCTTTGCGGGAGAATTTCTGGAAAATCACCGTAAACAGCACCACAAAGGGAATAAAGCAGGCTACCACCAGGGTCATTGCGAAGTTCACCGTCAGCATTGCCACGAAAACACCCAGAATGACCATCACATTTTTCACCATTGTGACCAGCACATTGGTGAAAAGCATACAGATGCCGTTGGTATCGTTGGTGACGCGGGTCACCAGCTTGCCCACAGGAATGTTGTTCAGCTGTTCGTGGGAAAGACTTTCAATGTGGGTAAACACATCCTCACGCAGGTCTGACAGAATCTTCTGTCCTACCTTTTGGAGAATCACCGTTTGCACATAGGTGCTCACCAGAGAAATCACCAAAATCCCGGCGTACATTCCCACCCGCCAGAACAGCGCAGGCAATTCAAATTTCCCCTTTACCAGCTCCTCAATCTCACCGACGAGGATGGGGGACAGAATGTCATAAGCCACGGATATCAGCATAATGACAAACACCAGTACAAACTGCCCGATATAAGGCTTTGCATAGCCCAGCAGGCGGCGGATAATCACCTTATCCGACAACTTTCGCTCATACTCAGATTTCTTTGTCTTATGCTTCATAATCAGGTACGATGTACCAAAAATCAGGGTCAGCACGCCGATAACAGCACCCAAAATCAGAACAGGCAAATACTTATCCATTGTGCTCGCCTCCTTCTTCCTCCAGACGCTGCAGGTCTACCATCTTGCGATATTCTGTGCAGTCCCGGTACAGCTCCTCGTGAGGTCCAAAGGCCGCCACAGTGCCATCATCAATAAACAGCACCTTATCCATCTGCTCAATGGTGGAAATCCGGTGCGCAATCAAAATGGTGGTACGCCCTTCCCGGGTTTGCCGCAGATTGGCAAGAATATTCCGCTCTGTTTTGGTGTCCACCGCAGAAACGGAATCGTCCAAAATCAGTATCGGTGCATCCTTCAAAAGCGCACGGGCGATAGAAATTCTCTGCTTCTGACCGCCGGAGACGGTGACACCCCGTTCACCCAAAATGGTCTCATAGCCCGCAGTAAATTCCTGAATATTGCCGTCCACATCCGCCATTTTAGCAGCTGTGCGAATGGCATCGCTCCTTTTCTCGTCCACCGCAAAGCCAATGTTGTTGGCAATGGTGTCCGAGAACAGGAAATTATCCTGGGGCACATAGGCGCAGCCTGCGCGCACATCCTTAATCGGCACGGTATTCACATCCCGTCCATCAACAAACAGCGTGCCGTCCGGCACATTATAGGTACGCAAAATCAAATCCACCAGCGTGGTTTTGCCGGAGCCGGTACGACCCACCAGGCCGATATTTTCTCCCGCCTTGATAGAGAAGGAAACATCGTGCAGCGCATCAAATTCGCCGTCCGGATAGCAAAAATTCAGATTCCGGAATTCAATATCGCCCCGCATATCCTTTAAGGGCGTCACATCCGGCCGGTCCACCATATCCTGCTTCGCATCCAGAAGCTCGCTGATGCGCTTGACCGATGCACGGCCCCGGGAGGTCATATCAATCAAGTCCGCCACCGCCATAATCGGCCAGATAATCGCGGTGAAATAGCCGATAAATTCCATCAGCTGACCGGCGTTGAACTGCTGGGTATACACCAGATATCCGCCATAGCCCAAAATGATGCAAATGACGCTTTCCACGAAAGCCATAACCAGAATCCGGAACAGCACCGAGATCTTGGTAAAGGCCACATTGGTGTCCTCATTTACCTTGCTCAGCTTCTTAAATGCCCAAAGCTCCTTGCTTTCCTTTACAAATGCCTTGATAACCGCAATGCCGGAAAAGCTTTCCTGTGCGAAGTCAGACAGCTGGGAAAATGCCTCTTGCCGCTCATCCCACTTCTTGGTCATATAATTACCCACCAGAATGCTGGACCCCATCAAAAGTGCCATGGGAATCAGCGCCAGACTGGTGAGCAAAGCGTCCATTTTCCACATTTTGCTGATGGCCAGTGCGCCCAAAAAGCATGCATCGCAGAATTCCATAATGCCCCAGGAATAGCACTCCTGGAAGGTGTCCAAATCATTGGTAAACAGGCTCATCAGGTTGCCCACATTGTTCTGGTGGTAAAACTCCTGAGACAGTTCCTTGCAATGGCTGAACATCCGGTTGCGCAGGTCCTCCTCCGCCCGAATGCCGGCGGTAAAGAAGCAAACACGCCACAAAAACCGACCCAGCACAATCAGCAGAATAATTCCCAGCATAGGAAGACAAATCTTTCCGATGACAAAGTCCAGGTCAAAGGCATACACTGCGCCGTCAAGCTCCACTCTGCCTTCGTTTATTCCGTTGATAATCAGTTGGTACAAATTAGGAATCAGCAGCTGCAGATAGTCCACCGCTATCAGCGCCACAAGTCCGCCCAATATCAAAAGGGCAAAGCGCAGATAATAGCGGTTGATATGCTTGCCGAAAATCATACCTTTTCGCCTCTATTCTTACAAGTTTTCGTTATTATTTTACAGTTGATTTCTCTTCGTCAAAGTGCTATTCTTTCCACCCTTGCCCGGGGCAAAAGCTCCTGCACCACATCCAAATCTGCCGCCTGGGTGCCGCTGCACATCACATTGGCCGCAGAAACTGCCAGCGCAAATTTCATCAGCTGGTTTTTCTCCAGCTTGTATTGCGTTCCCAGCGCCAGTGCCGCCATCATAGAATCCCCGGCACCTACGGTACTGCGAACAGGCACAGAAATGCCCCATCCGCGGTAAGCTTCCTCGTCCCATAAGAACAATGCACCCTCCGCACCCAGAGAAATCACCACTTGAGAAATTCCCTGCTGCAGCAATGCTCTTCCTGCCTCCAGAAGCGATGCTTCCGTTTCCAGAGGATGCCCCATCCAGGCTTCCAGCTCCGCCCGGTTGGGCTTTACCAGCCAGGGAATGCCACGGATTCCGTTTTGAAGCAATGGACCGTCTGCATCCAAAAAGACCTTTGCTCCCTTTTTTCCGCACGCCTGTGTCCACGAAGCATAAATATCCTCTGGCGTCTGCGGTGGAACGCTTCCCGACAGCACCACAATATCCTCCGGACACAGCCGCTGCAGCAGCTTCTGCAACAGCTCCTGAAGCGTTTGCACCGATATAGGTGCACCCGGCTCATTGATGTCCGTTGTTGTTCCGTTCAGGGTATCTACAATCTTCAGGTTGCACCGCGTCTGTCCTGCTCCGTTGGAAAAACAGCAGGAAATGCCTTCTGCCGCCAGTGCTTTTTCAATCTCTCTGCCGGTTTGTCCAGCCAGAATGCCAAAAGCGGTGCTTTGTCCGCCCAGACTTTGCACGACCTTGGACACATTGATGCCCTTGCCGCCGGGGTCGGTGCGCAGTGCGTGTATGCGATTGACCTGTCCCGGGGCAAAACCGGAAATTTCCACGGTTTTATCCAGCGCAGGATTAAGAGTAACCGTATAAATCATCAAATGCCTCCTTTCTGTCTCGTGAAGCTGGCTTTTACGCTGCATACAGTATACTGAAAAAATTGGGGTTTGGCAAGTATGCTATCCCTTTTCGGAGCAAAATTGCCGCGGGTAGGAAAATAATCCCTGAAAACGGTTGCACACCGCAAAAAATTGATGTATAATGTGTGGGTAAAAATACGGGCAATGCCCCGAAATTTGGAGGAAGAACCATGTTTAATGCAATGATTGAGACTTTGAAAGCAAATCCCCGGAAAATCGTCTTTACCGAAGGTCACGATGCCCGGATTCTGGAAGCAACTTCCCGTCTGGTGGAAGGCGGCTTTTTGACCCCCATCCTCATCGGCAATGTGGACACCGTGAAGGAAAATGCCGCAAAGGGCGGCTTCAACATTGAGGGTGTGGAGATTCTGGACCCCGCTACCTACGCCGGTATGGATGAAATGGTGGCAAAAATGGTGGAGCTGCGCAAGGGCAAAATGACACCTGAGGAGTGCCGCGCTTCCCTGCTCAAGGGCAATTACTTCGGCACGATGCTGGTCAAGATGGGCTATGCCGATTCTCTGTTGGGCGGCGCTACCTATTCTACCGCCGATACCGTCCGTCCTGCTCTGCAGCTGGTGAAAACCAAGAAGGGTGCAAATCTGGTATCCTCCTGCTTCATTATGGTTCGCGGCGAAGAAAAGCTGGCAATGGGCGACTGCGCCATCAACCTGAGCTACGAAGACAGCGTGGACAAGGAAGGCAATGTGACCGTTTCTGCCGCACGGAAGCTGGCTGAGGTTGCTGTGGAAACCGCAAACACCGCCAAGGTCTTCGGCATTGACCCCAAGGTCGCTATGCTGAGCTTCTCCACCAACGGCTCCGGTAAGGGCGCAACCGTAAAGCTGAGCCACGATGCCACCATCGAAGCCAAGGCAATGGCCCCCGAGCTGGCCATCGACGGCGAAATGCAGTTTGACGCCGCCGTCGCTCCCGAGGTCGGTCAGCTGAAGTTCCCCGGTTCCTCCGTGGCCGGCTACGCCAACACCTTTATCTTCCCCTGCATCGAAGCAGGCAACATCGGCTACAAGATTGCCCAGCGTCTGGGCGGCTTTGAAGCCTACGGCCCCATTCTGCAGGGCTTGGCCGCTCCCATCAACGACCTGTCCCGTGGCTGCAACGCCGACGAGGTCTACAAGATGGCCATCATCACCGCTGCAATGGTATAAAACACTTCCCCGGTGCAAAAAGCACCGGGGATTTTTTATCATGTCATTGCGAGGAAAGCGAATGCCCGACGTGGCAACAACAGCAAAAACAGCCGCCGGATATGCCGGCGGCTGCTTCATTTTATTCGGATTAGTACATACCACCCTGAGCGGCGGCAGCTGCTGCGGCAGCATCACCGGCAGGATTGGGCTGGTCTACCACCAGAGATTCGGTGGTCAGCACGCAAGCGGCGATGGATGCAGCATTCTCCAAAGAGGAACGGGTCACCTTGGTGGGATCCACAATGCCGGAAGCAATCATATCTGCGTAGCTTTCGGTATATGCGTTGTAGCCGTAGCCAATCTTCTTGGAGGAGCGGATCTTCTCATAAACCACGCTGCCGTCTACGCCGGCATTCTCTGCAATCTGGCGGATGGGAGCCTGCAGAGCCGTAGCGATAATCTTCGCACCGGTCTTTTCATCACCCTGCAAGGTTGCAACCAGCTTTTCAACTGCGGCAATGGCGTTGACCTGTGCAGTACCGCCACCGGCCACGATGCCTTCTTCCACAGCGGCACGGGTTGCATTGAGGGCATCCTCAACACGAAGCTTCTGCTCCTTCATCGCGACCTCGGTCTGTGCGCCAACCTTGATAACGGCTACGCCGCCGGCCAGCTTTGCAAGACGCTCCTGCAGCTTTTCCCGGTCATAGTCAGAAGTGGTGGTAGCGATAGAAGCGCGAATCTGATGGGCGCGCGCCTTGATGGCTTCGCTGTCGCCGGCGCCGTCCACAATGGTGGTAGTATCCTTGGTAACAACCACCTGACGGGCGCGACCCAAATCGGTAAGCTGTGCTTCGGTCAGCTCCATATTCAGCTGGCTGGAAATCACAGTACCGCCGGTCAAAATGGCGATATCCTGCAGCATTTCCTTCCGACGGTCGCCAAAGCCGGGAGCCTTGACGCAAACCACATTGAAGTTACCGCGCAGGCGGTTCATCAGCAGGGTTGCCAGAGCGTCACCTTCCACATCCTCGGCGATGATCATCATCTTCTTGCCTGCCTTGACAATGGGCTCGAGAATGGGCAGCAGCTCCTGAATGGAGGAAATTTTCTTATCGGTAATCAGAACATAAGCATCGTCAATGACAGCTTCCATCTTGTCGGTATCCGTGACCATATAAGGGGAGATATAGCCCCGGTCAAACTGCATACCTTCTACCACATCCAGACCGGTTTCTGCAGTCTTGGACTCTTCGATGGTGATAACGCCCTCGGTGCCCACCTTTTCCATTGCTTCGGCAATCAGACGGCCGATGGACTCATCGCCGGAAGAAACAGCGCCGACTCTTGCAATATCGTCAGAGCCGCTGACGGGAACAGAATGCTCCTTGATGGCGGCAACTGCTGCTTCAACAGCCTTCTCAATGCCCTTGCGCATCACCATGGGATTTGCGCCGGCGGACAGATTCTTCAGACCCTCACGGGTAATGGCCTGTGCCAGAACAGTGGCGGTGGTGGTGCCGTCACCGGCCACATCATTGGTCTTGGTTGCCACTTCACGAATCAGCTGTGCGCCCATATTTTCAAAGGCGTCCTCCAGCTCCACTTCCTTGGCAATCGTCACACCGTCATTGGTAATCATAGGGGCACCGAACTTGCGGCCCAGAACCACATTGCGGCCCTTGGGTCCCAATGTCACCTTAACGGTATCCGCCAGCTGGTCAATACCGGACTGCAGCTTTCTGCGGGCTTCTTCTCCGTAAATAATCATCTTTGCCATAGTCTATTCCTCCTTAGTCCACAACGACAGCCAAAATGTCGTCCTGCTTGACAAACTTATAGTCCACACCGTCCAGCTTGATTTCATTGCCGACGAACTTGCTCACCACAACCTTATCTCCGGCCTTGACGGTCATTGCCACATCCTTGGTGCCGGGACCGGCAGAGACAACCTCGTAGATTGCGGGCTTTTCCTTGCTGGTGGTGGCCAAAATGATACCGGAAACAGTAGACTCCGGTGCTTCCTGTGCTTTCAGCAGAACATTATCTGCCATCGGTTTGAGTTTCATATTGCTTGCCTCCAAAATATTTTGTATGGAGCAGGAAGATCCTGCCTTTTTCTCTGTTTAGCACTCTTTAATCCTGAGTGCTAAACTATCATATCACAAACTTTCAAAATTGCAAGGGGTAATTTTGGTTTTTTCGTAAATATTTTATGAACGGTGGAAAACGGAGATTATTCCCTCTCTGTTTTGGTTATTCTGATGAAAGAATATGGCAAAAAAAGCGGAATGAGGCTTGCTTTTTGTGCGTTTTTCCTGTATAATGATGCCATCAAACAGAAGGGGGGATCAGTTTGGGCGAACTGATTGCCGTACTTTCCGGCAAGGGTGGCACAGGCAAGACCTCCCTGTGTGCCGGAATCGCCACAGCGCTGGCGCAAATGGGCGAAAAAGTGCTGTGTATTGACTGCGACATTGGCCTGAGAAATCTGGACATTTCTCTGGGTATGTCTGACTCCGGCGCGCTGAGCTTTGTGGAGCTGTATCAGGGCAATTACCAGCTGTCTCAGGCAGCGGCTCACAGCATATATCCTTCCCTTTCTTTTTTGACCGCGCCGGTGAATTTTCAGCCGGAGGATGTGGATCGGCAGGCTTTTTCTGACCTGCTGCGGCAAGCAAGAAGGGAATTTTCCTACATATTCCTGGATGCCCCCGCAGGTTTGGATATTGGCTTTCAGCTCTGCGCAGCCTATGCAGACCGGGTGATTTTGGTAACCAATCCCGATCCCTCTGCCATCCGGGACGCTGCGCATACTGCTCAAAAGCTGGAGCGGATGGGCAAAAATCAGGTGCGGATTATTGTCAATCGGGTCAACCGGAAGCTGCTGGAGGTTACCAAGCGGACGGTGGATGATATGATGGATGAAACAGGCTTGCCCTTGCTGGGCGTGGTGCCGGAGGATGAGAATGTCGTCCTTGCTGCCACCTTTGAAAAGCCTCTGCTGAAGCACTCCCGCAAGGGTGCAGCGGCAGCCTGCAGCCGCATTGCAAAAAGAATTCAGGGTCAGCCGGTGCCTATTGAACTCCGGTAATGTTGAAAGAAGGAGCGTTTGTGTATGAATATCGCGTTTTTGGCACACGATAAGAAAAAGGAGCTGATGGTGCAGTTCTGTACCGCTTACAAAAGCGTCCTGAACAAGCATACCCTGTATGCCACCGCCACCACCGGCCGCTTAATCGCAGATCATACCGGCTTGCCGATCACCCTGCTGCTGAGCCATAAGCAGGGCGGACATCAGCAGATTAACGCCCGCATTGCTTATAATGAGATTGATTTGGTACTTTTGTTTACAGATCCCAACACCACCGAGCCTTGGGACGATGCCCAGATGATTGAAACCATCCGGTTCTGCGACAAGCACAATGTCCCCATCGCCACCAACCTTGCCTCGGCAGAAATGCTGATTATGGGTCTGCAGCGCGGCGATCTGGATTGGCGCGAGATGCTGCACACAAAGCCTAAATACTAAGAAAACAATTATAACTGCAATGTCATTGCGAACCAGTGCACACACTGGTGTGGCAATCCCCATAGGTTTTCGGAACACTCAGGAGATTGCCACGTCACCCCTTTGGGGTTCCTCGCAATGGCATTTTCAATAGAAAGGAATTTAACGATGGACATTATCAAACCCCGGACATTGTCCGGTTTTATGGAGCTGCTCCCTGGGAAACAGGCGCAGTTTGAGCGAATGATGGAAATTCTGCGCCGTACATACAGCAGCTACGGCTTTGCTGCGCTGGACACTCCCGTCATTGAGGACGCACAGATTTTGCTTGCCAAGGGCGGCGGCGAAACAGAAAAGCAGATTTACCGCTTCCAGAAGGGCGACAGCGATTTGGCCCTTCGCTTTGATTTGACCGTGCCGCTGGCCAAGTATGTGGCTCTGCATTATAACGAGCTGGCATTCCCCTTCCGCCGCTACCAAATCAGCAAGGTTTACCGTGGCGAACGGGCACAGCGGGGTCGTTTCCGCGAGTTTTATCAGGCGGATATCGACATTATCGGTGACGGCAAGCTGGATATTCTCAACGAGGCAGAAATTCCTGCCATTATTTATAAGGTATTCCGCGGCTTCGGTCTGGAGCGATTCCAGATTCGTGTGAACAACCGTAAAATCCTCACCGGCTTTTACGGTATGCTGAATCTGGCTGAAAAATCCGGTGACATTATGCGCACCGTGGACAAGCTGGATAAAATCGGTGCTGAAAAGGTGAAGCTGATTCTGCTGGACGACTGCGGTCTGACGGAGGCGCAGGCAGATGAGATTCTGAAGTTCATCGCCATCCGCGGTACCAATGCAGAGGTTCTTTCCGCATTGGAGGGCTACGCCGGACAGAATGAAGTGTTCGACACCGGTCTTACCGAGCTGAAGGCCGTTACAGAAAATCTGGCCGCCTTTGGCGTGCCGGAGGCAAATTTTGCGGTGGATCTGACCATTGCCCGGGGTCTGGACTACTACACCGGAACTGTTTACGAAACCACCCTTCTGGATCATCCTGAGATTGGCTCCGTCTGCTCCGGCGGCCGGTACGACAATCTGGCCGGCTATTATATTGACAAGGCTTTGCCCGGCGTGGGTATTTCCATCGGTCTGACCCGGCTGTTCTATGTACTGGATGAACAGGGTCTTTTGAACGCAGCACTTCCCACTGCTCCTTGTGATGCATTGGTGCTTCCCATGACCGCTGATACCGCCAATGCCATTTCTCTGGCAGAGACTCTGCGCAGCGCAGGACTGAAGGTTCAGCTGTACGGCGAACAGAAGAAATTCAAGCAGAAAATGGCTTATGCTGACAAAATTGGCGTTCCCTTTGCCGTTTTGCTGGGCGAGGACGAAATCGCTGCAGGAAAGTGCGCGGTGAAGAATATGAACTCCGGCGAGCAGGTGTTGCTTGCACCTGAGGAGGCGGCAGACTTCATCAAAGCGGCACTTTCCGCCAATAACGGCCCTATTATTTTGGAGAAATAAGATGGAAGAAAAATTCATTGCCGCCTGGGCGCAGGCGCGGGAAGCTGCCGCCGGTCTGGGCATACGAATGCGTCCGGTAGAAGCGGCAGACGCGTTAAAAACCGCCCGTCGGTGTATGGACGGCCATCGGGAAAGTGACGGCTTCTTTCTTTTGGCAGACAAGAAGCATCTGGAGCTGAGTCTGGAGGCCTTGGTGGTGGACAAGCGGTTCACCTCCCTGTTTACGGATGAGCAAGCCAATACCGCTCTGTCACGCCTGCTAAATGCCGGCTATTATTGCTGAGAAAAACCCACACCAACCGGTGTGGGTTTTTGTGATAAGAGGGACTTCCCACGTCATTGCAAACTGTCCTCTGTCATTGCGAGGAGGGCGTAAGCCCGACGTGGCAATCTCCTGGTAACATCTATCGACACATTTCGCGGTAACATACTGCGCACCGGGAGATTCCCACGGTCACTGCGCTCCCTCGGAATGACATACAAAATAGAGACATCAAACAAAGCCCTCCCCTTGGGGGAGGGTGGCCGAGCGTCAGCGAGGACGGAAGAGGTGCGTCTCTTCCGTCATCTGTCCTTTTTACATTGAATCATCAGAATATACAGCATACTGCTCAGCCGATTCAGCCCCTGCAGCAAATCCGGGCGGGTGGGATTTCCGTCCTCATCCAGAAACGCCCGCACAGCCTGTAATTCCGCTTGCCGGGCGGCGCAACGGCAGCGGTTCAGCCGGAGAATTTCCTCTCCGTCCGTCACCTGGGGCATAAAATGAGGCTGCCCGTAATATTCCTGGGGACGGTGGCTGTGACTGCGCAGCTGTTCCGGCGTCAAGCCGCACAGCTTTTGGCTGGGAAGCGGCTCATTCAATACATCACAGCGTATCATCAGTCGGGCATAATTGAGGATCTCTTCCACCGCCGCGGCTGTTTTTTTATCCACAACCAGTTGACATAACAACAATTCCGCCTCCAGCGTATCCATCGCTCCCCGGAAGCTGATTCTCGGATGGGTTTTCAGCACCAAAATATCCCCGTTCAGGTGGGTCATCTGCTCCGGTTTTTCCGAAAGATATGCGCCATTGAGCAGCCGGTAGGTTTCGATTTTCGCCTGCTCTGCCGGAAGAATGGGTATGCGCTCCCGGGTGAGAAAATCCCGGGCAGCAGAGGTTAGCTTGTCCTCCCTACCCAGAAAAAAGACCCTTTTCCCGTCCCGGTTGCGCAGATTATCCCGGACATTTTCCTCCGTGTACAGCATTACTGCTTGGCGTTAGGCGTGCTGCGCTTGGTGGGCAAAATAGCGTCCACCTCAGTATGGGGACGGGCAATCACATGGACAGAGACCAGCTCCCCCACCTTTTCTGCGGCAGCTGCGCCGGCATCCGTCGCGGCTTTGACAGCGCCCACATCACCGCGCACCATCACGGTAACCAGACCGCCGCCGACCTGCTCCTTGCCCACCAGCTGCACATTTGCAGACTTAACCATTGCATCGGCAGCTTCGATTGCGCCTACCAGACCCTTTGTTTCAATCATACCAAGAGAATTTGTATCCATACCTTTTATTCCTTTCATTATTAAAAATATTCCCACGCTTCTTCAAAAGCGGCGCGGTTCATTCCTTTTGCTCTTTTCTTGTCAGCAGCAGCGCCACGACCACAGCACTGACACCGCCGGCCAGCTTGCCAGCAATCACCGCCGGGAGCATCTCCGGGGCGAAGCCAGCTGTAAAGCCCATGTGGTCGCCAAACACGAAAGCGGCACTCACCGCAAAGGCTACATTGACCACCTTTCCCCGTTTGTCCATCCGCTTGACCATCTCAAAAGTGGCAATGGAATTGGCAAGGCTTGCCACCAGACCGGCAGCCGAATGGTCATTGATGCCCAGCTTTTCCCCCAGCTTCAGCAGAGGCTTTTTCAAAAGCTTCGTAAGCGCAAAAACCAGAGGAAACGCACCGGCCAGCACAATGGCAATGGCGCCGACGGTTTGGAAGCCCTCCTCAATGGGTGCCATACCGGGTATTACCGTAAAGCCGGTAAGACTCTCCACGATGGCGGCAACAAGTCCAACGGTAATCAGCGCAATAATGCCCTTTCCAAACCAGCCGAAGCCCCGGATCATTCCCTTTTCCCATTTCCACAGACCCAGTGCAATCAGCAGGGCAATCAGGACAATGGGAATGAGGTTCCGAAGAACCATCAAAACAGGAAAGCCTGCTACCAATCCGCCAACCAGCACCCCCACAGGGATGGTAACGATGCCGCAGAGGATGCCCTTTGCCAAAAACGGACGGTCGGACTCCTGCAAAATACCCATCGCCACAGGAATGGTAAACACCACAGTAGCACCCAGCATAGAGCCGGTGATCACGCCGCCCAAAAGAGCGGCTTGGTCAGAGCCTGCCAATTCCTGTGCCAGAGGGCCACCGCCCATATCGCAGGCCAAAATGGTGCCGGCAAACATCGCGCCGTCCGCACCCAGAAAATTGTATACCGGCACCACCACCGGTCGAAGCACCGATGCCAGAACCGGTGCGAGGCAGATGATACCAATCATTGCAATGGCCAAGGAGCCCATTGCCAAAATGCCGTTTTCAAACTCCTGCCCAATGCCGAATCGGTTGCCGATGATGCGATCCAATGCACCCAGCACCGCAAAAACTGCCATAACGGCGATTAAAATACTATGGGCGTTCATTGCTTCCCTCCGGGTCTAAAATCGCCACCACAACAGCATCCACCGGTGCATCCATACAGTACCGGGAAGCGGCTGTGCCGGTAATCAGAAGCACCCGGTCGCCAATACCGGCTCCTACCTGATCGGCGGCCACCATTTGTTCCTGCCCCACCTTTACCACCAGAAAAGTCTGTCCCTGGAGACAGGCGGCTTTTCGTGTAGCCCATACAGAGCCGGAAACCAAGCCAATCTTCAATCCAATCCCTCCAATATTTCCTTCGCCAAGGGCGTCAAAACTGCCCCGGGTCCGGGTTTTCGTCCACTGCGGCGCATCGCTCTGGCCTCTTCGGCAGTAATCAGCCGCTTTTGTCCGCCGTCAGTGAAAATAATCCCCCAATTTTTCAGCTCCCGCTGCGCTGCCGTCAAACTGGCCGATAAGGCGCGGTTTTTCGTCGATTGCGGCAGCCCGGGGGTATAGAGAAACACCGGCGTGCCCTCTGCCAAGGCAGACAGCACCTCTCCCTCGCGAAAGCGCAGCAGCTGTGGCAGCGTCAGCGAGCCGATAACTACCGCATCATAGGGCGGTGTGTCGCAATATTCGTAGCCCAGTGACAGAGGCGGTGCTTTTCCCACTAAAAATGCCCGGTTCATTGCAAAATCCTCCCAAAATCTCCTGCAGCAAAACCGCAGGCGTTGGCCTCGTCATAATCCAGATGCACCGCCGGGGAAAAATTCGGAGAAACGCGCACAATGACCTCTTCAAAAATACACGGTCGCCGGGTAAAGGTCTCCAGCCGCACCTTTTGCCCATCCCGGACGCAAAAATGCTCTGCCGCCTCCGGGGACAGATGGATGTGCCGCTGAGCAACAATCAAGCCCCGGTCAAGGTCTACCCGCCCCTTGGGTCCCAACAGGGAAATTCCGGGAGAGTTTTCCACATCTCCGGACAGCCGAATGGGGGCATTCAGTCCCAGCACCCGGCCATCGGTCAGGGAGATTTCCACCTGGGCTTCCTTTCGTTCCGGCCCGAGAACCGCCACGTTTTGAAATTCCCCCTTTGGTCCGAGAACCGTAAGCCGCTCATTGGCCAGATACTGCCCCGGCTGGGACAGGGGCTTTTTGGGGGTCAGCGGATGTCCAAACAGGTGCATTGCCTGCTCCCGGGTAATATGAGCGTGGCGTCCGGAAGCTTCCAACTCCACAAACAACCGCCGCAGTACCGCATCAGTAACGGCCTGTAGCCCACTTTCCAAAATTCCTCACTCCTTCTGCAAACGATATGCGCAACACTTTACGGCGCGTATGGCCGCCCCGCAACCTCCGCCACCGCCTCAGAAAAGGCACGGCAGGCCGCCTCGCAGGCGCTTTGCGTTCCGCTGAGCAAACCGCCGCCGAAATTCGTCTCACTGGGCGGTGCATATAGTTTACATAACTTTACATCCACGGCCTTCAATGCCGCATCCATTGCATACATTCCCTCCAGCGGCGGTGCAATCAGATAGGCAATAGCGCTTCCGACAGGAACATCCGCCTCCCGGGACAAATAAGTGCCCACGGCGCTGACGGTATGCGCCAGATAAGGAACGCCATTGACCTCCTCAAAGCTCACTCTGCGCAGCTGGGCGATGGCCGCATCCATACCGCTTCGCACCGCACCGGGACTTGCCCCTGCCAGAATTCCAATCACCTCGCCGGCATTGGGGGTGGAAGCGTTGGCCGCACCGGCATAAAAGCTGCGGGCATAAGCCACCTCCACATCTGCCTCCTTGGTGGCGGCATCCAGCGCAATATAGGTGGCATCATCACAATCCGTGGTGAGGATACCCAGGCTGGAATGCCCTGCCGATGCGCCCAGCGCCTTGGAAAGCCCGGGGTCAGCACCCGGCAGATACCGAACTGCCAAAATATTGACAGGAATCATTGCGCCGCCTCCAAATGAAGCCCCACGCCGGAGACCTTCTTTTTCAGAATCGTTTCAATCAACTCCGCAATATACGCACCTGCCTCATAGGCCGGCGTTCCCTGGGCGTGAATATTGCTGACCACCGTCCGGCTGGACTCGGAGACGCCGGTGTGGGGACGATAGGTGATATAGGCGGACATACTTTTGTCCGTTACCAGACCGGGGCGTTCGCCCACCAGTACACAAACCAGCTCACAGCCGGTAATGTCGCCAATGGCATCGCCGGCACCCACCCGGCAATATTTGACAAAAATATCCTTTCCCGTTTGGATTCCTCTGGCCTTCAGGCCATCCTTCATCGCCGCAAGGCAGTCCATAGCGTTGGCGGCAATGGCAGCACCGGAAAGACCGTCACCGACTACAAGCTGTACCTGCGGCGGCTTATCAATCACGCCCTTGATGGCCTTGGCATTATGCTCGTCAAAGCATCGTCCCAAATCCGGACGGGTGAGATATTCTTCCTTGTCATTGCACTTGGTTTTGGTGGGAAGCAAACCGTGCTCCTTGGCAAAATCCGCTTCCAGCTCCGCCCATACTGCATCCTGCGCTGCCGCGTGGTCTGCCCGGAAGCGAAGCATCGTGACGGTTTTATAGCGGGGACCCGCCCGACCTGACCCCAGACGGGCGGGCGTGCTTTCCTTCATTTTTCGGAATTTTTCCCCGTCGGCAGGGTTGTCCACCAGATACAGCTGGCGCAGATTCAGTTTTGTAACATCAGGCACAAACTCCCCCGGGTGGAAATGCTCCTGGGATGGCTGGGGCTCTTCGTGGGTGGGCTTATACTCACTGCCCTTTACCATAGGCTGCTTTCCCATTCCCGATAAAATCTCTGCAATCATTGCAGACAGTTCTTCTTTGTTCATGGTCACCCCTCCTTAAAACAGCAGACACGAGCCGTCGCCGGCTTTTGCCGTCAGCTTGCCGTTTTCCACAAAGCCCATTTTTTCCAGCCATTTCTGGAACGCCGGAATGGCAGTCTTTCCGGTAATTTCCCGCAAAGCAGCAGTCTCCCGGAAGCCGGTGGTCTGGTAGTTGAGCATAATATCATCCCCGTGGGGAATGCCCATAAAATAGTTGCAGCCTGCCACCGTCAGCAAGGTTGCCAGATTCTCAATGTCGTTCTGATCCGCCTTCATGTGGTTGGTATAGCAGCAGTCACAGCCCATAGGAATGCCGGTGAGCTTGCCCATAAAATGGTCCTCCAGACCGGCACGGGTAACCTGCCGGGCATCATACAAATACTCCGGACCGATGAAGCCCACTACCGTATTGACCAAAAAGGGCTGAAAACGCTTGGCAAAGCCGTAGCACCGGGCTTCCATGGTCACCTGGTCTGCCCCGTGATGGGCGTTGGAGCTCAGTTCCGAGCCCTGCCCGGTCTCAAAATACATTACATTCGGACCCTCAGCCGTTCCATCCCGGAGCAAAAGGGCGCGGGCTTCCGCTACGGTTTCAGCGTTGAAGCCAAAGGCTGCATTTCCCGCCTCCGAGCCGGCAATGGACTGGAAAATCAAATCGCAGGGTGCACCGGCGCGTACCGCCTTCATCTGCGCGGTAATGTGCGCCAGCACGCATATTTGGGTAGGAATGGCCCAATGCTCCTTGATTTCCTGAAAACGGCGGAGAATTTTCCCCACCTGCTCCGGCGAGTCGGTGACGGGATTCAGGCCGATGACCGCATCGCCTGCACCAAAGCTCAAGCCCTCCAGCACCGAAGCCGTAATACCCTCCGGGTCGTCGGTGGTGTGATTGGGCTGCAGACGGCAGGAAAGGGTTCCCGGCAAGCCAATGGTGGTGTTGCAATGGGCGGTAACGGCAATTTTGTTGGCGGCGTAAATCAAATCCAGATTGCTCATCAGCTTCGCTACCGCCGCCACCATCTCAGAGGTCAAGCCCCGGCTGATGCGCCGAATATCCGCGCCGGTGGTTTTTTCCGACAGCAGCCACTCCCGGAATTCTGCCACCGTCCAATTTCTGATTTGCTGATAGGTGGGCTCGTTCACATCATCCTGAATGATTCGCGTCACTTCATCCTTTTCATAGGGAACGACAGGATTTTCCCGCAAATCCCCCAAGGTCAGGGCGGACAGCACCACCTTGGCGGCAATCCGCTCCTGGGCGGTCTCTGCTGCCAGACCGGCCAGCTTATCGCCGGTCTTCTCCTCGTTGGCCTTGGCCAAAACCTCTTTTATATCCCGGAAAACATAGGTTTTTCCGGCTAGAACTGTTTTGAGTATCATAGTACCTCCTTATTGAGGCGTTGCATAAGCTTTTCCGTCAGCAATGCCACCAGATCTGTATCTGCCGGAGCTGCTTCAGGGGGCTGTGCCGCACCCCAGGCTACCCGGCGAATATTGATTAAATCCAAGGGTGAGATATTGTTGGAGGATGCACTTCCACCCGCAGCACCGCACCCCAGGGTCAAGGCAGGAAACAGCGCCGTTGTCGCACCAATGCCGCCCAGCGCCGCCGGTGTATTGACCAAGAAACGGGAGACAGGAATTTTCAGAGCAAATTTCTCCACCACTGCCCGATCCTGGGCGTGGATTGCAAAGGTATGACCTGCACCCTCGTGGGTCAGCACCTCCACCGCCTTTTCCAAAATCGCGTCCTCGCTGTCCATTACAAAAAAGGCCAGAACAGGACACAGCTTTTCCATAGAATAGGGACGGGTCGGCCCGGCCTCCTGCTCCCTTGCCACCAGCACCTTCGTGTCCTTTGGAACGGAAAAGCCTGCCTTTTCCGCCAGAAAACCGGCATTCTTTCCCACGATTTCCGGATTGAGGGCACCGGTGGGACGAAACAGTAATCTTGCAAGCCGCCCGGCTTCCTCGGCAGACATAAAATAGAAGCCCTGTCTTGCGCCTTCCTCCCGCACCGCCTGTTCCATACTTTTTTCCACAATAATGCTCTGCTCGGAAGCGCAAACCGTCCCGAAATCAAAGGTCTTGGATTGCGCAATGCAGGCAAGTGCCTGAGAAACATCTGCCGAGTGGTGAATATAGGCCGGGCCGTTGCCTGCACCCACACCAATAGCCGGTTTTCCCGAGGAATAGGCGGCTCTGACCATTCCCGGACCGCCGGTTGCCAAAATCAGCCGCACCTCCGGCGCGCTCATCAGCTCCTGACATCCGGCCATTGATGCCAGACTCAGGCAATTTACCGTACCGGGAGGCGCTCCGGCTTCCTCTGCGGCAGAAGCCACCAGTCTTGCGGCACGCAAACTGCATTCCAGCGCCTTGGGATGGGGTGAGAACACCAGCGTATTGCCGCTTTTAATGGCGATGATTGCCTTATAGCATATTGTAGAGGTGGGGTTGGTGCTGGGGACGATTGCCCCGATGACACCCACGGGAACACCGATTTCCCACAGCTTTTTCTCCGGAATTTCCCGCAATAGTCCCACGGTTTTCATATCCCGCACCGCTTTGGCCACCTCCTGAGAGGCGAAGCGGTTTTTTGTTGTTTTATCCCCGGCATTGCCGAAGCCGGTCTCCTTTGCCGCCAGCTCTGCCAGCTCCTCCGAGGCGGCATAAAACTTCTTGGCGATGTTTTCCACAATGCTGTCCAATTTTTCCTGAGAGAAATTTCCGAGAATTTTTTGGGCGCGTTCTGCCTGTCGGCACAAAAGCCGCGCTTCCTGCCGCGCCGCCAAATCCTTATCCATTTCCATACCATCATCCCTTTCCGAATTAACGCTCCAAAATCAAAGTTTTTATCACCACAGGGAATGCCGGTCCAACGGGATTCCCCACATCCAGATAATCTCCCTGGGCCAGCTTTACCCGGTCAATGCACAAAATGCCGTCTCCCCTGCGGTGCAGCGCAATGGCCTGCCCCAAGGCTTTTGCCATATCCGTTTCCGCCGCAATCAGCACCGGCGATGGCAACGCCCGGGCAAGAACCTCCGCCCATTTTCGCAGACAGCCATAGTTTTCCGCTTTCCATCCCGGAAGCGCCAACACTGGCAAGGTATCCTGCTGTGCAAGCTTTTGACGGATGCGTTCCCCCAGTTCCGGGGCTGAAAGCGCTTGCGCTTCCTTCTCCAACACCACCGCCGGGCGGTTTTTCAACGGCAGGGAGACATTTTGACAGAAAACCGTACTGCCGGAAAGCTGGGCACTGTGGCAGCCGGCGCCAATGACGGTGGCGCGGATGGTCTCCTGCCCAATGCGGTAACGACCTTGACACAGGCGGCTTTTCCGGATTTCCCTGCCCAAAATGGGACCCATATCTCCGAAAGCGAAGGGAGCGTGCTCTTTTTCGATGCAATCCGCCACGCCGCCGGAGAAGGAAATGACGGCATTTTCCACTGTACAGCCCCGAAAATCTCCCAGCTCCGCGGAACGAAGCTGCTGCAAAAGCGGTGTCGGTTCCCGCAGCCCGGCGGCCATTTCCAGTGCCTGCACCAGCAAAGCCGCCACGGAAGCCAAATCCTCCTCTGTCGCCCGGTCACCGGGAGAAAGCTTGCAAAGTCCTGTCAAAACCGGGGAGATATAGTGAATGCGCCCTTCCCCATCCAGCTTAATCAGCCGGCCTCCCACATTCAGACAATCCGTACACAAAATTTCACCGTTTTCAATCAGCGCCATATTGGAAGTACCGCCGCCGATGTCCATGTGAAACACACGCTGACCGGTTGCACGGGACTCGGCAACCGCCCCGGCACCCCGGGCTGCCAAAATGCTTTCCAGCGCCGGTCCTGCGGTAGCGACCACAAATTCCCCGGCATATTCCGACAGAGCAGACAGCACCGCTTTTGCATTTTCACGCCGGGAGGTTTCTCCGGTGATGATAACTGCACCAGTATCCACTTCATCCCGTGAAATTCCGGCATTTTGATATTCTTCCTCCACAAGCTGGCGAATTTTGTCGCCATCAACAAGATTTCCCTCCAATAATGGCGTAAAGTGCACAGCGCTGCGATATAGAATTTCTCTATTGGAAATCTCCAGCTCCGGCACTGTAAAGGCAGATGCGTTATTGGTAACGGTAAGCCGGGAAACAATCATCTGGGTGGAGGTCGTACCCACATCCAAGCCGACGCTCAGCAATGCTTCAGCCACGCCCGGCAACCTCCCGCAAAACCCGACGCACCAAATCCTGTGTCACCGGCATGGGATTGGTTTGACAGCAGGGATCCTGCACAGCGGCAGAAACAATCTGCTCCGTCTTTTCCTCCAGCTGATGAATGGTTACTCCCGCCTGGGAAAGCGTGCCGGGCAGCTTCAGCTGATTGCGCAGGCGCACCAGCCCGTTTTTCAGATTGCGCAGCGCGATGGCATCGCTGCTGCCGCCCAGACCGATTAGCCGGGAAAGCTCCGCATAGCGGCTGCCCACCGCTTCGCTGTTGCAGGCAATCACCGCCGGAAGCAAAATGGCATTTAACCGCCCGTGGGGAATGTGGAACTGCCCACCAATGCTGTGGGCCATAGCGTGGCACAGCCCCAAGCCCGCCTGGGTAAAGGACAGGCCGGCCATGGTTGCGGCAGTATGCACCTGCAATCTCACCGTCTTATCCCCCTCAAAGGAAGCATTCAGCATAGAATAAACAGTGCGGAAGGCCTGCAGCGCAAGGGCATCGGTAACGGGATTTGCCTTTTTCCCCACCCAGCTTTCCAACGCATGGGAAAGGGCGTCAAAGCCGCTGTCTGCAATCAGAGCAGGAGGCATTTGCTCCAGCAGCTCCTCCTCCAAAATCGCCATTTTCGGACGGAGCTTTTTATCCACAAGAGGATGCTTCACCCCGTCGTGGGTCAGGATTGCAAAATCCGTCACCTCCGAGCCGGAGCCGGAGGTAGTGGGAACTGCCACCAAGGGAAGCTCCAGACCGCTGAAATATGCCATTGCCTTGGCGCAATCCATCGCGCTGCCGCCGCCAATAGCCACCAGACCATCGGGCTGAAAGCGAAGAAGCTGGGCTGTCCCCTCGGCCACCAGAGAAACAGAGGGGTCGGGCTTTACGCCATCGAACACCTCATACTGCGCCGCCTGCGCGCCCAGGCGCGCTGCCCATCCATTTTGCGAGAAAAACGGGTCAGAAACGACCAAAAGCTTTTGAAAATTCCAGGCCTTCAGGGCGGAAATTACCCCCCTGCCCATCACAATCCTGGTTTCACAGGAAAATTCCTGCATATTGCCACCACCTTTTCGATGCTATTGTTTCCCAATTTTTTCTGGATTATTTATGAAAAATTCAAAGTCCGTACTAGAACTTCTGTCTATATTGTGGTATAATGTAGAGCAAGTATACCTTATTGGAGAGAAATTGCTTATGTTGGAACTTCTGGCACCTGCTGGCTCAATGGAAGCGCTGCAGGCAGCTGTACAAAACGGCGCCGATGCAGTATACCTGGGAAGCGGTATTTTCAACGCCCGTCAAGGGGCAAAAAACTTCACACCCCAGATGCTGACCGAGGCGGTAAAATACTGCCACGTCCGCGGTGTCGCCGTGCATCTGACCCTGAACACGCTGGTTTCCGATCGGGAAATGAGCGAGGTTTGTCAGTTGATTCGGGATGCGGCAATGAGCAATGTGGACGCCTTTATCGTGCAGGATTTGGCTGTGGTTCAGCTCTGTCAGGAAATTGCACCCCATATTCCTCTGCACGGCTCTACCCAAATGACCATCCACTCCCTGCCCGGTGTGCTGTTCTGTGCCGCAATGGGACTTTCCCGGGTGGTGCTGAGCCGGGAGCTGAGCCGGGAGGACATTCACTATATCACCGCCAACTCTCCCATTGAGATTGAGGTGTTCGGTCACGGCGCGCTGTGTATGTGCTATTCCGGGCAGTGCTATCTGTCCGCCGCCATCGGCGGTCGCTCCGGCAACCGCGGTCGGTGCGCACAGCCCTGCCGTCAAAGCTACGGCTACGGTCGGCAGGAGGGTCGCTATCCCCTCAGCCTGAAGGATAACTGCCTGCTTTCCCATCTGCAGGAGCTTAAAAATATGGGTGTTGCTTCCCTGAAGCTGGAGGGTCGGATGAAGCGGCCGGAATATGTGGCGGCTGTCACCGGCGTATACCGCCGTGCTTTGGACGGCGAGCCGGTTACCCGGGAGATGATGGACACGCTGTCTGCCGCCTTTAACCGTCAGGGCTTTACGGATGGCTACTATACCGGCAGAATCGGACAGTCCATGTTCGGTGTGCGGGAGGATAAATACGACGATCCCAAGTGGCTGGCAAAGACCCGCGCCACCTATGAATCCACAGAGCATCCTCTGGTGCCGGTTTCCTTTTATGCGGTGGTCACCGTTCAGGAGACATCCCTGACTGTGACAGACTCTCAAGGTCGAAGCTGTCGGGTAACCGGTCCGGCGGCAGAAGCGGCACGGGCTGTCGCCCTGAATGAAGAAATGTTGAAGGAGCGCCTGTCGAAAACCGGCGGAACGCCCTACTATTGTGCAGATTTTTCCTGCACCATTGAAGACGGCTTGACCATCTCCGCCGCCGCCATTAACGGCCTGCGCCGGGATGCCCTCAATCAGCTGACTGCCCTGCGGGCAAGACGGGACAATCCCGCTTTGCGCCGTCCCAAAAAGCCGGCGCAGTTTGCCGGTCCCAAGGAAACACCTGCCCCCATCGTGCAGGTGACCAACCGGGAGCAGATTACAGACCGTCTGCTGAAATTGAAGCCGCAGGCGCTGTATGTCCCCCTGCATATTCTGGTGGAAGACCCCATCTTCTGCCACGAGCTGAACCGCCGCACCAGAGTGACGGCTGTGCTTCCCCGTATTGTGCCGGATCACGAGCTGGGGCAGCTGAAGGATCAGCTCCGCATTGTGCGGCAAATGGGTGTTCGGGATGCGCTGATTGGAAATCTGGGTCTGCTGCTTCCTGTACGGGAGGCAGGTCTGAATATCCGGGGAGACTACGGTCTGAATTTGTACAACTCCCGGGCTGTGAATCTGATGCGGGAGCTGGAGCTGAAAAGCGCCACCTTGAGCTTTGAAATGACACTCCCCCAAATCCGGGACGTATCCAAGGCTGTTCCCTGCGAGATTCTTGCTTACGGCCGTCTGCCGCTGATGGTGACGGAAAACTGCTTGATTCGCGGCCGTACCGGCTACTGCACCTGCAATCAAACCACCAGTAAGCTGATGGACAAAACCGGTGCAGAATTCCCCATCATCAAGGACGGCGACCATTGCCGCAGCATTTTGCTCAACGGCAAAAAGCTGAACTGGCTGGACCGCCAGAAGGATTTGGGTCGTTTGGGGCTGTGGGGCATCCGGCTGTATTTCACCACAGAAAGTCCCCGGGAAGTGGATTCGGTGCTGGAAAGCTATCTCAATCCCACCACCTTTGACCCCGGCTCCTGCACCAGAGGTCTGTATCTCAGAGGTCTGGAATAAGCACCTGAAAGGAATCCTGTTATGGAATTGATACTCGCATCCCAATCCCCCCGGAGACGGGAATTGTTGGGATTGTTTCGGCTGCCCTTTGTTGTGCGGGTAGCGGATATTGATGAAGCAATGAACCCCGATGTCTGCGCCTGTGACGAGGTCGCCCGGGTCAGCCGGGAAAAAGCACTGGCGGTGGCAAGAAAGCCGGAGGATGTGGTCATTGCGGCGGATACCATTGTGGTATGCAACGGTCAGATTTTGGGAAAGCCCAAGGATACCGCACAGGCAGAAGAAATGCTCTCTTTGCTGTCCGGCAGAGACCATCAGGTGATGACCGGTGTCACCGTTGTTCGTGGAGAGGCGATTCTTTCCAAAACAGAGGTGACGGACATTCATTTCCGCGACCTGTCCCGGGAAGAAATTGCCGCCTATGTTGCCACCGGCGAGCCCATGGACAAGGCCGGTGCTTACGGCATTCAGGGCGGTGCGGCACTGTTCGCAGAAAAAATGGTGGGCGATTATTACAATGTAATGGGTCTGCCGGTTTGTACGCTGTGGAAAATGCTCCGTCAAATTGCGCCGGAGCTGTTTTAAGGAGTTATTATGAGACATCTTTTTACCAAAAAAGTGAAAATTATTCTCATTGTAGCGATGCTGCTTTCTGCCGGTCTGGCAGTTGCCACCAACCTGATGGGGGTGACTGTGGGAGACTTGGTGGTGCAGGGAATTTTGACGCCCCTGCGCTCCGGTGCCAGCGCATTGACGGACCAGGCTGAGCAGATTTATGACTACATTTTCAAATATGAGCAGCTGGCGGCAGAAAACGAAGAGCTGCGGGAACAACTGGCACAAGCACAGGGTGACAATCGGGATGCCGCCTCTATCAAGCGGGAAAACGACCGTCTGCGGGAGCTGCTGAACCTTACGAAGGAGCATCCGGATTATGAGCTGGTGGACGGCTATATCATTGCCCGCAGCAGCAACGACTGGTCCTATTCCTTCACCATCAACTGCGGCGCCGGCTCCGGCATCAAGGAAGGAATGTGCGCCATTACGGAAACCGGTGCTATGGTGGGTGTCGTCACCCAGGTGGGCAGCAATTATGCGGTCGTCACCTCCGTGCTGGATTCCTCTTTGGACATCAGCGCCACCATCGCTTCCTCCGGCTATTCCGGTATGGTGCGGGGCAGCTATGCCTCCGGTCTTCCCGGTATGCTGCGGATGGATTATCTGCCCTCAGCTGCCGTCATTCGGAACAACGACCAGGTGGTGACAGCCGGTTCTACGGTTTATCCCCGAAATTTGGTGCTGGGAAAAATCGTGGACTGGGATTTGACGGATAACGGCATTGCCAAGTATGCAATTTTGGAGCCGGCGGCGGACATCAGCTCCCTGGAGCAGGTGTTTATTCTGACCAGCTTCGGGACGGAGTAAGTGCTATGTTTTGGAAACGCAAGCGTGATTTTAAGCCGGACCGTACCGAAGGTACGCTGAAAAAGCTGTATTTGACCCCCACACAGCGCAAAGGTCTCCTGAAATGGATTTTAATCAGCCTTTTTTTGATTTTTCTTTCCCTGCTTCAGGATGTGGTGCTGTGCCGGGTGGAGATTTTCGGTGCAACCTTTGATTTGGTGGTCTGCGGCATTTTGGTCTGCGCCATGTTTTTCAAGCCGGAAACAACGGCGATTTTCACCATTATCAGCTCCACAGTGTACTATTTTTCCGGTACTGCTCCCGGAACCTATGTCATTGCCCTGATTACCGGACTGGGAACCTTGCTGTGTATTTTCCGCATCAACTATCTCCAGCGGCGATTCAGCTCCACCTTTTTGTGTGCCGCTGTGGGAGTGATGCTTTATGAGCTGGCAGTGTTCGCCATCGGCTTGTTCATCGGCATTACCACCATCCACCGCTTTGGCGTTTTTGCCGTCTGCGGTCTGCTTTCTGTACTGGTGATACCGGTGGTGTATCCCATCTTTTTGTCCATCTGCAAAATCGGAGGAGAATCATGGAAAGAATAACCCGGTTACGCGTAACCGTTTTGCTGACTCTGTTCTGCCTGCTCATCGGTTTTTTTGCGCTGCGGCTTTATAACCTGCAGATTGTCCAGACCGGCGGCAGTACGGATAATGTGAAAAAGTTTTATACCATTACCCGGGTCAAGGCAGCGCGGGGTGACATTTTGGACCGGAACGGCAACGTTCTGGTGACGAACCGTGCCTCTTACGATATGGTTTTCAATCATTTTGTGACCTTGAGCAACGGAAATGTCAACGAGCATCTGCTGAAGCTGGTAGTGCTGTGCCGGGAAATGGGCTTGGAATATAACGAGCATTTCCCCATCACCAAGGATGTTCCTTTCCAGTACACCCTCAGCGAGGTCGGTGCTGCCGGACAGAGCCATTTTCAGGCATATCTGCCTGTAGTGGCCGGCGGTCTGGACTCGGACATTACAGCCCCTGTGCTGATTCGCTCCCTGCGCACCTATTACGGCATTCCCAACAGCTGGTCGGATGCGGATGCCCGGGCGGTCATCGGCTTGCGGTATGAGCTGCGCCTGCGGCAGGATATTACCAATCTTCCCAACTATGTTTTTATGGAGGATGTGGACAACCGGATTCTGGCTGCCATTCTGGAGTTGAGCATTCCCGGTCTGAATACAGAAGAATCCATGGTCCGCGTGTACAACACGGACTATGGTGCTCATATTTTGGGCTATATTGGCGCCATCACCACCAAGCAGTGGGATGAGATTTATAAATACAAGGACACCTATCAGAAGGACGCCATGGTAGGGCAAAGCGGCTTTGAAGAAGCCTTCGAGGAATATCTGCACGGCGTGGACGGTTATCGGGTGGACGTGACCACCTCCGACGGAACGCTCATCGACCAGTATTATCAGGTAGATAAGGAAACCGGCAAGGAGCTGCGCCCCATCGCCGGCAAGAATGTGGAACTGACCATTGACCTGGACCTGCAGACCACTGCAGAAGAACAGCTGGACGATTTGATTACCGAATTACGGGAAACGGTAGACCCCAACCCCGATGACGACGAAATCCCCGACGGCTCTGATGCCGAAGGCGGCAGCGTGGTGGTAATGGATGTAAAAACCGGTCAGGTGCTTGCCTGTGCCAGCTATCCCACCTACAGTCTCTCCACTTTCCGCGAGGATTACAACGACCTGCTGGAGCAGCCCTTTGCTCCTTTGTTCAACCGGGCGCTGATGGCCACCTATTCCCCCGGCTCTACCTACAAAATGTCTATGGTGATCGCCGGCATCAACAGCAAAACCATCTCCAGCTCCACCCAATATCAGGACAAGGGTATTTTCAGCAAATATCTTCCCAACTTCAGTGCCAACTGTCTGACCTGGACAATGAACGGCAAAACCCACGGCTATGTCAATGCTTCTTACGCGCTGTGCGTGTCCTGTAACTACTATTTCTATCAGCTGGCAGATGAGCTGGGCGCAGAAAAATGGGATGTGGTGGATTCCACCGCGAAGCATCTGGGCTTGGGCGAAAAAACCGGCGTGGAGCTGTTTGAGTACACCGGCTATCGCGCCAACGCAGAAACCAAAGCATTGCTTCACCCCCAGGAGGGCTTCAGCGGCTTCTATCCTGCTGACCGGATTATGGCGTCCATCGGACAGTCTGACAACAAATTTACCCCCATGCAGCTGTGCGTTTATACTTCTACTCTGGCAAACCGGGGTACTCGCTACAAGGCAACCTTCCTGAATCGGGTCATCTCCCCGGATTATAAGCATCTGGAATTCGTCAACACGCCGGAAATTATCAGCAAGCTGGAAATCTCCGATGATGCTTACAGAGCTTACACTCAGGGTATGCGGGATGTGGTGCTCAGCGGTACAGCCAGAAGCATTTTGGGTAACTACCCCATTGCTGTCGCCGCTAAAACCGGTACTGCCGAAACAGATTCCGGTGGTTCTGACAACGGTGCTTTTATCTGCTACGCACCCTATGACGACCCGGAAATCGCCATTGTGGTATACGGCGAAAAGGCCGGACACGGCCGAACCATGGGGCGGATTGCCAAAGCCCTGCTGGACACCTACTTTGAAGCAGAGATTATGGGCAATATGAACGCCGGAGAAAACCAAATCAGCTAATAAAAATGCCGCCCGAGGGCGGTTGAAGGGAGGAACGGCAATGCCGGGAAATTACGCGCACTACCGTGCCGGAATGGCGCTTATGTCTTGCTTTCCGGCAGATGAACAGCGCACCATCCAGCGGTTTCGCCGCCTGTTTGATTTAGGTCTGCACGGGCCGGACATCTTCTTATATCATCATTTGCTTATTCCCACCTCCACAGGTGAGCTGGGTTCAAAATACCATCTGCAAACCGGACGGGAATTCTTTATGCGCCTGTGCAGAGTGGCGCGGCAAGAGCAATCCGAGGCGGCGCAGGCATATATTTACGGTGCGCTGTGTCACTATGCCATCGACTCTTACTGCAATCCCTTTATTCGGGAGCAATCCCTGTCCGGCATTGCCAGCAGCGCAGAAATCGAGGCGGAATTCGACCGCTTTTTACTGGCTATGGATGGAAAAAATCCGCCGGAATCGCAGGATTTTACCGGTCATCTGCAGATGACCCCGGGCGAATGTGCCGCCATCGCCAAATTTTATCCACCGGCAACACCCCGGCAGGTACATGATGCGCTGCGCAGTATGACATCTTTAATGAAGCGTCTTGCCACTCCGGAAGGACCGCGGCGGACGATACTTCGCAAGGGCTTGCAGGTTTTCGGACCTCAGGTAAGCGGACTGCTGATGACCACCGGACCAAATTCCAAATGCGCCCAGCTGGACAAGCCCCTCCTGGAGGAATATAACCGGGCACTGGAGGCTTTTCCGGAGCTTTTGCATCAGTTGGAAGCGCACCTGACCTACAACGGAATGTTTGGCGAGGAATTCACAAAAATCTTCGGCTAAGCGCCCCCCTTGGGGAAGGCATAATAAAAAATCCCGGGAAAACCCGGGATTTTATTTTTTACGCTTCCTGGACAATCACGAAGCCTTCCACCAAATTCGCGGAAACCAAAGTTCCTTCCACTGCAACGGTGCGCTCCATCAAATCCGTCAGGATAACACACCCATCCTTGCACTCGATGGACATCACATTGCGCATCACCACTGCGTCCTCGGTTTTGGTGTTCTTATAAACAGTAGACAGACACATTTTTTACTCCTTACTGCAGGCTCTGCAGCACTACGCTCAGCCGCATATTGCCCTTTTCAAAGTCAGATACTGCCGCCATCACCTGCTCATAGGCAGTATGGTTGCCGATTTTTTCCAGCTGTGCAGCCAAATCCGCCAGCTCCTTGGCGTGGGCGGCATTATGTCCCACCATATACTTCATCAGCGCCGTCAGTTCCTCCATGGGGGAGTGGTCGCACTTACCCTCACAGCTGTGGCAATGACCGCCGCAGTCGTGGGAATGGGTGTGCTCGCTGCCTTCGTGATGGAGACTGTCGTGGTCGTGGGGATGAACATGGTCGTGACCGTGGCTGTGCTCGTGGGGATGGGAATGCACCACACCGTCGTGAGAATGCTCGTGGGTGTGGGTATGGGTATGCTCGTGGTCGTGATGACCGCCGATATGATCGTGATCTAAATGCATAACAAACGCTCCTTTGCTGTTTTCTTCTATTATATAAGGAAATGGAATTGTTGTCAAACAAACCTCTCAAGAGGCTTTAATTTAATGCGTTTCGGATGTCTCCGATGGTGTAAAGAGAGCCGAAGCACAGCACAACGCCGTCATCGCCGGCTTTCTCTATGGCTGTCTGCACACCCTGAGGAATGGTCTGGCAGGCAGTTGCAGCCGCGCCCACCCGGCGCAGATGCTCCGCAAGCTCGCAAGCCTCCAGCTTCCGGGGATTGGGGGGTGTGACACAGACAAATTCCTGAATATAAGGCAGAACAGGCTTGTACATCTCGCCGTAATCCTTATCCGCCAGCACGCCGGTGAGGGCGATAATCTTCCGGTCCTTCAAATAATCCCGGATGTTTGTCGCCAAGGCATCGATGCACTGGGGATTATGACCGCCGTCGATGATGAACAGGGGATTGCGGCGCACAATATCAAACCGACCCGGCCAGGAAACATCCCGCAGACCGTCCCGGATGTGTTCCTCAGTAATGTTCCAGCCTCTTTCTATCAGTGTATCCACAATGGACAACACCACAGAAGCATTGTGCAGCTGATGGTCACCCAGCAGGGGCAGGAACAGCTCTTTGCGGCTGCCGCAGTCAAAAACCTGTCCCTCCAGATTGTGGGAGTGGAGTGTCAGACTGTCGAAATCTGCCTTTTTCAGGGACACGTTGCGCTCTGCGCAAATTCGCTCAAACACTGCTTCCACGCCGGCTGTGCCGCGATAGACCACAGCATTGCCGTTTTCTTTGAAAATTCCGGCCTTGGTTTCCGCGATTTCCTCCACCGTATTGCCCAGAACATCGGTATGATCCAGGCCGATGTTGGTAATCACCGCCACCTCCGGGGTTTCGATGACATTGGTGGAGTCCAATGCACCGCCCATACCTACCTCCAGCACCACGATGTCGCAGCTCTGCCGGACGAAATATTCAAAGCCAATGGCAGTTACCAGCTCAAATTCCGTGGGCTTATCCTCCATTGCTTCTGCAAAGCCCTTCACATACTCCGTCACCGCGGCCACATCCTCATCAGAAATCTGGACGCCGTTTACCTGAATACGCTCGTTGAAGCGATAGATATAAGGAGAGGTGTAAAGTCCCACCCTATAGCCCGCCTTCTGCAAAATGGATGCGCTCATCGCGGCAGTAGAGCCCTTGCCGTTGGTGCCGGCAATGTGGATAAATTTCAGCTTTTTCTCCGGATTTCCCATACGGCGGAGCAGCTCCTGGGTGCGGCTCAGACCGGGGATGCTTCCCTTCCAGAAAAAGGAGTGGATATACTCAATGGCTTCTGTAACATTCATAGCAAATACTCTTTTCTTATATCAGCTTATTTCGACGCAATGCCGAAACGATAATCCGGGCAATATAACCAAACATTCCGGACATAACGATTGCAATTCCCAAGCGGATCAACAGCACCCCAAAGACCATATAATCGGTATAGTATCCGTACATCTTGGAATCAACATACAGTGCAAATGTGTTGAGCAGGGATGCAACGATTCCCGAAAGAATGCAAGACAGCAAAAAAAGGAACATTGTTCTGTCTTTTTTCCGAAGAAGTATCATTGCACAGCCCAGAAGCAATCCCCGTGCTCCCTCCGGCAATGCCCATAATGCGGTAGTGGGCGTCAATCCGTAAGGTCCCAAAATCTGAGACAAAAATTCGCCCATGAATCCCACAATCAGACCATCCACCGGTCCAAAAGCGACTGCGCAAATAACCACCGCAAAGGAAGCCATATTCACCCGCAGGATATTCCCAATGGGGATTTTGAAATACCCTAAAAGGACATACAGTGCGATTAAAACCGCATCCAGCACAAGCCGCTTTGTGATATTTTTCTTTTGTTTTTGCATAAAAATACCTCCTTCTATGGGTGCGACGGCGGCAGCCCGCGCCGATTTCCGGTAATAAAAAACCCCACGGATACCGTGAGGGAGTCAGATTACCAAAGAAACCCGGCAGAAGCGGCAACATTTCAGCCGACCAATCGCCCGACCGAGTATCGCTCTCATAAAGGAGAAGTTCCATTATGGGCAGCGGGTGCGAAAACCTCATCGCGGAAGTGAATCCTTCGTCCGTCACTCAACTCCCCATTTTGACGGCACTTGACGCAAGGCTTTCTACTCTGTTCGCCGTTATCATACACCAAAGAAATGAAATTGTAAATACCTATTTTTATGTTTCCCGCTTTGCCGCGGTGTTTTCCACATTTTCCTTGCCTTTTGGGGAAAAAATAGATATAATATTTAAAAACCGGAAAAGGAGGGCCTTTATGAAAGAAAAACAGAGTCAATACCGCTGTGTGTTGTTGGGCTTGGCCGTGGGCGATGCCATGGGTCACACCGTTGACAAGCGCACACTGGGAGAAATCTGCCGGGATTACGGCCCGAACGGTTTGTTGGGCTATGACCTGGTAAACGGCTATGCAGATGTCACCTCCTATACCCAGCTGGCCGCCTTTACTGCCAACGGTCTGCTGTTGGGTCTGACCCGGGGACAGTCCAAAGACCGCCTCTCCACCCTTTTGCGGTATATTACCGTCTCTTTGAAGGAATGGGGCAGAACCCAGACCTTTTCCTATCCGGAGCGGAATTACTGCTGGCTGTCCGGTGTGCCGGAAATCAAGCGGAAGTTCTGTATGGATACCCGGATTTTGGATGCTTTGAGCAAAGAGCCTCTGGGCTCCCTGCTGTCACCCCGCTATTTATCTGACCATCCCGGTGCCTTGACCATGGTGGTTCCCATTGCCATGATGGGAGAGGCCTCCGGTCTTAATCAATGGGAGCTGAACCGTTTGGGCGCGGAAGCGGTGGCAATCACCCACGGAGAGGTCAACACCTTCCTTGCCGGTGCTGTTTTGACCCATTTGCTGTGTCAGCTGCTGGAAAAGCCGGAGGTTGCCTTCGCCGAGCAGGTGCAAAGCACCATTTCCGCCCTGCAGCTGCAATTTGAAGAAGCCTACGGAACGAAGCTGACGCTGTGGGCGCGTCTGGAAGAAGCCCTTTCTCTGGCGGTGACGCCGGATGTAGGACCGATGGAAGCAATGGAGACGCTGGGCTGCCGCACCGCGGCAGAGGTTTTGGCAGGTGCGGTCTATGCCGTTGCCACCTGCGGCAGAGATTTTGACATTGCAATGATTACCGCTGTCAATCATTCCGGTCGCAGCGCCGCTGTGGGCGCAATCACAGGAAGTCTCTTGGGTGCGATTTTGGAGGATGAGGCGCTGCCGGACTTCTATCTGGAAAGTCTGGAGCCCACCCAAACTCTGCTGGAATTGGCGGATGATATGTCCTACGGCTTCTCCAATATGGTGGGAAAAAGCCTGTTCGATATGGATTGGGACAGAAAATACCTGTCCATTGGAAGATAAAAGTCGAAAAAACAGGGATTTTTCTGCAAAAAAGGGGTTGCATTTCCGGAAAATCGGTGCTATAATCCCATTGTAAAGATGTTTGACTGTTCGGAGAGAGGGGCTAGCCCCTCTCTCTTTCCTTATGAAAAAGGAGGAATTTATGAAAGTAACAGAATTGGTAGCTGAATTCGCACGCCCCATTGTGGAAACACACGGCTGCTCCTTGTGGGATGTGGAATTCGTCCGGGAGGGCTCGGAACGCTTCCTGCGGCTGTATATTGAAAAGGAAAGCGGCGTGGATATTTCTGACTGCGAAGCCATTTCCCGTGCAGTTGACCCCATCCTGGATGAAAAAGACCCAATCCAGGAATCCTATCATTTTGAGGTATGCTCCGCCGGCTTGGAGCGGAAGCTCACAAGACCTGCTGATTTTCAGCGGTTTATGGGCAGTCCCATTTTGGTCAAGCTTTACCGCCCCCACAACGGACTGAAGGAAATCCCCGGTGTCCTGGCAGGCTATGAGGACGGCAAGGTGACGGTGGAAGCCGGAAAGGAAACCCTGACATTTCAAAAATCCGAGGTTGCAATGGTGCGGCTTCGTGTAGAATTTTAATTTTCCAAAATACAAATGCGATTTTGATTGAGGAGGAAACAAACGACAATGGCACAGAGAAGAACCAAAAAGACAGATGCACCCAAAATTGACATCGGTGCAGAAATTTTTGCCAGCCTGCGGGAGCTTGAAAAGCTCAAGGGCATCAGCGTGGACTATATGGTGGAGCGTCTGAAGCAGGCAATGGCCAACGCCTACCGCAAGGACCGGGAAGACCATCGGGACATCCCCGCTGAAAATGTAGTGGTGGATTTGAGCGAGGAAGGCCTGTTTATGTATCAGGTCAAGACGGTTGTGGAAGAGGTGGAGGATTCCGCTCTGGAAATCCACATCGACGCCGCCAGAAACATCAATCCCAGCATTCAGCTGGGTGACAACGTCAGCATTCCTGTTGACATTCAGAAATTTGGCCGTATCGCCGCCCAGACCGCCAAGCAGGTTGTGATTCAGGGCATTCGGGAAGCCGAACGGGGTGTGGTATACGAGAGCTACTCCTCCAAGACCCAGGAACTGCTCACTGGTACTGTTTCCCGTATTGATCCCGCCAGCGGCGATATGCTTGTCACCGTGGGTCAGGGCAACGAACAGCACAATGCCATTCTGCGCGCATCTGAGCAGATTCCCGGCGAGTATTATCAGCCCGGCGACCATATTCGTGTTTACATTCTGGAGGCCCGGCAGTCCAGCCGCTCCACCAATGTCTATGTTTCCCGGACCCACCCCAATGTGGTGCGCCGTCTGTTTGAATTGGAAACGCCTGAAATTGCAGAAGGTCAGGTGGAAATCCGGAACATCGCAAGAGAGGCCGGTTCCCGCTCCAAGATGGCCGTTCGTGCCTTGATGGAGGGTGTGGATCCCGTCGGTGCCTGTGTTGGTCCCCGCGGCGGTCGTGTCAGCGCTGTCGTAGAAGAGCTCCGGGGTGAAAAAATTGACATTGTGGTCTGGTCTGAAGACCCCTGTGAATATGTCAGAGCCGCTTTGAGTCCTGCGGATGTGGTTTCCGTAGAGCTGATTCCCGGTCAGAAGAACGCCTGCCGGGTACTGGTTCCTGATGACCAGCTGAGTCTTGCCATCGGCAAGGAGGGTCAAAATGCCCGTCTGGCCGCACGGCTGACCGGCTTCAAGATTGACATCAAGCCTGTTTCTCAGGCCGAATAATTATTTTTGTCATCGCGAGCCAGTGCTTCGCTCCCTCGCAATGACATACAAAAAAGGAGGCAGCATAATGCAAAAGAAAATTCCCCAGCGGCAATGTATGGGCTGCCGTGAACGAAAAGAGAAACGGGCTATGCTCCGTGTGGTGCGCTGCACCGACGGAGAAATCCGTCTGGACTTTTCCGGCAAGCTCAATGGCAGAGGTGCCTATGTTTGCCCGGACATCAACTGCCTGGTCAAGGCAAAAAAGAGCCGCTCTCTGGAGCGGTGTCTGGAAACCCCGATTCCTGAGGAGGTTTACAGCCGCCTGGAAAAGGAGATGGAAAGTCAAAATGATGGATAGGGCACTCTATTATCTGGCTCTGGCCAGAAAAGCAGGGTTTGCAGAATTGGGTGAAGAACCGGTGGGCGCTGCCGCCCGTGCCGGACACGCCCGGCTGATTGTGGTGGCATCGGACGCATCCGATCACACCTGGCGCAGAGCAAAGAGCTTTGTGGCAGGAACGCAGCAGCAGCTCATCCGTTGGCCCTATTCCAAGGATGAAACCGGAATGGCCATCGGCCGTACCAGCCTTGCTGTTGCCGCTATTACCGATGCCGGCATTGCAAAATCCCTGGTGGAAGCGCTGGGCGACAACCGCTATCAGGCTGTTATGGCCGTGCTGGAGGAAAAAGCCGCGCAGCTGAAGCTTCGGCAGAAGGAAGCCAAGGCCCATCAGCGGAACAAGCGCCAGGGAAAGCACAAGCCCAGCAAATAAAAGATGTCATTGCGAACCAGTGACAGAGGTCACTGGTGTGGCAATCCCGTGAATATTCGCAGACTTGCTGGGGATCGCCACGTCGCGTAAGCGATTGAATGATTGCCACTGGCAATCATAGCAATTTAGAATCGCTTTGCTATGCTCCTCGCGATGACGTTGGTTTTAAAGAAGGAATTATGATTTTGGAGGTGCAGTTGAATATATGAGTATTGATGTAAAGTATCGAGTAAAGGATGTGGCTACCGATTTCGGAATGGCATCCAAGGATATTACTGAGGTTTTGGCACAATATGGGGAAAAGCCCAAGTCTCCCTCTCAGGCATTAACCGCGGAGGAGCTGAATGTTCTTTTCGACCATCTGACGCAGAAAAACCAGATTTCCTCTCTGGAGGTGGTTTTTGCCGTACAGCCCAAGCCCGTCCCCAAGGAAGAGCCCAAGGAAGCACCGAAGGAAGAGCCGAAAGCAGAAGCACCCAAGGCAGAAAAAACTGCTGTCAAGCCGGCTGCTGCCAAGACACAGGCTCCCCAGCAGACCGCAAAGCCTGCGGAACCGGAGCGGAAGCGGGAGCGTCGTGTGGTTGACACCTCTGCTGTGCAGGTGAACACCAGACGCTTTGACGATGTGGACAATCTGGTTTCTGAAAAAGTGCAGAATTACCAGGGCGGTAAGCAAAAGTTCGGCGGCAAGAAGGGTCAGCAGCAGAACAAGAAGGAAAATAAGTTTAAGGGCAACAAGTCCAAAAACGAGGAGCAGGAGAAGCTGCGCCGTTTGCAGATGGAAGTGGCACGAAAAGCCCCTGTCACCGTCAAAATTCCTGATGAAATTACCGTTGGCGAGCTGGCCAGCCGGATGAAGAAAACCGCCGGTGAGGTCATCAAGCTGTTGATGAAAAACGGCATTATGGCCGGCATCAACCAGAGTATTGATTTCGATACGGCTGAATATGTCGCCGTTGAATTAGGCTGTAAGGTGGAAAAGGAAATCACCGTTACCATTGAGGAACGGCTGATTGAAGACCACGAGGATACCGCAGATGAGCTGGTTACCCGCGCTCCTGTTGTGGTGGTTATGGGTCACGTTGACCACGGTAAGACCTCCACGCTGGACGCCATTCGGAACACCTCCGTCACCACCGGCGAAGCCGGCGGCATCACCCAGCACATTGGTGCTTATACTGTGGATGTCAATGGCAATATGGTGACCTTCCTGGATACCCCCGGTCACGCCGCCTTTACTTCCATGCGTGCCCGTGGCGCAAAATCCACTGACATCGCCATTCTGGTTGTGGCAGCGGACGACGGCATTATGCCCCAGACCGTTGAATCCATCAACCACGCAAAGGCGGCTGAGGTTCCCATCATCGTTGCCATCAACAAGATGGATAAGCCCACCGCAAATCCTGACAAAATCAAGGAGCAGCTGACCCAGTACGACCTGATTCCCGAAGAATGGGGCGGTGAAACCGTCATTGTTCCCATCTCCGCCAAGACCGGTATGGGTCTGGACGATTTGCTGGAAATGGTTATCCTCACCGCTGAGGTGCAGGAGCTGAAGGCCAATCCCAACCGCCGGGCAAAGGGTACGGTTATCGAAGCCCGTCTGGACAAGAACCGCGGTCCCATTGCCACCTTGCTGGTGCAAAACGGTACGCTGAATCAGGGCGACATCGTCATTGCCGGTACAGCTGTGGGCCGTGTCCGTGTTATGACCAATGACAAGGGCCGCACCGTCAAATCCGCCGGTCCTTCCGTGCCTGTGGAAATCACCGGTCTTGCTGAAGTTCCCGCTCCCGGCGACGAATTCAACGCCGTTGCAGACGAGCGGATGGCAAGAGAGCTGGTGGAGCAGAGAAAGCAGGCGCAAAAGGACGCTGCCGCCAACGCAATGAGCAAGGTCACTCTGGACAACCTTTTTGCAAGAATGCAGGAAGGCCAGATGAAGGAGCTGCCCTTGATTGTAAAGGCAGACGTGCAGGGCTCTGCAGAGGCTTTGAAGGCTTCTCTGGAGAAGATTTCCAACGAAGAAGTGCGTGTTAAGGTTATCCACACCGGTGTGGGCGCCATTAACGAAAGCGATATTCTGCTGGCCTCCACTGCCGGTGCCATCATCGTGGGCTTTAACGTCCGTCCCGATGCCGGTGCCCAGGCAAGCGCGCAGAGAACAGATGTGGATATGCGGTTCTACCGGGTTATCTACGATGCCATCGATGAAATCGAAGCGGCAATGAAGGGTATGCTGGCGCCGAAGTTTGAAGAAGTGGTCATTGGCCACGCCGAAGTGCGTCTGACCTATAAGGTTTCCGCCGTGGGTACGGTCTGTGGCTGTATGGTCAAGGACGGCAAGATTACCCGGGATGCACAGGTGCGGGTACTGCGTGACAACATCGTCATTCACGAAGGCGAAATTGGCTCTTTGCAGCGGTTTAAGGACGCTGTGAAGGAAGTCTCCTCCGGCTACGAATGTGGCATCAGCGTCGCGAAATTCAACGACTTGAAGGAAGGCGACGTCTTCGAGTGCTTCACAATGCAGGAAATTAAAAACTAACTTTTGCAGTCCGCCACGCCCCAGCGTGTGGCGTGGCGGATTCGCTACAAAGGAGGATGACTTATGGCATCCAATCGAATCAATCGAATCAATGAGGAAATCCAGAAGGCGCTGGCAGAATTGCTGCGCAACGTCAAAGACCCCCGGGTCAGCGGCACAATGATTTCCATTACCCGGGTGGAGACCACCCCGGATTTGCGCTTTGCAAAGATTTATGTCAGCTTTTTGGAGGAGTCCAAAATCAAGGACGGCATCAAGGGTCTGGAGTCTGCCGGCGGCTATCTGCGCCGGGAGCTGGGTGCAGCATTGCAGCTGCGCCACACACCGCAGCTGAATTGGGCGGTGGACGATTCCATCACCTACGGCGCAAAAATGCTGAAGCTGATCAACTCTCTGGAAATCAGCGACGACACGGAAGATTAAAAAGTCTTTCCAAAAGGATTCGCTGAACGAAGCGTACAATGTTTCAGATATGTCATTGCGAGGAGCGTAAGCGACGTGGCAATCTCCCGGTACGTAGCTTGTTCCTGTAATGCGTATCGACAGATGTCGCCAGGAGATTCCCACGGCCCGTTGGGCCTCGGAATGACATAGGGACGGGAAACCCGTCCCCTACGATTTCCTGAGAAAACGTTTTCCCCCTTATGTCATTGCGAGGTGCCCCGAAGGAGTGACGTGACAATCTCCCGGAGAATGACACATTGCTTGAGGTAACCCTATGAACGGAATTGTAATTGTAGACAAGCCCCAGGGCTGGACCAGTCAGGATGTGACCGCACGCCTTCGTCGGGTTTTCAACACCCGCCGTATCGGTCACGGCGGCACATTGGACCCCTTGGCCACCGGTGTTCTCCCGGTTTTCGTTGGCCGCGGCACGCGGGCGGTGGAGTTCTTTGAACACGCGGAAAAAATCTATGAGGCCACCTTGCGTCTCGGCATCACCACGGACACGGAGGACATCACGGGAAGCATTTTGCAGAAACGGGAAGTTCACATTTCTGAAGCAGATTTTCTCCGGGTTCTTCCGCAATTTCGCGGAAAAATCCAACAAATTCCACCGATGTACTCCGCGCTGAAGGTGAATGGTCAAAAGCTGTACGACCTGGCGCGTCAGGGTAAGGAAGTGGAGCGGCAGAGCCGGGAAATTGAGATTTTTGAGTTGACCTGTCTGGAATTTTCCGGGGAAACTGCCCGCTTGCGCATCCATTGCTCCAAGGGCACTTATGTCCGGACGCTGTGCAAGGACATTGGCGAAGCGCTGGGCTGCGGCGGCTGTATGGAAACGCTGCGCCGGGTGCAGGCCGGTGAATACACAGAGTCAGCGTCCGTACCGCTTGCAGTGCTTTTGGAAGCGGAGACGCCTGAAAATTATCTTCTTCCTGTGGATTCTATGTTTTGTAAGCATCCGGCGGTCACACTGACTGCCAAGCAAGAGGCTCGCTGCCGCAACGGCAATGCCTTTTCCGTCACTCTTGCTGACGAAACATACCGCGTCTATGGGCAAAACGGTGAATTTTTAGCCCTTTGTAAAGTGGACGGCAGTGTTATGTCAACCGTTAAAAGCTTCTTTGAGGTGTAATTTACGCCTTGCTCTCCCAGAGGGAGAGGCAAGAGGATGGGAGTTTCTATGAAGCAGAGAAAAATATTTGCCCTGGGCTTTTTTGATGGGGTGCATTTGGGGCATCAGGCATTGCTTCACGCTTGCTGTCAGCTGGCAAAAGAGCAGGATTGTCTGCCTGTTGCCGTCACCTTCCCCCTTTCGCCCAGCGCAGTTTTGCAAAAGCTTGAACCGAATATGATTTCCTCCATCCGGGAGCGGTCTATGCTCTTAATGTCCTATGGAATCGCGGAAATCCGCCTCTTTGACGCCACCGCGCAGGCTCTTTCCATGCCCTGGCAGGCGTTTCTGGAGCTGCTGGTGTCAGAAGGCGCCGCCGGCTTTGTCTGCGGCGCGGATTATCGCTTCGGAAAAGGTGGCGTGGGCACAGCGGAAAATCTGGCGGCTTTTGCCGCAGAGCGGAAGCTTTCCTGCATCGTCGTACCGGAGCAGACCATGGACGGGGAGAAAATTTCCTCCACCCGCATCCGCACCCTTTTGGAGGCAGGTGATGTGGAAAAGGCCGGTCGCCTGATGGGGCATCCCTATGTGCTGATGGGTACTGTCCATCACGGACAGCAGCTGGGGCGTACCATTGGCATTCCCACCGCCAACCTCTCTGTACAGGAAGGGGTTTTGCCCCTCGCTTTTGGTGTTTATGCCTGTACAGTGGAATTTGACGGTCACACCTATGTGGCTGTGACCAATGTGGGTACCCGTCCTACCGTAGACGGACAGGGTATCACCGTCGAGCCGTGGATTTTGGACTTTGACGGGGATTTATACGGCAGGGAGCTAACCCTGTATTTCCACAAATTCCTCCGCCCGGAGCAAAAATTCGACAATTTGGAGGCTTTGCGGGCACAAATTCAGAAGGATGCCGCTGAAGCCTACAAGCTCTTGAAGTAACTTTTTTGCATAAAATTTTTGTATTTTGTGAAAATTTTCCTTTACTTTTGGGGAAACTTATGGTATGATATGCGAGCTGGCTATGTCCAGACGATGCCTACGGCTAGGTTTTGGGACAACACCGACCCTTTACTTGGCGTGAGGTAAATATTTAAAAGGTGGTAAAAACTATGATTCTCAAGGAAAAAAAGACCCAGGTTATCCTGGAAAACGCAACCCATGAAGGCGACACCGGTTCTCCCGAAGTTCAGGTCGCTATTCTGACCGCTCGTATCAACGAGTTGACTGACCATCTGCGTGTGCACAAGCACGACAACCACTCCCGTCGTGGTCTGCTGATGATGGTTGGTAAGCGCCGTAACCTGCTGGACTATCTGGCAAAGAAGGACATCAACCGTTATCGTGCGCTCATCGCCAAGCTGGGTATCCGTAAGTAAGAATTGGGAAAGGGCGATGGCAACATCGCCCTTTTTTCTCAAAAACCATCGGGAGAGCATTTAGCAGTTGAAAGGGCTGTCGAAAGTCGACATTCGTTTCAAGTGCTAAACCTCCCGAATATATAAAACACACGTCATTGCGAGCCAGTCCGCAGACTGGCGTGGCAATGACAGCCAAACTTAAGGAGGTAAACAAATGATTACTCGCAAGCAGTATCCCAACCATCACATTTATGAGATGGAAATCGGCGGCCGTCCCTTTACCGTGGAAACCGGTAAGGTTGCCGAGCTCGCCAACGCCGAATGCATCTGCCGTTACGGCGACACCGTGGTTTTGACCACCTGCACCTGCAATCCCATCCCCAAGGCCGGCATTGACTACTTCCCTCTGACCATCGAGTTCGAGGAAAGAATGTATGCCGTGGGCCGCATTCCCGGTTCCTTCAACCGTCGGGAAGGCAAGCCCTCCGAGCGCGGCATTCTGAACAGCCGTATCATCGACCGTCCCATGCGTCCCCTCTTTGACGAGGAGCTGCGCAACGACACCGTCGTTACCTGCACTGTTCTGGCCTGCGAAGACGAAGACCCCGTTGAAATTGTTGCATCTCTGGGTGCTTCCATCGCCATCGCTTCTTCCGATGTTCCCTGGAACGGCCCGGTTGCCACCACCAATGTGGCTTACCTGAACGGTGAGTATATCGTCAACCCCTCCGCTGCAGAGCGGGAGGCCTGCGACTGCTTTGTGTGCATCGCCTCCACCTTTGAAAAGGTGGTTATGATTGAGACCGAAGCCAACGAAGCTCCGGAAAACATCGTTTATGAATGTATCCGTGTGGCCCACGAGACCAATATGGAAATCGTGAAATTTATCAACGGCATCGTGGCAGAAATCGGCAAGCCCAAGTTCACCTTTGAAAAGGCTGCTGTTAACCACGACCTGCTGGACGACCTGATGGCTTACGGTCTGCCCCAGATTGAAAACGCTCTGGACACCGATGACAAGAACATCCGTGAGGAGCGCCTGACTGCTGCCCGTCTGGACTTCCAGGAGAAGTTCGGCGAGAAGTACGAGGATTTCGAGACCCACATCGAGGTCTGCCTGTACAAGATGCAGAAGAAGGTTGTTAAGAAGTGGCTGCTGGCCGGCAAGCGTGTGGACGGCCGCGGTATGGACGACATTCGTCCTCTGGATGCCGAGGTTGGCGTTCTGCCCAGAGTGCACGGCTCCGGTCTGTTCTCCCGTGGTCAGACTCAGGTTCTGTCCATCTGTACCCTGAACACCCTGTCCGCTGCACAGAAGCTGGATACCATCTATCCTGAGGATACCAAGCGTTATATCCATCACTACAATTTCCCCTCCTTCTCCACCGGCGAAGCCCGTGCTGCCCGCAGCACCTCCCGTCGTGAAATCGGTCACGGTGCATTGGCTGAGAAGGCTCTGCTGCCTGTGATCCCCTCCGTGGAGGAGTTCCCCTACGCCATCCGTGTGGTTTCTGAGGTTCTTTCTTCCAACGGTTCCACCTCTCAGGGCTCCATCTGTGGCTCTACTCTGGCATTGATGGATGCCGGCGTGCCCATCAAGCGTCCTGTTGCCGGCATTTCCTGCGGTTTGATTACCGACAATGAGACCGGCGTGTGGAGAACCTTTACTGACATTCAGGGCGTGGAAGACTTCCACGGCGAAATGGACTTCAAGGTTGCCGGTACCACCGAAGGTGTCACCGCCATCCAGATGGACCTGAAGAACAAGGGCTTGACTATGGAAATCATCGCAGACGCTCTGGAGCGTTGCCGTGTTGCCCGTCTGGAAATCCTCAGCGAGGTTATGCTGAAGGCCATCCCCGCTCCCCGTGAGGAGGTTTCCGAGTTTGCTCCCAAGATGATCTCCCTGCAGATTCCTGTGGACAAGATTCGCGAGGTCATCGGCTCCGGCGGTAAGACCATCCAGAAGATTTGTGCCGATACCGGCGCAAAGGTTGACATCGAGGACGATGGCTCCGTATTCATCTCCGCTGTGGATGCCGCTGCTGCTCTGGCTGCCAAGAAGATGGTGGACGATATTTGCTTCGTTCCCGAGGTTGGCAAGCTGTACTACGGCAAGGTCGTTCGCATTCTGCCCATCGGTGCTTTTGTTGAAATTGCGCCCGGTCACGATGGTATGGTTCACATCTCCAAGCTGGAGAACCGCCGCGTTGAGAAGGTAGAAGATGTTCTGAACCTGGGCGATATGACTTGGGTGAAGTTCATGGGCTTCGACGAGAAGGGCCGTGCAAACTTCAGCCGCAAGGATGCCCTGAAGGAAATCGAAGGTCAGGAATAATCCAAATAAAATAGCACTGCTTCGGCAGTGCTATTTTTTATCTAAGCTGCGGATTGCCACGCCAGTGTGCAAATAATTTATATTCAGGCATTGAAAGCCGGGGCAGAATTTGTTACAATATAGAAAAATCGGGAAAGGGGGAGCGGCTATGAATCAATCCGGCGACTATATCGGCGTTTTTGACTCCGGGTTGGGCGGCATCAGCGTCCTGCGGGAATTGCAAAAATTGATGCCCCAGGAGCGGTTTCTTTACTATGGCGACTCTGCTAACGCTCCCTACGGCACACGCTCCACCGACTGCGTTCGGCAGCTGACACTGAATGCGGCAGAAAAAATCATCGCTCAGGGCATCAAGGCTCTGGTTATCGCCTGCAATACGGCAACCGCCGCCGCCATCACTCTGCTGCGGGAAAAATATCCGGAGCTGATTGTCATCGGCATTGAACCGGCGTTGAAGCCGGCGGCAGATTTGTTCCCAAAAGGTCGCATCGGCGTGATGGCCACAGAAGTCACCCTCCGGGAGGAAAAATTCGACACGCTTCTGCACCGCTTTGATGCGGATGCAACGATTCTGAAAATTTCCGCGCCGGGCGTGGTGGAATTGGTGGAAGCAGGAAAAGGTGATTCTTCGGAAATGAAAGAATTGCTTTCTCAGCTTTTAGCCCCGTATAGCGGAAAGCTGGATGCGCTGGTACTGGGATGTACCCATTATCCGCTGGTGCGCAGCGCCATCGGCGAAATTTTAGGATCCTCCGTTACTCTGCTGGATGGCGGAGAGGGGACTGCCCGAGAAACCCTGCGCCGTTTGACGCAAGCCGGTCTGCTTCATTGCGGCCCGGGAGAGATTCGATGGGAAAACAGCACCGGCTCGGAAGAAATGCTTGCTTTATCAAAAAGATTGCTGAATCAGCAGTAAGGAGTTTGCTATGTACAATCAAAAAGCTTATGAATTGGGTTCCAATCGCTCCTGTATCCGGGAGCTGTTTGAATACGGCTGCCGCCGGGCAGAAGTGGTGGGTCGGGAGAATGTCTACGACTATTCCTTGGGAAATCCCTCCGTTCCTGCACCGAAGGAGGTTAACGACGCCATTCGCCAGATTCTGGAGGATACGGATTCCGTCCTGGTGCACGGCTACACCTCTGCGGTAGGTGATTTAGGCGCACGCAAGGCCATCAGCGAGGACTTGAACGCCCGCTATAACGCCGGCGTGAAACCGGAAAATCTGTTCATCACCTGCGGTGCTGCTCCCGGCTTGACTGCCGTTTTCCGGGCTTTGGCAGTGGAAAACGGGGAAATTCTGGCAGTTGCGCCCTTTTTCCCGGAATACCGCCCCTTTGCAGAAGCGGCTGGGCTGATTTTCAAGGTTGTGCCGCCGGATGTGCCGGAGTTTCAGATTCAGCTGACCGAGCTGGAAAAAATGCTGTCTCCCAACACCACCGCTGTTATTCTCAATTCCCCCAACAATCCCTCCGGCGTGGTCTACACCCGCAAAACATTGGAGTCTCTGGCAGATTTGCTCCGCCGCAAGAGCGCGCAATACGGTCATCCCATTTATGTGGTAGCAGATGAGCCCTATCGGGAGCTGAGCTACGGCGTTGAAGTTCCCTTCCTGCCCACCATTTACGAAAACAGCATCGTTTGCTACTCCTATTCCAAGTCCCTGTCCCTTCCCGGCGAGCGTATCGGCTATGTTTATGTGCCGGAAAACGCTGCCGACAGCAAGGCACTCTATGCTGCCATTGCCGGAAGCGCACGGATTGCCGGTCACGTTTGCGCGCCCAGCCTGTGGCAGCGGGTGATTGCCCGGTGTACGCATCTGCGTCCCGATTTGCAGGCCTATGACCGGAATCGGCGGATGCTTTACGACGGTTTGACCGCCTGCGGCTATGAAATGGCCAAGCCCGACGGCGCATTCTATCTGTTCATCAAAGCACCCGGCGGCGATGCGGTGGCATTTTCGGAGCGGGCAAAGGAGAAGGATCTGCTGGTGGTGCCGGGAAATGACTTCGGCTGTCCGGGATATTTCCGTATTTGCTATTGCGTGAAGCCGGAAATGATCGAAAAGAGCCTCCCCGTATTCCGGGAACTGATTGAATCGATGTAAGGACATATCAAAAAGGCAAGTGACCAAAAGTCACTTGCCTTTTTTACTTTCACGTCATTGCGAGGAGCGAAGCGACGTGGCAATCCCCCTCACCACGTCATTGCGAGGAGCGAAGCGACGCGGCAATCCCCCGGTACGCAGTTCGTGCCTGCAATACGTATCGATGGATGTTACCAGGAGATTCCCACGGCCCGTTGGGCCTCGGAATGACATACTAAGTCGTGAAATTTTCCGTTTATGTCATTGCGAGGAGCGAAGCGACGTGGCAATCTCCCCCACTACGTCATTGCGAGGAGGGCGTTAGCCCGACGTGGCAATCCCGTGGGGAGAGCGGAACCCTAACGAGATCGCCACACCAGTGACATCGGTCACTGGTTCGCGATGACGTACATATTTTAGTTTCATTCCTCCGGTTTATGTTCTGCGTTCAGCGCATCCACCACAATGTCCGGATACGGGTTCACAATCACCGTTCGGTAGGTATGGTAAATGACCATACCCGGTTTCCCGTTGGGGATTTTCTTCACCTGCCGCACCGGCGTCACATCCACAGGAATATTCTGTCCGCCGGCGGTTTCCGCGTAATGCGCCGCCAGCTGTGCCGCTTGGGTGATGGTATCATCGGGAACATTTTGGCCGCCGCAGGCAATGATAACATGGCTTCCCGGAACCTTCGAGGCGTGAAGCCAAATATCGCCTTTTCCTGCCATTTTAAAGGTCAATTCCTCATTTTGCCGGTTGTTTCTGCCCACAAAAATTGGAAATCCGTCGGTAGATTCAAAGCGTAGCGGAGGCATTTTTCCGCTTTTCATCCGCTTTTTGCCATTGTCCGGCCGCAAATAGCCGCCGGTCTGAAGCTCCTGCTTAATCTCCTCCAAGGCCTGATCGGTGTCCGCGCGGTTCAGCTCCTCCAGCACGCTTTTCAGGTATACCAGCTCCTGCTGTCCGATTTCCAGCTGTCGGGTCAGCTCCTTCTCCGCTGTTTTCATCCGGGCGTAGTCCTTATAGAATTTCGCGGCATTTTGCTGAGGGGAAAGCAGGGGCGACAGGGGAATGTCGATGAGTGTCATATTCTCATCATAGAAATCCTCTGCCTGCACCACCGTCTGCCCCTTGGATATTTTGTGAAGATTGGCGGTGAGGATGTCTCCCAACTGGCGCAGACGCTCTCTGTCCAAGGTCTCCTGCCGCTCTTTTTCCTGAATCGCCAGCTTTTTCGTCAGCCGGGAGCACAGGTTCTGCACCGTTTTGCGCACACCCTGACTTTTTTGCCGCATCACATCTTTACGGTCGCGCAGGGTATAAAACCGGTCCAGCAGCTCCCAAAAGGAATTTTCCTGCTCCCAGACACCGTACTGCCGCAACGGGCAAAATGCAAATTGCTTGGGAACGTCGTCCTGAAGAAACAGGCAGGGCGTGGGATGCGCCAAATGCTCCTTGAAAAACAGTGCAAGCTTCTGGGCTATTTGAGAAATCTCCTGATTTTCCAGCCGGGCATCCACATCATTGGCGGCAAACAGTGCCGCCTCCCGGCAGACCAGAGGGGAAAGTCCACCCAGGCAGTCCATCAGCCGCTGTGCCAATAAATCTGCACCGGGTTGGGATAATAGGTTTACATAATCTTCCGTTTCCAATGTCAACGGATTGCTTTTCTCCACCGGCTCCGGGTTTTGATAGTACAGACCCGGCAACGCCTGCCGCTTTGCAGATTCGTCCAGCCCAATGCGCCGCAGACAGTCGATGATGCGTCCCTCAGGGGAGAGCAAATACAAATTGCAGGTTCTGCCCATCAGCTCCGCAATCAGCTTGCGCTGGGTCAAATCTCCCATTTCGTCCACGCACTCAAAGGTGAAAATGGCGCAACGCTCCATCGGCGGCTGCGCAATGTCCACCAGCCGTCCGCCGGACAGATGCTTGCGCAGCAGCATACAAAACATAGGCGGCTCCGGGGGATTTTCCGGATTGGTCGCCGTCAGATGCAGCCGCGGGGCTGTGGGATTCATTCCGAACAACAACTTGCATCGTCCCTCCCGGTGACGCAGCTGCAGCAAAACCGTATCCCGGGACGGCTGATGGATTTTCTCCACCCGCGGCTCAGGCAGACGGCGTATTTCCTCCAAAACGGCGGTTAAATAAAAAGCATCAAAGGCCATAATTGCCTCCTGTTTTCATGGTTTTACTCTGCGATCAGAATCTGAAACAGCTGATTGATTCGCTCCTGCTGACCGGACAGATACAGCGCACCGAACAAGGTCTCCAAGCCGGTGGCCTTGGCATATTCCTGCTTGGTCGCACCCTTGGGTGCAGCGTGGGAATGGGCATTTTTCCCCCGGCGATACCAGTCCTGCTCCTCCTGCGTCAAATGAGGAAGAAGCTTTTCTGCATATTTTGCCTGAGAAGTGGCTTTCACCATCGCCACTGTGTCCCGGTGGAGATTTTTCACCGTCTTATCGCCCTTGCAGCACAAATAGCTTCGGCACAGCAGGTCAAACACGCCATCGCCGATATGGGCCAATCCCAAATTGGAAATGGCATTTACCTTTGACTTTTCTAAAGCCAACTGAAGATAGTTTTCCACAGTTTTCCTCCTCGGTTTACCAGAATCTGGGCGCACAGGCCGGTGGCCGCGCCGGTGAAAATGCTGATAAATATCATAATCGGCAAGTAAAACAACAGGCTGTTGGTTCGCGTAATAACAACCGCCGCAAACATTTGACCAATGGAATGACCGATTGCTCCCAAGACGCCGGCCACCCAGATTTGCTTCTTACTCACCAGTCGCCGCATGCCGATGGTAATGGCGATGGCGCACAGACCGCCGGCAGCAGAATAGAGAAAGGTGCTGAAATTTCCGGAGAAAATTGCACCCAGAAAGATGCGGCAGAACAAAACCGCCGCGCCCTCTTTCGAGCCGATGTAAAACACCGTGAACACCGTCACAATATTGGAAAGCCCCAGCTTCACTCCGGGAACAGGAATGAGAGGCGGAATTTGCTGTTCAATGACGAAAATGGTCAGCGCAATGGCGGTCAACAACGCCAGAGATGCCAGCTTTTTAATTTTCACGCCATCACTTCCTTTACTTTCCTTCGTTAAAGGCCTCCGGGTCAAAGGTAATCACCGTATAAATGCGTTTTCCCTCCTGCCGGGACAATTCCTCCTCCAGCCGGGTTTGGATTTCAGACTTTTTGCTTCCCATATCCTGGGGCAAGGCCACGTCAAAAATCAAATTGGTATGCTCCTGCCCCTGCACCATCCGAAAATCATGAAGCTGCAGCCGTCCATCCATTTGCTGCAAAATTTCGAATGCACTGTCCCGAAGCCGGCACAGCTCCAAATCCCCGGTTACCACCGGGTCATAGTGAATCACCAGATGAATGCCGTGATTTTTCAGGCATTCCCGTTCCATATCGTCAATCAGCTCGTGGCATTCCAGCGGGCTTTCTTTTTCATCCATTTCCACGTGTAAGGATGCAAAACGCTGACCCGGACCATAATCGTGTACCATCAAATCGTGATAGCCCAGTACCTTGGGTTGACTGCGCACATAATCCACAATCAGCTCCTGCAATTCCGGGCTTGCACGCTCACCCAGCAGGGGGCTGATGGTTTCCCTGCCCAGTTGAATGCCGCTGTACAGAATAAACAGCGCCACTGCGATGCCCATCCAGCCATCAATTCTCACATCGGCAAAGCGCTCCACCAGGGTGGCCGCCAGCACCGCACCGGTGGCAATGGCATCATTCAGGCTGTCCTGCGCTGTTGCAGACAGGGTTGTGGAATGAATCATTTTGGAAAGGGCGCGGTTGAAGAAGAACAGCCCCAGCTTCGCCGCAATGGAAGCCCCTAAAACCGCTACTGCCAGCCAGGAAAATATAACCGCCTGGGGATGCAGAATCTTATCCAGCGAGGATTTGCCCAATTCCACACCAATTACCACAATCAATGCCGCCACCGCCAGTCCGGACAGATACTCAAACCGGGCGTGACCGTAGGGATGGTCGGCATCTGCCGGTTTTTCCGACAGCTTGAAGCCCAACAGCGTAACCAGGGCACTGCTGGCATCGGACAAGTTATTCATTGCATCCGCCGTAATAGACACAGAGCCGGAAAGAAGTCCCACCGCCAGCTTGCCCAAAAACAAAAGCAGGTTGCTCACAATTCCCACCATTCCGGACATTTTGCCGATGGCGGCCCGATTTTGAGTGGGATCTCCCTTTTTTTGTAAAAGTCGGTGCATCAGCTTGGTCATAACGGCCTCCTTACAGGCAAAAAATGGAATTCTACTCCCAGTAGAGTCCGATTTTCTCGCTCCGGGAGAGAAATTTTCAGATATTTCCGTGACAAAACGGCAATGCTCCGATAAAATAGCATCATTCCTACCTCCCTTATTATAGTGCAGGAGATGTGGGCTGTCCAGTATTTTTTAGGAGTGTGTTTTCATGTATAAGATTCTTACTGACTCCGCCTGTGACCTTTCCCGGCAGGTTCTGGCCGATTTGGATGTACAGGCGATTCCCCTTTCTTTAAATTTACGCGGTGAGACCAGCGAAGATTCTGTGGACGAGGGCATTCAGGAAATGTATGCCGCCCTGCGTGCCGGCGCAGCTTCCTCCACCTCTGCCATCAATCCCGATACCTGGGCAACAAAGATGCGCTCCATTTTGGAGGACGGCCACGATTTGCTGGTTATCGCTTTTTCTTCCGGTCTTTCCACCACCTATCAGTCCGCAGTGATTGCCGCCAACGAGGTGCAAGAGGAATATCCCCAGCGGAAAATCCGTGTGGTGGACGGTCTCTCCGCTTCCCGCGGACAGGGCTTGCTGGTCTGGTATGCCTGCAAAAAGCGGGACGAGGGCTTGTCTCTGGATGAGCTGGCCGCTTGGGTGGAAAATAACCGCCTGCATCTGTGTCACTGGTTCACCGTGGACGATTTGATGTTCCTCAAGCGGGGCGGCCGCGTCAGCGCAACCACCGCTGTGGTGGGCACGATGCTGAAAATCAAGCCCGTTCTGCATGTAGATAACGAGGGTCATTTGATCAATGTCGCAAAAGCGCGTGGCCGGAAGGCTTCCATTGAAATGCTGGTGGAAAAGGCTGTTCAGCTGGGCGAGGGCTACGATAACAGCACCATGTTCATTTGCCACGGTGACTGTCTGGAGGACGCAGAATATCTGGCTCAGCTGGCCAAGGAAAAATGCGGTGCAAAGGAAGTCCTGATCGGCTACACCGGTGCGGTTATCGGTTCTCATTCCGGTCCCGGCACATTGGCGCTGTTCTTTATGGGCAAGCATCGGTAATATATCAATAGACGGGCGGCAAATTGCCGCCCGTTTTTTACTGTCATTGCAAACCCGTGGGCACTCCGGCGGGGCAACCTCTTGTATTGGTGTTATGTAAACCAGGAATTTTTAGTTGCTTTTTTTATCACATCACGGTGGTGAAGCAGCACCAAAGCTCTCCCCTTTGGGGAGGGTGGCCGAGGGTCAGCGAGGTCGTCAGAGGTGCGCCTCTTCCGTCGTTGGGAAACAAAAAGGCTCCCAGATATCCCCCTGTTATCGCGAGATTCCCATATATTTTTCCTGTCGACATTTGCCAATTAGTTCCCATTGAAATTTTCCCAATATCTGTTATAATAATGGTGTACCCTGTGAAAGGAGGGTTTCCAATGGACAAACTTATCTGGCTTATTTTAATGGTTTTATTTTTAATTGTGGAGGCCTCATCCGTTTCCGTCGTTTCTCTGTGGTTCGCCGTTGGCGCGCTGGCCGCCTTGGTTGCCGCTTTGTGCGGCGGCGAAATTTGGCTGCAAATTGTGCTGTTTTTCGCCGTTTCCATTCTGCTGCTATGCAGCTTACGACCCCTGGTTAAAAAATATTTGACGCCCCGGCTCACCCGCACCAATGTGGACGGCGTCATCGGCTCGACCGGTTTGGTGACCGAGGAAATCGACAATGTTCTTGCCCACGGGCAGGTTAAGCTGGGCGCAATGGAATGGTCGGCACGCAGTACCTCCGACGAGCCCATTGCCGTCGGTACCCGGATTCAGGTGGATCGGGTAGAGGGTGTAAAGGTTTTTGTCTCGCCGGTGAAGGTCGACGAGCCTGTTTAATAATCTGAAGGAGGCATTTTTATGGAACTTTATATCATTGGCGCAATCGTTGCGGTGCTGTTGCTGATTATTATCTCCAACATCTCCGTGGTGCAGCAGTCCCGTGCCTATGTCATTGAACGGCTGGGCGCATTCCACGCTGTATGGGGCGTGGGTCTGCACTTTAAAATTCCCTTTATCGACCGCATTGCCCGCCGGGTTTCTCTGAAGGAGCAGGTAATGGATTATCCGCCGCAGCCCGTCATTACCAAGGACAATGTTACCATGCAGATTGATACCGTTGTTTACTACTCCATCACCGACCCGAAGCTGTACGCCTACGGTGTGGAATATCCCATGGCCGCCATGGAGACGCTTACCGCCACCACCTTGCGGAACATCATCGGCGATTTGGAATTGGATCAGACGCTGACCTCCCGTGACATTATCAACACCAAAATGCGGGCTATTTTGGACGAAGCCACCGACCCCTGGGGCATCAAGGTCAACCGGGTGGAGCTGAAAAATATTCTGCCGCCTGCGGACATTCAGTCCTCTATGGAAAAGCAGATGAAGGCCGAGCGTGACCGCCGGCAGGCCATTCTGCAGGCCGAAGGTCAGAAGAAATCTGCCATTTTGATTGCAGAAGGCGAACGGGAATCCGCCATCTTGAAGGCAGATGCAGAAAAGCAGGCCGCCATTTTACGGGCAGAAGCAGAAAAGCAGGCTGCCATTTTGCGGGCGGCCGGTGAAGCGGAAGCCATTCTGGAGGTTCAGCGCGCCATGGCAGACTCCATCGCAATGCTGAATGAAAAAGCGCCCAACGACAATGTTTTGAAGCTGAAAGCCATCGAAGCCATGCAAAAGGTGGCTGACGGAAAAGCAACCAAAATCATCATTCCCTCTGAATTGCAGGGAATTGTTGGTCTGGCCAACGGCATTGTGGAAGGTGTCAAGGAAAAGTAAAAACAAAATGCCCCCGGCTGAGCCGGGGGCATTTCTTATATTCTTTAGTGCAGGAGCAGGAAATATCCCAGCACCACCACGCCGAGAACGATGCGGTAAATGCCGAATACGGAGAAATTGTGCTTGCGCACATATTCCATCAGACCCTTGATGACCAGCAGGGAAACCACGAACGCCACAACGCTTCCCACCAAAAGTACGGAGATTTCCGTTTGATTCGGCGCGTCAGCAGCTCCATCTAAAATGTCCTTACCGTACTTCAGCAGCTTCAGACCGCTGGCGCCCAGCATCGTGGGAATGGCCATAAAGAAGGAAAATTCCGCACCGGAGCTGCGGCTGACGCCCAAAATAATCGCGCCTAAAATGGTAGCGCCGGAACGGGATGTGCCGGGAATCAGGCTCAGGCACTGAAATGCGCCCAGCAGCAAGGCTGTTTTATAGTCAATCTCGTAAACGCTCTGGATGCGGAACTGACGCTCTGCATTCCATTTTTCCACAAACAAAAACGCCACGCCGTAGACCACCAGCATAACGGCAACCACCACATAATTATATAGGTGTGCATCCATCCAGTCGTCCAGCAGGAAGCCGACCACGGCAGAGGGAACAACCGCCACCGCTACCTTCGCCCACAGACTCCAGGTCTGCTTTTTCTCATTTTTGGTTTTAGACGGAGCAAAGGGATTCAGCTTTTTGAAAAACAGCACAATAACTGCCAAAATCGCGCCCAACTGAATGACCACCTGAAACATCTCATAAAACGCCGGTGTTACATCCAGCTTCACAAATTGATTCAGCAAAATCAAATGTCCTGTAGAGGAAATGGGCAGCCACTCCGTGATGCCCTCCACAATGCCGAACAGTATGGCCTTGAGAATTTCGAGCATAAAACGACTCCTTTCAGTTGCACAATTTCTGAATTTCCATGTCATTGCGAGCCAGTGAACACACTGGTGGGTACTCTTTCATCATACTCCAAAAGCGCATATAAGTCAAGAAAAAATTGTCCGTTCACATTTTGCCGGGAAACTCTTTAAAAAAAGTTCACGAAAAGAGGGAAAACTGTGCTATAATATGAGAAAAGCAAATCTATGTCATTGCGAGTCAGCGCGCACGCTGGCGTGGCAATCCCCATAGGTTTCCGAAATCTTCGGGGGATCGCCACGGCCGCTTTGCTCCCTCGCGATGACAGGTATTTTATGGAGGTAATATCATGGCAACATCGGTTTTGATTGTAGAAGATGACCGCAACATTGCGGAGCTTTTGCAGCTGTATTTGGAAAAAGAAGGCTATGCAGTCACCATTGCCGGCGACGGCGGCAGCGGTCTGGAGAAATTCCGTGCCATTCAGCCGGATTTGGTGCTTTTGGATGTGATGATGCCGGTGATGGACGGCTGGGCGGTTTGCAAGACCATCCGCGCAGAGTCCCAGACCCCCATTATTATGCTCACCGCCAAAGGCGAAACATCGGACAAGGTTCACGGCTTAAAGGCCGGTGCTGACGATTACATTACCAAGCCCTTTGAAATGAAAGAGGTTCTCGCCCGAGTAGAGGCCGTTCTGCGCCGCAGCAGCGGAAGCAGCAACGAAACCAAGGCGCGCCGCCTGAGCTTTGATAAGCTGATCATTGATATGGATGCCTTCGAGCTGACGGTGGACGGTAAAAAGGTGGACACACCGCCCAAGGAAATGGAGCTGCTTTTCTATCTGGCTTCCTCTCCCAACCGGGTGTACACCCGCAATCAGCTGCTGGACGAGGTGTGGGGCTTTGACTATTTCGGCGACAGCCGCACCGTGGATGTCCATGTGAAGCGTCTGCGGGAAAAGCTGGAGGGCGTTTCCCAGCAATGGAGCCTGAAAACCGTTTGGGGCGTAGGTTATAAGTTCGAAGTTTTATAACTTCGAATTTAACGAAATCCACCCTTCGGGTGGGATAAATCATCTTCAATGATGAAATCCTCCCTGCGGTCGGATGAAATCGCGGCTCGCGGTGGGTGGATTTCATTTCATCTGCAAAGCAGATTTCATCGGCGTCAGCCGATTTCATCCTTGCGCCAGCAAGGATTTCATTCAGTAAAAAACTACCACAAAAACTACCGCAATACTGGCGTTAAAACCTTTTCGTGGTGGTAGTTGCGGTCAAATGCGGTAACGGAGTAAAGAAAATAAGGTAGAATAAGGTCAAATTATGCTAATGATGTATGTTAATGTTCAAAGTTTGCGTTATAAATTTGAGGCAAACAGCCAATGAAAAGTACCTTTGGTCGATTGTTTACGGTGATAACGCTGGTTTTGCTGGCCAGTCTGGTTCTGATTGGCGTGTCCTTTCAATGGCTTTCCAACCGCCATTTGGTGGGTCAGGCCATTTCCTCTCTGGAAAATGACGCAAAGGTCATCGCCTCGCTGTACAAGGCCAGCTATCAGAACAAGGACATCTCCTCCCAAGACTTTTATATGGCGCTGACGGTGGCGGTTTCCGTCTCCCAGTCCGATGCCATTATTTGCGATGCAGACGGAAAATTGGTGCTCTGCGCTGACGCTCCCATGGGCTGTGAGCATATCGGTCTGCAGCTGGAGGAGGGCTACCGCAAGCAAATCTGGAAAACCGGTGGATTTACCGATTCCGGCATTATCCGCGGACTTTATGAAGAAAACCGGTATCTGGTCTCCGTTGCTGTGACCGACGACCAGTCCGGCACACCCCTGGGCATTGTTTTGGTATCTGCGCCGGTGGACGCCGCCCTTTCCACAATGCGGGGTGTTTCCAGTACCTTCTTTTTTATCGCCATCATCGTGCTGGTTGTTTCCCTGGTGGTAATGATTTTTGTGGTTCGCCGTCAGGCCAACCCTCTGCGGGATATGGCAAAAGCGGCGCGTGCCTTCGGCCATGGAGATTTTGATGCCCGTGTGGTAACCTCCGGACACAATCCCCAGGAAGTGGAGGAGCTGGCGCTGGCCTTCAACAATATGGCCGCCTCTTTGGAAAAAAGCGAATATCAGCGTCAGGAATTTGTTGCCAACATTTCCCACGAGCTGAAAACGCCTATGACCACCATTTCCGGCTATGTGGACGGCATTTTGGACGGCACCATTCCGCCGGAAAAGAGTGAGCATTACCTGCAGATGGTCTCTGTGGAAGCCAAACGGCTCAGCCGTTTGGTGCGCAGTATGCTGGATGTTTCCCGCCTGCAGGATCAGCAGGTTATGGATGACAGTCAAAAAAGCCGGTTCGACATTGTGGAAACTGCCGGGCAGGTTCTGATTTCCTTTGAGCAGAAAATCAACGAAAAGCGCCTGCGGGTGGAGGTGGATATTCCGGAGCACGGTGTGTACACCTTCGCCAATCAGGATGCCATTATCCAGGTGCTGTACAATCTGGTGGACAATGGCGTGAAATTCTGCCCGGAGGAGGGTGCTTTCGGCATCACCATCCGGGAAGCCAAGCAGAAGGTTTACCTGTGCATCTGGAATGAGGGAGAGGATATCCCCGCTCAGGAGCTTCCTTTGGTGTTTGAGCGCTTCCACAAAATCGACAAGAGCCGCTCCCAAAACCGGGACAGCTGGGGTCTTGGACTTTACATTGTCAAAACCATCATCAATTCCCATGGGGAAAATATTTCCGTCAGCAGCAACGGCGGAAAAACAGAGTTTTCCTTCACCCTTCCTCTGGTGCTTTGATTTTTCACTTTTATTTTTTGAGGTTATTTATGGACGAACGCAACAACCATCAATATACAGAGTCTCATTCCTATGAAAACGGCTCTACACAGCCGCCAAAAAACCGTGGCGGCATCATTGTGCTGATTATCTGTCTGTGTATTGTGGTGGGCGGCATTATTTCCACCGCCACAATGAGCGGCAAGCTGAGCTTGCCCCAGATCGGGATTCCCGGCACGGTGATTTTCTCCGATTCTGACAATGCCGGTGGAACCGTTCAACCTGCCCCCAGCCTTCCTGCTCCCTCTGTTCCCTCATCTGAGGATCAGCCCCAAATGGAGCTGAAGCCGCTGCCGGAGCAGGTGGACAATGTTCCCCAGACCGGGGGTATGGGTCTGCAGGACATTTACGATAAATGCATCCCCTCGGTGGTGTCCATCACCTGCACCCTTTCTAACGGAAAAAGCAGCGGTACCGGTGTGGTGTTGTCGAAAAACGGCTATCTGGTGACCAACGCCCATGTCATTGACGATGCAACACAAATCCAGGTGCTGCTCACAGACGGTCGCACTATGGCGGCCAGTATTGTGGGGGCAGATTCCCTGTCAGACTTGGCAGTGCTCTATGTGGATGCCCAGGATTTGGTTCCGGCAGAATTCGGAGATTCCTCCCAGCTTCGGGTGGGAGATGCGGTGGTTGCCATCGGCGACCCCCTGGGTGTTTCTCTGCGCGGCACGATGACGGACGGTATCGTCTCCGCCATCAACCGGGGTCTGCAAACCGATGGACGCACTATGACGCTGGTACAGACCAATGCGGCGCTGAATTCCGGTAACTCCGGCGGTCCGCTGATTAACTGCCACGGTCAGGTTATCGGCATCAATACGATGAAAATCGGCACTTTTGCGGATTCTGCCGGCGTGGAAGGTCTTGGCTTTGCCATTCCCTCTGCCACGGTAAAAGAGGTTGTGGATCAGCTGATTACCCAGGGCTATGTCTCCGGGCGACCGGTTCTGCCGGTTTCCGGCGAGTGGGTCTCCCTGTTTAATCAGCAATTCCGCCGGATGCCTGCCGGTCTTTATATCACAGATACGGCAGATCATTCCACTATCAAAGCAAAGGATATTCTCCTTTCCATCAACGGAACGCGGGTGACCACGCAGGAGGAGCTGGACGCGGCACTGTATTCTTATCACGCCGGCACGGAGGTTACCGCTGTCCTTTATCGCAACGCCCAGCAATACACCACCACTCTTATTTTGAAAGAAAGCGGAACATAATTGACTATGGAACTACTTCATCAAAAGGAATTTACCGTTTCTCCCGTGGCGGTGGACCGCTATGGCAGACTGAAGCCCAGCCAGCTTCTTGCCTTTTTGCAGGAGGTTGCCGGGGAACATAGTGCCCTGTTGGGCACAGCCCAGCATCAGCTGACGGAGAAAAATCTGTTCTGGGCGGTGATTCGCCATCGGGTGCAGATTTCCCGTCTGCCCGGCTCCGGGGAAAAAATCCGGGTAGAAACCTGGCCGATGCCCACAACCCGTACCGCCTATCCCCGTTCCACCATCGCTTACGATGAGCAGGGGCAGGAATGCTTCCGCTCCATCAGCCTGTGGGTGCTGATGGACAGCAAGACCCGGGCAATGGTTCTGCCGGGCAAAAGCGGTGTGGAGGTAAGCGGTCTGCTTCGCGGCTGTGAATTGCAGGCGCCCAGCTCCATGATTCCCCGGGAAATGGCACAATGCGACAGCCGCAAGGTACATTATACCGACCTGGATTTGAACGGACACATGAACAACTGCCGGTATCTTGACTGGGTGGCGGATTTGCTCCCCAGCCACTTCCACGAGAGCCACGAAATCCGGGAATTCACCCTTTGCTATATGTCAGAGGTGCGGGAAACAGAGCATTTGCAGCTGCATTGGGAGCTGAATGACGGTCCGGTTTTAACCGTGGAATCGGTGCGTCCGGACGAGAATCAAGCTTCGATGCACAGCCGCGTATTCTCTGCGCGAATGTCCTTTGAAAATGTTGTTCTGTAAACCATTTTGGCTCTTTTTGAAGAAACGCCCCATCTGTGAATAAGTTGCACGATTCCCCTGTAATTCCTTGATTTTACAGGGGAATTTCCCTAAGTGGTGTGGAAAACCCTGTGGAAAATGTGGAAAACTTCACCTCGGCGTAACCCCACGCAAATGCCCCTATTTTTACATTTATGTAAACCTCAGATTATTCTGTTTTCCCCCTCTGAAACCCTTGAAAAAGAAACTTTAAAAAAGGGGGAGACAAGTTGCAGAAAATGTGCTATACTATATGTTAGTGAAAATTTAACTTGAACGTTTTCTGTCATTGTGACGGGGATTACCACGGCACTTCGTGCCTCGCAATGACACATGAAAGGAGGTTCTTCCTTTGAAATACTGGCGTGGATATATCGTGGCTGCGGCTTTCGCCCTGCTGAGCGTGGGCTTGATGCATTTTGCCGCTGCGCACCAAAACCTTGTGGATATGTTCTATCCCTATGTCACGCGGATGATTCAGGATGCCTTGGCAAATTGGACAGCAAATGCTTCCTTCTGCCTGTGGCAGGTGCTGGCCGTGGTGCTGGTGGTGCTGTTTATCGCCTCCATCGTGGTGATGATTCTGCTAAAATGGAATGTTTTTCAATGGTTGGGCTGGGTTTTATCCGCAGTATGTCTGCTGTGGTGCGCCCATACCGGTCTGTACGGCCTGAATCAATATGCAGGTCCTCTTGCGGATGACATTCGGCTGAATATGTATGTGGTAGGAGACAGTACGACCCCCTTGATTAACGCAACCACCTATTTTCAGGAGAAAACCAACGAGCTTGCCCTGCAGGTTCCCAGGGACAGCGATGGGCGCATTGATGCTCCTGCCTTCCAGAAAACCGCTGCCCAGGCGGCTGACGGCTTCCATACCCTTGTGTATGAGAAGAATCTGTCTGTTTTTGCCGGCACAACCACTCCCGTCAAGGAGCTGGGCTGGGCAGATATGTACGCCTCAATGGGCATCACCGGCGTCTCAATGCCCTTGACCGGCGAAGCCGCAGTCAATCCCAACCTGCCGGCAGTATCCCTGCCCTTTACCATCTGTCACGAAATGGCACACCGGATGTGCATTGCCAAGGAGCGGGATGCCAATATGGCGGCATTTCTGGCTGCCACCGCAAATTCTGACCCGATTTATCAGTATTCCGGCTATTTTATGGCCTTCCAGTACTGCTATAATTCTCTTTCTACCATCTCTACCTCCACCGCTGCCAACGCTGTCAAGCGACTCTATGAGGGCTTGAATCCTCAGGTGCGGCAGGATTTGGCGGATTACAGCAACTATTTCAACACCACCATCGACCCGCAGGCCTCTGATTTTGCCAACTCCGTCAACGATGCCTATTTACAGGCCAGCGGGGACAAGAGCGGCATCAAATCCTACGGAGAGGTGACGGACCTGCTTCTGAGCTGGTACTGGCAGGAAATTTACCAGCCCAACCACACAGATGACGAGGAAGAAGAGGATGCTTTCGACCCCTTCGATGAGGAGTATGTTTATCAGGAAGGACTGGAGGTTGCCAAGGTATCGTGAACGATGTGATGCTGGAAACTCTGTCCGCCGGTCTGCCGATGCTGGCGCTGGAGCTGGAGCTGTCGGTGCAGGAAAAGCTTTGTGCCTTTGGCCGGGCGATGGTCAAGCAAAACGAAGTGATGAATCTCACCGGCATTACGGAAGATGCACCGGTTGCGAAGCTCCATCTGCTGGACAGCCTGACGGTGGCCGCCAGCGTGGATTTACGGGGTAAAACCCTGATTGATGTGGGCTGCGGCGCCGGATTTCCCGGTGTACCCCTTGCCATTGCCTGTCCGGATACGAAAGTGACGCTGCTGGACAGTCTGGGAAAGCGGATGAAATGGCTGGAGGAAGTGCTGCCCGCACTGAACATTTCTGCGGAATGTATCACCGCCCGGGCAGAGGAAGCCGTTGCCACCCGCCGGGAACGCTATGATGTGGCGACCTCCCGGGCTGTGGCGCAGCTGAATATTCTGCTGGAATTGACTGCGCCTTATGTGAAAGTAGGCGGCGCTGTGGTTGCGCTGAAGGGCGCTGCCGCAGAAGAAGAATTGGCAGGAGCGAAAAACGCCATTAAAAAGCTGGGACTTCAGCTGGAGCAGGTGAAGGAATTTTCCTTTGACGGTGCGCGCCACTGTGTGATTGTACTGCGGAAAATCGCTCCCACCCCCGGCGTGTATCCCCGAAGATTTGCTAAAATCAAACAAAGTCCCCTCTAAACCTCCCTTTGTACAAGGGAGGTTTAAATTTTTCACCCCACCACGTCATTGCGAGGCACGAAGTGCCGTGGCAATCCCCTCTTATGTCATTGCGAGGAGCGAAGCGACGTGGCAATCCCGTGAAGAGAGCGGAAACCTAACGAGATCGCCACACTAGTGGTGCTCCGCGCAGCGAATCTAAAATCTAAATGATTGCCGGGGCAATCATACCATAATTCTGTGGTCACTGGTTCGCAATGACATTCTTTTATTTGTGGATTTTTCCATAAAAAATTAAATATATCCAAAAAAGAGGTTGACCTTCTTGATTTTTTCGGCTATAATACCGTAGTATGACTTATTATGGTCTTCATACGTGTTGCTACGGTCTGCGGACTGTTGAGCATAATTGTGATGTAATAGGAGGTGTAACTTTATGAAGCGTACCTATCAGCCCAGCCGCCGCCATCGTTCCAAGGTCCACGGTTTCCGTCAGAGAATGGCTACTTCCAACGGCCGTAAGGTTCTGGCTCGCCGCCGTGCAAAGGGCCGCAAGGTTCTGTCCGCCTGATTGAAGGACTTGTTTGCAGGATATCGTTCCGTGCAAAACGGGAGCTGTAAGCGGGGCGAAGGAGTATTCGCCCCGCTCCCTGTTTATTAGGGAACATTGAATCTGAGGACTATTATGAAATATTCGTCTGCCTTAAAACTGAATCATATCTTTCGTCGGCTGTATCACACCAGCGGCAGTGCCAACAGTCTTTTGGTGCTTTATGCCCGCCCCAACCGAAGTGACTGCAACCGCATCGGCATCACCGTCAGCAAAAAGCTGGGTCACGCCGTGGTGCGCAACCGGGTGCGGCGCCGTCTGCGGGAGATTTACCGTATCCACGAAGATATGTTCGCCCCGGGATGGGACATTGTGGTGGTGGCCAGAAGCCGCTGCGTCGATGCCTCCTTCCAAAGTCTGGAAAAGGCCTATCTTTCCCTTGGGGAAAAGGCGGGTATTTTGAAGGAGCAAACCTTATGAAACGAATTTTTCTGGCTCTGATCCGCTTTTACCAGCGGCATATTTCCTCCAACACGCCCCCGTCCTGTCGCTTTCGGCCAACCTGCTCGGCGTATGCCTACGAAGCAATTCAAAAATACGGTGCCTTAAAAGGCGGATGGCTGGCTTTGCGCCGGTTTTTACGCTGTAATCCCTTTTATAAAGGCGATTTTTACGACCCCGTACCCTGATTCCATAAGGAGTATCGTAAATGGATAAAATTATTACCGTTCCCTTTGGCTACCTTTTGGACTTTTTGTATCAGCTGACCTCCAACTACGGTGTGGCGCTGATGATCTTCGCTGTTTTGGTGCAGGCTGTTATGCTGCCCATCTCCATGAAGTCCAAAAAGAGCATGATGAAAATGACGCGGCTGCAACCCCGCATCAATGCCATCAAAGAAAAATACGCAAATGACCAGCAGAAGCAGCAAGAAGCCATCCAGCAGCTCCAGAAAGAGGAAGGTGCCTCTATGGGCTGCGGCGGCTGTTTGTGGAGCCTTGTGCCGCTGCTGATATTGATCCCCCTGTACTCTGTGGTGCGTCAGCCTCTGACCTACCTGCTCCACGAATCCCCTGAAAATATCGGAAAAATTATTGAAGTTTTGAGAGCACAGGACCCCTCGATGTTTACCGGTGGCGCTTTCTACGATGAAATCGTTGCTGCCAGCAACATCAGTCAGTACAAGGATGTCATTCAGGCTGCCATTCCGGAGATTTCCGCCCGCACCCTGGAGGGTATCAACTTCTCCTTTGTGGGTATCAACTTGGGCGCACAGCCGCAGTTGGGCGTGTTTACCGCTGCCGCAGGCTGGACCTGGGCCAACATCGGCGCTGCTCTGATTCCTCTGCTTTCTGCCGGCTCTCAGATTGTGCAGACCATCATCACCCGTCGTGCCAACGATTCTCTGGTCACCAACGAAAAGGGTGTGCAGGACAAGGAAGCTGCCAAGCAGTCTCAGTCTGCAAAGACCTCCAATATAATGATGTGGATGATGCCCCTACTCAGCCTGTGGATTGGCTTCACCGTTCCCGTGGCTCTGAGCCTTTACTGGTTCGTCGGCGGTATCTGCCGGACTGTGGAGGACATTCTTCTGACCAAGAGATACCGTAAAATCTATGACGCCGAGGATGCCGAACGGCTGAAAAAGGCGATGGAACAAGAGGCCATTGAGGCTGAAAAGGAGCGGCTGCGTGCTGAAAAGCGTGCCGCAAATCCCGACGGAATTTCCGAAAACACCAGCAAAAAGAAGCTGCAGAAGCAGCAGCAACAGGCGGAAGATGCCGCAAAGGCCGCCGCAAAGAAAGAATATGACGCCAAGAAGGGTGTCGTCGTAGAGGAAGAGCCTAAGAAGACTACCTTGTCCGGCATTTCCGACCGTCCCTACTGTAAGGGTCGGGCATACGACCCCAACCGCTACACCAATACGGAGGAATCTTAATGGAAAAAACCTTGATTGCCACCGGCAAAACCATTGACTTGGCCATTGAATCGGCACTGCAGCAGCTCGGTCTGGACCGGGACAGTGTTTCCGTTCAGGTTTTGGCCAAGGAAAAAGCCGGTTTTCTGGGAATCGGTGCACAGCCTGCCAAGGTGCAGGTTTCTTACGAAGCACCTGATCCCGTTCCCGAAGCACCCAAATCCGCTCTGTCCTCTGCTTCCCGCAGCAAGCCCAAGGCTGCTCCCGTAAAGAAGGAAGCACCTAAGGCAGAAGCGCCCAAGACGGAGGCTCCCAAGGCTGCTCCCGTCAAAAAGGAAGCACCCAAGGCCGCTCCCAAGGCGGAGGCTCCCAAAGCACCCAAGCAGCCCAAGGTCTACGTTCCTGCTGAGCCCGGCTCAACAGAGGAGAAAATTGAGACCTTCCTGAAGGGTCTGCTGGAGCATATGGGCTCTCAGGCCGTGCCCCACGCTGTCAAAAGCGAGGGCAATACTTACAATGTGGAGCTCACCGGTGAGGATTTGGGCTATCTCATTGGTCGCCGGGGAGACACACTGGATGCTTTGCAGCACCTGACCAACTACACCATTAACCGCGGTGTGGAAGGACACCTGCGCATCAATGTAGATGCGGAGGACTACCGCGAAAAGCGGGAGGACAGCCTGCGCCGCTATGCCTGCAAAAAGGCACAGCAGGTTCTGAAGGCTCGCCGCCGCACCACTCTGGAGCCGATGAACGCCTACGAGCGTCACGTGATTCACGCTGCTTTGCAGGATACCGAGAACATCACCACCCATTCTGTAGGCAACGAACCCAACCGCAGAGTTGTCATTGAATATGTTCGCTGAATGATTTCAAGCATCGCACCCGCGGCATTTGCCGCGGGTGCTTTTTTGTATAGGGGGGCGGGTGCATTAGGGGGGGATTGCCGCGTCACCCCTTCGGGGTTCCTCGCAATGACATAAATGGAAAATTTCACGACTTAGTATGTCATTCCGAGGCCCAACGGGCCGTGGGAATCTCCTGGTAGCATCTGTCGATACGCATTGCAGGAACATACTGCGTGCCGGGAGATTGCCACGTCGCTTGCGCTCCTCGCAATGACATAAGAGGGGATTGCCACGGCACTTCGTGCCTCGCAATGACGTGGTGGGGGGGGATTGCCGCGTCGCTTCGCTCCTCGTGATGACATATTTAGGATATTTATGTAAATCCGCAGGAGGAAAATATACGGAAAAACAAAGAAATTCAGTAGACATTTTGGGCGCTTTGTGCTATACTGTATGTGGTGAAGATTGGGTTTTCCAATTTTACAAAAATATTTAAAATCAGCGGATAATCCGCACATATTTAGGAGGAAATAAACTATGGCTCTGTCTCTCGAAAAGTACGGTATTACCGGCGCTACCGAAATTGTCCATAACCCCGGCTACGAAGAACTGTTTGAAGCGGAAATGGACCCCACCCTGGAAGGCTACGAAAAGGGTCAGCTCACCGAGCTGGGCGCCGTTAATGTTATGACCGGTATCTACACCGGCCGTTCCCCCAAAGATAAATTCATCGTTATGGATGATAACTCCAAGGACACCGTTTGGTGGACCTCCGATGAATTTAAGAACGACAACAAGCCCGCTTCTCAGGAAGCTTGGGCCGCTTGTAAGGAGCTGGCTCTGAAGGAGCTGTCCAACAAGAAGCTGTACGTTATGGACGTATTCTGCGGCACCAACCCCGACTCCCGTATGGCCATCCGTTTCATTATGGAAGTGGCTTGGCAGGCACATTTTGTCAAGAATATGTTCATCGCTCCCTCTGCTGAGGAGCTGGCAAACTTCACCCCCGACTTTGTCGTTTACAACGCTTCCAAGGCAAAGGTTGAAAACTTCAAGGAGCTGGGTCTGAACTCCGAGACGGCTGTTCTGTTCAACATCACCTCCCGTGAGCAGGTCATCCTGAACACCTGGTACGGCGGCGAAATGAAGAAGGGTATGTTCTCCATGATGAACTACTACCTGCCCCTGAACGGTATGGCTTCCATGCACTGCTCTGCCAACACCGATATGAACGGTGAGAATACCGCTCTGTTCTTCGGTCTGTCCGGCACCGGCAAGACCACTCTGTCCACCGACCCCAAGCGTCTGCTGATTGGCGATGATGAGCACGGCTGGGATGACAACGGCGTGTTCAACTTTGAGGGCGGCTGCTATGCAAAGGTTATCAACCTGGATGCCGAGTCCGAGCCCGACATTTACAACGCTATCCGCCGCAACGCATTGCTGGAAAATGTCACTGTTGATGAAAACGGCAAGTGCGACTTCAACGACGGCTCCGTAACCGAGAACACCCGCGTTTCTTACCCCATCAACCACATTGAGAAGATTGTCCGCCCCGTGTCCGCAGGTCCTGATGCCAAGAATGTCATCTTCCTGTCTGCTGACGCATTCGGCGTTCTGCCTCCCGTGTCCATTTTGACTCCTGAGCAGACGCAGTACTACTTCCTGTCCGGCTTCACTTCCAAGCTGGCCGGCACCGAGCGTGGCATCACTGAGCCCACTCCCACCTTCTCCGCTTGCTTCGGTCAGGCATTCCTGGAGCTGCACCCCACCAAGTACGGTGAAGAGCTGGTTAAGAAGATGGAGAAGTCCGGCGCAAAGGCTTACCTGGTCAATACCGGCTGGAACGGCACCGGCAAGCGTATCTCCATTAAGGACACCCGCGGCATCATCGACGCCATTCTGGATGGCTCCATCCTGAAGGCTGAGACCAAGACCATTCCTTACTTCGGTCTGGAAGTTCCCACCGCTCTGCCCGGCGTGGACAGCGGCATTCTGGACCCCAGAGATACCTATGCAAATCCCGCAGAGTGGGATGCAAAGGCACAGGATCTGGCCGCTCGCTTCCAGAAGAACTTCGTCAAGTACACCGGCAATGACGCAGGCAAGGCTCTGGTCGCCGCCGGCCCCAAGGCTGAGTAATTAACATCATATTCCCCATCCCACCGGACGGTGGGATGGGGATAGGTAACCCTCTTATCTCGCACGTCACTGCGAAGCACAAAGTGCCGTGGCAATCTCGTGGAGATTCCGGAAATCTATGGGGATTTGTCACGTCGCATCTGGCGATGCTCCTCGCCATGACGTGACTGTGTTTGATGCATAGTGCAAAGCGCAAAAATTTTTTTACCCTTTCCACTGTGCGTGAAGCAGTGTTTTTATTACATTTTTATTTTGGAGGTTACACCAAATGGCACAAAAAGTTCAATTCGTAGAAACTGTGTTGCGTGATGCTAACCAATCTTTGATTGCGACGCGTCTGCCCTTCGAGAAGTTTGCCCCGATGCTGGAGACCATCGACAAGGCCGGCTATTATGCGGCAGAATGCTGGGGCGGCGCGACTTTTGATGTCTGCCTGCGCTACCTGAATGAAGATCCCTGGGAGCGTTTGCGTAAAATCCGGGAAAAAATGCCCAACACCAAGCTGCAGATGCTGCTGCGCGGTCAGAATGTTCTGGGCTACTCCCATTATCCCGATGATTTTGTCAAGCTGTTCGTGCAGAAGGCTGTTGAAAACGGTATGGACATCATCCGTATTTTCGACGCTCTGAACGATGTGAATAACCTGAAGGTTGCAATGGAAGCCACCGTTAAGGCCGGCGCCATCGCCTCCGGCACTATTTCCTATACCACCTCTCCTGTCCACAATCACGCCAACTATGTGAAGATGGTCAAGGAGCTGAAGGAAATGGGCGCTTCCACCATCTGCATTAAGGATATGGCCGGTATTATGGGTCCCCAGGAAGCTTACGATATGGTTTCCGCCATTAAGGACGCTGTGGATCTGCCCATCGACCTGCATACCCACTCCACCACCGGCCTGGCCTTTATGACCTACCTGAAGGCAGTTGAAGCCGGCGTGGACATCATTGATACCGCTATTTCTCCCTTCTCCGGCGGCACTTCTCAGCCTGCTACGGAGACTTTGGCCTACGCTCTGCGCCAGCTGGGCTATCAGGTTGACCTGAATGACGACTGCCTGGTTGCCATGGCTGACTATTTCAAGGGCGTTCGGGATGAATTCGTGGCAGATGGCACCATGATGCCCAAGTCCATGGCTACCGATACCCAGTGTCTGACCTATCAGGTTCCCGGCGGTATGCTGAGTAACCTGCTCAGCCAGCTGAAGCAGATGAACGCTTTGGACCGCTTCGACGAAGCTCTGGCAGAGACTCCCAAGGTGCGTAAGGATATGGGTTATCCCCCTCTGGTCACTCCCACCAGCCAGATGGTTGGCGTGCAGGCTGTCCGTAATGTGCTGGACGGTCAGCGTTATAAGACCGTTTCCAAGGAAATCAAAGCATACTGCCGTGGCGAATACGGCCGTACTCCTGCCCCCATTGACCCGGAAATCCAGAAGCAGATTCTGGGCGACGAGAAGCCCATCGAGGGTCGTTATGCCGACACTCTGCAGCCCGTGGTGGAGGATGCCCGGAAGAAGCTGGGCGAGCTGGCAAAGTCCGATGAAGATGTGCTCAGCTACATTGCTTTCCCCAACCTGGCTGAAAAATACTTTGAAGCACGCAAGGCCAAAGAGGAAAACGTGGTTACTTACTCCATCGTGGAAGCCTAAGGAGGTAGCGTTATGCTGGTAAGTATCCCTGAAGCCGGACTTCTGGCAGTTCTTGGCTACGGCATTGTATTTTCCGGATTGGCTGTTTTGATGGTGGTTGTTATGCTGCTGGGCAAATGCTTCACTATGAAGAAGGCCAAAAAATCCGCAGCTGAGCCTGCCATCGCACCTGTGGCAGCACCGGTTCAGGCGGAGATTCCCGCCGCACCCGGCAGTGCCGGTGCGCTGAAAATGCACGATGTGCCCCCGAAGACTGCTGCCATGCTGATGGCAATCGTAGCCGATAAAATGGGCAAGCCCCTGAACGAGCTGCGGTTCATTTCTATTAAGGAGGTCAAATAATTATGATTTATAAAGTGACCCTGAACGGCCGCACTTATGAAATTGAAGTGGAAGCCGGCAAGGCAATGTGCCTGAATGAATATGAAGCCCTTGCACCTGCTGCCGCTCCGGCTGCTGCTCCTGTGGCAGCACCTGCCGCTGAGACCGCCCCGGCTGCTCCTGCCGCTCCTGTTGCCGCACCCGGCGCAGGCGAGGTTGTCGCTGCTCCTATGCCCGGCACCATTTTGAAGGTGAATGTCCAGCCCGGTCAGGCTGTGAAGTCCGGCGAAGTGCTGGTGGTGCTGGAAGCAATGAAAATGGAAAACGAAATTATGGCTCCCAAGGCCGGCACTGTGGCTCAGGTTCTGGTAACCAAGGGTTCCAGCGTGGATACCGGCGCCGCAATGGTCGTTCTGAACTAAAGAGGGCCTGCTATGATCAATATTGGTGAAATTCTGTTGGATCTGTGGAACAGTAGCGGCTTCGCCACTATTTTCTCCGGATTCCTCAGTCAAAATGGCTGGCAGTCCCTGGTTATGCTCGTCATTTCCTTCGTTCTGCTGTATCTTGCCATTGTAAAAAAGTTTGAGCCCCTTCTGCTGGTGGGCATTGCCTTTGGCTGCCTGCTGACCAACCTGCCCGGTGCAGGGCTGTATCATCAGGAGCTGTGGGATGCCTTTATGGATTCCAGCAGCCCGGTGTATCATAGCTATGGCGAAATTCTGCGCCATGGCGGTTTGCTGGATATTTTCTACATCGGTGTCAAAACCGGCCTGTACCCCTGCCTGATTTTCCTGGGCGTGGGTGCAATGACGGACTTTGGCCCCCTTCTTTCCAACCCCAAGAGCCTGCTTTTGGGCGCTGCCGCACAGTTTGGCGTTTTCGCCGCCTTCTTCCTTGCCGTTGCCACCGGCTTCTTCGATTTGAATGAAGCGGCATCCATTGGCATCATCGGCGGTGCAGACGGCCCGACTGCAATTTTCCTGACCTCGAATCTGGCGCCCCATCTGTTGGGTGCGATTGCGGTGGCAGCTTATTCCTATATGGCGCTGATTCCTCTGATTCAGCCGCCGATTATGCGCCTGATGACCACTCCCAAGCAGCGCCAGATTAAGATGGTGCAGACCCGTACCGTCTCCAAGACTGAGAAGATTATCTTCCCCATTCTGGTTGCTGTCTTTGTATCCCTGCTGCTGCCCAGTACAGCGGCGCTGATTGGCTGTCTGATGTTGGGTAACCTGCTGAAGGAAACCGGCGTCACCGACCGTCTGAGCGATACAGTACAAAATAATCTGATGAATATTGTCACCATTTTGCTGTCCACTGCCGTGGGCGCAACCATGGTGGGCTCTACCTTCCTCACCGCGCAAACCCTGCTGATTGTGGTTCTTGGCGTCTTCTCCTTTGCCTTGTCCACCGCAGGCGGCTTGCTGGGCGGCTTGGTAATGTGCTGGCTGAGCAAGGGCAAGATCAATCCGCTGATTGGCTCTGCCGGTGTTTCCGCTGTGCCGATGGCTGCCCGTGTGGCCAATGTAGAGGGTCAGAAGGCCAATCCTTCCAACTTCCTGCTGATGCATGCAATGGGCCCCAATGTGGCAGGCGTTATCGGCTCTGCCATCGCTGCCGGCTTCCTGCTCAGCGTTTGTTCTTCCCTCGGCTGATAAATTTACTGATAAGACCCGGTTCGGTTTTTCCGAACCGGGTTTTTGCGTTTTACAGCATCGTTAACGAAAAAAGTTTTCAAAAAAATTGCGCATCGTTGCACGAATGTGTGCAACCTGATACCTCTTTTCCACAATAAGTGAAAGGAGGTTTTGGTTTTTCCACAGAAAACAGAAAAAACGGGTCAGCGATGACCCTGAAAAAGGAGGGATTAAAGCAACACAGAAGCCGCTTGTTTTTTACTTTCGCTTCCGTGGAAAATAAATTCTTTTTTGCACAGCATTTCTGTAAAAAATCCTTGTTTTTTACACAGAAATGTGATAAAATTTACGGTGAGAGAATATCGCCATTTTGACCCGTTTTTCAATAAAAACGGCAGAAAATACACTACGAAAGGAGCCCTATTATGTACGCATCTGCCTATGTTTGGGCAAAAGTTTTGGGCTATCTGGAGGAGCGCCTCACTTCTACCACTGTTTCGGCTTGGTTTGACGATGCAGAGGTGGTGGAATTGACAGAGGAACACCTGATTATTTACTCCTCTTCCGACTTCCGGCGGGAAATTATCAGCCGCCGCTGCGCCATTTACATTCAGGATGCCCTGAAGGAAATCTTCAATTCCGACGCCAAACTGATTGTTTTCGGCGATGATGAGCTGGAAGCTTATCGCTCCAAGGGAAAAACGCCCACTTCTATGGATTTTAATCCTCAATTTTCTTTTGATAACTTCGTGGTTGGTCCTTCCAACCGATTTGCACACAGTGCCGCCATCGCGGTTTCCAAAACGCCGGGTCAGGTTTATAACCCCTTGTTCCTGTACGGACCTCCCGGTGTGGGCAAGACCCACTTGCTTTACGCCATCGCCAACGGCATCCGCAAGCAAAATCCCGATGCCAACATCGTTTACATCAAAGGTGACCAGTTCACCAATGAGCTGATTGCCGCCATTCAAAGCGGTAAAAACATCGAATTCCGCAGCAAATATCGGGAGGCGGATTTGTTCCTGATTGACGATGTGCAGTTTATCGCCGGCAAGGAATCCACCCAGGAGGAATTCTTCCATACCTTCAACAAGCTCTACGAGGAGCACAAGCAAATCGTAATGACCTCCGACCGGAAGCCCAGCGATATGCTGACGCTGGAGGATCGGCTGAGAACCCGCTTTGAATGGGGCTTGCTTGCCGACATTCAGCCCCCGGATTATGAAACCAGAATGGCCATTCTGAAGAATAAATCCAAGAGTCTGGGGCTGGAGCTGGATGACGATGTCTGCAATTACATCGCCATTAACATCACCAACAATGTGCGTCAGATTGAAGGTACGGTGAAGAAAATTCTGGCCTACCGGGATCTGAACAATATGCCTCTGGATTTGAACAACATTTCCCGGGCCATTGAAGATATGTTCAAGGCAGAAGGAAACGCCCTGCCCACGCCCAGCCTGATTATTTCTCAGGTCTGTACCTTCTATAATGTGGATGAAATCATCCTGCGGGGCAGTCAGAGAACCAAAAATGTGGCAGAGGCGCGGCAGATTGCCATGTACCTCATCCGCAAGCTGACGAATCTGAGTCTGCCGGACATTGCCCAGGAATTCGGCAAGGATCATACCACGGTTCTGCACTCCATTCGTAAGGTGGAAATGGAGCTGAAGAAGGGTGATACCAGCCTGCAAAATAACATCCGGGACATCACCGCAAACATCAATTCCAAGCTGTAAAAATATCCACAGTCTCTGTGGAAAAAGAACAAGTTGCATTGTGGAAAAAAGTGGTCAAAACTTTTCCCCACAGACCTTGTGGAAAAGTTATTCTTTTGCACAAACCCCCTGTGGAAAAAAAGCCGTTGTGTTTCTAAAGAAAAAACCGGTTTTCCACATAATTTTCCTCTACGACTATTATTACTCAAATATATATCTGATATTATTATATATTATTATCTAGCAAGAAAGGATGAACGATATGCGTTTTACCTGTGAAAAAAGTATGCTGGTTCAAGGCCTGAATATTGCCGGCCGTACGGTGGCTCAAAAGAGCAGCCTTTCTGTGATTGAAGGCATTTTGTGCCGCGCCGGGATGGATGTCAGTCTCACCGGCTACAATATGGAAACTGCCATTACCTATGCTGTGGAAGCAGAGGTTACGGACGCAGGCAGCTGCATCTTGCCCGCCCGTCTGTTTGGTGACATTATCCGCCGTTTGCCGGAAGGCCCGGTTACGGTTGTGGTGGATGATAATTATAAGGTTTCCATTCGCTCCGGCTATGCTTCCTTCCAAATTTCTGCAGAATCTGCAGAGGATTATCCGGAATTGCCGGATGTGAACACCGGCCGCGGTATCCGGATTCCTCAAAGTGCGCTGAAGGAATTGATTTCCGGCACGATTTTTGCAGTATCGGAAAATCAGGGTCGTCCCATCCACACCGGCGTCAAGTTCGAGGTGGAAAATGACAGCATCTCCGCCATTGCGGTGGATGGCTTCCGTCTGGCACGGCGTACCTATCACCCGGATGTTCCTACCGAGCGGGAGCTGAGCTTTGTTGTTCCTGCTGCAAGCCTGAAGGAAGTGGAGAAGATTCTGACGGATTCTGAAGAAGATGTGGTCTTCACCCCGGGTCCCAAGCACATTTTGTTTGATATCGGCAGTGCCACTCTGGTTTGCCGCCTGCTGGAGGGCGACTTCCTGGATTGGCGGAAGGTGGTTCCCACGAACTGTCCCATTAAGCTGGTGGCCAATGTCGCAGATTTGGCCAGCTCCATGGAGCGTGTGGGCCTGATTGTTTCTGAAAAATACAAGAGCCCGGTTCGCTGCACCTTTGCTGACCAGGTACTGCAGCTGCGCACCAATACCACCATCGGCGCGGCAGAGGACAGATGCACCATCGCCGGCGACGGCAAAGAGCTGGAAATCGGCTTCAATGTTCGTTATCTGGCGGATGCCCTGCGGGTGATTCCCTCTGAAGAGGTTGCGCTGGAGCTGACCAACGGTCTGAGCCCCATCGTAATGACTCCGGTGGATGATAAGTGGGACTTCTCCTATATGGTTCTTCCGGTAAGAATTAAGAACAACTAATGACATAACGGGACATTTTCCGATTTGGTATGTCATTCCGAGGCCCAACGGGCCGTGGGAATCTCCTGGCAATATCTATCGATACCCATTGCAGGAACAAACTGCGTACCGGGAGATTGCCACGTCACCCCTTCGGGGTTCCTCGCAATGACACTAAAATATGTACGTCATCGCGAACCAGTGACCGATGTCACTGGTGTGGCGATCTCGTTAGGTTTCCACTCTATCCACGGGATTGCCACGGCACTTCGTGCCTCGCAATGACGTGGCGGAGGAGATTGCCACGTCGCTTCGCTCCTCGCAATGACATAAGATGGTTGGTTTTTATTGTAGGGACCGGCGTCTTCGACGGTCCGCAAAGGCACAAAGAGTAGGAGTGCAATATGAAAGTAACAGTTAAAAAGAAGGACAATGCCGTTGCAGTGCCCATCAGCACCGCGTTTATCAAGCTGGAATCTGCCATGAAGCTGGCAAATATTGTCATATCCGGTGGCAGCGCCAAGGTGGAAATTCAGGAAGGCTATGTCCTTGTCAACGGCGAAGTATGCACCATGCGGGGCAAAAAGCTGTATCCCGGTGACCGCTTCAGCTATGAAGGGGAAGAATTTGTGATTACCGATGGAGCTTCATAATTTAAAACTCCGGAATTTCCGGAATTATGAGGAACTGAATCTGGATTTTGACCCCGGCGTGAATTTGATTGTGGGGCGAAATGCCCAGGGAAAGACCAATTTGCTGGAGGCGGTGGCCTATCTTGGCACCGGTAAGAGCTTCCGTGCGCAAAAGCAAAGCGAAATGCTTCGCTTTGGGGCGGATTTTGGGGATTTGGAGGGGGAAATTTTCTCTCAGGGACGGCTGCAAACCCTGCGATGGGTGCTGTTTGACCGCCAAAGACCCCGGCAAATTTGGCGCAATGGGGCGAAAAAGAAGACTGTGGCGGATATTTCCGGTGTTATGTCAACCGTTTTATTCTGCCCGGAGGATTTAATGGTCTTAAAATCCGGTGCATCCGCCCGCCGACGGCTGGGCGATATGGCGCTGTGCGGACTGAGGCCGAATTATGATGCGGCGCTGACGGAATATAACCGGATTTTAGAGCAAAAAAGCCGGATTTTGAAGGACCATTTTGAAAATCCGGCGGTGCTGGAGATTCTGCCGGAGTACAATACCCGGCTTTGTCAGGTGGGTGCGCTGCTGATTTCCTATCGGGCGCGGTTTTATCAGAGCCTGGGGCAGGAAGCGGCAAAGTTTCACGATGCATTTTCCGGCGGAGCAGAGGAATTCTCTCTCCAATATCAAACGGTTTCCACCGTTCGTGACCCCCTTGCACCGGTATCGGAGCTGACACAGGCGTTACAGGAGCATTTGCAAAGCCATTATCGGGCGGAGCTGGAATCGGGAATGTGCCTGACCGGTCCGCATAAAGATGATTTTGAGGTCTGCCTGTCAGGAATCAATCTGAAGGCCTACGGCTCTCAGGGTCAGACCCGAACGGCGGCCATCAGCTTGAAATTGGCACAGCGGGAGCTGTATCGACGGGAATTCGGAGAAGAGCCGGTGCTGCTTCTGGATGATGTTTTGTCCGAGCTGGACCCGGCCAGACAGGATTTTGTGTTAAATCAAATCAAAACCGGGCAGGTTTTCATCACCTGCTGTGAACCCGGAAAGTTTACGGAATTGGGAAAGACAATTCACATCGAACAAGGAAAATTGTCATAGCAAAAAAGCCTCCCTTGTGTAAAGGGAGGTGGCCGGAATCTTTGATTCCGGACGGAGGGATTGTGATGCAGTCTAAACACAATAAGCAATTAGTCCCTTTTGCGAAGCAGCTGCGTGAGAAAATGACAAAAGAAGAACGCCATTTATGGTATGATTTTCTGCGTAATTATCCGATTCGTTTTTCAAGGCAGAAAGTTCTTGGAAGGTATATTGTGGATTTTTACTGCGCAGAAGCAAAAATTGTCATTGAATTAGATGGTTCTCAGCACTTTGATGATGCAAACATTGAAAGAGATTCCATTCGTACAGCTTTTTTGGAAGGTTACGGATTAAGCATTATTCGGATACCAAATAATGAGATATTTAAAAATTTTCAGGGAGTTTGTGCGTATATCGATCTTAAAGTAAGACAATCCCTCAGTCAAAAATCAGAAGATTTTTGACAGCTCCCTTTACACAAGGGAGCCTTTGGGGACAAATAAGCACGCAAGATTTTACAGGACAGGAGTAATAGTATGTCTGATGAAATGAAAGTAACAGAAGAATATGGCGGGTCCCAAATTCAGGTTTTGGAAGGCCTGGAGGCGGTGCGGAAGCGTCCCGGTATGTATATCGGTTCTACTTCCAGCAGCGGCTTGCACCATCTGGTGTATGAAATCGTGGACAACTCCATCGATGAAGCCCTCGCCGGCTACTGTAAGCACATTACTGTCACTATCAACGAGGGAAACTCCATCACCGTTACCGATGACGGCCGTGGCATTCCCGTGGATATTCAGCCCCAGACCGGCAGACCTGCAATGGAGGTTGTTTTCACCGTCCTGCACGCCGGCGGTAAGTTCGGCGGCGGCGGTTACAAGGTGTCCGGCGGTTTGCACGGCGTTGGTGCGTCTGTTGTAAACGCGCTGTCCCAGTGGATGCAGGTGCGCGTCTACAAAAACGGCAGCATCTATGAAATGAAGTTCGCCAGAGGCGCGATCACCCAGGAAATGACCATCGTAGGCACCACGGACAGAACCGGCACAGAGGTTACCTTCCAGCCTGACCCGGAAATGTTCGACGATGTGATATACAATTACGACATTCTCCACGAGAGAATGCGGGAGGAGGCTTTCCTTAACGGCGGTCTGTCCATCACCATCACCGACGCCCGGGAGGAGGAGCCTGTTTCCGACTCTATGTGCTATGAGGGCGGTATCCGGGAGTTTGCAACCTGGCAAAACCGGAACAAGACAGCCATCCACGAGGATGTCATCTATATGCAGGGAACAAAGGGGGATGCCTCTGCGGAAATCGCCCTGCAGTATAACGATGGCTTCAATGAGACCATTCTCTCCTTTGCCAACGATGTGCGCACCCCGGAGGGCGGTATGCACGAAACAGGCTTCAAAACGGCGCTGACCCGTGTTTTGAACAATTACGGTGTCAAATCCGGCATTATTAAGGGCGACGACAAGGTTTCCGGCGAGGACTGCCGGGAGGGCTTGACGGCAATTATCTCCGTCAAGCTGACCGATGCCCAATTTGAAGGCCAGACCAAGGCAAAGCTGGGCAATGCCTATATCCGTACGCTGGTGGATCAGGTGGTAAATGACCAGCTGGCAACCTATTTCGAGGAGCATCCCCAGACGGCAAAAATTGTTCTGGAAAAGGCAATGATGGCCAACCGGGCAAGAGAAGCCGCCCGGAAAGCAAGAGAGTCCATCCGCCGCAAGTCCGCGCTGGGCGGTGCGGCAATGCCGGACAAGCTGAGAGACTGCAATGAAAGCGACCCGGCTCTGACAGAAATTTACATCGTCGAGGGTGACTCTGCAGGCGGCTCTGCCACCCAGGGCAGAGACTCCAGATTCCAGGCCATTTTGCCCTTGTGGGGTAAAATGCTGAATGTTGAAAAGGCGAGAGAGGACAAGGTCATCGGCAACGATAAGCTTCAGCCGGTTATCACCGCCCTGGGCGCCGGTATCGGCGAGGATTTTGATACAGCGAAGCTCCGCTACCACAAGGTTGTGATTATGGCGGATGCGGACGTGGACGGCTCTCATATCCGTACCCTGCTTCTGACCTTCTTCTTCCGGTTTATGCGGCCGCTTATCGAAAACGGCTATGTTTACGCGGCAATGCCGCCACTTTACAAGCTGGTTCGTGGCAAAACCACCCGTTATGCCTTCTCCGACCAGGAGCGGGACACCATTTCTGCGGAAATGCGTGGAGATAACCCCAACGCCAAGGTGGACATCAGCCGGAACAAGGGTCTTGGTGAAATGGACCCTGAGGAGCTTTGGGAAACCACCATGGATCCCCAGAAGCGGACGCTGAAGCGGATCACCCTGGAGGATGCGGTGAAAGCCGACGAGATTTTCACCCTTTTGATGGGCGAAAAGGTAGAGCCCAGACGGGAATATATCGAAACCAACGCCAAATTCGCTACCAATCTGGACTACTAAACGGGCAACACCCCGTCTATGTCATTGCGAGGAGCGTAAGCGACGTGGCAATCTCCCGGTACGCAGTATGTTCCTGCAATGCGTATCGATAGATATTACCAGGGGATTCCCACGGCCCGTTGGGCCTCGGAATGACATACAAAATTGTAAAATCTCCCATTTTATGTCATTGCGAGGAGCGAAGCGACGTGGCAATCTCCCGGTACGCAGTATGTTCCTGCAATGCGTATCGACAGATGTTCCCAGGAGATTCCCACGGCCCGTTGGGCCTCGGAATGACATACAAAATCGTAAAATCTCCTATTTTTTGTCATTGCGAGGAGCGAAGCGACGTGGCAATCTCCCGGTACGATGCTTGTTTTGCGGTGCGTATCGATAGATATTACCAGGAGATTCCCACGGCCCGTTGGGCCTCGGAATGACATACAAAATCGTAAAATCTCCCATTTTATGTCATTGCGAGGAGCGAAGCGACGTGGCAATCTCCCCACCACGTCATTGCGAGGAGCGTAAGCGACGTGGCAATCTCCCGGTATTATGTAGGATAAAAGAAATGAAATACTATGTATATATTCTGGCAAATAAGCACTGTACAGTGCTGTATACCGGTGTAACAAGTGATTTATTGCGACGAATATATGAGCACAAAAATCATTTGGACAAAAATAGTTTTACTGCAAAATATAATGTAACAAAACTTGTCTATTTTGAAGAAACTTCAGATGTAAAAGCAGCATTAGAGCGGGAAAAGCAAATTAAAAGTTGGAAAAGAGAACGCAAAACTTCTTTAATTATGGATAAAAATCCTCGTTGGGTGGATTTATACAACGAAATAACACGTGGTTAAGAATCGGTTTTCCCCGGGAGATTGCCACGTCGCATCTGTCGATGCTCCTCGCAATGACACAGAGGGGCAGTAATCAATCAAAAGGAGGAATTTCTTTTGGCACAACATAAAAAGGACTATAAACCCGAAGACATTCTGTTTCCCGATCAGGCGATCGTGGAATCGGAACTGGTTCGGGAAATGAAAAACAGCTACATCGAGTACGCCATGTCTGTTATCGTCGGACGGGCGCTTCCCGATGTGCGTGACGGCTTGAAGCCGGTTCACCGTAGAATTCTCTACGCAATGTATGAGGACAATCTCACCTCTGACCGTCCCTTCCGCAAGTCTGCCACCTGCGTCGGTGACGTGCTGGGTCGTTACCATCCCCACGGTGACGCCTCTGTTTACGATGCATTGGTGCGTCTGGCACAGGATTTCTCCATGCGGTATATGCTGGTTGACGGTCACGGCAACTTCGGCTCTGTGGATGGAGACCCCCCGGCTGCTTACCGTTACACGGAAGCCAGAATGTCCAAAATGGCAGGAGAAATGCTGCGGGATATTGAAAAGGACACCGTTGACTGGGATCCCAACTTCGACGAAACCCGTCAGGAGCCCCGGGTTCTGCCGTCCCGTTTTCCCAACCTGTTGGTGAACGGCTCTTCCGGCATCGCCGTCGGTATGGCCACCAACATTCCTCCTCACAACCTGACGGAAGTGATCAACGCCTGCATCTGTGTACTGGATGACCCGGAGGCAACGCTCCCAGATTTGATGCAGCACATCACCGGTCCGGATTTCCCCACCAAGGCCATCATTATGGGCCGCAGCGGCATCCGTGCTGCCTATGCCACCGGCAAGGGTCGTCTGACCCTGCGTGCGCGGCATCATTTCGAGGAATTCGGTCAGGACAGAACCAGAATCATCATCACGGAGCTGCCCTATCAGGTGAACAAGCGGATGCTCATCAAATCCATGGCGGATCAGGTGAACGAGAAGCGTCTGGATGGCATTTCTGACATTCGTGACGAGTCCGACCGCACCGGTATGCGGATTGTGATTGAGCTGAAGCGGGATGCCAATCCCCAGATTGTGTTGAACAAGCTGTTTACTCAGACCTCTCTGCAAACCACCTTCGCCATCAATATGCTGGCATTGGTGAAGAACCAGAGCCAGCCCAAGGTACTGTCACTGCGGGAAATTCTGGATGAATATCTGATTTTCCAGGAAGAAATCATTGTCCGGCGCACCCGGTATGACCTGAAAAAAGCCCAGGAGCGGGCACATTTGCTCCAAGGTCTGCTGATTGCTCAGGACAATATTGATGAGGTTATCAAAATTATCCGCGCTTCCTATGACGACGCCAAGGAAAACCTGATGAATCGCTTCGGCCTTTCTGAGGTTCAGGCACAGGCAATTCTGGAAATGCGTCTGAAGGCGCTGCAAGGGCTTGACCGGGAGAAGCTGGAGAACGAATTCAAGGAGCTGCAGGAGCGGATTGCCTACTTCCAGCGTGTGCTGGAGGATCCGGAGCTGGTCAAGGCGATTTTGAAGGAAGAGCTGACCGCCATCCGGGACAAGTACGGCGACGAGCGGAAAACCGAGATTCAGGATGTGGAGGACGAAATCGACATCGAGGATCTCATCGAAGAGGAAACCTGTGTCTTTACGCTGTCCAAGCAGGGCTATATCAAGCGGATGCCGGCAGACACCTATCGGACGCAAAGTCGTGGCGGTCGTGGCGTGAACGCCCAAAACCTGAAGGAAGAGGACTATGTCAAGAGCCTGAATGTGGCATCTACCCACGACCACATCCTGTTCTTCACGGATTTGGGACGGGTGCATCACCGCAAGGGCTATCAGATTCCCGAAGCCGGCCGCACTGCCCGTGGTACGGCGATGATCAATGTGCTTCCCCTGGAACAGGGCGAAAGCGTCACTGCAATGGTGGTAACCCGCGAGTTCCACGAGGATGAGTTCCTGATGATGGTCACCCGTCAGGGTACGGTGAAGCGGATTCCCTTCATTGCGCTGAAGACCAACCGCAAGGGCGGTATTCGCGCCCTGACACTGGATGAGGGCGATCACCTGATCAATGTCCTGCGGACCAACGGCAACGACAATATGATTCTGGCGACCCGCAACGGTATGGCCATCTGCTTCAACGAAAATGATGTCCGGCCTATGGGTCGTGACGCAATGGGCGTTAAGGGCATCACCTTGGTGGACGACGACTATGTCATCGGCGCAGAAAAGGCGGAAGAGGGCAAGACCCTGCTTACCGTCACCGTTCGCGGCTTCGGTAAGCGTACCGAGCTTTCTGAATATTTGCGTACCGGTCCCAATGGGGAGAAAATGCCCCAGAGCCGTGGCGGCAAGGGTCTGAAAAACTACAACATCACCGAAAAAACCGGCAAGGTTGCCGGCTGTCGTGTGGTAAGCGAAAATGATGATGTGATGCTGATTGAAAGCGGCGGCGTCATCATCCGGATTCCTGCTTCCTCTGTCAACATCTACAAGCGGGATGTGCAGGGTGTTACCGTGATGCGCGTGGAAGAGGGCAATGAGCTGGTCTCTATGGAACGCGTGGAAGCGGAAGAAGAGGAGACCGCAGAATGAAAACCGTAACCCTTTATACGGACGGGGCTTGCTCCGGCAACCCCGGACCCGGGGGTTGGGGTGCGATTCTGGAATACAACGGCACGGAAAAGGAATTGTCCGGCGGTGAAGAAAACACCACCAACAACCGTATGGAGCTTACCGCGGTGATTCAGGGACTTCAGGCACTGAAAGAGCCTTGTATCGTGGAGTTGTACTCCGATTCCAAGTATGTCATTGACGCTCTGGAAAAGGGCTGGGCTTGGGGCTGGAGGAAGAAAAACTGGATAAAATCCGACAAAAAACCGGCACTTAACCCTGATTTATGGGAGATATTGCTACAATTAACCATAAAACACGAGCTCCATTATCATTGGGTGAAGGGCCACGCGGAAAATCCGAAAAACAACCGTTGTGACGAATTGGCTGTCGCCCAGTGGAAGCTGCTTAAGTAGTATTGGCTTTCCTTTATGTCATTGCGAGGAGCATCGACAGATGCGACGTGGCAATCTCCTGGTACGATCCATCGACACATTTTGCAGTAACAAACTGCGCACCGGGAGATTCCCACGGTCGCTGCGCTCCCTCGGAATGACATACAAAATCGTAAAATCTCCCATTTTATGTCATTGCGAGGAGCATCGACAGATGCGACGTGGCAATCTCCTGGTACAATCCATCGACACATTTTGCAGTAACAAACTGCGCACCGGGAGATTCCCACGGTCGCTGCGCTCCCTCGGAATGACATACTATGTAGCGTTACTGTCATTGCGGGGAGTATCAGCGAAGATAAAGGAGGATGGGATATGTACCTGAACATTGGCGGCGATATGGCGGTGCGGGAGCAGTCCATCATCGGCATATTTGACTTGGATAATACCTCTGTTTCTCCGAAAACCCGGGATTTTCTGGCGGCGGCGGAAAAGGAAGGTCAGGTTGTCCCCTGTGACGATTTGCCAAAAACCTTTGTGCTGACGGCAGAATACGGGATGAGCCGCCTGTATTTGACATCTTTGAACACCCAAACCCTTGAAAAACGGCTGAAATAAGCCCTAGTTCGTCATTGCGAGGAACCCCGAAGGGGTGACGTGGCAATCCCCCGGTGCGCAGTATGTTACTGCAAAATGTGTCGATGGATCGTACCAGGAGATTCCCACGGCCCGTTGGGCCTCCGAATGACATACCGAATTATAAATTGATAGAACAAAAAGTGCGCTGCATTTGCAGCGCACTTTTTTGATGTACAATTATTTATCCTTCAGCAGGTCACGGATCTCGGTAAGCAAAACTTCTTCAGCAGAGGGAGCGGGAGGTGCAGGAGGTGCGGCAGGCACTTCCTCTTCCTTCTTCTTGCCCAGTTCGACCAGCTTGTTCAGCCCCTTCACCAGGAAGAATACCACCAGAGCCAGGATGAAGAAGTTGATGACAGCGGAAATGAAGTTGCCGACAGTCATATAGTTTTCAACGATTTGAGTGACTTCTTCACCGGCCTCATTGACAACCTTTTCATAGGTAGGCTCTACCCAAGGCATCCGGGGCAGCTGAATCTTGATGTCGCTGAAGTCAGCGCCGCCCAGGAAAATGTTGATGACGGGCATAATGATGTCATCGGTCAGGCTTTTGGTAATGGTGGAGAATGCAGCACCGATAATAGTACCAACAGCCAGCGCCATTGCGTTGCCCTTGATGGCAAAGGTCTTAAATTCACTCCACCAGCCGGGCTTTTTTACTTTCTTACTCATATTTTTCTCCTTTTCTTTAATGTACGTTGTGGGAAATAACACCGGCGGTTACCAGCTTCCGCCAACAATGGGTTCCGCCGTCAGAAGGAAGCACCGGTTCTTCCAATTCTTCAATTTGAGAAAGCTCTCCGCTTACATAGCTGAGCAGAGTTGCAATGCAGCTGCGCAGTCGTTGCTGCACACCGCCCAGACGAATATCCTGCACCTCAAAGCCCTGAGGCCGCTTTTCCGTCAGCCATTCTGTCCGATGAGCCTGATAAAATGCCTCAATTCGGCAGATTGCCTCGGGATAATCCTCTTTTGCAAGCTTTTCCAGCGCTGCCTTGTCGCCGTCCAAATAAGCCTTCCGGGTACGAATGCCCAAATCGCTCTTAATTGCCAGAGCGCGGCACAGCATTTCGTACTTTTTGAACATGTACGAGAAGCTGCCAACCTGCTTTTGCGCAGCGATTTCGTCCGCCAGAGCGGCAAAATAGGCATCCTCTGTGCCATCGTAACGCCAATCGGACAGACCGGCGAAGGCATCGGAGTAAAGCAGCGTGGTGTCAAACCGATTATTCAGCTGGATCTTGTCCAGGAGCATAAAGCTGTCCCAGTCCGCGCCCACGATTTCCAGGAATTTTTCCTTCAGCCGGTCTATATCCACTTCGCCCTTGCGTGCCTCGGCGGCATACAGCAGAGCAGGCAGAACCGCGAACATGGAGCATTCGCTGCCGTCATCGCCCCAGATGGTGATGAAAATATCCTTCACACCGCAGTCCCGGCAAGCCCGGAGTGCAGCGGCAGTATTGTCGATGCTGTACTGATTTTTTGGGCCGAATCCAGTCCAGGTCCAGGCGCCACCAGCGAATACAACCGGACGGTTGAACATCAGATTTGTCTTCAACATACGGACATAACGGTCGTAGTCGCTGGAGTAGTAATCCCAGTAGACCAGGGAAATGTTCTCCGGCATCTCCGGCATTTCGGCAATGACAGCGGTATCTGCCTGTGTGTAGTAATTTGCTGTGTTTAGTGCTAATTTGCAGAACATATCGCTCCAAATCATCGGTTTTAAGTCGTATTTTCTTGCAATTTCGCACACTTTCTTTAAGTGATTATTGATAACATCAAACCGCTTTTGCGGGCCGTGGCGACGGAGATATTCACCCAGACCGACCAGATAGGCTTCGTCCATTCCAATGTGAATGTCCTTTGTGGAGAAACACTCTGCAATGGTGGCGAACATATCGTCAATCAGCTGATAGGTGCCGTCCTCACCGGCAAGCAGAATATCGTCAATATCCTGAACGCCGTCGTAGACGCCCTGCCAGCGGAAAATGCAGTTCAGGTGCGCCAGCGTCTGAATACAGGGCATCAGCGTCACGCCGATGGAATTGCAGAAGGCATCCAGCTCCTTCAACTCTTCCTTGGTGTAGCGACCGCGGCGATAGCCGAAGTAAGGCTGGTTATTCACCTCGTAGGTGTCCTCGGTATAGAGCATCAGGGTATTGTAGCCCATTTTTGCAATCAGCTCTGCGTATTTTTTCACCTGCTGGGGGCGCAATACTCCGTTTCGGGAGCAGTCCAGCATTACGCCCATCATATCGGCCATAGATTATTTCCTTTCAATGACTTCCAGGCCGCCCAGGTACTTTCTCAGGCATTCCGGCACCACCACAGAGCCGTCAGCACGCTGATTCTGCTCCACGATTGCCGGGAAAATCCGGGAGGTTGCAAGGCCGGAGCCGTTGAGGGTGTGGACATATTCGATTTTTCCGTCGGCGCGGCGGTAGCGGATGTTGCCCCGGCGTGCCTGGTAATCCCGGGCATTGGAAACGGAGGAAACTTCCTTGTAGCCGTTCATGGAGGGAATCAGAATTTCAATGTCATAGGTGCGCGCCATGGAAGCGGAGCAGTCGCCTGCGGCCAGCTTCACAGTACGGAAGTGCAGACCCAGACCTGCCACCAGATTTTCTGCCTTGGTCACCAGCTCGTCAAAGGCGGCATCGGAATTTTCAGGCGTGGTGAACTGGAACATTTCCACCTTATTGAATTGGTGACCGCGTACCATACCCCGCTCGTCAGCACGGTGAGAGCCTGCTTCCCGGCGGAAACAGGGGGTGTAGGCGAACATTTTCTTGGGCAAATCCGCTTCAGTGAGGATTTCGTCCCGGTAAACGGAGGCCAGAGCGGCTTCAGCGGTGGGGAGCATATAGAAGGTGCCACCCTCAGTGGGATGGTTGGCAATCTTAAAGACCTCGTCCGCAAACTTGGGGAACTGGCCGGCGGTCAGACCGCACTGGTATTCCAGCATGTGAGGCGGCAGAATGAAATCATAGCCGTCAGCGGTGTGAGTGTCAATGAAATAGTTCAGCAGCGCCCATTCCAGCCGGGCACCCATACCGGTGTACATCCAGTTGCCTGCACCCGCCAGCTTGACACCGCGCTCGTAGTCAATCAGACCCAGATCGGTGCACAGATCCACGTGGTGCTTTGGCTCAAAATCAAAGGAGTGCTTTTCTCCAATATAGCGCAGCGGCTGGTTATTTTCCTTGCCGCCCGGGAGCAAATCCTCGTCAGGGAGATTGGGGAGGCTGAGCATAGCGGCATAGAACTGCTCGTCCAGCTCCTTCAGCTTCACCTTATCATCGGCGATTGCCTCATCAATTTTCACAGAGGCTTCCATATTGGCGGCGATTTGCGCATCAATGGCGGAAACATCCTCGCCCTTTCTTTCAGCGCCCTTTTTCTGACCAAACAGCTTGCCGTTTTCCTTGCTCAGCTTGTTTTTCTCGGCAGTTTTGGTCTCTGTGGAGGTCTTGAGACTGCGCACCTGCACATCCAAATCCAGAATGCGGTCAATAATGGCGTCGCAATCCACTTCCTTGGCCCGGAGGCCGGCTTTTACTGCGTCGGGATTTTCCTTGATTTTCTTAATATCCAGCATAATATTAACTCCTTTTTTACCGGAAGGTCATTTACTTTTTCAATTTCAGCAGGGCGTCCAGCAAAACCTGCAGGTCGTCCTCGCCGTAAAATTCCAGCTCAAAGTGGCCTTTGCGCTTGCCATTGACGATTTTGACGCCCCGACCCAGATGCTTGGACAGGGATTTTTCACATTCACCGATATAATCCACCGCCAACGTCACCGGCTTTACCGGCGAGGGGGATTTGGTCATATTTTTGCACAGGAGTTCTGCCTGACGCACGGACAGACCCAAGGCGATAATCTTCTGCATTGCCTCCAGTTGACGCTTTTCCGTGGGAATGGTGAGCAATGCCCGGGCGTGACCGGCCGTAAGGGCGCCATCCCGGATTTTCTCCTGCGCGGCCTGGGGCAGCTGAAGCAAACGAAGGGAATTTGCCACTGCAGGACGGGATTTTCCCACCCGTTGGGCGGTATCCTCCTGGGTTAAGCCGAAATCCTGCATCAACGCCTGATAACCCATGGCTTCTTCCATGGCGTTCAAATCCTGCCGCTGCAGATTCTCAATCAGGGCAAGCTCCATTGTTTTCTTGTCATCTGCCTCAATAATCACCGCGGGAACTTCCGTAAAGCCCGCCATCCGGGCGGCTCGCCAACGCCGTTCGCCGGCGATGATTTGATAGTAACCGGAGGGCAACTCCCGCACCGTCAGCGGCTGAAGCATCCCGTGCATTGCCAGAGATTCTGACAAATTTTGCAGCTCCTCTTCGTCAAAATCCTGACGGGGCTGGTTTTTGTTGGGCTCAACCTTGTGAATCGGAAGCAGCTTATAAGGAGAATTCTCCTGAATTTCCTCCTCAAAATTGCCAAGCAGAGCGCCCAGACCCTTGCCTAAGCCTTTGTTTGATGCCATTTGATCACCTCGTATTTAAAATGCCCCCAGAGGGATGCAAATTATAATTTTCTCTTTAATTCCTCGGCCATCGCCTTATAGGCCTGAGAGCCGCGGCTGTTTTTGTCGTAGGCAGCTACTGGGACACCGTGGCTGGGAGCCTCTGCCAGGCGGACATTTCTGGGAATCACCGTGGCAAAGACCTTTCCGGGGAAATGCCGGCGCACCTCCTGGGCAACCTGGGTGGAAAAATTGGTGCGGCCATCGAACATCGTCAAAGCGACGCCAAAAATCTCCAATTCGGGGTTGATTTTCTTTTTTACCATCCGCATGGTGGTCATCAGATCGGAAAGCCCCTCCAGCGCAAAATATTCGCACTGCACGGGAACAAAGATTCCGTCCGCCGCTGCCAGGGCATTCAGCGTCAGCATTTCCAAAGAGGGTGGACAGTCGATAAAAATCAAATCGTAGTCGTCCCTTACCTCATTCAGGGCGTTGCGCAGGCGGAAATTGGGATTTTCCACGGACAACAGCTCTACGCCGGCACCGGCCAAATCCGCCGAAGAGGGCAAAACATCCCCATATTTCGTGGATTTAATGGCCTCCCGTGCAGGGGTATCATTGATAATCACATCATAGACCGTCTGTTTCAGCTTCCTCTTTTCCAAACCCAGTCCGGATGTGGCATTTGCCTGGGGATCAAAGTCGCAAAGCAACACCTTCAAACCCAAATCGTGGAGACAGGCGGTAAGATTGACGGCGGTGGTTGTTTTACCGACGCCGCCTTTTTGATTTACAACGGCAATGATTTTGCCCATAGAGCACCTCCTCATTGTTTCACGTGAAACAACGGTATCTGTATTCTAGAGGGAATGTTTCACGTGAAACATTCCAGAAGCTCAGCCACCTAAAAATGCGGGAAGAGGAAGATCAATACGACCCATCTGGTCCAGCATCCACAAAATTACGCCGACGGAAGCCAGCAGGCAAAGAATCGTGACAATCAGCAGGAAGGTCAGCCAGCGAACCTTGGTGCGCAAATAGCTGATTTGATCCTCTGCATCCCAGATAAAGCGGTGACGAAATGTGCGCTTTTTCGCCACAGGCGTGTCAGGGCGGCTGGGCAGTGTGACAACCGTGCCGGGTTTTACCGGGCGCTCTTTCATTTTTTCCAGGCATTCCGGGCAGAAGGTTTCGGAATCAACCAGTTTTTTGCCGCATTTCATACAACCCATTTCAGTCACCTCCGGATTTCTTTTTGATATTATACTACGAAAAGTCTCAACAGTAAAGAGGAAAAAGGAGAAAATGCAGGGATATTCCGCCCATTTTCCCCGTAAAGAGAAAAAGCCCCCCTCTCATCTGAGAGGGGAGCATTAAAATGCAAGGGTTTACTTTTCCAGGGCCATAACCTTGTCGATTCGCCGCTGATGCCGCTCTGCCTGAGAAAACGGGGTGCTAAGCCAGGTGTCCACGATTTCCAGCGCCAGCATTTCACCCACCACGCCGGCACCCATTGCCATCACATTGGTGTCGTTATGCTCCCGGGTCATACGGGCGCTCATCAAATCGGACAGCAAAGCACAGCGAATCCCGGGAATTTTATTGGCAGTGATGGACACGCCAATTCCGGTGGTGCAAAGCACAATGCCCCGGTCACAGCGACCGTCAGCCACTGCCTGGGCAGCAGGTGCTGCAAAATCGGAATAATCGCAGGAATCCAGGGTATCCGTTCCGAAATTCTCCACCTCATAGCCATTTTTGGCCAAGTGGGCAATGATTTTGTTCTTCAGCGCCAGCGCGCCGTGGTCACAAGCAATCGCAATTTTCATAACCAATCCTCCTAAATCACATAGCCACCGTTTACAGGCAAAACCTGCCCGGTGACAAATTCTGCATTTGCCAAATATTCCATCGCAAGGGCAACATCCATGGCGGTTCCGTTGCGTCCGATGGGGGTATCTGCGGCCGTTTCCTCCAAAATCTCAGGAGAAACGGTGGCACACATATCCGTCAGGATGACGCCGGGGGCGACACAGTTGACCCGAATGCCGCTGGGTCCCAGCTCCTGGGCCAGAGCCTTTGTCATGGCGATGACGGCACCCTTCGTTGCGGAATACGCCACCTCACAGGAAGCGCCGGTTTGACCCCACATAGAGGAAACCGTAACCACAGAGCCGGAATGCTTCTGCAAAAAGGCAGGCATTGCGGCATTGACGCAGTTGTAAATGCCCTTGACATTCACATCGAAGATTCTATCCCAGTCTTTTTCGGGCATTTGGCTCATCAGACCGGAGAAACAGATGCCGGCATTACAAATCAAAATGTCCACATCCAGCCCTGCAAAGGCGTTTTTGACGGCTGCGCCGTCGGACACATCGCAGCAGATGGCGGTTGCGCCGGTTTTTTCTGCAACAGCCTGGGCGGCAGTGTGGTTCTTTTCATAGAGGAAGTACACCCGATAGCCCTTTTCCGCAAACAGCGCCACGGCAGCAGCGCCAATGCCCCGGGAACCTCCTGAGATTACAACCGTTTTCATTCTTACAACTCCTACAAAACATCCGCCGGAGCGGTTCCGTTGTTATCCTACCATTTTTTTGGAGAAAACACAAGAGGAAAGATGGATTTTTAAAAGGTAAGGATTTGGATTGCCACGACGTAAAAAAGCCTTCCCCTCTGGGGAAGGTGGCATTTGCGAGGGACGAGCAAATGACGGAAGAGGCGTACCTCCCCCGATCTCGCTGGCGCTCGGCCACCCTCCCCAAAGGGGAGGGCTTTGCTTGATGTATTTATTTGTATGTCATTCCGAGGGAGCGTAGCGACCGTGGGAATCTCCCGGTACGTAGTTTGTTGCTGCGAAATGTGTCGGTAGATGGTGCCAGGAGATTGCCACGTCGGGCTTATGCCCTCCTCGCAATGACGTGGTGGGGGAATTGCCACGTCGCTTCGCTCCTCGCAATGACATAAATGGGACATTTTACGATATAGCATGTCATTCCGAGGCCCAACGGGCCGTGGGAATCTCCTGGGAACATCTGACGATATGTATTGCAGGAACAAACTACGTACCGGGAGATTGCCACGTCGCTTCGCTCCTCGCAATGACATAAAAAACGGGCGGCAAATTGCCGCCCGTTGGATTATTCACCGTAGCCCATGGGGTTATTCTTTTGCCAATTCCAGGAATCCCGGCACATATCGTCCAGAGTTTTTTCTGCTTTCCAGCCCAGCTTTTCTGCGCTCTTGGCAGGGTCAGCGTAGCAAGTGCCGATGTCGCCGGGGCGACGCTCCGTAATCACATAGGGCACAGCCACATTGTTCACAGACACGAAGCTGTTGACCATATCCAGCACGGAATAGCCGGTACCGGTTCCCAGGTTAAAGACCTCGCAGCCGGAATTGTTCACCACATACTTTACTGCTGCCACATGGCCCTTCGCCAGATCTACCACGTGGATGTAATCCCGGACGCCGGTGCCGTCAGGCGTGTCGTAATCATTGCCGAAGACGCTGAGCTTTTCCCGGCGACCAACGGCGACCTGTGTGATATAGGGCATCAAATTATTGGGAATTCCCCGGGGATCTTCGCCGATACGGCCGCTGATGTGGGCACCGATGGGATTGAAGTACCGCAAAAGCACGATGCCCCATTCCTTGTCTGCGTGTGCCATACCGGACAGAATCTGCTCCGTCATATACTTGGTCCAGCCGTAAGGGTTGGTGCAGTTGCCGGTACGGGAATTTTCCCGCAGGGGCATTTCATTGTCGGCGGTATAGACAGTGGCGGAAGAGGAGAAAATAATATTCTTCATACCCACTTCCTTCATCACCTTGGTCAGAATCAGGGTGGAATTCAGGTTATTGTCATAGTATTCCCAAGGCATAGCCACGGATTCGCCAACCGCCTTCAGGCCGGCAAAGTGAATCACGCAGCCAATTTCATTTTCTGCAAAGATTTTCCGCAGAAGGGACTCATCCCGGACATCGCCCTCATAAAATTTCAGGCTCTTGCCGGTGATTTCCTGCACCCGCTTCAGGCTTTCCGGGTTGGAGTTGCACAGATTGTCCACCACCACAACGCCGTAGCCGCTTTCCAGCAGCTCCACGCAGGTGTGAGAACCGATATAGCCGGCACCACCGGTAACTAAAACATTCATAGCTTTCCCTCACAATCATTTTTTCTTTCATTTTAATCCATTCCGCTAAAAAAAGCAAGTGGTGGGATGTACACATTTCCGTTTTATGCTTGCTATTTTACACGAATAACAGTATAATATTATATGGAGTGGTTTACTCTTTGGTTTTTGAATGTGTATACTTTATAAGGAGGAACCCAATATGGACAACATTTATGTCATCGGTCACCGCAATCCGGACACGGATTCCATCGTTGGCGCAATGGCTTATGCCGCCTTGCGCAATGCGCTGGGCGACCGGGAATATGAGGCAGCGTGCCTGGGTCAGGTGTCAGACGAGACCCAGATTGTGCTGAATTGCTTTGGCTTTCAGCCTCCGCAGCGCATAAATAATGTTTACACCCAGGTAAAGGATCTGGATTTTGATACACCCCCTGTATTTTCCACCGCTGTCACCACGGGACGGGCTTGGGAGGAGCTGGGACGTTACGACGGCATTCAGGCCATTCCCATCGCCAATGAAGACGGTACACTGTACGGAATGCTTTCCCGCACCGATGTGGCGGACTACAATATGAATCTGGTTTCTGCCGGTCGGCTGAATGCAGTACCGCTTTTCAATGTGCTTTCCGTTTTGGAGGGCAAGGTTCTCAATGAGGCCGGGGAATTAACGGACGAAATCTCCGGAGATGTGACCATTGCATTGCCCCAGAGCCGGGAAAATTTACTGTTTAACAGCCGGGAAACGGTGGTTTTGTGCGGTCATCAGCCGGATATGATTCGCCGGGCGCTGGAAATGAATGTAAATTGTCTGGTGCTGTGTCAGGCAGAGCTTTCCGAGGAGCTGCGTCAGCTTCCTACAAAAACCTGCATCATCTCTACCCCCTTTGATGCTTATCGGGCAGCACGGTTGATTTTCCAGTCCATCCCCATCGGGCGCATTTCCGGCGGTCAAAATCTGGTTTGCTTCCATTTGGAGGACCGGGTGGACGATGTGAAGGAGAAGATGCTGAAGCACCGCTTCTCCAGCTACCCCATTTTGGACGAAAATGAAAAGGTTGTGGGCGTTTTGAGCCGGTATCACCTGCTCCGTCCCCGCCGCAAAAGAGTGGTACTGGTGGACCACAATGAAGCCGCCCAGTCCGTTCCCGGTCTGGAGGAGGCGGAAATCCTGGAAATCATCGACCATCACCGCCTGGCGGATATTCAGACCACCAATCCCATTTATGTGCGCAATGAGCCGGTGGGCTCTACCAATACCATCATCGCCGGAATGTTCCAGGATAAGGGCTTGATGCCCTCGGAAAAGATGGCGGGAATGATGGCCGCCGCCATTTTGTCCGATACGGTTATGTTCAAATCCCCCACCTGTACGGAGCGGGACATCCGCACAGCGGAGCGGATGGCGCGAATTGCCAATATTTCTCTGGATGAGCTGGGACGGGAAATTTTCTCCGCCTCGCTGGAGTCCAAAACGGTGAAGGATTTACTGCTGTCGGATTACAAGGAATTCCACATTGCGGGCCACGACCTGGCGGTTTCTCAAATCACCTGCGTGGACAGCCCCAGGATGCTGGAGCGAAAAGAGGAATTCCTGGCAGAAATGCGGGCTCTGGCAGAGCAAAAGGGCTTCTCTATGATGATTTTGATGCTTACTGATGTGCTGATGGAGGGCACGCAAATTATCTACTTGGGGGACGATGAAATCATCCACCAGGCCTTTAATGTGATGCCAAAGGACAACACCTTGTTCCTGCCTAAGGTGATGAGCCGGAAGAAGCAAGTGATTCCCATGCTTTCCGCCTTGTGGGGCTAAAAGGAAAACGCACAATGACGTGGTAGGGTGGAGAATGCCACACCGGTGACATATTAAAAACAAAAAGGAGAAAACCATGGCCTTTGAGACCCTGCTGGGAAATGACCGGCTGAAGGAAAACTTAACAAAAAGCCTGAATCAGGGCCGGAATTCTCACTTTTACCTGCTTTCCGGTCCCACCGGATCCGGCAAGCATACCTTGGCACGCTTGCTGGCGGCGGCAATCCTGTGTCAAAAGGACCACCGCCCCTGTCTTTCCTGTGGGCCATGCAGAAAGGTGATGGAAAACAACCACCCGGATGTGATTACCGTGGAAGACCCGGAGCATAAGGCGGTGGCGGTGAAAATCGTGCGGCAATATCGGGAGGATGTGTATATTCGTCCCAACGAAAGCGAACGGAAAATCTATATTTTCCCTCAGGAATTGAATGTGGAGGGGCAAAATGCCCTGCTGAAAATTTTGGAAGAGCCGCCTGCTTACGGTGTGTTCATCCTGCTGACCAACAATCCGGAGCAGGTACTGCCGACGGTGCGCTCCCGTTGTACGGAGCTGAAGCTGCAGAGCCTGCCGGAATCCTTGCTGACGACCCAACTGTCCCGGGAATTTCCGGAGGCCTCTCAGGAGGCGCTGACCGCTGCCGCGGTGCGCAGCGGCGGTTATTTGGGACAGGCAAGAGAGCTTCTGGAGCAGGGAAACGTCCTGCCGCCTCAGACGGAGCAATTTTTGCGTGCCTATGGGGAAAAGAACAGTCTGGAGCTGACAAAAGTGCTGGTTTCCATGGAAAAATGGAAGCGCGACCAGCTGATTGCGATGCTGGAAAGCTGGATTTCCTTTCTGGAGGAGGCACTGGCCTGCCGAAGCGGAATGCGTCCGCTTCATCCGCTGACCAAAGCCCTCTCCGCCCAGCGCAGCCCTCAGGATTTGATGCAGGCCATTACCCAGCTGCAAAAAACCGTTACTTATGCCCGGAGCAATGTCTCCCCGGCGGCCGTTTGCGGCTATCTGGTGTGGCAATTACGATGAAATTTTACGGCGTCTGCCGTTTGATAAGGAGAAACCAATGGAAGAAACAAAACAGACCACTGTTGAGGTCGTGGATATCCAGTTCCGTGCCGGTCAGAAAATCTATTTTTTCGACCCTAACGGACTGACCTGCAAGGCAGGCGACCATGTGATTATTGATACCGCCCGCGGTCCGGAATTCGGCACCTGTGTCGGCGGCAACCACAAAATTCCCTCCCGGGATGTGGTGTCCCCCCTGCGTCCGGTGCTGCGCATTGCCAATGCGCAGGATGAGGCCACGGCGGCGAAAAATATGGAAAAAGAGCAAAAGGCCTATGAGGTCTGCCTGGAAAAAGTGGCGGAATACGGGCTGGATATGCAGCTGGTCAGCGCAGAATGCTCCTTTGACGGCAGCAAAATTCTCTTTTTCTTCACCGCAGATGAGCGGGTGGATTTCCGGGAATTGGTGAAAAATCTGGCCGGCGTGTTTCATACACGGATTGAGCTGCGGCAGATTGGCGTCCGGGACAAGGCAAAAATGGTAGGCGGTCTGGGCATTTGCGGCCGACCCTTCTGCTGTGCAAGCTTTTTGGATGATTTCCAGCCGGTGTCCATCAAAATGGCGAAAACCCAGAACCTCAGCCTGAATCCGGTGAAAATTTCCGGCACCTGCGGTCGGCTGATGTGCTGCCTGAAGTATGAGCAGGATGCTTATGAGGATTTGCTTCGTACTGCGCCCAAGGCGGAATCCTTCGTAGATACGCCGGAGGGTCGCGGAACCATTACGGAGGTGGATTTGCTGCGGCAGCGGGTCAAGGTTCGTCTGGAGAATGAGCCGGAGACCATCGTCACCTGTGCCAACAGCGAAATTGCCGTTCTGCGCAGTGGAAAGGCAAAGAAAAATGACCCGCCCATCCCCGATGATTTGGCGCCGATTTCCGGAAATGGCAAGAAAAACCGGCGGAAGGAGTTTGTAGAGCCGGCCTTCCTGACTCCGGTGAAGTTCATCGAGAGTATGGAAGAAATGGCAGCGGCACAGGCAGCTGCTCCGGCAGAGGAAGAACCGCAGGCAGAAGCGGAGGAAAAAACCAAGCGTTCCCGCCGCAACCGCCATCGCAAACCCCGTTCCGAGCGCAAGGAGCAAGAGCCGAAGCCGGAAGAAGCCAAGGCAGAAGCGCCCAAGACCGCACCGGAGGGAGAAAATCGGAAAAACGGCAATCGCCGCCATCACCGCAACCGCCATCGCAAGCCCAAACAGGCGGAATAAGTTGTAAAAAGGAATCGCCCTGCTTTCGCAGGGCGATTTTGCATATATAGGGGACGGGTTTCCCGTCCCTGTGTCATTCCGAGGTCGCAAGGCGACCGTGGGAATCTCCCGATGCGCAGTTTGTTACTGCAAAATGTGTCGGTAGATGTTACCAGGAGATTGCCACGTCGGGCATTCGCCCTCCTCGCAATGACACGACTTTTTATGTCATTCCGAGGGAGCGCAGCGACCGTGGGAATCTCCCGGTGCGCAGTTTGTTACTGCAAAATGTGTCGATAGATGTTACCAGGAGATTGCCACGTCAGGCATTCGCCCTCCTCGCAATGACACGACTTTTTATGTCATTCCGAGGGAGCGCAGCGACCGTGGGAATCTCCCGGTGGGATGTTTGTTGCTGTGAAATGTGTCGATGGGTAGTACCAGGAGATTGCCACGTCGGGCATTCGCCCTCCTCGCAATGACACAAACTTAAAATTTCCAAACATTGCAGCAAAAAGCCATCCGTTTCAAAACGGATGGCTTTTTCTTAATCAAACAAATCCTTAATCGTCTCAAAGAACTTCTTGCGCTTGGGCGTCTCATCCAAAACGGCATCCAGCTTCCGGAACAGCTCTTTCTGCTCCTTGTTCAGCCGGGTGGGTGTCTCCACCACCACGGTGAACTTCTGATTGCCACGGCGGCGGGGATTGTTCACCTGAGGAATGCCCTTGTCGCGAAGGGTAAAGACCGTTCCGGTCTGCGTTCCCTCGGGAATTTCGAAATCCACCTTGCCGTCCAGCGTGGGCACTTGAATTTCTGCACCCAGTGCCGCCTGCGTAAAGCTGATGGGCACTTCACAATAGACGGTGCTTCCATCCCGTGTGAAGATGGAGTGGCGCTTAATGAGAATATCCACCAGTACATCACCGTTGGGGCCGCCGTTGCTGCCTACACAGCCTTCTCCTCTGGCGCGTACCACTTGACCGTGATCCACACCGGCAGGAATTTTCACCTTTATTGTCTGGGAACGGCGCACCTTGGCCTTGCCGCGGCAGGTGGAGCAGGGTGTTTTGATGATTTTGCCCCGGCCGTTACATTGGGGACAGGTCTCGGTGGACTGAATATTCATTCCGAAGAAATTCTGGGTGGAGCGCACCTGTCCTGCGCCGCGGCAGTAGGAACAGGTTTCGGTACTGCCGTCTGCCGAGCCAGTGCCGTGGCAAGTGGAGCAGCTTTCAATCCGGGTGACTGTGACCTCTTTTTCGCAGCCGAAAGCGGCTTCCTCAAAGGTCAATTCCAACCGTACGCCCACATCTTCGCCCCGTCTCGGGGCATTTTGCCGGGCACTGCGGGATGTACCGCCCCCAAAGAAGGAGCCGAAAATATCTCCCAAATCGCCAAAATCTCCAAAGCCGCCAAAACCGCCGTAGCCGCCCTGACCGCCACCGTAATTGGGGTCAACGCCGGCGTGACCGAACTGGTCATAGCGGGAGCGCTTTTCATCATCGGACAGAACCTCGTAGGCCTCGGAGGCTTCCTTGAATTTCTCCTCCGCCTCCTTGTTGTCCGGATTGCGGTCGGGGTGATATTTCAGCGCCATTTTTCGGTAAGCTTTTTTTATATCCTCGGCGCTGGCGCCCTTTTCGACACCCAGCACCTCATAATAATCTCGTTTGTCTGCCATAAATTCACCTCAATTAAAGGCCCCCTTGTGTAAAGGGGGCTCCGCGTAGCGGTGGGGGATTATCAATCCCTCCGTCCTCGCTAACGCTCGGCCACCTCCCTTTGCACAAGGGAGGCTTTATACACCAACAAGGGGCGGTTCGTCCGCCCCTTATTGCATGATTTAGTCAACCGTTTCGTAGTCTGCGTCTACCACGCCGTCATCGCCGGGTGCGCCTGCACCGGGCTGACCCTGGGGATTTGCCTGCTGATACAGCTTCTCGGACACAGCATAGAAGGCCTTCTGCACTTCCTCAGTTGCTTCCTTGATGGCAGCCAGATCGCTGCCCTTGTTGGCTTCCTTCAGCTTGTCAACAGCGGTCTGAATGGAGGTCTTTTCCTCTTCGGAAATCTTGTCGCCCAGGTCTGCCAACGCCTTTTCCGTCTGGTAAACGGTCTGGTCGGCCATATTGTGGGTGTCCACTTCTTCCTTCTTTGCCTTATCCTCAGCGGCAAACTGCTCAGCTTCCTTCACAGCCTTGTCGATGTCCTCCTGGGACAGGTTGGTGGAAGCGGTAATGGAGATGTTCTGCTCCTTGCCGGTGCCCAAATCCTTGGCAGAAACCTTCACGATGCCGTTGGCATCGATGTCGAAGGTAACCTCAATCTGGGGAACGCCACGGGGTGCCGGAGCAATTCCGCTGAGCTGGAAGCGACCCAGCGTCTTGTTGTAAGCGGCCATTTCCCGTTCGCCCTGCAGAACGTGAACCTCAACGGAGGTCTGACCGTCAGCAGCGGTGGAGAAAATCTGGCTCTTACGGGTGGGAATGGTGGTGTTGCGGTCAATCAGACGGGTGAACACGCCGCCCATGGTCTCAATGCCCAGAGACAGAGGGGTGACATCCAACAGCAGAATATCCTGCACATCGCCGGTCAGAACGCCGCCCTGGATGGCAGCGCCCACGGCAACACATTCGTCGGGGTTGATGCCCTTGAAGCCTTCCTTGCCGGTGATGCCCTTAACAGCCTCCTGCACCGCAGGAATACGGGTGGAACCGCCAACCAGCAGAACCTTGTGCAGGTCGCTGGGCTTCAAGCCGGCATCGGACAGAGCCTGGTTAACAGGCTTCAGGGTGCGCTCCACCAAATCGTGGGTCAGCTCGTTGAACTTTGCACGGGAGATGGTCACATCCAAGTGCTTGGGGCCCTCTGCATTGGCAGTGATATAAGGAAGATTTACAACGGTGGTGGTCACGCCGGACAGCTCGATTTTCGCCTTTTCGGCAGCTTCCTTCAGACGCTGCATTGCTGCCTTGTCATTTGTCAGGTCGATGCCCTCATCCTTTTTGAATTCTGCCACCAGATAATCCATAATTCTCTGGTCGAAATCGTCACCACCCAGCTTGGTATCGCCGGCAGTTGCCTTAACCTCTACCAGGCCGTCGCCGATTTCCAGAATGGAAACGTCGAAGGTGCCGCCGCCCAGGTCGTAGACCATAATGGTCTGCTCATTTTCCTTATCCAGGCCGTAAGCCAGAGCCGCTGCGGTGGGCTCGTTGACGATTCTCTTCACATCCAGACAGGCAATCTTGCCTGCATCCTTGGTGGCCTGACGCTGTGCATCAGAGAAGTAAGCAGGAACGGTGATAACTGCCTCGGTAACAGGCTGACCCAGATATGCCTCTGCATCGGCCTTCAGCTTCTGCAGCACCATTGCAGAGATTTCCTGGGGAGTATAGGCCTTGCCGTCAATGTCAACCTTGTAGTTTTCGCCCATGTGGCGCTTGATGGAAGAGACGGTGCGGGTCGCGTTGGTAACAGCCTGACGCTTTGCTACCTGACCCACCAGACGCTCACCGGTCTTGGAGAAGCCCACCACGGAAGGGGTGGTTCTGCCGCCCTCTGCATTGGCGATAACGACGGGCTCGCCGCCTTCCAGAACTGCCACGCAAGAGTTGGTTGTACCCAAGTCAATACCAATAATTTTACCCATAATAATTTTCCTCCTATATGAAAAGTTAATTTGTTTACCTTTTAGTTTGCCACCTGCACCATTGCAAAGCGGACAATTTTTTCCCCGATTTTGAAGCCCTGCTGGAACACCTGTGTGATGATGTTCTCTCCAACGCTGTCATCCTCGGTATGCATCACGGCATTGTGGATATTGGGGTCAAATTCCTCGCCCACAGCACCGAAAATTTCCACGCCCAAGCCGCTTAAAATCTTAACCAGCTCGTTCATTGTCATTTCCACGCCCTTTTTATAAGCGGCGTCAGCCGTTTCCTGATTCAACGCCCGGGAAAGATTGTCATACACCGGAAGCAGCTTTTCCACCGCATCCGCCTTGCCGTTGGCATAGGAGTTTTCCTTTTCCTTGATGGTGCGCTTGCGGAAATTGTCATATTCTGCCGCCAGACGCAAATATGCATCGTGCTCGGCGTTGTATTTTTCCTCGAAAGGATTGACCGTCTCTTCCGGAGCAACCGTACTTTCTACGGCTTCCTCCGCCGGCTTTGTTTCTTTCTTTTCCTTCTTTGCCACGGTTAGGCCTCCTCATCTTTTGGTGCTTCCGGCAGCTGGGGCTGCTCAGGCTTGGCAAACATCTTGCTCAGGCTCTCTGCAAAATAGCTCAGCCGGGCAGTAACCTTGGCATAGTCCATTCTGGTAGGACCGACCACACCAATCATCCCCTGCAGACCGTCGCCGATGTCGAACTTCGTCATAACCACGGAGGTGTCCTTCAGCTCCTCGGCCACATTTTCCGGACCCACCAGCACCTTTGTGCCGTTGCTGCCCTGCATCACCGCCGGCAATGTGGAGAGGGTGTCCTCGTCAAGAGAGGTAAGCATCCGCTGTGCCTTCTGCACATCGTGATATTCCGGATGCTGCAGCAGTCTTGCCTGACCGGCCACCGCCATATTGGTGCTGTTCTGACTGCGCAAAGTTTCCGCGGTGAAATCCACAATGATCGGCACCAGACTGGAAGCCGCACCGGCGGAATTGATCAGCCGCTCCATCAAGCCCGGAGTAAACTCCTCTGCAGGAAGCTGAACCATGGTCGCATTGAGCACCGCAGACAGAAGCTTCAGGTCGTTTTCGCCCACATCCAGAGGAAGCTTAATCAGCTTGTTGACCACCTGGTCGTTGGAAAGCATCATCACCAAAATGAAGCTTCCGCTTCCGGCCAGAATCAAATCAAACCGCTTCACCACGGCAGAGCCGGCGCGGCTTGCCACCGAAATGGCCGGCAAATCCGTTGCCTGGGATACCAGCTTGGCCACCTTTTCCATCAGCTTATCCACACGCTGCATCTTTTCCTCAATGGCGGTGTTGATGGTGTTGGCTTCGTCCAGACTCAGGCGATAGGATGCCATCAGCTCATCCACATACAGCCGATAACCTGCCGCCGACGGGATTCGCCCGGCAGAGGTGTGGGGCTGCTCCAGATAGCCCATAGCCGTCAGGTCTGCCATATCGTTGCGGATGGTGGCAGAGGAGAAATTCATATCCGGCAATTCAGCAATTACTTTTGAGCCCACGGGCTCGGCTGTGCGGATATACAAATCCACGATGGTACGCAGTACCTTCTTCTTTCTTTCGGTCAGCTCCATAGGCTCCTCCTTTCGGTTTAGCACTCCGTCTTCCTGAGTGCTAAGCACACTATACACCAGAGTGCTAAAAATGTCAAGGGGTTGATTTTGAATTATTTTTGAACATTTTAAAAGTTGGTTCGTCATCCGTCCCGAAAGCCTCCCCTGTGTAAGGGGAGGTGTCACGGTGCATACCGTGACGGAGGGGTTGTGACAATCCCCCAGTCAAAAATCACAGATTTTTGCCAGCCCCCTTTACACAAGGGGGCCTTTTACTTCTGCTATATTGCCGGAGATTGCCACGTCGGGCTTACGCCCTCCTCGCAATGACGTGGTGGGGGGATTGCCACGGCACTTCGTGCCTCGCAATGACACGACTTTTTATGTCATTCCGAGGGAGCGCAGCGACCGTGGGAATCTCCCGGTGCGCAGTTTGTTACTGCGAAATGTGTCGATAGATGGTGCCAGGAGATTGCCACGTCGGGCTTACGCCCTCCTCGCAATGACGTGGTGGGGTGATTGCCGCGTCGCTGCGCTCCTCGCAATGACGAGGTGAGGTGCAAAACATTGGAACATATCCTTTTCTTTTCGCATATATTATGGGTTGAGGTGAATAAATTATGCCAATTGTTCCCACCAATGTACCAATGACGCCCAGTCTGTGCCTGCAAACAGTTGCGGAGCTGACCCGACGCTATCCCTTTTGCCGCAGTGAAACCCTGACCCAGACCGCCTTCGGCAGACCCATTGTCACACTGGTCATCGGAAACGGTCCGCGCAAGGTGCTGTATTCCGCTTCCCATCACGCAAATGAATGGATTACCACCCCGGTTTTGCTGAAATTTGTGGAGGATTTCGCCCAGGCTCTGGAAGACGGCGGTGAAATTGCCGGAGTAGATGCCCTGGAGCTGGCACAAAAGGCAACCATTTACACCGTTCCTATGGTGGATCCGGACGGTGTGGCGCTGGTCACGGGAGAAATTCAGCCCTCTCAGGGACAATATCGGGTGGCAAAAACCATTGCCGATTCTTTCCCGGACATTCCTTTCCCCAGCGGCTGGAAAGCCAATCTTCTGGGTACGGATTTGAACCTGAACTATCCGGCAGGCTGGCTTCAGGCGCGGGAAAACAAATTCCTTCAGGGCTTCAATCGACCTGCGCCCCGGGATTATGTGGGGCGTGCGCCCCTGAATCAGGCAGAAACCATCGCCCTTGCCGGATATACGGAAGCGGTTAACCCGGAGCTGGTGCTGGCCTATCACACCCAGGGAAAGGTAATTTACTGGCAATTTGAAAATTATGTTGTGCCCGGAGCCCGGGAGCTGGGAGAGCGTTTTGCCGCCGTCAGCGGCTATTCTCTGGAGGAAACGCCTTTCCAGTCCGCCTTTGCCGGCTACAAGGACTGGTTTATCAAGTATTTCCGACGTCCCGGCTACACCATTGAGGTAGGTGCAGGAGAAAATCCGCTGCCCATCTCCCAATTTGAGGAGATTTATCGGGACAATTTGGGCATTCTGGTGACAGCCGCGGTGGGCTGAGGGTTGCAACCGGCAGGATTATCGGTTATAATGTAGAAAAAACAAGGAGCTTTACCATGGATAAGATTTACATTGCACCGGATGCGGTGATTACCGGCGATGTCCGCCTTGAAAAGAATGTCAATGTCTGGTACGGTGCAGTTCTCCGTGGCGACAGCGGTGCCATTACCGTTGGAGAGGGTACCAACATTCAGGACAGGTGTATTCTCCACGAGGAAACTGTCCTGGGCAAAAACTGCACCGTGGGTCACGGTGCCATCGTCCACGGCTGTACCGTCGGCGATAACACCACTGTGGGAATGGGTGCCATTGTCCTCAACGGCGCGGTCATCGGAAGCAACTGCATCATCGGCGCCGGTGCATTGGTAACAGGAAAAACCAACGCGCCTGACGGCTCTATGCTTCTGGGAAGCCCGGCAAAGGTGGTCAAGGCGCTATCGGCGGAGCAAATTGCCGATTTGGAGGCAAGTGCCCGGCATTATATCCATTTGGCCGAGGAAAGCCTGCCCGGAAAGGAAATTTAACCTAAAAAAGCCTCCCTCTGACGAGGGAGGCTTTGCTTGATGTATTTATTTGTATGTCATTCCGAGGGAGCGTAGCGACCGTGGGAATCTCCCGGCGCGCAGTTTGTTACTGCAAAATGTGTCGATGGATCGTACCAGGAGATTGCCACGTCGCATCTGTCGATGCTCCTCGCAATGACGTGGGGGAAATGCTCTCCCCAAAGGGGAGGGCTTTGTGCAATGACAGGAGATGCGTGCCGGTTGGCACGCATCTTCTTTGGACAATCTGCGTAAAAATTTCTTGCAATATGGCCTCTTTTTTGGTATAATACAAAGTCCCAAACAGGGAAAAGGAGAAAGAGAAAAATGGCCAAGTTATACTTCAAATATGGCGCAATGGGCTCCAGCAAAAGTGCCCAAGCCCTGATTACTAAATACAATTACGAGGAAAACGGAATGTCCGTCTGGCTGATTAAGCCCAGCGCAGACACCCGGGACGGTGCAGATATTCTCCGCAGCCGCATCGGCCTGTGGGCAAAAGCGGAAATCATCCGCCCGGACACCGACATTTTTCAACGCTTTTCCCAATCCTGTGCCGGCAACTGTCATGTCATTATCGTGGACGAATGTCAGTTTATGAGTCCCGAACACATTGACCAGCTTCGAAAAATCGTAAACGAATACGAAGTGCCGGTGCTTTGCTTCGGACTTCGCACGGATTTCCAAACCAAGCTGTTCCCCGGCTCTATGCGACTGATGGAGCTGGCAGATGTGATTGAGGAAATCAAAACCATGTGCGACTGCGGCGCAAAAGCCACCATCAACGCCCGTATTGACAGCGACGGATACATCGTCACCCAGGGTGCGCAGGTGGTTTTGGGCGGTAATGACAGCTATATCGCCATGTGCCACAAATGCTATATCAACGGCATCGAGGAACATAAAAAAATTAAGCTCCACGGACAAAAATAAATCTCCGTTACCAATATCATAATAAATAAGGAAGGACTGTTATACTATGAACATTCAAGAAATTCTCGCCAAATGCGACCACACCCTGCTGGGTCAGGCATCTACCTGGGCAGACATCAAGGGCATCTGCGACGACGGTATGAAATTTCAGACCGCTTCTGTCTGTATTCCTGCCTCTTTCGTAAAGCAGGCCAAGGACTATGTGGGCGACAAGCTGGCGATTTGCACCGTCATCGGCTTCCCCAATGGCTACGCCACCACCGCCAGCAAGTGCTTTATGGCCGCTGATGCCGTTGCAAACGGCGCAGACGAGGTGGATATGGTCATCAACATTGGCTGGGCGAAGGAGGGCAAATGGGAAGAAATCACTGCTGAAATCGCCGCCATCAAGAAAGCCTGCAACGGCAAGCTTCTGAAGGTCATCATCGAGACCTGCCTGCTCACCGATGAAGAAAAAATTGCGCTGTGCAAATGTGTTTCCGACTCCGGAGCAGACTATATCAAGACCTCCACCGGCTTCTCCACCGCAGGTGCAACCTTCGCAGATGTGGAGCTGTTTGCCAAGCATGTGGCGCCCCATGTAAAAATCAAAGCCGCCGGCGGCATTTCCAGCATTGAAGATGCGGAAAAGTTCATCGCTTTGGGTGCAGAGCGTTTGGGCACCAGCCGCATTGTAAAAATTGCAAAGGGTCTTAAAAACGACGGCACTTACTAAAAATTACTGTCATTGCGAGCCAGATGACATCGAGTATTGAAAAGGAGAATGATGTTATGTTAACTACACCTACCCCTCATATTGCCGCCGCCCCCGGCGACTTCGGCAAAACCGTTCTGATGCCCGGCGATCCGCTGCGCAGTAAGTTTATTGCAGAAAATTTCCTGGAAAATCCCGTTCTTGTGAACAATGTCCGCGGCGTCCACGGCTATACCGGCACCTATAAGGGTGTCAAGGTCTCTGTGATGGCCTCCGGTATGGGTATGCCTGCCATCGGCATCTATTCCCACGAGCTGTACAATGGCTACGGCGTGGAAAACATCATCCGCGTGGGCTCTGCCGGTGCAATCCAGGAGCATATTCATCTGTATGACCTGGTGCTGGCGCAGGGTGCCTGCACCGACTCGAACTTTGCCCACCAGTTCCATTTCCCCGGCACCTTTGCCCCCATCGCTGACTTTGAGCTGCTGAGTGCGGCTGTGGAAGCTGCCAAAAACTGCGGCACACCCTACCACGTTGGCAATGTGAACTCCTCCGATGTGTTCTATGGCGACCACGCAGAAGTTCCTGCCGGTCTGGACACGCTGTACAACCAGAAGAAGATGGGCGTGATGGCTCTGGAAATGGAAGCTGCCGCCCTGTATATGAACGCCGCCCGTTACGGCAAGCGTGCGCTGTGCATCTGCACCATTTCTGACCACATCCTCACCGGCGAGGTGACTTCCTCTGAGGAACGGCAGAATGCCTTTACCACCATGATGAAGGTGGCATTGGACACCGCCGTGGCAATGGAGAATAAGTAAATCATCTGTCATTGCGAAATGACACAGCAAGTACGCAACAACATTTTTTGAGGTAAATCCTATGAAACGAGTATTTTTAATTGTTCTGGACTCCTTTGGAATCGGAGCAATGCCGGACAGCCCCTCTTTTGGAGATGTGGGTGTCAACACCCTGGCGGCCTGCGCCACCTCTGAAAAGCTCTGCATTCCCAATCTGATTGCAGCGGGTCTTGGCAATATCGATGGCGTTTCCTGCCTGCCGAAGGCGGAAAAGCCCACCGGCGCTTATGCCCGTCTGCAGGAAGCATCCATGGGCAAGGACACCACCATCGGTCACTGGGAAATCGGCGGCATCGTCTCCGACCATCCGCTGCCCACCTATCCTGACGGCTTCCCGGAAGAAATTCTGGCGCCTTTCCGGGCGCAAACCGGATGTGAGATTCTGGCCAACGCCCCCTGGTCCGGTACAGAGGTCATTGAAAAGTACGGTCAGGAGCACATGGAAACCGGTGCATTGATTGTCTATACCTCCGCCGACTCTGTGTTCCAAATTGCCGCCCACGAGGACATTGTTCCCCCGGAAAAGCTGTACGAATACTGCCGCATTGCCCGAAAGCTTTTGCAGGGCAAGCACGGCGTCGGCCGCGTGATTGCCCGCCCCTTTATCGGTACACCGGGCAGCTTCAAGCGCACAGCAAACCGTCACGATTTCTCCCTTGAGCCACCCCAGGACACCTTGCTGGATGTGCTGAAAAAGGCAGGAAAAGCCTCCATCGGCGTGGGAAAAATCTACGATATTTTTGCCGGACGGGGCACCACGGAGCATGTTTACAATCAGTCCAACGCCAACGGTATGGAGCACGCGCTGCACTATGCCCAGCAGGATTTTGAAGGTCTTTGCTTCGTCAATCTGGTGGACTTTGATATGAATTTCGGTCACCGCCGGGATATCGACGGCTACGCCAATGCGCTGACAGAATTCGACCGCTGGCTTCCCAGCCTGCTGGAAAAGCTGGGACCGGAGGATGTGGTGATGATTACTGCCGATCACGGCTGTGACCCGGCCTATACCGCCACCACCGACCATACCCGGGAATATGTTCCGCTGTTGATTATGGGTCAGGGTGTCAAGCCTGTCAATCTGGGTACACGGGCCAGCTTTGCGGACATTGCTGCGACAGTGGCGCAGATGCTGGATGTGGAGCTGGATACCCCGGGCAAGAGCTTTATGGAGGAGATTTTATGACTCCTGAAAAATTGGCAGCATTGGCAAGGGAAGCGATGACCCACGCCTATGCCCCCTATTCCGGCTATAAGGTGGGTGCAGCTCTGCTGTGCGGCGATGGCACGGTTTATCAGGGCTGCAACATTGAAAATGCGTCCTTCAGTCCCACCAACTGCGCCGAGCGCACCGCCTTTTTCAAGGCAATTTATGATGGGCATCGGGATTTTACCGCCATTGCCATCTGCGGCGGCAAGGACGGCGTGGTTTCCGGGCTGTTTCCGCCCTGCGGCGTATGCCGGCAGGTGATGCGGGAATTCTGTGAAGAGGATTTCCGTATTTATATGGTAACGCCCACCGGCTACGAAGAACGCACGCTGGCACAGCTGCTGCCGGACAGCTTTTCGCTTTAAGCCTTGAAATTTATAAAGAAACCGGGTGGCAATCAGCCACCCGGTTTTTCCTATGTCATTGCGAGGAGGGCGAATGCCCGACGTGGCAATCTCCCGGTAACATCTACCGACACATTTCGCAGTAACAAACTGCATACCGGGAGATTCCCACGGTCGCTGCGCTCCCTCGGAATGACATACTATAAGTTTCAGATTATTCGCGCACAGTAAAGTCGTACAGCTCCACTTCGCCCTCACAGGCAGTGACGCCTATGTAGAACTTTTCCGGCAGATCTTCGGTGCGCAGAAGAGTCTTTTGCCCGTTCAGATTGATGAGAAGCTGATCCTCTTTCACTGTAACTGTCAGCTCGTGAACCGTATTTTGCGGCACAGAATAGGTCAGCCCCAGCCGCTGGTGGCAGACACATTTTCCGTCCACTGGGTGGTAACGCCAAACATTGATGCCGTTTTGCCACAAAACGACTTCAAAGCAATGGTCGTAGCGCACTGCGCCGTCGGGATCGGTTCTGGGCTGCTCTACCAGAATAATTTCAGGACAGCCGTCGCCCACGAAGCTACAATGGAGTGTAGCGGTAACACCTACACCGTACTTCTCTTTGGAAATCAGGCTGATATTGTCAAAACCCTCCTTGTGGGTGGGATTGGCAATGCCGGCGATGCATTTTTCCCGCTGGGTAAAATCCGGTGTTTCGCTCATTCGGAAAGTATAGCACTGGAGCAGCTGTTCCTTCCAATTTCCGTCTTTTGCGAAGGAAATGTTCATAATAGGTCTCCTTGTTTTTTATTACAAATAGCAGTCCTATCTTAAGCAAAAAAGGGAGAAAAGTCAAGGGTTGACAATTAGAAAAAGGAGGCTATAATTAAAATGAGGAAAGAGTGGAAACTCTGCTCTGCAACTATGATTATCATAATGGAGGAATGACAAAATGGAAGAACTGGCTTTATACGGCGGCCCGAAGGTCAAAACGACTCCGTTTTCCACCGGCAAGCGTTTTGGAGAGCCCGAACTGGAGCAGGTGCGCCAGGCGTTGGAGCAGAATACGCTCTTTTATTGGTTCGGCAGCAAGGTCAAGGAATTCAATAAGAAATTTGCGGACATGTACGGTGTTCCTTACTGCGTGGCTGCATCTTCCGGTACCGCTGCGATTCACGTTGCATTGGGTGCCTGCGGTGTGACCGAGGGTGATGAGGTTATCACCTCTCCCATTACGGATATGGGCAGTGTGATTGGTATTCTGTACCAGAACGCCGTGCCGATTTTTGCAGATGTGGATCCCAATACATACAATATCACACCGGAATCCATTGAAGAGCGGATTACTGACAAGACCAAGGCCATCCTGGTGGTACATCTGGCAGGCAACCCTGCGGATATGGATGCCATTATGGAGATCGCCAAGAAGCACAACATTAAGGTCATTGAGGACTGTGCACAGGCTTACCTGACCTATTATAAGGGCCGTCTTTGCGGCACCATCGGCGATGTGGGCTGCTTCTCCCTGAACGACTTTAAGCACATTTCTGCCGGCGATGGCGGTATGCTGATTATGAAGGACGAGGAGCTTTACAAGATTGCTTTCCGCTTTGCAGACAAGAACTATAACCGGATGGGCAAGACCACCGAAGAAATCCGCTCCATTGAGCATATTGCGCCCAACTACCGGATGAGCGAGCTGGTGGGTGCTGTGGGTATTGCACAGCTGGATCGTCTGGACTTCATCTGCGGCACCAGAAACCGTTGGGGCGAAATGCTCAGCGACGGCATTAAGGATCTGCCCGGCGTGACTCCTCACCTGGTTCGGGAAGGCAACAAGTCCTCCTACTGGTTCTATATGTACCGTGTTGACCCCAAGACCCTGAAGGTGGATCTGCAGACCTATGTGGATGCGCTGAGAGCAGAAGGTCTGCCTGCGCAGAAGGGCTACATTCACGCTCCTGTTTACGCCTACGGTCTGTTCCAGAACAAGACCGCTTATCTGGGAACCCACGCCCCCTTCGATTCTCATTACTACGGCCGTGAGGTCTCCTATCCCAAGGGACTGTGCCCGGTGGCCGAGCAGGTGCTGGATGAGGCTATTAAGTTTACCTTCACAGAGTTCTACTCTGAGCAGGATATGAAGGACATCATCGCTATCATTACCAAAGTAACCAATTACTTTACGAAAGGATGAGTTGTAGATGAATTTGGCACATTTGACCGATGTTCACGCCCACCTGATGCTGGGCAATGTGGAGAACAACCGGAAAAACCTGATTCAGACTGCTGAGCGGTACGGTTGCTCCCGCTATTACATCTCCACCATCGATGGCAACCACTGCTATCCCGATGAGGACTTCATCGATATGGATAACAATGCAACCTATGCCTTTATGAAGGACGAGCCGGATCTGATCAAGGGCTATGTCTATGTCAACCCCAGAAATGCAAATGCAATGCAGGTTCTGCGTCAGGGCATCGAGGACAGAGGAATGTCCGGTCTGAAGCTGTGGGTTGCTACCCATTGCGATGACCCCCTCACCTACCCCGTTGTGGAAAAGATGATCGAGTACAATAAGCCCATTCTGATTCACACCTTCGTCAAGGCAGTGGGTCAGCTGGAGCACGAAACCACCTCCTACCACGTTGCCAATCTGGCAGAGCGGTATCCCGAGGCGAAGCTGATTATGGCACACCTGGGCGGTGAAGCCTTCCACGGCATCCGTCCCGTTGCCAAGTATAAGAATGTTTGGATTGACCACAGCGGCACGCTGGTGGGCAGCGAGGATTTGAACCACACCGTTCGTTTGGTGGGTGCTGACCGTGTGCTGTTCGGCACGGATATGCCCATCGCATTTGCCAGCTCCTACGGTCAGCTTTACGAAGCAAACCTGACCGCGGAAGAGCGGGAGAAAATTGCGTGGAAAAATACAGCGGAGCTGTTTGGGGAGGGTTTCTAAATGCTTGACTTTAACTGTTATGTAGGCGCCTGGCCCTTCCATCCTCTGGCGGTGGAGACCTTTGAGGAGCTTCAGGAGCTGCACAAGAAAAACGGCATTACCGGCGGATTTGTTTCCAGCATCAAGTCCCTGTTCTACCGGGATTATTTCTATTCCGAGGAAGAGCTGTACGAGACCGTCAAGGGAACGAATTACCGGCAGGTTATGACCGTCAATCCCCAGTTCCCTGCCTGTTTGGACATCGTCCGTCACGGCATTGAAAATTGGAACATTGCCGGCGTGCGCATTGCACCTTCCTACCACGGCTACGGTCTGGACGATCCTCAGCTGGAGAAGCTGTGCTGCCTGCTGAAGGAAGCGGGTCTGCCCCTGTTCTTCACCATCAATCTGGAGGATGTGCGTAATACCTACCTGCTGGTTCCCAAGCCCGTGCCCCACGAGAATATCAAAAAGTGGCTGCATAACCATCAGGATTTGACGGTTCTGTTCTGCGGCGGCCATATCAATGATGTGGAGACGCTGAAGGAAAACATTATCAACCATCCTGCAGCCTTCTTTGATCCCAGCGGTCTGCGGCATTACTCCTTCCCCTTGGAGGAATTGGGCGAAACAGCCTGCACCCGGCTGGTGTACGGCTCTATGTCCGGCATTCTGTGCCTGAAGAGCAGCCTGATGCACTTCGAGATGAAGGAAATCAGCGACGAGCAAGTAAAGCGCAGCGCCAGCGGCGTGGATTTTCTTGCAAAGTGCCCCGGCATTAAGTAAAAAAAGAGCAACCTGTGGTTTTCTAAGCCACAGGTTGTTTTTATGTCATAAATAGTCACGTCATTGCGAGGTCGGGAGAGGTACACCTCTTCCCACGTCGCTTCGCTCCTCGCAATGACGTGGCGGAGTAGATTGCCACGTCACCCCTGCGGGGTTCCTCGCAATGATGTTATGGTTATTTTTTCTTCGGTGCAAACATAATGGACGCCATCAGCAGACAAGCCCAGCCAAACAAACCAATCACCCACGCCTGACCGCAGACCATAGGCGCAGACACCACAATCAGTATCCAGTAAAGGGCTGTGCCCCACGCTTCAGAAGCGTGAATCGCCAGCAGATTCACAAGAATCATCACAAAGCTCAGGCTCAGGGAAAGGATGCTCACCAGGCGCACCTGCTTCATTATTTTGATGCTTCTCCACTGAACCGCCTTATAAAGCAGCCACCCGGGAGGAATAAAAAATGCAATGCTCAGCAGGACAAACAGGCCGTACCAGCCTCCCTGGGGATTGGGCACAAAGCCGCACGCCGTGCAAATCAGGTATAAGACGCCCCAAATGAGCCAAATTCTTCCCGCTTTTGTCATTTCAACACTCCTTTATCAACGAACCTACCCTTATTTTGCCCCAGGAATCAAGGCTTGTCAAGAAAAAATACTTGAAAGGGCACGCAGAGTTTGCTATAATCAAGGCATCAAAGAATGAGGGGAGTAATTGCGATGAGATGTCCCTTTTGCGGTGACCTGGAAAGTAAGGTCGTAGATTCCCGCCGGTCTGAGGACGGCGGCAGCATTCGCCGGCGGCGGGAATGCATCGCCTGCCAGCGTCGTTTCACCACTTATGAAATTGTGGAAAGTCTGCCCATTATCGTGGTCAAGCGTGATGGCGCACGGCAAAGCTTTGACCGGAATAAGATTCTCAATTCTATGGTTCGCGCCTGCGACAAGCGGAAGGTGGATCTGGCAGATTTGGAGCGAATCACCACAGAAATTGAACAGTCCATCCAGAATTCTCTGGAGCGGGAGGTCAGTACGGATAAGCTGGGCGAATTGGTAATGGAACGGCTGAAGCCTCTGGACGAGGTTGCCTATATCCGCTTTGCGTCCGTTTACCGCAGCTTCCAGGATGTGGGTGGCTTCATTCAGGAAATCAATCAGTTTCTGGAGAAAAAGTAAGGAGCTGTGCCTATGAATGCACTCACCGCTGCAACAAATGAATTGGGTTTGGACAGTTTGCTGCCGGATTTCAGCACCTTTATGGGCTGGATTGAGCTGTTGCTGCGGATTGCCGTGATGGTAGGTCCGTTGCTGCTTTTGGGCTTTGGTCTGGTGTATCTGCTTTCCCCTCCCAAGGAAGCCAATTACGGCTTAGGCTTCCGGTGCTGGTGGGGAATGGCCAGTCTGGATGCCTGGAAATTCACCCAGCGTATTGCCGGAATGGTTTGGTCCGGTCTGGGCGCTGTCTTGACCATTGTAATGGCCATTGTCTGCATCACCTTCCGGGCTGTGGAGCCGATGGAAATGGCCCATCGGGCAGGAATCTGCCTGATTTGGGAGCTTGTTCTGGTTGCGCTGGCCTGCCTTGCCATCAACATCGTTGTGATGGTGGTCTTTGACAAGGACGGTTTCCGCCGCAAGGAAGTTGTAGAATAATCCTCGCCGCCGGCACAGTATCTGTGCCGGCGTTTTCCGTCTTTTTTCTTGTCAAGCGCTTCTGTTCGTGTTATAATCTAAAAAACCGGTCTTTTGGGAGGAAATTATGAAAACCCTGCTCCATATTTGCTGCGCACCCTGCGCCAATCAATGTATTGATGTGCTCCGGGGCGACCACTATGAAGTCACCGGATTTTGGTATAATCCCAACATCCATCCCTTTACGGAATATCGCGCCCGGCGCAACACCCTGCGGGAGTACGCGGCCACCATTGACCTTCCCGTAATCGAGCAGGACGATTATGCCCTGCGGCCCTTCATCCGGGAGGTTGCGGCGGATATCGAAAACCGCTGTGTCAAATGCTACGAAATGCGGCTTTTTGAGGCGGCTCGGGTGGCAAAAGAGGGTGGCTTCGACAGCTTCACCTCCAGCCTGTTCATCAGTCCCTATCAAAATCATGAGCTGATGCGCAATACGGCAGAGCGCGCCGCCGCGGAATACGGCGTTGATTTCCTGTACCGGGATTTTCGCCCCTATTTTAAGGCGGGTCAGGAAAAGGCCCGGGAGCTGGGCTTTTATATGCAGAAATACTGCGGCTGTGTCTTTTCTGAGCAGGAGCGGTACCTGAAGCCCACGAAGATTATCCCTTGAAATAATACTGTCATTGCGAGAAACCCCGAAGGGGTGACGTGGCAATGACGTGAAAATGTGTGCGCAGAAATGTAAATAACGGAGGAATTATGAGTCAATTTGAATTTGCTGTCCCCACTTTGTTTGGCTTGGAGGGCATTGCAGGCGATGAGCTGCGCCGATTGAACATAGAAAATGTCCGGGTGGAAAACGGCCGGGTGCTGTTTTCCGGTGACGAAAGCGCCCTGGCACGGGTAAATTTGAATTTGCGCACCGGCGAACGGGTTCTTTTGGTGCTGGCAGATTTTCGCGCCACCACCTTTGAAGAGCTGTTCCAGGGAGTCTATCAGACCAATCTGGAGGACTATATCCCCAAAAACGGCATTTTTCCCGTGAAAGGTCATTGCCTCAACAGCCAGCTGATGAGTGTGCCGGACTGTCAGGCCATCGTGAAAAAGGCGGCATCCAAGCGTTTGGGGGAGAAATACGGCGTTTCCTGGCTCCCGGAGGATGGGGAAAAATATCAGCTCCAGTTCTCTGTGATGAACGACCGGGTTCAGCTGTATTTGGACACCTCCGGTGCAGGTCTGCACAAGCGCGGCTACCGCGCTGTGGGCAATGACGCCCCTCTGCGGGAAACACTGGCAGCAGCAATGGTGATGCTGACCAAATACCGGGGCAGAGAATTCCTCTGGGATCCCTTCTGCGGCAGCGGAACCATCCCCATTGAGGCGGCGCTGATTGCCAAAAATCGCGCACCGGGGCTGAATCGTCGGTTCGCCGCCGAAAAATTTTCCTGGATGACGGAAAAAACCTGGCAGGAAGCCCGCAGTGAAGCCTTTGACCGGGAATTCAAGGGCAATTACCGCATTCTCGGCTCAGACAACGACCCCAAGTGCATCTCTCTGGCAATGGCCAACGCAAGAAAAGCCAATGTTGCCGGCATCATCGAATTCAAAGACGGGGACGCCACCAAAATGAGCCTGCCTACGGACAGCGGCATTTTGATATGCAATCCTCCGTACGGTCAGCGGATGATGGAGCAAAAAAGCGCCCAGCGGCTGTACGCTGATTTGGGTCGGCACCTGAAGTTTGCCGACGGCTGGAAAAAGTATATCATTACCTCCGAGCCGGAATTTGAGCACTATTTCGGCAAGCGGGCGGACAAAAAGCGGAAGCTGTACAACGGTATGATAAAGTGCGATTACTATATGTATACCGATGGTCGGCGCAAGACACAGATAAAATAAAGGGAGAGAAAAATATGACCCATTTATTCATCATCAATCCGGCTGCCGGCAGTCGGGATAAGACAAAATCCTATACTGCCGCCATTAAAAAGGCCTGTTCTGCCCGGAATCTGGATTACCGCATCGAGGTTTCCTCTGCTCCCGGCGAATGTCGGCGCATTGCCCGGGAAGCCGGCGAATCCGGCAAGGAATACCGGCTTTACGCCTGCGGCGGCGACGGCACGCTGAACGAAGTGGTGTCCGGCGCGGTGGGCTATGATAATGTTGCCGTCACGGTGTTCTCCGGCGGAAGCGGCAATGATTTTGTCAAGCTGTTCAACAATGCCGATGCCTTTTTCGACCTGGAGCAGCTTTTGGACGCAGACGAAACCCGTTTCGATGTGATTCGCTGCAACGATGATGTTTCCCTGAACATCTGCTCTGTGGGACTGGATGCCCGCATCGGTACTGATGTGGCGCATTATAAGCGCCTGCCCCTGCTCAGCGGCTTCCGGGCTTATGCGGTATCCACCATTATCAATGTCATCCGGGGCGTGTCCGAGCATTATGTGGTGGAAATCAACGGCGAAACCGTGGATGCAGAGCAGACCCTGATTTGCGCCTGTAACGGTCGCTACTACGGCGGCGGCTTCAATCCCGTGCCGGAGGCAGACCCTACCGACGGTCTGCTGGACGTCCTGCTGATTAAGAAGGTTTCCCGAATGAAGGTGGCGCAGGTGATTGGAAAATTCAAAAACGGTCTGCATCAGCAGCTGCCGAAGCTGATCCGTCATATCAAAACAGACCATCTGGTCATCAAATGCGACCGCCCCACCCCCATCAATCTGGATGGAGAGCTTCGCATTTCCGATGTGGTGGATATCTCCATCGCCAAGGAAAAGCTGCGTTTCTTCTATCCCAAGGGACTGACCTTTGAGAATTCGCCACCGGCGACGGTGTAAGTGGAGCATTCTTTCCCCAAAAGCAAAAATAATTGAATTTTTGCTTGACAAAAGGGGTAAGCTTTTGTATAATGACAAAGCTGATTTCGGCGATGCTGAAATTTGGACCAATTTGGCGGCGTAACTCAGTTGGTAGAGTACCCGGTTCATACCCGGTCTGTCACCTGTTCAAGTCAGGTCGCCGCTACCAGGCCCGTTGGTCAAGCGGTTAAGACACCGCCCTTTCACGGCGGTAAC
>SVLS01000019.1 GCA_015067835.1 Oscillospiraceae bacterium | reverse complement strand
AGCCAGCCGACACAGCCGTCTAGCCAGCCGACACAGCCGTCTAGCCAGCCGACACAGCCGTCTAGCCAGCCGACACAGCCGTCTAGCCAGCCGACACAGCCGTCTAGTCAGCCGACACAGCCGTCTAGCCAGCCGACACAGCCGTCTAGCCAGCCGACACAGCCGTCTAGCCAGCCGACACAGCCGTCTAGCCAGCCCACACAGCCGTCTAGCCAGCCGACACAGCCGTCTAGCCAGCCGACACAGCCGTCTAGCCAGCCGACACAGCCGTCTAGCCAGCCGACACAGCCGTCTACTCAGCCGACTCAGCCAACTCAACCGACACTGCCGACTCAGCCGACACAGCCGACACAGCCGACTCAACCGACACTGCCGACACAGCCGACTCAGCCGACACAGCCGACTCAACCGACACTGCCGACTCAACCGACATTACCGACCGAGCCGACTTTGCCCACCGAGCCGACTTTGCCGACGCAGCCCGGCAGCAGTCCGATTAGACCTACACAACCCGGTTATGAACAGTTGAATCTGGAAACCTTCCCCTGGTGGATTCTGATTCTGCTGGCACCGATTGTGGCTGCAGTCATCTACTACATCACAAAGAGAAAAGATGATTGATCATTAATCCAGATACCCACGGTTCGTCCGTGGGTATCTTTTTTCTTAGGAAAAGCTGCCCGCAGAGCAAGTGGGATTACCGTTGTATATGGGAAAAAATATACAAATTATTACAAAATGTATATATTTTTCCATAAAAAATCGAGATTCTCTCTATATTTTGTGAACATTTTTTGAACAAAAAAGATTCCAAAAACAGGGCAGTATGCCATTAAACAGGCGTTATATAGGGGCAAAAAGCTCGAAATTCCCCGTTTTCAGAAAAGGCGAAGCTGCCAAATATCGGTTTTTTGCTTGCAAAATCAGGCTTAAGGTGGTACAATAGGATAGAATAGCCGGAACTATATACGCCCTATGAAAAGCCGCTTCTGCCGCCGCTCAAGAGGTTATTCGTTTTCGGAGAATATTCACTGTTTATTGAAATGCTTTTACCTGGGAATGCAGTTTGACAGGAAAGCACCGGGAGGTAGTCAAATGAGAAAATTGTATAGCTTGGGTAAAAGAACGATTGCGGTTGTTTTGGCGATGCTGATGCTGTTCGCATGCGGTGAAATGGGCCTTTTGCAGATGGTGCTGGCAGACCCTGTGGAGACGGTAACGATTACCGACGGTCAGCTGATTGCGAAGCAGTATACGCTGTCCGATGCCCAGACGGCATTGCTGCAGGGGAAGCTGTTGAAGGAAAACAGCTATACATACGAAGTTCCTCAGGATTACCATCAGCTGATAGAGGTGGATGCGCAAAATCGCAAGATTTCTGCCAAGGCCTTTGAATCGGCCGGCCTTGTGTGGGTCCCCACCCGGGCGAATGTCACCCAGGACAGCCAGAACGAGCCCGTTTCCCTGCAAAAAGAGGGGGATATTTATACAGGTACATTCCAAACGGCGGGGAATACCTATTCCGTTTCCGTTACTTATGCGCTTCATATTTTCGTCAGCGAGGAACAGCAGCAGCTGTTGCTGCAGGCCGGTCCCAATATGAAGGCCGCCCTTGAGAAGATGGAGACGATTTCACAGCAGCAGGCTACTTTAGAAGCCTTTGCCAAGAACATCGACAAGCTGATGAATCTTGTAAACGGCGTTGCCGCTCCCTGGGGTTCTACTATCAGCTATGCCGATGAAAGCGGCGCAGTGAAGGCGCTTTATCAGCAAACCGTTGCCAACGGCGGCGATTTCGATTTGGTGTGCAGAATCAAGGATTACCGCGCTGCAGCCTACGAAAGCAAATTCCTTACAGAGCAGGGCAGGCGCTATTACGATACAGCTGCCCAAACGGCAACCCACATCCTCAACCTGTGCAAGGACCGTATGATGATTGAGACCCTGGTGCGTCTGGCAACTCAGGTGGGCATGGACATTGGCGTGACGCCGGAGCTGCTGGCAGTTGCCTTTGACAGTCTGGAAGAGGCCGGTGCAGCCTTGCAGGATGCAACGGCAGAGCGATGGACCGCTCTTGACCGGAATCCCTTGAAGGACGGCATGTCCGATTTGGACTATCTGCGGTTGGACGGCCTTCTGGAAACCATGGAGACGGAAAAGCCCAATGTCACCGTGGTTCAGGAGCTGCTGGCGCAGACGGTGAGCCTGCAGGTCAATATGAACCGGTATAACATTTCTGTGACCTATACTGCAAAGGTTGTGGATTTGAACAGCGCGGATACCACCCAGCTGATTTTCCTGGAAAGCCGGCACACCGCCCGCTTTACTTTGAATGCCGACAGCAGCTATGAAGAGATTATAGCGGCAGTTTCCGCGCAGGAAATGGAAAACCGGGCCTTGGCGGACTGGGCTGTTTATCAGGTAGGACAGACCTTCTACGACCGGACGGTAACCGGAATTTCGCAGGGAGATTCCCTGCAGTCCGACCTGTCCCTGACGGTTTCCTATCTGCCGAAAACCTATCAGGTCTCCGGCGTGGAGATTTGTCCTGACCGGGTTCCCTATGGTTACAATGTGATGCTTCCTGCTCATATTGAAGCCAATATGACTTATGATTACACCATCAACGGCACATTCTACCGTCAAAATACGGTATACCGTGTAGTTGGTGATACTGAAATTTCCCGCAGCGAAGGCTCTGCCTGGGTGGATACCACCTGGGGAAATGCGGTTTCTCTGGGTGTCAGCCCGGAGGCGGCGGCAATTTTGCGCAGTACCGCTCTGAACACGCCTGTGTTTTCTCTGAGAAAGCCCGGCAGTCGCTGCATCAGCCTGCTCCATCTGGACAAGCAGTATGTGATTTCTGCTCCCGATGCCGATTCCGGCATCAAGGACCTTTCCTGGGTGGCTGTTGCGGCTTGGGTTGTTGTGGGAACAGAAAAATATCCGGTGAGCAATTTCCAAAACGGCAGCGGAAGCTTTGCCGAGCAGGATTTTGACAAGGTTGAGGTTCAATATGAGCTGAAGCTCAACTCTGAAGAGAAAAATGACTTGATTCTGGAGCTGAGCAACCTGCCAGAGCAGCTGGTACAGCAGTCTGCGGCACAAAAAGCGGCGATGCAGCAGCTGGGGGAGAAAAAGAGTATTTTGTCCCAATTTGGCACTTATGCCACGCTGCTGAAGAATCTTCTGAAGGATGAGCGGGTGGGAGAAACCGCCGCAATGGCGCTGACCACCATCATTGAAAACTGCATCAACACCGCAGGCGGCAGTCAGCAGCTGTTCCTCTATGAATATTTGCTGGCATACGAGGAAAAGGGTCTGAGCTGGTATTATGCTGCAGACAACTACGAAAAGCTCAACGGGCAATTTAGCCTGCTGCGGGAGCAGCTGGGAATCTTCGTGGATTCCACGCCGGAGCTGCTGGCAATTATGAAGGACTATCTGGACGGCCTTGAGCCGGGGATGGCCGAGGAGTATTACGAAAAAATTGACAATATGCGCAAGGCGCTGGACGCCATTTCGCTGACACCGCCCCATCAGGCAATCCGCCGCTCCGCCGGCGAATTGGAGCTGATTGCTTTGGTGGATGCCATTGCGGCTGCTGACGGAAAGACCCAAAGCTATCAGACACCGCCGACGGTGGTGATGACAGAGCTGCGGGAAGAATCTGCTCCGGATAAATGCACGATTCTGCTGTATTTATGGGTGGAGGAAGGAAAAACCCTGACGATAAGAAAGGTGTTTCCTTTGTCCCACGTGCTGTCTGAAGAGGATATTGCACAGCTTCAGCAGGAGCTGAATCAGATGAAGCAGCAGCTCAATCTGGATGAAAAGTATTATCTGCATATCGGCAGCGCTTTGCCGACGGCAGGTACGATGCTAAACAGCGATTTGATGCTGAATTACACCTGGACCTTAAAGGGAATCCCCGTCTATCTGGAAGGGGAAGACCAATGCCTCGGCAGCTTTACGCTGACGCAGCCGTATTTGGTATTGCCGGGCTGCACGCAACCGGGCTTCCGCTACCGCTACCTGCTGAATGACCGGGTGTACGATGTTTTTGATACCACCTTGTCCGTCACATTGACACAGCAGGAAATGGACTTCTTGTGCAACGGCGGCAAAATTGTTCGCGAGACTGTGGATATTGCCCGGCAGGATATGCTGGATTTGGTGAAGGCGCTGAATGAGGCGCTGGCAAATAACGGCGCAATTTCCGGCGCAGCTTTGATTCCCGTGGAGGATGCCGAGGGTAATATTTCCATCGTTTTCAAGCTTTCTCCCAAGGTCAGCGGCTTTAACGGCAAGAATGTTCTGTCCGCAATCGCCCAGACCTTGCTGATGTACACCAAGTATTCTTACATTGATTTGGGCGGATACCCCCTGCGTGCAGATACGCAGATTTATCTGCAGGGCATCATTGATACGCTGTTGGATACGGATCTCCGCCTGAGCACCCTCTGCGATGCCATCAATCCGGACGGCACTTTGAAGAATATGGAGCTTCCCAACCATCGGGTGATGGAGGAAGCACTTTGCCTGAGCAATGGCAACACCGTTCCTGACGGAGAGGTTCTCGGTGCGCTTCTGGCGCAGACCACGCTGAGCGTTGCCGCCAATGCCACCATCAAGCCCACCGTTATGAAGGTGTACCTGACAATCAGCGATGACGGCAGCAATCAGGAGGAGTTCAGCAAAACCAGACAGGGTCTGGAGCAGCTGGGAAAATATTTGGACATCCGCCTGGGTGGCGGCAGCGCCACGTTGGTGCTGACCCTGACAGATGCAACCTATCACAAGTTCCTGGCAGCCATGGTGGTATCCGACCAAGCACAGCTTGGCAGCATCAATAGCTTTGACTATGGCGTTTGCGTGGAGTATCTGTATGAGCTGTTGGAGCCGCTGCTGAAAGACGGCAGCATTACAACGGACACGCTGGAAAATACCGCCCAGGATGGCGGACAGACCATGGAGCTGTCTGCAGCGCAGGATGTGCTGAAGCGGATTCAGGAGATGCTGCAGTATCTGGACGAAAATGTGACCTATTCTGACAACCGCACATTGGGCAACCTCTATTTGACGGAGGGCACCATGGAGGCGGATAAGATGCTGGGCGAATTGCCCATTCCGCCCACCTTCAAGACCATGATTGCGGAAAACGGCGGCGTTCTGACAGCCACCTTCGGCATTCAGCTGACAAATGTGGACAAGAAATATCAGGCGCTGCTGGTGGATCGGAATCAGCCGGAGCATCAAAAGGTTCAGTTTGTGGAGCAGCTGCTCTCTGCCCTTGAAAAGGCGCAGGATGGCGCAGTTGTGATTCTTCTGGAGAATATTTCGGGAGACATCGTAACGGATAAGAAGCTGTATCTGGATCTGAACGGAAAGACCGTTTCCGGCAATGTGAGCGGAGGTCAGCTTTGGCTGATAGACAGCACCATCACCAATACAGGTGCTGTGACCGGTACGGTAGACCCGCAGGTGCGGGATTGCCGCCATAACGGTTTGTATACCGTGAAAACAGAGGGTCAGAGCATTCAGGTGCTTCTGAATCCGCAGCTGCTGACGCAGGACAGAACCCAGTCCCTTCGGGATGCGGCGACTGCGCTGGCAATGGATTTGATTTTCAGCTTCTACACCGCGGCAGTGGTAAAGGTGGACACAGAAGTGATTTACCAGCTGCAGGTGCAGGATTTGATGGCGCTGCTGGAAAACGGCGGACGGCCGGAAGGCTTTATGTTCCCGGACTCTGTAAAATACCGGGGCCTGAGCAAGCTTTTGAATCAACTGTTCTACGATTTGTCCAACTATACCGCCATGGCAAAAGCGGCGGCAGACAAGCAGAGCTTCGGCACTTACGCGCTGAGCAGCAAGGCTTGGGATTTGTCCCTGGAAAAGGACAGCGAGCTGGACATGATCGTTGGAAGCTTTACGCCGGCAGCGGAGGAAAAAGTTTACACCCTTCAGCTTTTGCTGGGTGGCACCCAGGCACAAAAGGAGCAGGCCTGTCAGGTGCTGACGGCGCTGGCACAAACCTCAACAATGCAGGCTCAGCTGGAGCTGCAGCAGATTGCACTTCAGCAGGGACAGGCGTATATAACGGCGGCGGGGGATATTTCCTTCACCTTCCGCGGCAGCAAAAATGCCGAATTTGCAGTGCTCTTTACCGCATTGCTGGCAAATTGGCGCACAGATAAGGGTCAGGCCATTGCGGCACTGGAAACCTGGGCTGATGCCGATGATGCTTCTGCAATGAAAACCGTACTTGGCAACGCTTCTGTTCAGGAGCTGTTTGCGGCCATTGCGGCATTGCGCGCCGATACGGATGTGGCACAGCTGGTTGCCGCCATTGGTCTTGAGGAAGCCTATCGCAGTGATTTGACAGCCTTGCTGGAGAAGAACAAGCCGCTTCTGGTGTATTTCTCCAACCAGCTGGCACAATTACAGGAAATTCGCGGCGATAAAAAGCTGCGGGAATTTGAAAAGACAACAGGCGTTTACGATTTGAGCAGCGCGGTTTGCGACAGCATGGAAATCCAGCTGCTCAACGGCACGATTCGGCCGGAATTGACGCTGGAGGTTGAGCTGTTCAGCAGCAGTCCTTCCTTTGAGGGAGGTCAGGTACAGGTATCCGTGGACGGCACTTTGATTTACGGCAGCAAGGTGGATACTGAAAACCGGGTGATTTATCTGGATGTTGCCGCCGCCGGCATTACGGTGGAGCAGTTTAATCTGCAGGTGGTGCACAGCGCCACAAATGCAACACAAATCAAGGCGAATTTTGCACAATCCTCGCCGGATAAGAAGGGTGCAGTTTTGCGCGACGGGCAGTATTATCTGGTCAACGGCGCAAAAGCGACCTTTACGGCTTCCAATCCTTCCTCCGATAAGGTGGCAAAGGTGGAATATACTGTTATTTTGCTGGGCGATATCAATGGAGACAGCATCGTCAATGTCAGCGACGCCGTCCTCCTGTCCAATCACATCGTCGGCAATTTGAATCTGGTTGAGGTTTGCGGCAAGGAAGCTTTGCTGGCGTCCAATTTGGATCGATCCGCTGTCATTAATGTGGCGGATGTGGTGCGTATCGCCTATAAATCCGTGAACCGATACACCAGCGTTCTGTAACAGCTGGAGCAGAAAAGGAGGTAATAACAATGAAATCTTTTGGCAAAGTCCTGACTGCTCTGCTGGTGATGTTGGCTTTGGTTCTGATGATACCCAATGCGGGGGCGGCACCCATCAGCTATCAGGTGGAATCCGGCAAAACCGCTAATCTGTCTATGACCTTTACCAATGTGCAAGGCTTGCAAATCGATAAAATCCAAGTAAGCAACAGCGCAATGGTGGTAAGCAAGAGCTATGATGACTCCCAGCTGGGAATGATCAAAATGGCGGGCAATGGCGACCAGGCAATGTGGATGAACACCGGCGGCGATGTGGCGAAGGCAGTTTTGGTGCTGAAAACCACCGTCAAGGGCAAGGTGGGAGACACCTGTAATGTGACCGTTTTCTACACAGTAACCTTTAATCAGGGCCTGGACACCAAGACGGGCTCCTGCACCTTCGCAATCACAATCAAAGCCCCGACACTTATGGACACAACGGAGCTGAACAATCAGATTACCGTTGCAGAGGGTCTGGAAAAGGACAAATATACCACAGCCTCCTGGCAGGCGCTGGAGCAGGCGTTGAAAGCAGCCCAAGAGGCGCGTTCCAGCAAAAAGCAGGCAACCATTGATCAGGCGGCCCAGAATCTGAAGGCGGCAATTACCGCCCTCGTGAAAATGGATTATTCCGCTTTGACATCTGCAATGGATGCGGCGCAGCAGCTGCAAAGCAGTGAAGCGGCCGGTCCGGTGTGGACGGAGCTTGGAATGGCCTTGCAGGCGGCGACGGATTTGGCCGGCAGCGGCGATCAGGCGGCGGTGGATGCCGCGGCACAACGACTGCAGCAGGCAATTTTGCAGGTACAGCGGTATCTGGAAAACAACCCTGTAACGCCGACACAGCCCAATCCCACGACACCGGAAGCAACCAAGCCTACGGAGCCGGAGGATACCCAATGCAATGAGCCCAGCCACAAGCTGTGGCCAGTGCTGTTCTGGGTCAGCCTGCTGCTGAATATCGCAATGGCGGTTCTGATTGTGGTCTATGTCATTACAAAAAAGAGAAATCGCAAGGATACCACACCTCTGGTGGAGTATCACATTGAGGACGATGAATAAGAAGCGGAAAAGTAATTTCCTAAGAAAGGAAGTGCACCGTGAACGAGCAAAAGTGGAAAAGAACGGAATATGACACTTGGGACGATGCGTTCCGGGGATTGGCACCTGCCATCCGTCAGCAATCCGTCCGAGTAGCGGCCTATACCCGGGTGCTGTTTGTGCAGGCCTGCAAAATGGGCTATGGACGCTCCACACCGGAGGGTGCAGAGCGGATGGACGGCAAATACGCAGATTTGGCGTATAAATGCGGAATGTATCATCAGCTGGGCAAGGCTCTGGTTCCGCCGGAATATCAGATTTGGCAGGCGGATTTCACAGAGGAGGAAAAGGCGGTATACCGCAAGTACACCTCTGATGGGCGTCTTTTGGTGGCAACGCTGCAAATGCGCAGCGTCCGCGCCAAGGAAAAACGCAAGGGCGAGCTGGTGGAGCAGTCCACCAAGAACATACCCTGGCTGATGCAAAGAGAAACCTGTCAGCAGCACATGGAGCATTGGGACGGCAGCGGCTATCCGGAAGGAAAACGGGGGGCGCAAATCAGCCCTATTGCGCACATCGTGGGACTGGCAAAGGAGCTGGATCGGCTGGTATCGGAAACAAAGTCGGAAATCCCCTTCGCTGAAGCAATGAATACATTGCTGACCCGGGGCGGCTCTGACTGGGATCCGGCGCTGATCAAGGTTCTGGAAGCTGCAAGAAATGACTGCGCAGAGGTTTATCAGAAGTACATTCACTACACAATGACCCTTCCGCAAACCATTCCTCTGGTACAAAAGCGAGAGGGACGCCCCCTGGGATTGAAATATCGGCCGATGGTGGCGGATTGCAGCGGAAAGGTTGCCTATTATGAGGCAGTTCCCTGGTTTGGCGGTATTGCAGGGCGACCCGGTGAAACAGAAGGCACGGATGACCTGGCAGCAATGCTGCGGCGAACGGAGTTAATCGGTCCGGTGAGCCTGTATTTGGCTTATGAGGCGGCGGATGCAGCCCTTCGTATCCAAAACTGCAAGCTGGATTTGGGCGGTATCGTGCTGCAAATGCCTCCGGATTTCTATCTGACCGGCAGTCAGCTGAAGCGGCTGAATCAGATGTTCGCGGAGCAGGAAATTTCCAAGGAACAGTTGATTTTCACCGTGCCCGCAGCAACGGTTATTCAGGCCGGCAAGGGAACAAGGGAGGTACTCAACCGCTATCTGCGAAACGGGGTGCGCCTGCTGCTGGATGATTATAATCCTGCACAGCTGCCTCTGGAGCAGGTAAAGGAATTGGGCTTTACGGATTTGCGGCTTGCAAAGGAGCTGTATGTACAGCAGGAGACGGCCAATTTGATGTATGCCCTGCGCCAGCAAGGCTTCACCCTTTGGGGCGGCAATGCGGACGACCACGACACATTGGCTTGGCTGGTGGCCTGTGGCGTCATCGCCTCCAGCGGAACGATTACCGGTGCGCAGGTTGATGAAAACGAGCTCATTCGGGACTCCCTGATGAGCCAGCGGCGCGATTGATGATATGGGAAAAGATAGTTATACCCTGAAAAAACGAGGCGGCATCCGACTCACCCGGGAAGAAGTACAGGAAATTAAAGCCGGACGCAAAAAGCTGCGCCAGCAGATGCGTGAAAGCGGCATTAAAAGCCGGAGGGAATTTGAACTGACGGCATCCAGCCTGGGACTGTACTTCGATAAGCCCAGATTTGGTTTTTTGTGGTTTTTCTCCGGGCGCGGGCTATGGCTGCTGCTGGGAGCACTGGCTCTGCTGGTTTTGGTGTTGGGAATGCTCTCTGTGGTTACCCAGATGAGAGGCCTGTTTACCATCAATATGAGCCAAAGAATGTTCAAAGAGGGCTACGCCCTCAGCGAGGATATTTCCTTTAAGCAAGGGACAGGCAACCTGTTCTGCGAGCCTGCGTTGGATGTGCCCTGTATCTCCATTGTCCAGATTCCGGAGGACATCTACGACAACGAAGTCTGGAAGAATCCCAAAGCCGGAGAAGAGGCAAAGGAATATCAGGAGCTGGGCTGTTTTTACTACACCTTCTACATTCGCAATGAAGGCGAATCCACGACGGGTTACAAATGGAACCTGAACATTGAGTCCGAGGACCAAAATGTGGGAGATGCCTTGTGGGTGATGGTTTTTGAAGACGATGAAATGATGCTTTATGCCAGAGCCAATCAAAAAGGCGAAGCGGAGGCTCTGCCGGGATTTGACGATGACAGCGTCGGCTATAAGAAAGCTCCTTTTATAGAGCAGGCGAAAAACCCGGAACGGAACTTCGAGGTAATCAAGGAAACAGAAAGATTTACCTATTACCGCGTTGTGCCGGACAAATTCCTCACCGATACCCATGTGGCATCCGGTCAGCAGGAGGAAGTAGACCCGCTGGAGATACATAAATACACCGTCGTCATCTGGATTGAGGGCGAAGACCCGGAATGCACCGATGATTTGATTGGCGGACACGCCGGTCTGGGAATGCACTTCAGCCTGATTGATGAAGAAGAATCCCAAGGGTCCTCCAACTGGTGGGACGGATTACAATTCTGGAAGAACTAAGCCTTCCAAATAAGCACAGATGTACATTGCAAAGCCGGATACACTCCATCCGGCAATGCAAGTTCACATTCCTCCGGCAGGAGGTAAAAAATGCGAAAAATTTCGAAAGGAATGAGAGTAATGAACAAAGCAAAAAAGCGGCAGCAGACAATGAAGCATAAGCTGTTTGCGGCAGTGGCTATGCTGATGGTTTCCGCCATCATGGTGGTATCTTCCTCCTATGCGTGGTTCACTTTGTCTACTGCACCTGAAGTCACCGGTATTCAGACCTCCGTGGGCGCCAACGGCAACCTGGAAATGGCACTGTATAACGGTACAACCATTACCTCCGGTGTCGGCGACAGCACGAAACCCGACTTAGAAAGAAACGTCACCTGGGGTAACCTGGTGGACTTGAGCAATGAGGCTTACGGTCTGAACCGTATTGTCCTGAAGCCCTCCCGCCTGAACTACTACGGCGTGATTGACGGCCAGCACATGGCCGGCGCATCTCTGCTGGCAACACCTACTTATGGCGCTGACGGCCGTGTGGACAAGCTGGAGGCCAACACCCTGGCAAAGCTGCTGGAAAACACCACCTGGAGCGGCATTGGCAATGGCGTCAACGGCATTGGTAATGCTTCCGGTATGTCCGACGAGCAGCTGGCTCTGCGTCAGGCTAAGATTGATTTCGCCAACAACATCTCCGATGCAAAGGTTGGCGCAGCCAATTCCCTGAACACCACCGGCGCAAAGCTGACTGCTATGGCAGTTGCCGTTAAGATGGACGGCGCTACCACTGTTGCAAAGGCAGACGTTGAGGCTGTTTTGGCAACAGTTGATGCCCTGCTGACCGCAGAAGGCAAGCTGGAGACAGCTCTGCTGAACTACCTGCAGGCAATGGTTCTGAACATCGAGAGCGTGGATGCATCTCAGCTGCCCGGCGGCGTGAACGCCCTGACTGTGATTGCAAACAACACCACTCTGGAAGATATGAAGAACACCATGGGCACTGCACTGACTGCAGATACTACCTTCACTGCTGCATACGATGATGTCACAGCTCTGAAGACTACCCTGACTGCTACCAAGTCCGGTCTGGAGACCGCTCTGTCCGGTCTGGGCGTTGATGAGACTGAAGTTGCATGGTCTGCTATTTCCGGCTCTATGAGCAACCTGGTGGATATGGATACCATGGTTCTGAACGGCACCCCCATCACCTCCATCGACACCAGCAATGACGATGCAGTCAGCAACCTGATTTCTGACATCTTCAACGCAGGCGGCCTGGAGCTGACCACCACCGGCGGCGTTTACAGCGAGATTTCCAACTTCACCGGCGGCTTCACCGCTTCCTTCAAGCTGCCTGAGCTGACCGTGAAGGGCATGACCGTGAAGAACTTCCCCGCTGCTATGACTGCTCAGCCCAATGTGACTCCTCAGTACGGCGCAGCTCTGACCAGCGTGATGGCTACCTTCGCAGCAAAGGCTACCGATGCAGCATCCTCTGCTCTGACTGACCTGTATGGCTACAAGATCGACCTGGCATTCCGCACCAACGCAGCAGGTTCTTACCTGAAGCTGCAGACTGCTGAAACAGACCGCATCTACAGCCAGAACGGCGCAGGCTCCGAGACCTGGGGCGGCGGCAGCTACATGGAATTTGAGCTGGCCACCGTTGGTTACACCAAGGAGCAGGCTAAGGACGTTATGAGCGCCATCCGCATTGTCTTCATGGCAACTGCTGATAACGACACCAACGCAGCTATCTACGCCATTGCTGTCCTGGATATGGACAACTGCGTAGAGTCCGCGAACGGCATCAAGGCAACCTTGAAGATGGTTGACTTCGAGTTCATCGCTGACGGCTCCAACGGCTACAAGCTGAACATCGGTGCTGACAAGACCGGCGACGAGGCCAACAAGCTGATGGATCTGCCTCAGAGCCAGCAGACCACAATGTCCACTCTGGTTTATCTGGACGGCGACTATGTGGAGAACGCTGACGTTGCTACCGGTGCCAAGTCCCTGAACGGCAAGCTGAATCTGCAGTTTGCTTCCAGCGCTGACCTGACTCCGATGGACTACAGCGATCTGCAGACTCCTGCAAATCCCTGATTTGTAAGAAGTAAGCAAGCTCCGTACCCCGGGCTTCGGCCTGGGGTACGGAAAAGGTAAAAGTTGTGCAACCCGCACGAGGAGTGGGTGCGGTTGCACGGCTTTGCCGGCTATTTCCTTTCTCAGGAAATAGATTCGTGAAGCCCACGCAGTGGGGCTTCGGGACTCTGTTCCCTGTTGGCAATGAAAACACAGATACCCCTGGGAGAACGCCTATGAAAAAGCGCATAAAAATCTGGCCGGCGCAGCTGCTGCTGTACTATGTGATGCTGATTATTTTGCTGACCTTATTGGTGGCGGCAAGCTACACCTGGCTGACCATCAATCAATCTCTGAAGGTTAACGATTTGAGCCTCTATGTCACCAGCCAAAAAGGACTGGAGATTGCCTCGAGTCCTGACGGAGAATGGGGCATCCAGCTGGAATATGCCAATTTGGTAGACGAGACAGCGCCCTTGCGTCCGGTCACTTGGCTGGATCAGGAGCAGCAGTTCTATGCTGCCTCTTATGGCCCGGATGGGCGACATTTGGGTGCTTGGATGGATTTAAGCGATGATATCCACAGCAATCGAAATGATGTATATGGCTACTACACAAAGGGCGTTTTCTATATGCGCACGGATGTGGAGATGACCGTTTCCCTGGCACCGGCGGTAGCAACCCCGGAGGGGGCGTCCGGAACCTTCCTGGTGGGAAAGCCGGTGTGGGACAGTGAGCTGCTGCGGCATTACAACGGCGGCTTCGGTGCAGAAAATGCCATCCGTATCGGTTTGCGGATTACGCCGCTGGACGGGAATGGGGTACTGAAGACGGAAGAAGCCCGCTTCTTGATTCTGGAGCCCAACGCCAACACCCACATTGATGGAAGCACCGGCTATCAGGCAACGCCCAATTTCCGCGACGGCGGCGGCTTGGTGCCGGAGGACAGGCTGATGATTCAAAATGCAGCCTCCTGGCAGGAATCGGACCCGGTCCTGCGAGACCATGTGGTCTGGTCCATGGGGGATTTTACAACCGAGACAGAGCTGTTTCGACTGAAAAAGAACGAGGTTGTATGCATTGAAGCGTATATCTGGCTGGAAGGTCAGGATGTGGACTGCAACAACCGCATCGGACAAGAGGCAAAGATTTTGGCAAATCTCCAATTTGAGGGAGATGCAGGCAACCATCCCGGTTTGGAACCGATTGAGTAATATACAGCAAGGTGCTGTTTAAATATTGTCTTCAATTCCTATTTAAAAGTATAAAACGAGAGGAGCATTCCAATGAAAAAAGCAAAAGCGGCAGCCGTCCCTACTACGGTGGAAGGGACGGAGGTACCTGTCAAGAAGTGGCGCAAAATTGTTAACATTGCCATCAATGTCTTGTTGGTGGTGGCGATTGTCTTTGCGGCGCTGTGTACCTATATGTCCTTCAGTTCCAAGGGCGGCAAGGGCGTTCCCAACATCTTCGGAACAGCGTTTTTCTCCGTGCAGACGGATTCTATGTATCCCACACTGCTGCCCGGCGATTTGGTCGTGGCTGAGGTGGTAAACAATCCCAAAGAGCTGCGCCCCGGTGACATCATCACCTACTGGACCATTATTGACGGCGAAAAAGCCCTCAATACCCACAGAATCCATGAAATCAGAGATGGCGGCACCTTCTGGAGCTTCATCACCAAGGGCGACAAGAACGACACTCCCGACCCGCTGCCGGTTCACGAATCTGCCATTGTGGGTAAGTATTCCTACCGGATTCAGAATCTGGGCAACGTGTTTGACTATCTGCAGACAAGCACCGGCTTCCTGATTGTCATCGTTGTGCCGGTATTCCTGTTCTTTGTCTATCAGCTGATTCAGTTCTTCCGTGTGCTGTTTGAGTACCAGAATGTGAAGAACCGCATTCGCTATGAAGAAGAGCGGGGCGAAATTGAGGACAAGGAAGAAAAGCAAAAAGCAGAAGCCCGTGCAGCTATGGAGGCAGAACTGCGTGAAAAGCTGCGGGCAGAGCTGCTGGCGGATATGGAAAAGCAGCAGTCAGAGGCGGCTGAGGCAGAAGCGGCACCGGAAGCAGAACCGGAAGTGCCGGCAGAGCAGGAAGATGCAGAGTAACTGACGTATTTTTTAGAAAAAGGGGGAAGAAGAAGCAATGGAAAATTTCTTGAAGTACTTCTTCCAGGATTTTGGAAATGTTTTCCGGTCCTTTTTGGATATTTTCATTTCATTCTTTAATTTTCTTAACTATTTATTGAATTTCCCCATGCGTGTGGAAATTTTACAGGGATATTATGAGAATTTTGGAACGGTGGACTGGATCCTGCTGATTGTGGCATGGCTGGTGCTGTTGATACTCATCGGTCTGCTGATTTGGGGTCTTGTGAAGCTGTGCCGGCGGATTTTCCGTTTCCGCATCTCCCCCAAGAAATATGACGAGCTGGCCAAGCAGGTAAAAAATCTCCAGCGGGATTTGCTGCGGGCGAATTATGAGAAGGATCGCCTGCTGAATATGCGCATTGCAGAGCTGGGTGGGCAGGGCTTGCCCCCGGAAGAGCCGGAAGGCGAAGAGGAGAATGCGCAGGAGTATGTGGAGCAATCCAACCGCAACACATTCAGCAGTCCTTGTGTCGACCCCAACGAAAGCCGCTTCTTCCGGCTGACCTCTATGGATAATTTCTATAAGAGTCAGTACATTCCTCCCGTCTACAATGAGACCATCAGTCTGGAGGATTTCTGCAAGCAGTTCCGGAACTTCACGGCATCAAAGCTGCGGCTGTACTATGATTTGGATATGATTCGCTATTTCGTAGCGGCAATGGGTACAGCCAGAATCATCATTCTGCAGGGTATTTCCGGTACCGGTAAAACCAGTTTGCCTTACGCATTCGGCCGATTCGTGCAGAAGGATACCTCTGTGGTTTCCGTCCAGCCGTCCTGGCGTGAGCGGACGGAGCTGTACGGCTATTACAACGAATTCACAAAGAAGTACACGGAAACACCCTTCCTGGAGGCAATTTACGAGGCCAATTACTACCGTGACCCCCACATTGTCATCCTTGACGAGATGAACATCGCCCGTGTGGAATACTACTTCGCGGAAATGCTTTCCATTTTGGAAATGCCCCGGCAGGAGGAGTGGAAGGTAGACGTTGTATCGGCGACCTGGGACAATGACCCCTGCCTGATTGACAACGGAACGGTTCAGATTACCAACAATGTGTGGTTTGTGGGCACCATCAACAACGACGACTCCACCTTCGCGGTGGCGGATAAGGTGTACGACCGTGCCATTCCCATTGACCTGGACAGCCGGGCAGAGCCCTTTGAATGCGAAGTGACACCGCCGTTGAATATCTCGACGGACTACCTGAACAAGCTTTTCGACAAAGCCAAGGAAGATTATCCCATCAGCCAGGAAATGCTGGATAAGCTGGATGAGCTGAACGCTTATCTGATTAAGAATTTCCGGCTGGCCTTCGGTAACCGTATCAACAAGCAAATTCGGGATTATGTGCCCTGCTTCATTGCTTGCGGCGGTACAGAGGTGCAGGCGGTGGACTTCATTGTTGCCAAGAAGGTTCTGCGTAAGTTTGAATCGCTGAGTCTGGGCTTTATGAAGGATGAACTGACCAAGTTCAACACCTATCTTGACAGACTCTTTGGCAAAAACACGATGGTAATTTGCAAGGAATATGTGGATTACCTGAAGAAGAACAATTAACAGCAACCCGGAAAATGCTTCGGCATTTCCGGGAAGCATCAGAATGAAAAAGGAGGTGCGGTATGGCCGAGAAGAAGAATAATCAGGAAGGGAAGGGACAGCAAACGCCTTCGCTTATCGACCCGATTTATGAAAAATACACCCGTTCCGTTATCCGCGCCTTGTCCAGCACGGACTTCTACGAATTCTTTATGGACGCCATTTCCCGGGCGGAGAACCGTTTCCAGTTCTCCAACCGGAAGCTGGAAAAAACGGTGGATATCCGCTGGGTGGATGCCATTGATGAAGCGTTAAGTGGCTTCCAAAATATTATCAACAACCCCAGAAATGTCATCCGTGAGGATGAGCTGATTGTCAATGTGGCCAACGCCAAAAGAACAGGCACGGAAGTGGTGCAGCATTTGGCGCAGCACGGCGCATTGGTAGAGGAGTACAACTCTCAGACCGGCGATGTACGCCCCTCCCGGGTGATGCAGCGCTATCGGGAAGACAGCACGGAGATTTACGAAAACCGTCTGGTATTCACGGTGCTGGAATACGCCTATCATTTTGTTCGCATTCGCTATGAAGCGCTGTTTGAGGTGATGGGCGATGAATTCGGCGCAAAGCTGAAGGTGGAGTCGGATATGTCCAGCCCCACCGAGAGCGTCCATGTGGATATGTTTCTGCATATCAAGGAGACGGACAGCGCCTTGCAGACCGATGAGAAAAACCGGGATGTTTTTGACCGGATATCCCGCCTTTATCGGGTGCTGACCATTTTTATGAATACCCCCTTCGCACAGCAAATGGCAAAGCTGAACCGGGTTAAGGGCAATGTGGTGAAAACCAACGTTATCAAGAAAAACCCGGCCTATCGCGCCATTGCAAAGCTGTGGGATTTCCTCCGCTCCTACGATGATATTGGATATACCATCCGGGTGGTGGAGCAGAATCCCCAGATAAACGAGAGATTTCAACAGGATATTTATCACAATATTCTGTTCCAATATATCATCCTGAAGGGCTACCTTGAGGATGAAAAGGACCGTCGCCTGCCGGCACCGGTTAAGCAAAAACGCCGTGCACTGAAGCCGAAATTTATCCGTCAGATCATCGAAGAACTGACGGAGGATTATGACCTGCCGGATGTGGAGGTTCGCAAGGTCCTCATTGAGGAGCTGACCAAGGAACAGCTGATGCAGGAGGAGGCGGCAGAACGCCGCCGTCTGGTGGAAGAGCAGGAGCAGCGGAAAAAGGCAGAAGCGGAGCGCATCCGTCAGGAAAAGGAAGCGGAAAAGGAACGCATCCGTCTGGAGAAGGAAGCAGAAAAAGAGCGTATCCGTCAGGAAAAAGAGGCGGAGGAAGCCCGTCTGCGTCAGGAACGGATGGAACGGGAGCTGGAAGACCGGCGCCGTGGCGGCCTGATTCGCACGGAAGTGGAATTCTTCCTTGCCCATCTGGAGGAGCAGCTGGAGGCACGCGCCGAGGAAAAGGCCCGCGTTGCCCAGGAAAAGCAGGATTATCTGGATGCAGTTGTGCTGATGGAAGAAGAGGAGCTTCGCCGCAAGGAGGAAGCCCGCCGCAAGCGGCTTCGCCGGAAGGAAGAGCTGGAGCAGGCAAAGCGGGAAGCATTGCTGGCACAGGAGCAGGAGCGTTTGCGTCAGCAGGAGCTGGAGGAACAGCGGCTGCGTGAGCAGCAGGAGCAGGAAGAACGGCAGCGGCAGGAGCAGCGCCGGAAGGATTTGCTGCAGCTGGCGGACTATGTCCGGGAGATTGCCTTCTTTGATGCCAATCTGGCATCCCGTATCCGGCTGCGCCAGGAATATATAAGAAGATTACAAGAGGCGGAGGAAGCCCGTCAGCAACGGCGTCAGGCCAGAAAAGAGGGCGTGCAGACTCGCTAACATGCAATAACATCCATTCCAACAGACCGAGGCTATCAAAATGAGCAAAAAGTATACCAAGTTAATAGCGGCTGTGGCATTGATGTTGGCGGCATTTACTGCGCTGATTGTGACTTCCTATGCGTGGCTGACGCTGTCGGATTCGCCGGTGGCGGAGGGCATTCCCATTGCCATCGGAGGTGGCGGCACCATTTTGATTGCCCCGGATGTAACCCAGACGGTGGACGGAAAGGTTTATCACTACCCCGGTGCCTTCAAGGAACAAATCAATTTCAGCCAATATAAAAGCTACGAATATTTGAAAACCTCTGCAGGTCTCAGCCCGGTATCCACGGCGGACGGCAGACATTGGTTCATCCCCACCTATTACAGCGCGATGGATGAGCAGGTGCTTTCCGGCGAAGCGGTGATGGGTCAAATCAAGCCCACGACCCAGCATATAAACGACAGCACGCTGCTTTATGCCAACCTGCCTGAGGAACAGCTGGAGCAGGCACGGGAGGGCAGCTACATTTATCTGGATTTTTGGGTGGTTTCCCCGGGCGGAGATTATAAGCTGCGTGTTTCCGGCGGAGACGGCTACAACGATACCGGCAGCTTTGTGATTGGACTACCGAATGTTCAGCAAACCCAGGACGGCTTCCAGCTGGGAAACGATGGAGACCGGGTGGCGGCAAGCGTGCGCATCGGTTTTTTGACCAATACCAACACCATTCGGGACGATTCTATGCATTACTATCTGCAAAGCGCCCATTATTCCGATGCGTATTCCAGCCTGCGGGGCAATTATGAAGATCCCGGCATCTATTCCAACGATTTGCCCGGCGACCGGTTTACCATTTATGAGCCCAACGGCGATTTGCATCCGAACACCGTTTATAACACGCTGGGAGAAGAAATTCTTGACGGACAGTATGCCATCACCAAGCCTGTGGGAAAGGACGGAAGCCCGATCTCTGTGGAGGACCGTCTGACGGTGCAGCTGCGCAATCATTGGCTGCCGGAGGAGTACGGTCTGACGCTGGAGCAGATGTTCCAAACCTGCCTGACCGGTGAACTGACCAAGAATATGTCAGCCCAGGAGCTGGAACGGCATTTCTATTTCGATTATCTGCAGCAGCAGGTTTCCCCTTATATGATGCGGGGAAAGTTTATCAACCGCACAGCGGATTTGTATGGACTGAAGTCCAATCCTGTCACGCAGGAGCAGCTGCAATCTCTGGGGACGAGCTATGCCACAGAGGATGCAATTATTGTGGAGCTGGAAAAGAATGTCCCCCAGCGGATTCGGATGTTTGTTTGGCTGGAAGGACAGGACCCGGATTGCGTCGGCTTTACAGACAGCGTTCGGTTTTGCGTGGGACTGGAGCTGGCAGGCGGAAAATAAGTAGGTATTAGCAATGACGAAGCAAATGAAAAAACAGCAGAGCATTCCTCAGAAAATCGGTTCGGCTCTGGCTACCCTGGCCTGCGTTTGTGCCATTTTGCTGTGCACCGTGGTTCTGGTGCAGGTTTATACCCAGGGATATGTAAATATCGCAGGCTTTAGCATGTTTCGGGTTGTGACGGGAAGCATGGAGCCTACCATCCCGGTGGGTTCACTTCTGCTGAGTCAGGATGTTCCCATTTCACAGATTGAAACAGACGATGTGGTTTGCTTCGTTTCGGAAGAACCGCGAAGCCAGGGAAAAATCATCACCCACCGGGTGGTAAATGTTATGGAAGACTCCCAGGGTGCGATCGTACTGGAAACAAAGGGAGATGCCAATTTAATTGCCGATGGGTATTTCGTTTCATCGGAAAACCTGATCGGGCGCGTAATATGGCACACGAAAGAAGGTAATATTATGGCAGCAGTCATGAGCTTTTTGTCCAGCGGAGTCGGATTTTTGCTCTGCGTGGTGTTCCCGGTGCTGTTGGTTGCCGGATTCATTTTAAGGTCTTGTGTCCGGAATATTCGCAAGGAAATGGATACAGTGATGCAGGAGCTGGAGCAAGAGGACGAAAAGAATGCGCAAAACGAGGAAGATTACGAAGCAATGAAGGAAAGAGTCCGTCGGGAGCTTTTGGAGGAGTTTGCGCAGGGGGCCAAGAATCATGAAGATAAGGAAGAACCGGAAACAATCGAATAACAAGCTTTTCCTCCTTCGTAAGAAGATTATGATTCAGGGCGGAATCGCCGTCAGCACCGTGGCGTTGGTGCTGGTGCTGGTGTTTACCATGTCGGCTGCCTGGTACACCAACGTGGTCAAATCCAGCAATCTGATTTTCCAGACCGCAGTTTGGGGATTTCAGGGCGAGGTAGACATTGGTGACGATGCCATTGTGGCCGGACCGGGAAAATCCGGTGTCATTGACATTGAGGTGAACAACAACGGCACGGATATGATTTTCGCCGGCGTTCACATTGACAAGGCCATGGAAGAGGATTTGAGCAAGCGGATTTACCTCTATGTAGATGCCGCTTCCACCAAAAATGGGGAGTTTATGGAGCGGGTGTACCTGAATTCCAAGGAAAGCTACTCCTATTTGGTGCCCAGTCAGAACAAGCTGATTCTCCGGGAGCAGTATTATAACGATGCCCGTGTGATGTGGTCCTGGGTGTACGATGTGGTGGGATACTATTTCCTGGGCACCGTCAACCAGAGCGTCACTGCGGAGGAAGAATACCTTCGCCCGGTGGAATATAATCTGGATGCCGCCACCTTCAGCGACAGCGGAAAGCTTTTGACGGTGGATGGCAGCACGACAGTTGCAGAATTTTTGCAGGATTTGTCCGCCCGGGACGGCTATCCCGGCGTGATTGATACTGCAGCGGCTGTGAACGGCTATTATCCTGTGGATGTGGACGGAAACGGCAATGGCATTTGGCTGTATCTGTGTAATTGGGCGGAGATTCAGCAGGAAACGGAAATTGATGTAGCGCTGGGCAGTGCACCGGAGAAAAAGACGGGAATCGTCCGTTTGACCATCAGTGCCCAGGGCGGCCAATTCGAGACCACAGAGGTGTCCACCGTGACCGAGCTGGAGCAAGCGCTGAACAATGCCGCCAGCGGGGTGGTGCAGCTCAACGGTGACATTCATTTGAACGAGGGCAAGAGCATTTTGCTGAACAATATAGATAATGCGGTCCTGAATTTGAATGGGCATACCATCTCTATGGCAGATGCAAACCCAGCAATTCAGGTAACGGGCGGCAGCAAGCTGACGGTATTTGGAGGAAAGCTGGAAGGCAGCAATGCCAGTGGAAGCACCGCTGTGAAGGTATCTCACGGTGAGCTGACTATGAATAAAGTGAATGTCAGCGGTGTGGTGGATGCCATCACGATTGCGGATCATACAGGCTCCGGTCAGGATTCCATGGTGCGCCTGTCCGAGTGCAGCCTGTCCGGAACGGATTGCGCTATGTTCCTCAAGGGTAATGGCGGGAAATCCGGGCAAATGACTCAAATTACCATCGAAAAGTCTACTTTGCACGGCGACATGGGTGCAATTTGGGGCAGCGGAAATGACGATGCCTGGGGCACGTCTATCCAGATTCTGGATAGCACCCTCACCGGTGGTGATGCGGCAATTTACCATCCACAGCGTAACAGCCGTCTGGACATTTCCGGCAGCACCCTGCATGGGAAAATGGGCATTGCAGTCAAGGGCGGCGATATCCATTTGAAGGACTGCACTGTGACCGCTACCGGTGAAGGAGACCCCAGCAATCTGTATCCCGGAGTCAACGGAAGCGGCTGTACGGACACCGGAGCAGCCATTTATTTGGAAACGAACTATAACTACGGCATATCCGTCACCGTCGAAGGCACGGGGACGACCGTTATAAGTGAAAATGACTTGGCGGTGCGCGTCAACCTGCCCGATGCATCCAATGCGATTGTGGAGATTTTGGGCGGTACCTTCAGCTCTGATGTGTCCAAGTATGTTCCGGAAGGCCACACGGTTAATACCGCGGGTGGAAAATGGGTGGTATCCTAACGACTATAGCGTAAAAGGAGGCAGCGGAAATGAAAAAAAACAATATCTTTCCGTTGCTGGTAATCGGCACGCTGGCGGCGATGCTTGTATTGTCCGTTGGAATAACGCAAGCAAGATTCCGGGAAAACCTTAAAGAAACTGTGCCGTTTCGCCCTGAAGAAGCAGAAACGCTGATTCTGCAGGAAAAGACAGCCTGGGAGACGGTGGGAAACACCAGCACCTTGTCATTTGCGGTGGAAAACACCGGTGATGTCCGGGAAAACGGCAGAGTTTATATGTTGGCCTCCCAGGGCATTCAATCCGGGGAAAAGCTGACGGTTACATTGACCCAGGCACAGCAGGTGTATACAGCCGCGGCAGAGCCAATTCCGGAGGGCAGCACCCTCTATAAAAGCTTTGGCGAGGGCTGGATTTACCGATTTTTCGATGGCCAGGGACAGGAGCTTACCTGGCCGGTGGAGGCCAATGGCCAGCTGACTTATCAGCTAAGTGTAAAAAGCAATGCAAGCATCGGCTATGACAGCCTGATTCGTGTCATTGCGGAAAAAGTAACGCAGTAACAAAAGGAAGGAGGGGTACAGATGCAAAAAAACCGGTGTCGATTGCTATGCGGTTTTGCGTCCCTGACCCTCACCTTCGGCCTTTTGGCGGGAAGCACGCCGGTGTTTTCCAGATATTTGAACACCGCAAGCAGCGATTATGTTTTGCCGTCTGCCCAGACATCTCAAGTGGTGCAGACCGGCACAGGAGATTATTTACAGCAGGGCGGCAACACGGTCTATTTGGCACCCTGGTCCATTCCGGAATACCAAAGCACCCCCACGCAGGCGCAAATGGCGCAGCTGAGCAGAAGCTACAACCTTGAGCTGGAAGACCCGGCGGCCAATACCGTTACAGCAGAAGGATCTGACTATGTCAGCGCCACAGCCACTATGTCCGGCAATACGGTGAGCTTGGCTCTCTCTCTTACCGATGCCGGCCGCAGTCTGCTGACGGTGAAAAAAACCTCCGTACGGTTGATTTGTGGCAACACCTCCGGAGATTTTTACATCTGGCTGCTCCCCCAGGGAACGGAAATTCCCAAGGATACGGACAGAATGCCGGTGGAACTGACAACAATCTGCAAAAAGCAGTCTCAGGGCATCCATCTGGCGGACGGAAAAGCATTTCTCCTTCTGGACGGAACGGACAGAAATGCCTATCAGCTTACATTTTCGGTAACAAACGGAACGGCGCAGGGCTTGCGCTACAGCCTAGATGCCGGCGAAACCTATGCCCAGCTGCACGACTGGAATCAGCTTCGCTTGCCCCGTCAGGCGACAGAAACAACACTTTTGGTGCTGGATTATTCTTCCTGCGGCCTGACTTCCGCTAGTACGGCAGCCATTCAGATTCAGCGGCAAAATGACGATGAGAAGAACATTCAAACGGTAACAATGGGCGTGGTGACTGCAAATCCCGGTGCAGGACTGCAGAATCAATGCCTGCTGGTGACACCGGGAAAGAATATGGTATTGCCGCTGGCGTGGAACGGCTGTGATTTTGATATTCAGCTGGAACAGCTGGTAAAAACCGGCAGCGGACTTGCCTATCAAGGAATAGAAATGCCGGCAGGGTTGACTGCAACCCAGGAAAACGGCCGCTTGACGCTGTCGATGGACAGCCGGGCGGGTACACCGACCGCCGGTACGTACCGGATTTTGATTCAATGGAAATTTGAAGAGGTTGTCTGCCATCAAATGCAGCTTCCCCTTTTTATTAATTATGCGTTTGTGTGATAGCAATATAGACACAGGAGGTATTGGCTATGACAGAATCTAAAAAATATATACGGGAGCTGAAAAAGAGCTTACCATCCATCAAGGAGCGGCTGCTTGCAGTTGTGGCATTGCTGATGCTGGCATCTGTCATTATGGTGGCGTCTACCTTTGCGTGGGTGACTCTGGCTCAAAATCCGGAAGCAACGGGCATTGCCATGTCCATTTCCGGCAACGGCAACCTGGAAATTGCGCTGCGAAATGAAGATGATACCCTCCCGGATCCCTCTAAAATCGGGGATTCTGTGGCTGCCGGAACGTCCATTCAGGATGCCAACATTACCTGGGGTAATTTGATCAACCTGTCCGAAGGCTACGGTCTGGAAGGTCTGACGCTTCGTCCCGCAATTTTGGACGATTACGGTCTGCAAACAGGCAGCCCTCTGTGGGGCGCGGCTTATACACCTGACGGCCGTGTGGAAAAGCTGCAGGGCGATTTTGCCTTTACCAACTGGGAGGAAGGAACCGGCGGTAAGATGGGCGCTTTCGTGGTGCCTGCCGTGATGAAATACGGCATCCGGGCCATTTCCTCTGTGCGATATGAAAACCTGTCGTCCAGCCGCGTTTTGCTGTATATGGAAGCAGCGGATGAGCGGAATATGCTGGCAGGCAGCAGCTATATTGCGATAACCGCTAACCAGTCGTATATGAGCTCCATCACCGGCTTGATGGGCGACTATATGACCTGGCGGCTGGATGCGGAGAATTATCCGGATGAGAAACGGATTTGTGACAAGTACATTGAGCCGCTTTACGAAATGATGTGCGATCTGGAAGGGGCTTACCGTCAGGCCGGTGAAGCAATGGTGCTTCTGGTGAACGCACAGCAGCTGAAGCTGGGCGGTGACTCTTATAATGAGGCAAATAACTATACTTACGATCAGCTGATTGCCGGCGAAGCTCTGCCTGCCGGCACATCACTGCAGGGCTTGACCGTGTTCCGCAAGGCAATGGCCGGTTCCGGCAGCACGCCCGGTCTGTTGCAGGACATCGAAACGATGCGCAGCTATTACGAGCGGGTGAAAAACAACAACGGTTCGGTTACCTATTCGGAAATTGAGGGAATCGTAAACCGTACTGTGCACATCAACTCCAGCCGTATCCGGAATGCTTCCGGCGTGGAATACCCGGTTAGCGGTATCGGTGCAAGAGTTGCTTTGGCACACTATATGGGCAACGATGTAAAGAGTGCCTATATCCAGCAAGGCTATTTGAAGGATTTTGAACACTTGACAGGTCGCCACATGCGGGTGGAAGGTGTTTCTGTTACCGTGCATTATATGACCACAGTGAAAATGCAGGCGGTGGTTATGACAGAACGCCACAGAGCGGATCTGGTCAGCGACCCGGCATATTTCTCCAGAAGCTATGAGGCCACCAAGAACACCGCCGGTGCGGATGCCAGCAAGGGAACGGCCATTGCCGCAGATACCTACGGTCTGGCAATGGATTTCTGGGTGCGGACCAATGCATCCGGCAGTCTGTTGACGCTCAACGGTGCCGTTCGTGTACAAGAAGAGCGTGTTCCTGCTGTGGGTACGGTAGGCGGTGAAACGGTAGAACTGTATACTGCCACTTTGATGGAAACGGTTCAGAATCCCGACGGCTCGACGGAAGAAATACCCTACAAGGTGGATCTTTACGCCGCCACAGAAAACGGAGCAACTGTTTGGCGCAACTATCACACCAATGAAGCGGTGGAGATTCCAGCAGGCACAACCCCCAACAGAAAATATGATGTTCGGGAAGTCGTCACCAACTTTGAGGGCGAAAACCGCGTTTGGGATGACAACCCCCTGCTGACGGACAAGAGCACCACGCAGGGTAACGGCAGCTGCTACATCTATTACGCAGATACGCCGGAAGCCGGTGCCAAGAGTCTGGAGCTGCTGAAGCACATTAAGGTGGTTTTCATTGACGGCAGCAACCGGAAGCTGGCTCTGGCATCTATGGATACGGAGCATGCCTACGTGGTTAACGGTAAGTATACCGTTCCGCTGGTCATTGCGGAGTCCGATTATTCCTATACCTACACCCACGACGACGGCCGTACGGAAGTCCGTCAGGGTATTATGCAGCTGAACCAGAATGAGGCAACCCGCGTTACTGCGATTCTGTATCTGGACGGCAGCACCCTGACCAATGAACAGGTTCTGTCCACAGCGGATATTCAGGGTACGCTGAACCTGCAGTTTGGCACAACAGTGCCGCTGAACAGCATCGAGGACGAAGCGCTGGCTGATAAGGAAGTGAGCATTTCCGCTACCATCGACCGGACAGAGTTCAGCTATGATACAGACCCCAGTCTGGTGGGTAACCTGAGTGTCAGGGTAGAGGGTATGGAGCCTGGCAAGGTGGAGGTTATCTTCCAGCGTGCAATCAACAGCACCCAGGGCTCCCGGATGCAGACCCAGGAGCTGACGCCTGTGACAGGTGGCTGGACTGGCGGATATGACTTCAAGCTGCCCGGCAGATACATTCTGCGTACAGTTCGTCTGGACGGCGTGGAATATGAGCTGGAAGAACCCATTGTTGTAACGGTGGCCGGCTTTACCGTCAGCAGCCTTTCCTGCGATGAAACCTACATTTTGTCGGCGCAGACCAGCGCAACAGCCGGCGTTACGGTGACCTTTGCCAGCGATGAAAAGCTTCCCGGCTCTGTTCAGGGACGGTTTATGAATGAAGACGGCGGCAGCGTAACAGTGAACTTCACCAAAAATGTGACGCAGTCCGTCTATACCGGTACGGCCACCTTCGCAGAATCCGGCATTTATACGCTGCAGTACCTGGTGCTTGACGGCGCTTATGAGGAAATTGACGCCGCAATGCAGCACACGCTGGAGGTGCGTCTGGGAATCACCACCCGTGTTTGGGTGAACAGAACCGGCGCAAACTTCGGCAAGAGCCTGAACTTTATTTTCCAGGGACTGGAAGAGCTGAATGTGGAGGCCATCATCATCGATGATACGGACACAGAGCTGAAGAGCCTGGAAGATGTTAAAATCTATTACGGCAAGCGCGGTGCCATCGGCACCAGCGGAGGCTTGGACTCCGATATGACCTGGGATGCTGCCAAGGGACGCTATGTGGGCAAATTCCGTCTGGGCTCTGCCGGTGCGTACAACTTCAGCTACATTACGGTAGGCGATAACACCATCAACCGTGCAAGCAGCGCACCATCCATTACAGCCATTTCTCCCGACCCGCCCAGCTTTGAAAGCGTCACCTTCCCCGAAGATGTGGTATTTGCCCTTTCCGGTGACAGCGCGGCGAACGTGGACTTTGAAATTGCCAATTCCGCCGGTGCGAATATAGAGGCAATCTTTACCAATGGTGCGACCACCTTCACTGCCGTTGGTCAGGAAGGCACCAGCCAAACGGTGGATGGCGTTCAGATTACAACCTGGCGATTCCCCATCACCAAGGAAGGCAGCTGGACGCTGCAGTCCCTGCGCTCCTGGAATGTGTATGACCGCTCCGGAACCTTCTATTCTGGCGAGAATGACGCAAGTAAGTATATCATTGAGGTGGAAAACGACAAGCCTGTTGCGGTTACCGTGGTAACCAAGATAAACATCAGCTACGGCGACGATGTGACCTTCGGTAAGACCGGCGAAAATGTTACCGGCGCGTTTATGCAGAGCTACGATTTCTATCCCACGGCGGGTCTGACACCCAACTATACAAACGCGGAAATCAAGCAGCTGCTTGCAGGCAGTAAGATGTATCTGGAATTCCAGCTTGTAGCAGGTACACCCTTAACGCACGGCGGATTTACCTTCGACGGCACAGTAGTGCCGCTGACGGTTACTCTGACAGCGGATGCAAACGGTAATTTGACTACCGCAACGCCGGCGAAGGCCAAGGTGGCCGGTCAGTACCGTCTGTCCAAGGCAGAATTGACGGTTCTGGGAGAAACCACCACCATCGATTTGCCCAGAGAGGATATGCGCTACTCGGTACATGTCTATTCCGTTGCACCCAGTGTGGCCATCACGGCAATTTCTCCCCAGAATACGCATAATGCCTGCCAGAGCGGAACAACCCTGAAATCGGTTACTTCCAGCTTTACAGCCACACGGGCAGAGGTTTATTACTCCGCATCTACCAGTAACGGTCTGTGTGGCGACACATACGTCAATTACTCCTCTCAGCCGACTGTTACCATTACAATGTCCGGCTTTGGCAGTGCAAAGAGCGCAACGCTGACCTTCGGCCCGTTCAATGCCGGCAAGATGTATTCGGCTTCCGGAAACAGTGGCGAGACGACGGGCTTCTACTGGGAGGCAAACGGTGCATCCAAGCGGTGGATTGGTTATTACAAGAGCAAGAGCGCCGCTACGGATGAAAAGACGCCTGTGGGCACGGTCACGGCAACAACTCTGACGCTGACCGTGGATGGCTTTGACGGAACCTTTACGGTAGATGTACCGGACATCACCATTTACAGTCCGTACTAATTTACAACAGACGGCAGCCCCCTTTGGGGCTGCCGGAGGAGAAAAACAATGAATGTTGTAACCTACATTTTAATTGGTATGGCCGCAATGGTCATTCCGCTGTGTCTGCAAAGCATCTGGTATCGTTTTCCTATCTGGAAAACCCTGATTTTGACCGTTGTACTTACATTGGTGGGAACAATGGGCACAAAACTGATGAGCTTTGTGGAGCTGGGTAGCTTTGGAACCATTTCCTTTTACGGCGCGGTATTTTTCACGCCGGTGGCCTTCCATTTTTTGTGTAAGTACACCAAGCAGCCCAAGGATGTGGTGCTGGATCTGTGTGCGCCGGCGGAATGTATGATGCTGGTGGTGATGAAGATTCAGTGTTTGACCTACGGCTGCTGTGCCGGGCGTGTCCTTTCGGCGGATGCGCTGGGTAATGTTACCCGATTCCCCAGCCAGCTGGCAGAAATGGCCAATGCCGGGGTGCTGTGTGTGGTGCTGCTGATATTGTCCACCCAGAAAAAGCTGCGCGGTACGATTTTCAGCTGGTATATGATTCTGTATGGCTGCACGCGGTTTGTGCTGAATTATTTCCGGGACAATCAGGAGCATTTCCTGTGCGGCTTGCCGGCAGGTGCGTTCTGGTCTGTTTGCTCGGTGGCCATCGGCATTTACTTGCTGCGGCGGCATTACAAAATGGCAGCTGCAACACCTGATTTGAGCGAATAAGTATGATGGAGGCGTTCCCGTGAACCCTATGAGAATGAAACGAAATATCCACCGGGTAGCGGCAATGCTTCTGGCGCTGTTGCTGTTGATGACATCGATACCGGTGGCACTGGCGGCGAAGAACAGCGGCTCCTGCGGCGAAAATCTGCAATGGACGCTGACAAACGGCAAGCTGACCATCAGCGGCAATGGAGCGATGGACAACTATAACCAATGGGATTTGCCGCCTTGGTATGAAATGCGTGAAAAAATCAATTGCGTGCAGGTGCAGAGCGGCGTGACCACCATTGGCAACTCTGCTTTTTACAACTGCGCCAATTTGGAAGCGGTGACTCTGCCGGATACGGTTACAAAAATCGGTGATTATGCCTTCCATCAATGTCCCCAAATGGCACAAATCCGCTTGGGAACAGGGGTGCAGTCCATTGGTGTCAGCGCCTTTGAGGGCTGTACGGTTTTGAGCGCAGTGCAGCTGCCGGAGAGCCTGAAGGAATTGAAAGAGCGGGCGTTTTATCGCTGTGAGGCGCTGGGCGGCGTGACCATTCCGGCTGCGACCACAAAGCTGGGACAAATGGTGTTTGGCTACTGTTATCGCCTTGCCTATGTGCGTATTCACGCACCCATTACGGTGCTGCCCTACTGGTTCTTTTATGGATGCCTGTCACTGACAGTGGTTTACCTGCCCCAAAGTGTGGAAGAAGTTCAGGATAATGCGCTGTCGGAGTGTCCGAAGCTGGATGCTGTACATTTTAACGGCAGCACCAAGGTGAAGGAGCAAATTGTAGCAGAGCTGGAAAAGCCCGTTACCCTGGGTGATGACCAGCCGAACCGGGAGGTTACCTATCAGGAAACGGAAAATTCCACGGTGATTATCACCGATACCTATTATGAGATGGACGAGGAGGGAAACATCCCCCCTGTGGACACCCAGATCAACGCCACTGTCAGCAATAACGAAGGCTGGCAGGAGGTCGTGGAGCAGATTGAAGAGGTACTGAAAAACACCGAGGATAAAACACCCACGGTGAATATTGAGGTGCAGTCAGATGCGCAGGTCAACGGCGAAGCCCTGCAGGGTCTGGCAGGAAAGGATGTGACTGTAAACATCCACACCAACGAAAGCAGCAACTGGCAGATCAATATGGAGCATCAAACCCAGGAAGGGCTGCAACAGCAGCAGAATGTTTCTGTCAGCATCACGCCCTGTACACCTACCGATGGACAAAAAGAAACGCTGGGCGATGCGGACAGCTATCTGCTGACTCTGGGCCAGACCAACTGGAATGCCACGGTGCTTGTGCCCGTGGGAAGTGATGCGGCACGGGATGTGGCATCGCTGTACCGGGTAGAGGAAAACCAAAGCCTCAACCTGATTCAAAGCGTGATTGTAGACGATGCAGGCAAAGCCGCCTTCTCTCTGGCGGGAACAGCCGCCGGAAACTATTTGCTGGCATTGAATGTGCAAAAGGTTTCCAAGGAGGAGGTTCGGGTGCCGCCGTCACTTTATGAGGAGTACGGCATCGACCCGGAGACTGCTTTGGCAGGTATGGACGGCCGCTTCTACACCATTACCGGCCAGCCCACCGCAATGGGCATCGATATGGGTCAAATGACCTGGATCGTTGTGGGCGCGTTGGTGGTGACCATGGTGGCCATTGGCGCGGTGATGTATATGCTCAATAAGCGCAAGCTTCAAAGGGGCTATATACCCAGTTTGGATGACGACGATGAATAAAGAAAAGGGTCGGGCCTTCTGCCCGGCCCTTTGTACATACGTGGATGGCGCACAGCCTTGAAAACCGGGGCTTTTTGTAGAATTATAAGGCTTTCTCAGAGAAAAAATCATTCATTTTGACACATCGGAAATATTTGCCAAAGTGCTGTAAATATGGTATGATTTTTGGGAGAAAATAAAAGCGGCTCGTTTTACTGACGGGAAGAATTCCTGCATTTGAAAAGGAGAAGCGCCTATGAAAAAATTATTTGGAACTCTGCCGGATGGCAGAAAGACCTATCTTTATACCATTAACAGCGGCAAGCTCACAGCGGTTGTGTCGGATTTGGGCGCAACACTGGTGAAGCTCTTTGTGCCGGACAGAAACGGCATCTGCGCCGATGTGGTTCTGGGCTTTGACCGACCGGAGGATTATTGCGCCAGCGGCACCTTTTTTGGTGCCACCGTGGGACGCAATGCCAACCGCATCGGAAAGGGAAAATTCCAACTCAACGGAGTGGAATATCAAATGGATGCCAACGACGGAGAGAATAACCTCCACAGCGGCAAGGACTTTTTCAAAAACCGGATTTGGGAAGTGAGCCATCAGGAAGAAGATGCCATAACCTTTTCTCTCGATAGTCCTCACGGCGACCAGGGATTTCCCGGCGATGCCCAGATACGGGTTACCTACGCGCTGGAGCAGGGCAACACCCTGCGCATTAGTTACGATGGCATCAGTGACCGGGATACGGTATTTAATATGACCAACCACAGCTATTTCAACCTGGCCGGCCACGAAAAGCAAGAGTTGGCAATGAAACAGCTGCTGACCATGCCGGCACGTTTTTACACCGTCGCGGATGCGCAAAGCATCCCCACCGGAGAAAAACGGTTGGTAAACGGCACCTGTATGGACTTCAGAACCCCCAAGGCCATTGGCCGGGATTTGCAGGCGCAGGAAGAACCTCTTCTTTTACAGGGCGGCTACGACCACAATTTTGAAGTGTTTGCCAATCCCTGCGCCATTTTGAAGGATCCCACATCCGGGCGGACAATGGCGGTTTCCACCGATTGCCCCGGCGTTCAGGTCTATTCCGCCAACTTTACCCAGGAGAAAAATGGCAAGGATGGCGTTGCTTATGCAGTCCGCTGCGGCGTGTGTCTGGAGACCCAGTTTTATCCGGATGCGGTCAATAAACCTCAGTGGCCGCAGCCGATTACCCGCGCCGGGGAGCGATACCACAGCCAAACCAGCTATGTATTTGGAGCAGAAGACTAAAATTGGTGATATTTAACAGTTTTTAGAGGCAAAAATGTACCAAAACGCCCATTGCCAATTCCCTATACCTCTGCTATAATATATCAATCCCTTTTGGGGAGAGTTTGTTAGATGGAGGATATGCGATGGAATTGCGTGAAGTGACCTATCTCGCGGTCGTACTTCGGATTTTGGCGGCTGTCATTTGCGGCGGTGCCATCGGTTTGGAGCGCGGTATGAAAAACCGCCCAGCTGGTATGCGTACCTATATGCTGGTGTGCGTAGGCGCTTGCCTGATTATGTTAACCAATCAGTATATCTACCAGGCTTCTTTGGCAGCGGGGAATCCCGCCGGCGACCCCACCCGTTTGGGTGCGCAGGTTGTCAGCGGCATCGGTTTCCTGGGTGCCGGTACCATTATTGTCACACGCTACAACCAAATCAAGGGCTTGACGACTGCCGCAGGACTTTGGTCTGCTGCCGGTGTTGGTCTGGCGCTGGGTGTTGGTTTTTACGAGGCTGCATTGGTAGCAGGCATCGCTATTTTTGCGGTGCTGACCCTGCTGCAGCGCTGGGATGACCGGATGCACAGCAAGACAAAGGTGATTGAGCTATACATTGAAATGGAAAAGGAGACCCATGTTGGCTACTTTATCCGCTGTATCCGGGAGATGAATTTGGAGATCAACGGCATTCAGATGGAGCAGGAAACCCAGTCGGAAAACGATACCCGGGGAATGATTGCCACACTGAAGTCGCCCAAGCGAAGCAAGCATGAGGATTTGATTGAGGAAATCCGGAAAATCAAAGGCATTACATACGTAGAAGAGCTGTAAAAGTACAAAATAATTGCCCGGTTCGGCTTTGCGCCGAACCGGGCTTTTGCTATATGACATTCCTTACAGGGCTTCCAGCTCAATAAGGGTAGACATATTGTCGCCCCGCAGAAGCTGCAAATGCAGGCCGGCCTTCATCAGAACCTCGCCACTGAAGATACCCAACTCGGCTTCGTCCAGATAAGTGGTGAAGCCTTGCTCCTTGCCGTTGCGACTGTCGAAATACCGGTGGAGCTTGTAGGTTTTGCGGCTGTCAAGACCCTTGAGCTTGACGAAAAAGTCAGCGCTGTCGTTGACATTGTCCAGCTGCACCAGACTAAACAGAGCGCTTTCCTGATTCTTCGACACAAACTGCCAGGCGCTGATGCGGCTGGTAGGAACTGCCTGCTCATAGGGAGAAACAAGCCGGTAATAGTCACCGTGGTTGATGGTGAAATAATGCTTTTTGTACAGGTTCGTGGCAAGCAGCATTTCCTTTTTACTTTGCTCCGATTCGTGGGCCGGGTCAAGCTCGAAGCCGAAGGTGCCGGCCATGGCGGAAATAGAACGGGTCAGCACCGACGCATCGTGGAAGGTGTTGATGTTGGGGCTGAAGGCCACATGGGAACCCATAGTAGAGACGGGATAAATCAGGGAAGAACCGTACTGAATCTTCATTCTGTGGGTGGGGCAGGTGTTGTCGCTGCACCAGATTTGGGGGGAGTAGTACATCATACCCACATCGTATCTGCCGCCGCCGCTGCTGCAATTTTCCAACAGGACATGGGGGAAGTTCTGATGCAGGCGTTCCATAAATTCGTAAACACCCAGAACATAGCGGTGGTAGAATTCACCCTGCTGATCCGATGCCAACGCCAGAGAGTAAGCGTCCGTAATGTAACGGTTCATATCCCACTTCACATAGGCGATGGGGCTGTCCGTCAGCACCTTTGCAACCTGATTGTAGATATTATCCCGCACTTCCTTCCGGGTCATATCCAGAAGAAGCTCCCATCTGCCACGGGTGGGGGCTCTGCCGGGAACCTGAACGCTGTAATCCGGATGTGCCCGGTACAGGTCGCTGTTTTCAGAAATGGTCTCCGGTTCAAACCAGATGCCCAAATCCATTCCCAAGTCGTTGATGCGCTTGCAAAGACCGGTAATGCCGCCGGGCAGCTTGTTCTTGTTGGGAGTCCAGTCACCAACGCTGGAATCGTCCCAGGTGCGGTTGCCAAACCAACCGTCGTCCATCACCAGGAGCTCTACGCCGAATTCCTTGGCACCCCGGGCAATTTCCACCAGCTTATCCTCGTCAAAATCAAACACAGCGGCTTCCCAGCTGTTGATGAGAACGGGACGGCGTGCATCCTTCCATTTGCCGCGGCAGATGTTGTAGCGAATCAAATTGTGGAAGCCTCTGGACAGCTGTCCCAAGCCCTTGTTGGAGTAAGAGAGGATGGCCTGGGGCGTGTCGAAGGCTTCGCCGTCCTCCAGCTTCCAGCAGAAGCCGGCAGGATTGATGCCCAATGCCAGACGCACACGCTCTGCGTGATCCAATTCGGCACTGACAGTGTAATTTCCGCTGTAAACCAAAACAGCGCCGTAGCACTCGCCGCTGTCCTCGGTGGCGGTATGCTCGCAGAGGATCAGCGAATTGTTGGAGAAATGGCTGGTCAGACCGGCGGTGCTTTCGCAGGAGATTTTTCCGTGGCGAATGGGGGAACGGTCCACAAACCGCTCACTGTCCTGCCGGCCATAGAAGGTAATCACATCAAAATCCTTTTTGCGAATGTCCACGATAGCGGAAAGGGCGCTGTCAATCATAAAGGGCGCACCGGTTTTGTTGACAATCCGGGCGGAGCGCATCAGCTCATCGTGACCGTCGATCACGGTATAATACAGCTCTGCGTACAGCTCCTGCGCTGCATCCTTCAGGGTCAGCACAAGGGTATGGGCTTTTTCACCCTCGTTGGCATAGACACAGGGAAGCCCCGGCAGAGAGGCGGCACCTTCTACAATTTTGTGGCTGTGGTACCGCAGGTCGATGGTCTGACTGCCGTCAGCAAAGCGTCCCTGCAGGCTGGTGGTTCGGTAGTCGCCGTTGCCAAAGCCGGAATATTCCTGCAGCCGGGCATGGGGGCAGTATTTTGCGTCACCGGCCTCAAATTCAGGGTAAGTGATCTCAGGATACAGAGCCGGTCTGCCCACGGCAGCGGCATTGGTCAAGTAAGACAGGTCGCTTTCATCATAGATGCGCTCTCCATAGTAAAGGTGGGTAACAAGACCCAGCCGTTCAATCATAAAGGCATAGGTGCTGTTTTCTGTATGGATGGTGAAAACCTTACTTTTTTCCTGGAAAGAAATGGGCATTTGGTTATCCTCCTTATATCAGTCGTCCAAAAGATCTTCGTCGTCCAATAGCTCTGCCATCGTCAAATGGTACAGATTCTCTGCCTTTTTCTCAAACAGCCGGCTCAGGCGAACAGCCTGCCGCTGGTCAGGAGCCATCAGCTCCATTGTCATCAGATTGCCTGTCTCGTCATCCAGAGACAGCACCACGGAAAAATCCCCGGAGGGGCGTGGAGTAATCTGCGTTTTCACGAAGCTGCTGCGGCGAATTTGCCGATTATAGCGTGCCACAGCGTTCTCTGCCAGCTGCTTCACAGTATAGGCGATGGAATCCTCGGTCAGAGCGCCGGCTTCCCGACCCTTGTCCGTAATTTCATACCGTCCCTCGGAAACCTCCGTCAAATGACCGGAGGCCACCATTTCCGGGATGGCAGTGCAAACATCAAAATAGCTCAGGCATTCATCCTGATAGCACAGCTCATACAATTCCTGGCTGGTCAGGGGATACTGCACCCGGGCTGCCACAAATAGAATCAGCACTTTGACATCCATCATATCGTGGATGAAACCAAGTCGTTGCATCAAAATCACCTCTGAAATCATTATACCGCAAAGACAGTAAAAATCAAGGAAAAAACTCTGCACCGCTCCTGCTTTTTCCGCATATTCTGGAGAGAAAGGGTGGTTTTATGGACGAAATCCGAATTGCAACAACAGACGGTAGTCCAGCTCTGCATTTTGCGGTACGGGAGCTGGAGAAGAAGGGAGTTGCCATTGTGCAAAAGCAGGAACAGGCAACCCATCTGCTGATGCCCGTTCCCAGTCCGCCGATGACAGCAGCGGAGCTTCCGGAAAAGGTGACGCTGATCGGGGGGAAGCTGGAAGTATTTCCGCCTGATTACACCAAGGTGGATTTGCTGCAGGATGAGCATTATTTGGCGGAGAATGCGGCTTTGACGGCAGATTGCGCCATGCGCCTGTTGGGGAAGCACTTGCCGGTGACATTTTGGAATTGTCCGATTCTCGTGATTGGCTGGGGGCGCATCGGCAAATGCCTGACAAAACTCCTGAAAGGGGCGGGGGCTCAGGTTTGCGTGGCGGCAAGAAAGCCGTCAGACCGGGCAATGCTGATTGTGCTGGGCTATGACACCGTGGACATCCCGAAAATCGAACCGGAGCGCTACCGCGCCATCATCAACACCGCTCCGGCACCGGCAATGTGTGCCGCAGGCGGCGATGGGGTGAACATAGATTTGGCCTCCATCTCCGGAATGGAGGGTGAAAATGTGATTTGGGCCCGGGGCTTGCCCGGGAAAATGCTGCCGGAGAGCTCCGGTAAATTGATTGCCCGGAGTGTTTTGCGGCATTTGCAGGAGGGAAGAAAATGACCATTGGCTTTGCAATGTGCGGCTCTTTTTGTACCTATCATCAGGTGTTTCCTGTGATGGAGATGCTGGCGCAGGAATATCAGGTTATTCCCATTTTTTCGCCGGCATCCTGCACCATCAATTCCCGCTTTGGAACAGCATCACAGCATCTTCAGCGGGCAACGGAAATTTGCGGCAGTGCGCCGCTGCACACCATTCAGGAGGTAGAACCCATCGGACCGAAAAAGCTGTTGGATGCCTTGGTGATTGCGCCTTGTACCGGCAATACGCTGGCAAAGCTGGCTCACGGCATTGCCGACACAGCGGTGACCATGGCGGCAAAAAGCCATCTGCGCAACGGTCGTCCTGTGGTGGTGGCGGTTTCTACCAATGATGCCCTGTCAAGCGCGGCGGAGAACATCGGCAGGCTTCTGGTGCGGAAGCACTACTATTTCGTCCCCTTTGGGCAGGACGATGCAACCAATAAGCCTGCCAGTCTGGTGGCGGACTTCCGTCAGCTTCCGGATGCGCTGAAATGGGCACTGGAGGGAAAGCAAATTCAGCCCCTCCTTCTGGGTGGTCGATGAAAATGATAAGAAAAGCCGCCTCCCACAAGGAGGCGGTCTTGCTTATCTGATTTTCTTGCCGTTCAGGACGGCTTCCACCAGTTTTTCACCGTCATAGCGCAATTTCAAAAGGAAAAATGGTGCATCCTGCCACAGCAAGTCCAGAAAAATCTGGTCGCCCTCCCATTTGGGGAGATTTTGCAGGAAGTCCCGGCTTACCCATTTCAGCTCGCCCTCGTTGCACTCAATCAGTTCTCCTTCAAAGCCGTCGGCGGTGAACAGGTACATGTGTTCCCCTTCCCACTTGCCCTCCGTTAAGAAGGTGATGACGCCCCGGCATTTCCAGGAGGTGAGGGTCAGCCCGGTTTCCTCCTTCGCTTCCCGAAGAAGGCATTCGTCAGGAGATTCCTCCCCCTCAAATTTGCCGCCGATGCCAATCCATTTGTCCTGATTCATATCGTTTTTCTTTTTGACCCGGTGGAGCATCAGAACCTCGTCTCCCCGTGTGACATAGCATAAGGTGGTGTTGTACATAGTTTCCTCCAAAAAAGCCCCAACCGGATGGTTGGGGCTTTCCGATTATTTTGCGTATTCCACAGCCTTGGTTTCCCGGATGACATTGACTTTGATTTGACCGGGGTATTCCAGCTCGGCCTCAATCTTCTTGGCAACATCCCGTGCCAGAAGAACCATATTGTCCTCGGAAACAACCTCGGGCTTGACCATAATCCGCACTTCGCGGCCAGCCTGAATGGCGTATGCCTTTTCAACGCCGGGATAAGAGCCAGTCAGCTCCTCCAGCTTCTGCAGACGACGGATGTAATTTTCCACGTTCTCGCGGCGTGCGCCGGGACGGGCGGCGGAAACAGCGTCGGCAGCCTGAACCAGCACGGCAATAACCGTTTTAGGCTCTACGTCGCCGTGGTGAGCCTCAATGGCATTGACCACAACGGGATTTTCCTTGTACTTCCGGGCCAGATCTGCACCCAGCTGTACGTGACTGCCTTCTACCTCGTGGTCAATGGACTTGCCCAAGTCATGCAGCAGACCTGCACGCTTTGCAAGCGCCACATCCACGCCCAGTTCGGCGGCCATCAGGCCGGCGATATGTGCAACCTCCATAGAGTGGTTCAGCACATTCTGGCCGTAAGAGGTACGGTATTTCTGACGACCCAGAATCTTCACCAGCTCGGGGTTCAGGTTGTGAACACCGGTTTCGTAACAGGCACGCTCGCCCTCTTCGCGGATGGTGCGATCCACTTCTTTGCGGCTCTTTTCCACCATATCCTCAATGCGGGTGGGGTGGATACGACCGTCTGCAATCAGCTTCTCCAGTGCCAGACGGGCAATTTCCCGACGGACGGGGTCAAAGCTGCTGACGGTGATGGCCTCCGGCGTGTCATCGATAATCAGGTCTACACCGGTGATGGTTTCCAGGGTGCGGATGTTCCGACCTTCTCTGCCGATGATGCGGCCCTTCATTTCATCGTTGGGCAAAGCCACAACGGAAACGGTAGCCTCAGCGGCATGGTCAGCGGCGCAGCGCTGAATGGCGATGGAGAGAATTTCTCTTGCCTTTTCGTCGGCCTCGTCCTTCATCTGCTGCTCGATTTCCTTGATTCTTACAGCGGTTTCGTGGCGGACATCGTCCTCCACGCTGGCCAGCAGCGTCTGCTTTGCCTGCTCCTGGGTCAAGCCGGAGATAACCTCCAAAGCCTTAATCTGGGCAGCCTTTGCAGCATCCACCTCAGCTTGGGTTTCTGCAACCTTCTGCATTTTGGCGGCCAGTTCTTCTTCCTTCTTTTCGAAGTTTTCGCTTTTCTTATCAAGGGTGGCTTCTTTTTGCTCCAAACGGCGCTCAGTCTTGCTCAGCTCCGCACGGCGCTCTTTCACTTCTTTTTCGTACTCTGTGCGAGATTTATGGATTTCGTCCTTGGCTTCCAGAAGCATTTCCTTCTTCCGGCTTTCGCCGCTTCGGATGGCTTCGTTAATCAAGCGAGTGGCTTCTGCCTCAGCAGAACCGATTTCCCGCTCGGCAACCTTTTTACGATATGCAACGCCAACACCGAAACCGGCGGCAATGCCGACGACTGTGCCAACGACGATGAGGATGATTGCTAAATAAAGTTCCATATTTCTGTGCGCACCTCCTTCACTAAATTAGCATAAGCGAACGGGGTGGGCGCGATGAACCCACAGGCGATTTGTAATTGAAATCCAGCCAAATAGGGTGACTGTAAACCCAAACAAACAACGCCATCAGGCGCAAAACGCTTAACCCGGCTTACGCCGGTTATGAATGAAACGCCGGGGGTTGCCCCAAAACCAGCGTACACTATACCAAGTTTTATTTTACCTGTGAAAGGGAAGAATGTCAAGCATCTTTACAGAAAAAACCTAGAGATTTCAAGCATTTTTACGCTTGGGGCGAATTCCGTTGACAATTTATCGGCGCTGTGATAAAATATTTTGCGCAAAGATGAAATGCTTGGCAGGTGAGAGTATTGTTCCAGGGAAAGCAAAAAGCGGTCACATTCAGCTATGACGATGGTGTGACACAGGATATTCGGCTGATTGATTTGCTGAATAAATATGGTCTGAAGGCGACCTTCAATCTGAATTCGGAGCTTCTGGGACAGGAAAATACGCTGATGCGGGAAGGTGTCCGCCTCTGCCATAACAAGAATCAGGCGGCAGATGTGCGTTCTATTTATGAAGGGCACGAGGTGGCGGCCCACACCCTGACCCATCCGCTTCTTCCCAGCTGTACGGAGGAGGAAATCATCCGTCAGGTGGAACAGGACCGCTTGAATTTAAGCGAGCTGGTGGGCTACGAGGTGGTTGGCATGGCGTATCCCTGTGGCGGCGTCAATAACGACGCACGGACGGCACAGGTGATCCGGGAAAATACATCCATCCGGTATGCCAGGACCATTACCTCCACATTTTCCTTTGAGCCTCAGGAGAATCTGCTGCAGTTTAATCCCACGGTGTATCATGTGATGGAGCCGGAGCAGTTATTTGCGCTGGGGGAGAAGTTTGTAAATATGGAAGCGCAGACGCCCCAGGTTTTCTACATTTGGGGACATGCCTACGAGTTTGACATTGAGGATAACTGGGCAAAATTCGAGGAGTTCTGCCAGCTGATCAGCAACCGCTCCGATATTTTTTACGGAACAAACCGGGAGGTTTTGCTGTAAGGACTGAAAGATTAAGGGAATACGCGGGTATGGTGGAATTGGCAGACACGTTGGATTTAGGTTCCAATGGGCAACCGTGCAGGTTCAAGTCCTGTTACCCGTACCATAAAAGGACGAAACTATGATACAATTTCGTAGTTTCGTCCTTTTTATTTAGCTAAGTAACAAAACCAAAACAAACAAATCAATAAAACTAACAAAAAACAGTTGACAGCAGTAATACAATATGGTATATTAAAACCACAAACACACCAAACCACAAAAAATAGAAAGGATGTAAATGAAATGGCATGGGAAATCGTAAAAATACCAACAAGCAGCAAAGGTAGAACATCACCATATGCAAGTGTAGGATTTGGAAGATTATCACTAAGTGCAGCAGCATGTGAATTAATTGATAACTACGAAGAATACACTTATGTTCAGTTGCTAAAAAACAGAGTAAACAATCGTCTTTGCATTGGTGTGCTGTTTTTGAAGGAGGCTTCTCCCGACTCTATTAAAATTAGCCGCAAAAAAATGAAAAACGGAAAATATGTTGGAGGAATTGATATTTCCAACAGTAAAGTCCTAGAGAGTTTATTTGGTCTGGCTGCTACTGCAAAGAAAGCAACAAGGTATGATGTTAAAAAGGATGACTCGTACAAAAACTTCGTAGTAATCTTTGCTGAGTAATATTATTTTTGCATTGCACCCAATCGTTGAATTTGCACCTATGTATTATTGAGTGAGTCCAAATACAAATATAAAAAAGAGGCCTTGGGCCTCTTTTTTATATTTTCGGGGTGATACGACCATTTTAGTCCGGGTTCGCTGCATTCACAACATAGTCTTCCAAGGCGGCTTTTGCCATCGCAGAGGGAACGGAGAAAGAGAAAACGGAGGCGTCCTCGTTTTTGAATCTCCACTTCTCAAGCACCAGCAGCGCATCAATTTGCCGCTTCAGTTCGGAATCTTTTTCCGAATCAAGAGAGTTTGACAGGCGCACTAACGAGGGGATTGCAGAGTCGCCCAACTCCTCCATCGCTTCCAAATCAAAGCTTTCCAGACTTCCGGACAGATAGCGGTCGGTATTGTAACGGGCGCAAAGGGCATTTACATTGCACACAGACAGTGCAGAAAACAGCAAAACAGTAACAGTCAGACTCACAGCGACCACTTTCAAATTCCGAAGGAATTGTCCCAGGGCAATCACCAGGAAAACGATGCCGATGACTACCATCAGCCACAGGGCGTAAATCCGTTTTTGGGTCAAGCCATAGAAGTCAATGTACATCACCAGCTTGGAAACAGCGGTGGCAATGAGAATCAGCGTACATAAGCAGAACAGTGTGGTGATAATCTTCAGAATGACGGAGGATTCCTTCTTTCCGCGCTTGATAAAGAAGGAAATACCAATAATCAGAACCAGATTGACAACGGACACGGAGCAAAGTTCAAAGAAGCCCTGGCGGGCATATTCCGCATAGCTGAATTCTTCCGGAAGTACGCCGGTAAAGCCGGAAACATAGTATCGCCATTGGGAAATGAAGTAGACGACATACAGGAAAATTACCGGAAAAACAGCCACCAAGGCGGTGGATTGGGGCAGAATTTGTGCCTTTTTCAGCCCTTCCTTACAGTTTTGCGCGGTCATTCTGTCTTTCAGCACCTTTTCTTGTGAGGAGCGGTACAGACCAAAGCCATACATACCCAAGGGCAGAGTGAAAAGAAAACTGGTAAAGATCCTTTCGATATTTCCAAAGTCAAAGGAAAAAATATCTTCCAGGATATGCGTAAACCCACGGTCATAGGAAAGAAAGGAAAAAACCAGCAGAGTGGGAACGAGGGCAATGCCGATACCAATGAGAATTTTCAGAAGGAGAGCGGAGCCTCTTTTTGTGGAGCGGTTGGAAAGCGCCTGAAAAATGGAGCCCAGGGAACGGAAGGGGAAGATAAACAGAATTTTGATAAAATCGATGTAGATATAGTCGGAAAAGCCTTCCTCAATCCGGTTTCCAAAAGCGGCATACAGGAAATAGCAGTAGCTTGCCAGGCTGTAGGCAAGGGATAGATTCATCAAGAATTCGGTATCAGTCAGCAGCATAGAAGAGCCAATTACGAAAGAAGACACAGCGCTGAGAATACAAACCGGGCAAAGCTTTAGCTTTTTAAGCCGCAGAATGATAAAACCTGTTGCATACAGGGCAAGAATCAGCAAGAATCCTCCCAGAGGATACTGCGCAATGGGCAGAGCCTGGCAGAACAGAAAGGCCAGCACCAGACTCAGCCAGGCGTATACGGTGTCCACCGCGGAATAGACCGGCTGTGGGGATGGGGCAGCATCATAATCGGGATACATCATTGTAGACTGCTCCTGTAAAAACGGACAATAGACAAAAGGCCCCCTGATGTAGGATAATAACTACATCAGGGGGTGTTGTTATGCAACAAAGAAAATATACACATTTCAGAGAGATCGAGCCTCAGATC
>SVLS01000018.1 GCA_015067835.1 Oscillospiraceae bacterium | reverse complement strand
TCGTAGCCAAATTTTGCAATGCCTGCGCCGGTTCCTCCAGACCGGAAACCTTTTTCGAGGAAGCAGAACTGGAAAGCACAGACGCATTTGTTAAAATGAAACACAGCAAGGACTTTGATAAGTTCAAGAAGGAGATCCTTCCCGACGGACGAATCCTCTATACCTTCGACAACGGCAGTGTCACTTATTCCTATGAGTTTACGGAAATCTAAATCACCAATGACAAGGAGATAATGTTATGAAAATCGCAGTAACCTACGAAAACGGAGAAATCTTTCAGCACTTCGGCCACACCGAACAGTTTAAGGTCTACGAAGTTGAGAACGGTGCAGTTGTTTCTTCTCAAGTTGTTGACACCAACGGCAGTGGTCATGGTGCACTGGCTGGTGTTCTTACAGCATTGAACACAGATGTACTGATCTGCGGCGGTATCGGCGGTGGCGCACAGATGGCACTGGCCCAGGCTGGCATCAAGCTGTATGGTGGTGTGTCCGGCAACGCAGATGCAGCAGTAGCAGCATTCCTGGAGGGAAAGCTGGAGTTCAATCCCAATGTCCAGTGCAATCATCACGACCACCATCATGGTGAAGACCATGTCTGCGGCGACCATGGATGCGGAAGTGGTCACTGCGGCAAAAATCATTAATCAAATGAGAAACACCCCCTCTGACACGGAAGTGCCAGAGGGGGTTTGTCTTTTATCTGGTGTAGTGTACCTGCTATGCGGATGTATTAATTTTCCCTTATTTTTTCCTTATTGGGATGGTGATAGGTGGTTTGAGGTGGTTTTAGGCGGTTAATAAAGTTCGGAAACTACAGAAAATGGTGGTAAAGTGCTAACTTTGGTTAAAGAAAGTAGAAACTTCCTCAAATTCGAATATTTCCTGGACTATCCGCCAAAAGAGGGTACTTATATTATCGAGTGCCCTCTTGACGTATTTTAACGTTAACAATTCTGCAACTAAGTACACGCTGAAACAAAAAGGAAGGCCAAGGCACCTCAAGGTCCCAGGCCTTCCAAAGCGGATTCAACACCCGCCTAGGCAGCATCCCAAACTGAAGGATACTGCAACATCTTTTGCTTGCGCTAATTTGTTTATACGCCTTGACATTATATCATCTTACTGAATGGATGTCAACAACTTTTTTGACATGCTGTGTACGCTGGGTTTTGACATGCTGTGTGCGCTGGGTGTGGGTAGAACGTTATTACACCTTTATTTGATTGTATACCGTATTTCCCTGTTGATATAAAGTTCTACATAACCGTCTGTTGAGATCTTGGCAGCGAGTCCAAATGTAGATAATGTTTTTGCTGCAGCGCCTCTTCCACCGGCGGTCGAGCCACTTTCACTGCTAATAATTGCGCCAAACGCATTGACATATCCATTATGATTCAAAATACATGCACCATCCAAAGAGATGAGTTCACATCTTAATTTTCGATCTATATTCTTAAACATATTGCCTTGCGTTAGACTTTGCAAGAAGCGTCTCTTCTGAAGGCGTTTTTGGAAGTCCTTTTGGGTCAATTTTTTGTTCTCCCTATAAATATCGTCAGGTTCACTTCCTGTAAGATCATCGCATGGATCTAAAAGAGGAAAACGACCGTCCTTGTTTGAGACTGAACCAGGCCACTTTTCCCCTACAACAGCAATAATGCCGCCTAGATGAGAAAAAGACACGTCTAACATTGATACAAATATTGATTTAAGAAGATCATCCGGCAAATGACGCAAAGGTCCTCTTTGGGTATAATGCTTTATGGTATCGCTAAACATGTCAAAACTTAGATTCAACCATTTTGCATTTCGTTTCACCAATTGTACTGAACCATCTTTTGCAATAATAATGTCTCCGGAATTTAATAGGAATATGCCTACAATGTTGCCTTGGACATATTTGTGAATCACATTATTAAAACGTAATGGAGAATATCCATCTAACGGACACTCTTCTAATATCTCGTTCTCGGAGAGAGAATGATAACAGTAGTAGTTACATTCGCCATCTAATTCAATCACAGAATGAATACAATCAGTAAAAGCCGCAGACATGTCATCGTCAAGAAACTGTAGCAAATTGATTTCGGATTGCCCCGTTACATCTGGGTTGATCAAAAAGCCAAATGTGACATTTCTTCCTTCATAGGTTTGAACAGACCATTTTTCCAGCTTATTTAACAGTTTCTCTATGGCGTCGTTTTTGGAAGAGAGTATCCAGTTGCATATTCCTTTTTCCACGGCAAGGCTATATATGGCATCACGTTGAACATCAGAGTAATAGACGTGCTGTTCGGAATCATCTGCAGTCCAAGGACAAACTTTTCCAAAAATTTGAAGAACATTCATCAAAAGAGAACGACGATCTTCTGAAAGTTTCCGAGTATAATCTAGATATAGTATATATTCTTTGCTGTTGGAAAAGAATATGCGATTGTCAGTATCCTGATAGATTGTATGTAATTCTGCTGGCAAAGCAACTTGGGGATTGCATACTTTAACGTTGTTATCGACAATACCTACTAATGGAAATAAATATTTTTGTAAAAAATATATGCACTGCGAAGTATAATTGTCCTGCTTATTTGTCTTATTCTTTGACGACATGCCAACACCCCTATGTACCTTTTAACCAGTGAAATTTGCTGTACTGGCTAAAAATACTATATCACTATTGAGTTGAAATGTCGAGAATTATCTACATTTTTTTACATATTTGTCGATACCTGACAAAGAGTCTTTACATATTAAAAATTCTGCCTTTGCATTGGGTAAGGACAGAAAGGATAATAATGGATTGTTGTAATGACTTTTTCTTGGTAACTTCATTTTGCATTTTACACCATTTTTACACCACGGTGTCATTGAGCCTTATGAAAGTGCATGAAACTTTGCAAACGGTACGGTTTGAAAAACCATTGCGATATGGGGATTTATAAGAACTTATGGGAGATCATTTATCTATGAAATATCAGCGCTTGATTCTGTAGTTATGTAATGTTCAATTAAAAATACCGGCAATAAAACTAAAATATTTGCGCAAAAACTTGTTGTTAATTTGCCGGTAGTGTGGTATAATACTGGCAAGAAGCCTTGCTGGGAGGTAATTATGGAATATGTATCTGTTGTGAAAATGGCTGGAAAATGGGGACTTTCTGAACGAAGTGTGAGAAATTACTGTGCCCACGGAAGAATTGCCGATGCGAAGCTTGTCGGAAAAACTTGGTACATTCCGGAAAACGCTCAGAAGCCGGATCGTGTCAACAAAAAGAAAGATACCCCCTCTCTGCTGCAGATCCTTCGTGAGCAGAAGGCTGCTAAGATGACCGGCGGTATCTATCATAAAGTGCAAATCGACCTGACCTATAACTCAAACCATATTGAGGGTAGCCGTCTTACCCACGACCAGACCCGGTATATCTTTGAGACCAACACCATTGGCTTTGAAAACGAGGCTGTGAATGTGGACGATGTGATCGAGACCTCCAACCACTTCCGCTGTATTGATATGGTGATCGACCAGGCAGGCTCTGCCTTGACAGAGAAGTTTATCAAGGAACTGTATTTTGTTCTGAAGACCGGCACCAGCGACAGCCGCAAGGATTGGTTTACTGTGGGTGATTACAAGAAGCTGCCCAACGAGGTTGGCGGCAATGATACCACGCTCTCTGAAAATGTTGCCGGTGAGATGCGCAAGCTGCTAGCAGGCTATAATGCATTGCCCTCTAAGACATTTGAGGACATCGTAGCATTCCATGTGGCCTTTGAACGCATCCATCCCTTCCAGGACGGAAATGGCCGTGTAGGCCGCCTGATCCTCTTTAAAGAATGCTTGAAATACAATGTTGTTCCGTTTGTCATTGAGGACAATCTGAAATTGTTCTACTACCGGGGGCTCAAAGAATGGGATCACGAAAAAGGCTTCTTAATGGACACCTGTCTAACTGCCCAGGATCGTTTTAAGGTGTATTTGGATTATTTTAGAATTGCATACTAAGAAATCTTGCTTTTTGATTCCAATGCAAATATACTATAAATATTGAGAATCAATGCGTTTTTTAACTTTTAACGCTTATGGAGGCCGAAATGATTCTAGATTTTATTAGAGATAATCTGAATGGCGATACTTGGGAAGAATGGTGTGATGCATGTTATCGAGACCGTTATCAAAGTGATCACTTTATCAAAGTTCCAGCAGATCATAAAGGTGATGCGGGTATCGAAGGGTTTACACTGTCCGGCGTTGTCTATCAGTGCTATTGTCCTGATAAAAATTATACAGTGAATGAATTGTATGGGCATTTGCGTGATAAGGTAACAACTGATATCGCCAAGCTGATAAAAGCAGAAAATGTTGAACGTTTAAAAAAGCTTGGCGTTCCTAAAATTAAAGAGTGGCACTTTGTTATTCCTGAGTATCCCGACAAAAGAATTGTCGAACACTTAGAAGAGAAGCGCAAAGAGGTACTTAGTGCAGTTAGCGAGAATCCTGATCTGTATTCGTATATTGATCCAAGTATTCGCTTAATCCCAAAAACGGCAGAAGATTTTAAAGTTGAATTTGTCCGGCTGATACGGAATCCGCTTGTTGACTTACAGCTTAACTCTGCTGTTAAATCGGTCGGACCCATTGACTGGACCCAATGTCCGTCTGACAAGATCAACAATATCAAAAGAAAAATGCTTGCAATTATGAAGACCTCAGAAGAAGATGAGGAGTATCAATTTATGGTGCAACATTGGGCAGAGTGTTATCTAAAGGGGCTTGTGATAATGAATAAACTGCAAGAATCCTGCGGTGCCATCTATGAAGATTTATTTGCACTAGAACAGCAACATAAGAAAGATGTAGCCGCAAAATCTCGTATGAATCCTGACCGGTCTTTGAATCACAAGTTGTTTGATGAGGTATTAGACCGGTTTGAAGCAAGCATACGAAATCAATTCACATGTTTCTCTGATGATGCCATTCTAGAACTCAGAAGAGACTTGGTGAGTGGTTGGCTGGCTGACTGCTCTTTGCAATTTAAGGCGGTGTAATAGATGGATATAAGCACTATTCTTAATAACGATATTATTTTTGAACCGAAAGCCGATGCTGTCCCTTATCACTATCGAATTACTTATCGAGTTGCGTTAATATGCATGATTATTGGAAAGTGTTGCGGCAAAAAAGGTTGCTCTGCAATCAAGCTACAGATGATTTGCGCAGCAACCGAAAGTCAAAAGATACAAAACGACTTGTTTAAGCTAATAGAAAGAGATGTCGTCTCTGAAACTACGCTTATACGTTTTGATCCCGCCGTAACGCGTGCAATAAATTTTGCATTGTATGACAATTTAATTTTCCGCCAATCTAATGGACTATATCGATTAAGCGAAAAAGGGAAAAAATTAATAGAGACAATATATTGTGACAACGAACTCATGCAACAGGAAAAAGCCTTGTTTTCCAAACTAAAAAACAAGCTTCATGAAGAACTGATTGACACAATATCCTCAAACTGGAGGTTAAGTTATGCTAAAAATCAATAGGATTAAAGCTATCTCTCGAACTGATGGCGGTGAGTATGGTTTTGACTATACTTTATCTGCAGGTTTAAATCTAATTTCAAGTGCAGAAAATACCAAAGGTAAAAGTTCTGCTATCCTTGCGATTTACTATTGCTTGGGTCTCGAAGAAATCATCGGCGGAAAGGGCAAGAAAATACTAACTTCCGTTTACAAAACGGTTGTTGAGGGTAAGGACAAGGGAACATACAATGTTTTAGAGTCTGAGGCGTGGCTTGAGATTTCCAATGGTAGTGAGGTCGTTACGATTAAAAGAGCCGCAGAAATGATTAACCGCAATGAGAACCTTATCACTGTTTATCATTCTAACATGGACACAGCACACGACCCCAAAACTTACGTAGAAGATATGTATGTTCACTCTGCCCATTCGACTACCTCCAGCAAGGGTTTCCATGCATTTTTGGAGAAGTTTATTGGCTTTGATTTACCCAATGTTCCATCAAATGACGGAAGCGAATATAAGCTATACATGCAGTTGCTTTTTTCTGGTATGTTTATTGAGCAGAAGCGCGGTTGGGCGGATCTTTTTTCCGCCATGCCTGTGCTAGGCATAAAAGATGCCAAGAAGCGTGTTGTTGAGTATATTCTTGGCCTTGACACACTTAGTAATGAGAGGAAACGTGCTTCTTTAAAAACCCAAGAAGCAGAAATCACACATCAATGGAATTTGCTTATAAGCGAAATCTCCGCCTTATGCACTCACGAAAATTGTAAAGTTCACAACTTGTCCATGAAGCCATGCATACTAGATGAGCAGGATATCGCCAAGGTATGTGTAACAGTAATCGAGTCGGGAAATCCCGTAATTCAAGATAAACTGAATGAACTAGAAACACGGTTGCTCCAACTCACGCAAAAAACGCCAAAAATCGTTGAGAATTTTGATGAATTGCAAGCTGAGCTAGATACTACTGAGAAAGCTATTGCCTCTTTATCAAATGAGCTAGCAACTAATCGTCAAGCCTTAATAATCGAAAATGATGTGATCAGTAAGCTCGAAGCTAATCTCCAAGCAATTTCAATTGATTTACAAAACAACAAGGACGCGCAAAAGCTGAAGAAAATGGGTAGCGACCTCGATGTATCTTCCTTTACTGGCAAATGCCCTGTATGTGAACAAGCAATCCAAGACTCTTTGTTGCCCATCCAAAATTCAACGCCGTTGATGAGCATTGAGGATAATATTCACCATCTAGAATCCCAGCGAGCGATGGTGTCATTTGCGCTTACTGCTCACAAGAAGAATAGGGATACATATGATGGCAACATTCAAGCTCTCTCGGGACGTCTTTTCACTTTGCGCCGACTTGCAAAGTCCATTAGAAGCGATTTGTATTCTGTTGATGACGGCTTGTCCGAAACGGTTGTCTACGAGCGGATAAATATTGAAAACCGAATCCAAACCTTAAAGCAATTAATTAACGCTGTAGATAGCAGGCTTGCCCTTTTAAAAGAGCTTTCCGGCAATTGGGCTAAATATGTTGCAGATAAGCAGACTCTGCCCCGAACTAATTTCACAGACAGCGACTCCCATAAAGTACATGTCCTAGAAACGAACTTCAAGCATTATTTGCGTGCCTTTAACTACAAGAGTGTCAGCAGTTATGATACTATTCAGATTTCAAAAGAAAACTATCTTCCCACATCTGAAGGGTTTGACATGAAATTTGATTCATCTGCAAGTGACAACATCCGTGCTATCTGGGCCTACACACTAGCTCTCTTACGAACATCAAATGAGGTAGGGGGTAATCATCCTCAAATTGTCATGTTTGATGAGCCTGGTCAACACAGTATTGTTACGCATGATATGGTAAGCTTGTTCTCAGAAATGATAGGCATGGCTGGCATCAACCAAGTGATCCTGGGAATCACGTTAAATGATACAGAAATATGCAAGGCAGTTGAAGAGATCAAAAAGAAAAATGTTCGCATTATTGATGTCGGTGAACATGCTTTCCAAAAGTTTTAAGCCTCTGGAATAATTCCTGATAAACCAGCATATTGAGCTGACAGTGTCTTGACAAAACATATATATTTTTTAGTTAAATTTCTACATGCCATCAAAAATCTCCACCTGCATATTACATCGGAATTTTTTCAGTGAGAAAAGTGGAAAAATGAGTTGTTTTAGAAAAAGTTTATAGTAATTGTACCTGCTATGTGGCGATATTTTCCCTTATTTTTCCCTTACGGGGATGGTGATAGGCGGTTTTGGATGGTTAAAAGTGGTAGGTAAATGTTCCGAGTTCTACAGAATTTGGCGGTAAACAGCTAACTTTGGTTAAAGAAAGTAGAAGCTTCCCCAAATTCGAATCCCTCATCCTCTGCCAAAAAGAAGAGTTACCCATTGGGGTGACTCTTCTTTTTATTTGGTAGTATGCAGTGGGATTCGAACCGATTAAATGCGGCGCGGATGAGCGCCGCCATTAACACCGCAAAAGAAAACCATTGCTGTCAATTCGGGGTATCGCCGTCCCCAATTCCCTGTCTGGATACAAAAAACGCATTGCACAAGCAATGCGTTTTTTATTCGATGCGTACTGCCATAACCACCAGCCGCCCGTTAACCGTCCCATCCGGGTCAGTCATAGAGTATTCGCAAGTGGACAGGCATAGAATTTTATCTCCGTAAACCGGCGTAATTCCGGTATCATAATAGCTCTCGCCCTTGTAGGCATTTGTGCCCGTAAATGCAGCTCCCTTAACATCGGCAATAAACTTGTTGAATTCTTCCTCATTTTGGAAGTTATTCATATAATGGTACGGATAGCCCCAGGGATTGCCGTCAGCATCATGCTGCATTGCAGCCGTTTTGAAAACCGCAAAAATGCGGTAGGTATGCCGCTCATAAAGCGTATCAAAATGGAAGGTCTGGTGCTCCTGCCAGTAGCTCTTTTTGCGATACCAGGTCAGCTTGTTGAACATACCGCCGCTTTGCATATTGTGACCGTAAATCACCACGCTGTCCGACGGCTTGAAAACATCGCAATGGTTCGGAACATAGGGACAGCCGGACATATTCTCCCGCCCGTAAAAGTCATAGTCCAAATAGAAATCATCGCTAGTGGAGGATTGAACCACCGGAAAACGCAGATTCAAATTCGGATAATCAAAGTGCAGGTATCCCACCAAATCATTATTCAGTTCATAAATTTTCTCCAGCTCCGGCAAAATGGTAGGTGGCTGAGTCTCCACAGGACCTGTACCGGTTGTGCCGGGCTGCGTGGTCGGAGTGGTTGCCTGAAGGCCGGACTGATAAAGCTTGTCCAACTCGCTGTAGGTTTGCTCCGCAGCCTTATTCTCCAGATAGTAGCCCAGCAGGAATGCACCGCCCAGCAAAAACGCCGCGCCAAAAATAATCAGCAGGGCATAATACATCCTTTTTGACATCCCCTGGGAAGGGGGTTCCTGCTTTTTGATTGCATCTGTCGACGGCTCATAATCCTTGAGCAGTTCGTCCCAATTTTCTTTCATAAATTCTCTTTCCTTCGAATACAGTTTTATTTATCGTAACAGATTTCAAATGGAATGTAAAGTAAATAATCTGCAAAACATACATTGTTTACATTTCTTCCCTCGCCGCTCTCCCTTGACTAATGACTTAATTTTGTTATAATAGGAAAAAACCTTTAAGGAGCTCACTATGCGTGGAATTCCCTCTCTGATTACCGATATTCGAAAAAAAGTATTTACAGAAGTGGCTAGAATGGCCTATAACGGCGGTGACTACACCTCTGCAGAGGATCTGCCCTATATCATTGTTCCCGGTGACCGGCCGCTGCATCGGGAGTCCATTTTTCTGGAGCGTGCCATTGCCGGTGAGCGTGTTCGCCTGGCTATGGGTCTGCCCATCCGCCCGGTGCAAAGCCGTCATTTGATGACAGAAGGAATGGATGCCGCTGCTATTGCAGAACAATACTACAAGCCGCCTCTGGTTAACATCATCCCCTACGCCTGTCACGCTTGCCCCACCAATCAGTACCGGGTAACGGAAAGCTGCCAGAACTGCCTGGCTGCTTCCTGCCAAAAGGTATGTCCCAAGGATGCTATTTCCTTCGTCAACGGCAAAAGCCATATCGATCCGGAGAAATGCATTAAGTGCGGAAAGTGTGCCAAGGTCTGTCCGTATCACGCCATTATCCATCTGGACCGTCCCTGTTCCGCTGCCTGCGGTATGGATGCCATCGGACAAGATGAGCAGGGGCGTGCCGTCATTGATCAGGATAAATGTGTGGCCTGCGGGCAATGCCTGGTATCCTGCCCCTTCGGTGCCATTGTGGACAAGGGTCAGCTTTTCCAGGTTATTCAATCCATCATCAAAGGCGACAAGGTAATTGCCATTGTTGCGCCGGCCTTCATCGGTCAGTTTGGCAAGCATTCCACCCCGGGCAAATTCATTGCGGCTATGAAAAAGCTTGGCTTCAGCCGCATTGTGGAGGTGGCGGTTGGTGCTGATATGTGTACCATCGAAGAAGCAAAGGATTTTCTTGAAAAGGTTCCTTCCCAGCAGCGGTATATGGCAACCTCCTGCTGCCCTGCCTGGCATTCCATGATTTACAGGCTGTTCCCCGGAGAAGCGCAAAACATTTCCATGACCCTGACACCTATGGTTTTTACCGCGCGGTTGATGAAAAAGGAATATCCCGGCTGCAAGGTAGTCTTTGTTGGTCCCTGTGCCGCCAAAAAGCTGGAGGCAATCCGGGAAGACATCCGCTCCGATGTGGATTTTGTTCTGACCTTTGAAGAGCTGCAGGGAATGTTTGAAGCCAAGGAAGTGAATTTTGAAACCATTGAACCCCTTTACGATCTGAACGAAGGAACCGCTGCCGGCCGCGGCTTTGCTGTCTCCGGTGGTGTTGCCGGTGCAGTTACCAATCTGATTCACGAAACTCATCCGGATATGGAAATCAAAACCGCCCGTGCAGAGGGGCTGCAGGATTGCCGGAAGATGATGCTCCTGGCAAAAGCCGGAAAATACGACGGCTACCTGCTGGAGGGTATGGCCTGCCCCGGCGGATGTGTTGCAGGAGCGGGAACGTTGCTGCCGGTAGAGCTCGCCGCAAATGTGGTAGGTCGCTACCAAAAGGAAGCCGGCGCAGAAAGCCCCCTTCAAAGCGCTTACCGAGACAGAGGTCATACTTTAGACTAATGAAATGAGCCTGTTGCAAATGCAACAGGCTCGTTATATTTACAGTACCTTAGACAGGAAATCCTGCAGTCTGGGATGTTGGGGATTCTCAAAAATCTCCTGGGGTGTACCGCTTTCTACGATCTTTCCATCATCCATAAACAGCACCCGGCTTCCCACCTCCCGGGCAAAGCCCATTTCGTGGGTAACCACAACCATCGTCATACCTGTATCGGCCAGTTCCTTCATAACCGAGAGAACTTCTCCAACCATTTCCGGGTCAAGTGCCGAGGTGGGCTCGTCAAAGAGCATCACCTTCGGATTCATTGCCAGTGCCCGTACAATGGCAATTCGTTGCTTCTGTCCGCCAGAAAGCTGGCTGGGATAGGCATTGGCCTTCTCCTCCAGACCTACACGGCGCAGCAGTTCCATTGCCTTCTCCTCAGCTTCTGCCTTTGTCATCAGCTTGGTCTGAATCGGTGCAAGCGCAATGTTTCTCTTAATGGTCATATTGGGGAACAGATTGAAATGCTGGAAAACCATTCCCATCTGGCGGCGGATCTTGTCGATATTGACCTTGGGATCTGTGATATCCTCAGCGTCGTCAAATGCAATTTGACCTGCAGACGGGATTTCCAGCAAATTCAGACAGCGCAAAAATGTAGATTTACCGGAACCGGACGGTCCAATGATAACAACCTTCTCGCCGGGGTAAATATGCTCTGAAATATCATTCAAAACCAGATGATCCCCGAAGGATTTGCTTAAATTCTTAACGTCTATCACTTTGGCGCAGCCTCCTTTCCAAAATGCCCAAAAGCCAGGTAAACAGCATAACCAGCACCAAATAGATGCACGCAACACCTATGAGCGGGAACATTTGCTCATAAGTCCGGCCATAAATGCCCTGTGCTGCGTAAACCAGCTCCTTGCCTCCAATAATGGTGATTAAGGAGGTGTCCTTCAGCAGGATAATAAATTCGTTGCCCAATGCTGGCAAGATTGCCTTAAACGCCTGGGGAATGACAATAAAACGCATCGTATCCACATAATTCAGGCCCAGGCTTCGTCCGGCTTCCATCTGGCCGGGATCCAGAGACATCAATCCGCCGCGGATAATCTCCGCCACATAGGCACCAGAGTTAATACCCAGCGTCAAGGCGCCGATCATCGTAAATTCCCGACTTCTCGAGAAAATAACAAAACACATAATCAGCAGCTGCACCATCATCGGCGTGCCGCGAATGACGGTCACATAAACCTTACAAATTGCATTGGCAACACCCAGGAAAAAATTCTTTTTACCGGGGCGCTGCTGATCGTGAGAGGTGCGCACAACGGCCACCAAAACACCCAGGATAATACCCAGGCACAACGCCATCGCTGTAACCAACAGGGTGGTGCCCACGCCTTCCAAATATTGCTGCCAGCGGTTATTCTCAATAAATGCCTGATAGAATTTCACATAGAATTCCTGCCAGAAGGGAAGTTTTTCTCCTTCAATCATCAGGCTTTGCCATAACAGATAATATTCTTCCACAAAAAACCTCACTATTTCTTCACAACAGAAAGGGCAGCATTGCTGCCCTTCCGGTGGTTCTTAGTTTGCCTTGATGTACTTTGCAACGATGGTATTCAAGGTGCCGTCTGCCTTCAGCTCAGCCAGTGCCTTGTTGATCGCGGTCTTCAGCTCGGTGTTGCCCTTGGGCAGGCCAATGGCGTACTCCTCTGCTACCCACTCGCCTTCCAGAATGGTCAGGCCGGGGTTGGCAGCAACGTGCTCCTTAGCGGGGGCATTGTCAATAACAATGCAGTCGATCTGGTTGTTCTTCAGAGCCTCGATTGCAGCAGCATCGGTCTCAAAAGCGATCACATGGTCTTCGCCGTAGCCGCCATTCTCGGGCGTATCGGAAGCGTAGAGGTAACCGGTCGTGCCGCGCTGTGCGCCGACCATCTTCTCACCCATATTGTCCAGAGTCACATCGGAGCCTTCCTTGACAATGACAACGATGGTGGAGGTTGCATAGCTGTCAGAGAAGTCCATAACCAGCTTCCGCTTCTCGGTAACGGAAACGCCGGACATAACCATATCGCTCTTACCCTGCTGAACAGCCATCAGAGCAGCATCAAAGCTCATATCGTCGATTACCAGAGTCAAACCCAGCTTGTCAGCAATAGCCTGTGCGATTTCAACATCAATACCAATAAAATTGCCGTTGTCGTCCTTCATTTCATAGGGAGGGAACTCCGCATTGGTGGACATAATCAGCTTGCCTTCCTCAATGGTGTAGCCGCTATTACCGGAGCTGCAGCCTGCGAACATACCGATGGCCATCAGAATAGCCAACGTCAAAGCGATCAGTTTTTTCATAATACAAATCTCCTTTTTCTTGCCCTCACGGGCTTGTTTTGATAATTGAATAATATCACGAATATTATTCATCGTCAAGTGTATTTAAACACAAATAATGCACAAACTTTTCCAGTGAAACTGTGCATTATTCACAACAATATTAATGTTTTACGAAAAAATGCGCATAATACAGAATATATTTGCACTTCACCTTTTGTATATTCTGTATATTTTTCTGTATATTCGAATAAAAAGAGCGTGCCGAAGCACGCTCTTTACTCTTCCAATAAGCACACCGCAAAACAGGCAATTCCCTCCTGTCTGCCGGTAAAGCCCAGGCCTTCCTCCGTGGTCGCCTTCACATTGACCCGGTTCTTCTTCAGCTCCAGCACCCTGGCGATGTTCTCCTCCATTTGAGGAATCGCCGCCGCAACCTTGGGCTTTTGGGCAATCAGCGTCACATCCACATTGCTCACCCGATACCCCTTTTGCGCCACTTTTTGCCCGACCAAACGAAGCAATTCCAACGAATCTGCTCCCTTGTAGGCAGGGTCCGTATCCGGAAAATGATACCCAATATCCCGCAAGCCGGCAGCACCCAACAAGGCATCCGAAACTGCGTGAAGCAGCACATCCGCATCGCTGTGCCCCAGAAGGCCCTTTTCAAAGGGGATTTTCACCCCTCCGAGAATCAATTCCCGGCCTTCCACCAGCTTATGCACATCATAGCCTTGTCCGATTCTCATAGCTCCTCCTCCAGCCAAAGCTCCGCGATTTTCAAGTCCATGGGGGTCGTAACCTTCAGGTTGCGCTCCTGCCCCTCTACCAGCCTCACAGCCACACCAAGCCGCTCCACCGCTGCACAGTCATCCGTTACCACCGCCTGATCCTCTTTCGCCTTCTGCAGTGCTTTTTTCAGCAACTGCACCTGAAAGACCTGAGGTGTTTGACCTGCGCGCAGGCAATTCCTGTCCGGAGTTACTATTATTGTCTCCCCTTCCACCTGCTTGATGGTATCCTTGACAGGAATGGCCGGTGCTGCTGCACCACTGCTTGCCGCCGCCCGTACTGTACGGGCAATAACCTCCTGGGTAACCAAGGGTCTCGCCCCATCATGCACCGCCACCATTTCCATATCAGCAGTCAGTACACTCAGCCCTATTTCTACAGATTCCTGGCGGCTTTCGCCACCAACCGTCACGGTTTGCACCTTGTCAAAGCCGCCGCAGTAATCCATAATCGGCTGAATCAAATCCTGCCGCGTCACAATCACAATTTCGTCTATTTGTGGACTGTTTTGAAAGGCGCGGACTGTGCGGACAATCATCGGTTCGCCGCCAAGGCTGGCCATCACCTTGTCAATGCCGCCCATCCGGGAGGCGCTGCCTGCCGCCACAATGACTGCGCCGCAGGTTTTTCGTTTTTGCTCCATTTTTACAGCTCCATAATGAGTTTTTTGAAATATTCGCCACGAACCATAAAATTCTTAAACTGGTCAAAGGCTGCCGAAGCCGGGCTCATCAGCACCACATCTCCCGGCTGTGCTGCTGCAACAGCCGCCATCACCGCAGATGTAAAATCGCCGCAATCCACAATTTCCGGCTTATGCCCCCGGCATTTTTCAACTGCTTCCCGAATCTTCGGTCCGGTTGCGCCCCCTAAAAACAGTTTTTTCACATGGGCGCAGATTTCCGGCCCCAGCACATCGTAGGGAATGTTCTTGTCATAGCCGCCGGCAATCAGAATCACCTTTTCCCGGAAGCTGCGCAGCCCGGCAATGGTTCGGCTGGGGGAAGAGGCGATGGAGTCGTTATAATACCGCACGCCACCCCTGATCCGCACCAGTTCAATGCGATGCTCCACGCCGCCAAAGGTTTTTGCCACACGGCAAACAGCATCGTCGGAAACCATTCCCTCAACTGCCGCGATTGCAGCCATATAGTTTTCAATATTATGCACGCCGGGCAGCAAAATCTGGTTGATGTTCAAAATTGGCTTGCCGTCGCGGCGAATGGTATCACCATCCAGGCAGACATTTCCCTGCCCCAATCTGGAGAAGGTCTTTGTAATTCCCGGATTCTTAAGCTCCGCTGTAATGGCATTGTCCCCGTTGACCACCAGAATATCCTGAGCGCCTTGGAAACGATAGATATTCTTCTTCGCCTCCACATATTCCTCCATATCCTTATGGACATCCAGATGATTGGGTGACAAATTGGTAATCACCGCAACACGGGGGCTGTGCTTCATATCCATCAGCTGGAAGGAGCTCAGCTCCACCACTGCCACATCCTCTTTTTTCATTTGCCGCGCCAGAGGAAGTAACGGTGTTCCGATGTTTCCGCCCAGCCAAACGGTTTTCCCCTCCGCCTTCAGCATCTCGGAAATCAGGGTTGTGGTGGTGGTCTTTCCGTCAGAACCGGTAACCGCAACAATATCACAGGGGCAAACCTCAAAAAATGCCTCCATCTCCGAGGTAACTGTCGCACCGCATTCTCTCAGTGTCTTCACAGCCGGGCTGTCCGGGTGCATACCGGGTGTACGGAACACCACATCTGCGGTCATTTCCTCATAAAAATGCTCTCCCAGATACAGCCGGCATCCCAGCTTTTCCAACTCCAGAACCTCTGCATCCAGCTTTTCCCGCTCGGTACGGTCTCCACCGGAAACACAGCAGCCATATTCCAAAAGCAGCCGCACCAGCGGGCGGTTACTAACGCCCAAACCCAGCACCGCAACAGCTTTTCCTCTTAAATTTTCAAAATAGGTATCAAACGGTGTATTCATAAGCACACTCCATTTCCTTCACTTGTCTATAGTATAGCCGCTTGCAAAAGAATTTGCAAGACATTTGACAATTCTCCGTCTTTGCTGTACAATATTTCAGCAACCAGGCTGGACAGCCGCGGGCTCAAATCGAAAGGTTGAGCGTGAGGAAAGTCCGGGCTTCGCAGGGCAGGAATAACGGGTAACACCCGCCGGGGGCAACCCTAGGACAAGTGCAACAGAGATATACCGCTCCAATTGTGCAACAAATGATGGGAGTAAGGCTGAAAAGGTGGGGTAAGAGCCCACCCGGCCTATGGAAACATAGGTTTTACGATGTAAACTCTATTCCGAAGCAACACCGTGGAGGAACATACGGTCTGCCCGACCGTTCCGGGGAGGTGGCTGGATTCCGTGAGCAATTGCGGAACTAGATAGATGGCTGTCAAAACAGAACCCGGCTTATAGGCCTGATTGCAAAAAAGCACCGCTCACAGGAGCGGTGCTTTTATTATAAGTCTTTTCTTCCGGAAACGATGTACATCTGGGAATCGGAAATTTTTGTTGTCACTGTAAGGTGCTTTTCAAATATGGACGCCAGAGCATCCTCGTGCATCAACCCCACAGAAACCTTACTGGCCGCGCCTTCGTGATGATGGTCAATCTCTGCCCGGCTCATACCGTGGGCAACCGTCAGCGTTCCGCCGGGCTTCAGCAGCTTGCTCAGCGACTCAATCAGCTGCTCCGGATTTAGAAAATGAGGAAAGGCATTGTAAACCACCACGCAGTCAAACTGCTTGCCAAAATCTGCGTGCTCCACATCACCGCAGCAGATTTCTACCTGCGGAAATTTCTCCCGGGCAATTTTCACCATCTCCGGAGAAATGTCGATACCGGTCAGGCTTCCCACTTCCCTTTTCAAGTAATCCGGGAACAAAACGCCGGTTCCGCAGGCCACATCCAGCACCTCTTTGCCGGCAGTGACCTGTCCCTCGTCCAGGATTTTACCAATAATTCCGTCATCGCGAATCATATCCTCATCCCATTGGGGTGCCAGTCGGTCAAAAAACGCAATCACATCCTGCTTATTCATGGGATACCACCTTGGGATAACGATTGGGAATCAATTTCGCCTTGGTCAACGCAAATACCACCGCAGGCATCAGCACCAGCTGAATCACAATGCCGGGCACGCCTGTTACCAGGGATGTGGTAACCCAGGCAAAGGGCGAAACGCCGGGAGTAAAAATCCAGGCTTTAGCAAAGCCAGCGAGCACACGGCCGAACACCATCGCAGAAACAAGACTGATGTAAAGGTCGGCAGTTGCAGATTTTGTGTGGACATACTTCATCAGCATACCGGTAGCAAAGCCGTAGGCGCAACACTCTACCATCATAGACGGGAGCATTGCTGCCGGAGGCATACCGGTTGCCAGGCTGGAAATCAGCGGACCGATAAGGCCGCATACGCCACCGTAAGGCCAACCGCAAATCAGTCCGCACAGCAGAACGGGAATGTGCATCGGCAGGAATATCGTACCTGCATTGGGAACACTGTGAAACGCCATAGGAAGCACCAAACACAGCGCGGCACACACAGCGGTAAATACCATCTTTTTTACAACAGACATTTTCATAACAACCACTTCCTTTTTGTGTTTGTGGTCATTATAATACCGCAAAAATCAGATTTGAAGCCCCCCTGGGGGATGAAATTTTGCAAAAATATAAAAACCCCCGAGCCGAGGCTCGGGGGTGATTTGCTTTTCAGCTAAGAGAATTACTCTTCGATCTCGGTAACAACACCGGAACCGACGGTACGGCCGCCTTCACGGATAGCGAAACGCAGACCCTTCTCGATAGCGATGGGGGTGATCAGCTCAACGTTCATCACGACGTTGTCGCCGGGCATGCACATCTCAACGCCCTCGGGCAGAGTGATGATACCGGTAACGTCAGTGGTACGGAAGTAGAACTGAGGACGGTAGTTGTTAAAGAAGGGGGTGTGACGGCCGCCTTCTTCCTTGGACAGGACGTAAACCTGACCAGCAAACTTGGTCAGAGGCTTGATGGAGCCGGGCTTACACAGAACCTGACCTCTTTCGATGTCCTTCTTATCAACACCACGCAGCAGAGCGCCGATGTTATCGCCAGCTTCTGCGTAGTCCAGCAGCTTGTGGAACATTTCGATGTCGGTAACGGTGGTTTCCTTCTTCTCATCGGACAGGCCAACGATCTCAACCTTGTCGTTCTTGTTGATAACGCCACGCTCAACACGACCGGTAGCAACAGTACCACGGCCGGAGATGGTGAAGACGTCCTCAACAGGCATCAGGAAGGGCATATCAGCCTTGCGGTCGGGAGTGGGGATATACTCGTCAACAGCATCCATCAGAGCCTTAATGCAAGCGTACTCAGGAGCGTTGACGTCGTTAGACTCGGAAATCAGAGCGTTCAGAGCGGAACCCTGGACAACGGGGATGTCGTCGCCGGGGAACTCGTAGAAGGACAGAGTCTCGCGGATCTCCATCTCAACCAGCTCCAGCAGCTCAGCATCATCAACCAGGTCAGCCTTGTTCATGAACACAACGATAGCGGGCACGCCAACCTGACGGGCCAGCAGCAGGTGCTCCTTGGTCTGAGCCATGGGGCCGTCGGTGGAAGCGATAACCAGGATAGCGCCGTCCATCTGAGCAGCACCGGTGATCATGTTCTTGATATAGTCGGCGTGGCCGGGGCAGTCAACGTGAGCATAGTGACGAGCCTCAGTCTGATACTCAACGTGAGCGGTGTTGATCGTGATACCACGAGCCTTTTCCTCGGGAGCCTTATCGATAGAAGCGTAGTCTTCGAAATCAGCGAAGCCCTTCATGGACAGGTACTTGGTGATAGCAGCGGTCAGAGTGGTCTTGCCGTGGTCAACGTGGCCGATAGTACCGATGTTGACGTGAGGTTTGGTTCTTTCAAATTTCTGCTTTGCCATTTTGAAATATCCTCCTAATGTTAAATCTTATATTTGTTTTTTAATGACTTGTTTTTGCGTGTTTTGCACACATCACAGTTATCATACTACAAAGTGCACAGAAACACAAGAAAAATTTTTGTGAATTAGCCCCTGGAACGACTCTTGATGATTTCTTCGGTCTTGGACTTGGGCAATTCCGTGTTGTGGCTGGGTTCCATTGCGTAGTTGCCACGGCCCTGAGTCTTGGAACGCAGGTCCGTTGCGTAGCCGAACATTTCAGCCAGAGGCACATTGGCATCCACCTGAACAGCACCGGTACGGGTGATCTGTCCCAAAATGTTGCCGCGGCGAGCAGTAATATCGCCGATAACAGTACCCATATATTCATCAGGCACGGTTACGGAAACCTTCATAATGGGCTCCAGAATTGCGGGGTCAGCCTTCCGGCAGGCTTCCTTGAATGCCATAGAACCGGCAATCTTAAAGGCCATTTCAGAGGAGTCGACCTCGTGGTAGGAACCGTCAAACAAGGTAACCTTCACGTCAACAACAGGGTAGCCAGCCAAAACGCCGGCGCTCATTGCACCCTGGATACCGGCATCGACAGCAGGAATATATTCCTTGGGAATGGCGCCGCCGACAACAGCATTGACAAACTCATAACCCTTGCCGGGTTCGTTGGGCTCAACACGAATCTTAACATGACCGTACTGACCCTTACCACCGGACTGACGTGCATACTTGGTATCCTGCTCGACGCTCTTGCGGATGGTCTCCTTGTAAGCAACCTGAGGTGCGCCAACATTGGCTTCCACCTTAAACTCACGCAGCAGACGGTCAACAATGATTTCCAAGTGCAGCTCGCCCATGCCGGCGATGATAGTCTGACCGGTTTCCTGGTCAGTATAGGTCCGGAATGTGGGATCCTCTTCTGCCAGCTTAGCCAGCGCGATACCCATCTTTTCCTGACCGGCCTTTGTCTTGGGCTCGATTGCAACGGAAATAACGGGTTCCGGGAAGACCATAGATTCCAGAATAATAGGATGCTCTTCATCACACAGGGTATCACCGGTGGTGGTGTTCTTCACACCAACAGCTGCAGCAATATCACCGGCGTAAACGATGTCGATATCCTCTCTGTGGTTGGCATGCATCTGCAGAATACGGCCCAAGCGCTCCTTGGTGCCCTTGGTGCAGTTCAGAACGGAAGTGCCCTTATCCAGCGTACCGGAGTACACACGGAAGAAGCACAGCTTACCGACATAGGGGTCGGTAGCAATCTTAAATGCCAATGCAGCGAAGGGAGCCTCATCGGAAGCAGGACGGAAGTCCTCTTCCTCGGTCTCCGGATTGATGCCCTTGATGCCCTTCTTATCCAGGGGGCTGGGCATATAATCCACGACAGCATCCAGTACCTGCTGCACGCCCTTATTCTTATAAGAGGTGCCGCAGACGACGGGGACCATCTCGTTGGCAATGGTGGCCTTACGGATGGTAGCCTTAATCATTTCGACGGGAACTTCCTCGCCTTCCAGATACATCATTGCGATGTCATCATCGAAGCTGGAAATTGCATCCATCAGCTTTTCGCGGTACTCTTCAGCCTGAGCCATCATATCCTCAGGAATTTCTTCCGTACGGACATCCATACCCTTGTCATCATAGAAGACATTTGCCTTCATAGTAACCAGGTCGATGTTGCCCTTGAAGAAAGCTTCGGAGCCGATGGGCAGCTGAATTGCAACAGCGTTACACTTCAGGCGCTCGTCGATCATTTCCAGAACGCGGAAAAAGTCTGCACCCATGATATCCATCTTATTGACGTAAATCATACGGGGGACTTTATACTCGTCGGCCTGACGCCAAACGGTCTCGGTCTGGGGTTCAACACCACCCTTTGCGCACAAAACGGTAACTGCACCGTCCAGAACACGCAAGCTACGCTCAACCTCAACAGTGAAGTCGACGTGGCCGGGGGTGTCAATGATGTTCAGCCGGCAGCCCTTCCAAAAACAGGTGGTTGCAGCTGAAGTAATTGTAATACCACGCTCCTGCTCCTGCGCCATCCAGTCCATGGTAGCAGAGCCATCATGGGTCTCACCGATTTTGTAATTCTTACCGGTGTAGAAAAGGATACGCTCGGAAGTAGTGGTTTTACCGGCATCAATGTGAGCCATGATGCCAAAGTTTCTGGTATTCTCCAGAGAATACTGTCTAGCCATTCTATGGTTTCTCCTTCATTACCAACGGAAATGAGCGAATGCCTTGTTGGCTTCGGCCATTTTGTGGACATCATCGCGCTTCTTCACAGATGCGCCGGTGTTGTTTGCAGCGTCCATAATTTCAGCTGCCAAACGCTCCCGCATGGTGTTCTCACTGCGGTTGCGGCTGTACAGGGTGATCCACCGCAGACCCAGGGTCTGACGACGGTCAGCGCGAACTTCGATGGGCACCTGGTAGGTAGCACCACCGACACGGCGAGCCTTCAGCTCAACAGCGGGCATAATGTTTTCCATAGCCTGCTGGAAAACTTCCAGGCCGTTCTTGCCGGTCTTAGCTTCAACAATTTCGAATGCACCATAGACGACTTTCTGGGCAACACCCTTCTTGCCATCCAGCATGATGCTGTTTACGAGCTTGGTAACCAGAACGGAGTTATACTGAGGATCCGGAAGGACCTCTCTCTTGGGAACATTACCTCTTCTGGGCACTTTGCTTCCCTCCTTCATAAATTAATGATTTCATCGGTACTCGAAAGGATACCTTTCGTTGTGCCTGGCCAGAGGTTTTTATATCGTATATAAAAACGCTGTGGCAAGGCCTTGCCTTGCGAACGGGCGTGGGAAAAATTCAAATTTTGGTTTGCAGAAGATTACTTCTTGCCGGCCTTGGGCCGCTTTGCACCGTACTTGGAGCGGGACTGCATCCGGTTCTGTACGCCCTGGGTATCCAGAGTGCCGCGGATGATGTGGTAACGAACACCGGGGAGGTCCTTAACACGACCGCCACGAATCAGCACCACAGAGTGCTCCTGCAGGTTATGGCCGACACCGGGAATGTAAGCAGAAACTTCCATACCATTGGTCAGACGCACACGGGCGATCTTACGCAGAGCGGAGTTCGGCTTCTTGGGGGTGGTGGTACGAACAGCAGTGCAAACACCACGCTTCTGGGGGGAAGGCAGATTGGTAGCCTTGTTCTCCAGGGTGTTCAAACCTCTCTGCAGAGCAGGAGCGGTGGACTTGTAGGTTACCTGCTGACGGCCATTCTTAACGAGTTGGTTAAAAGTAGGCATTAAATGTTCTCCTTTCTTGAATTCTCGCCTTTCGGCGGTTGATATTCTACGGCTGATGCCGATAGAAACAAGTTAATCGATGACTGCCGCGGCAGCCGCGCCCACATCAATGCCGCAGGCATTGCCAAGCTCCTGCATGCTGGAAACCCAAATACAGGTGATACCTTGTGCCTTGCATTGCTGTGCCAGCGGTTCGGTAATCGCAGGGTCGGCATTTTTCGCCAGGCAAACATATTTCACGGTGCCTTTTGCTATCGCTTTTCGCAGCTGTTTTGCCCCTGCAATGACCTTATTTTTGTCGATTTTCGGCAAAATCCCGCATTGGGGGATTCTACCATCTTTTTTAGTGTCCATACAGATACCTATTATACGCATTTTTTTGGAAAAGTCAACAAAAAATATGATGTTTTTTCTACATTTTCTACCGTTAAATGATTTTAATTTTCAAAGGTTTGCCCATGCTTCTGGCATAGTCTATCATTGCCTTCGTTCCTTTGCTCCTTCCATCCCAAAAACAAATAACATAGTCGCTTATTTGCGCCATTTTTATATTTCTTTTCGGTCCTGCCGCTTTGCCATACTTGCTCCATTCTGCCGGATACCTTTCTATTGGGTATCCATTCTCCTCGGCATATCTTTCACCCAGCATATCTGCACCCCGACAGCCTCCTGAAACAAAAATCAATGTATATTTATTCTTTATCTGGCTGATGCATAATTCTATATACTGCTTTGCCTCAGTATAATCATCGTAATCTCTACTCCCCGCAATCACAATTCGCTTTATCATAATATCCTCCGCATTATATATTTATATAAATATATATCGATACACATAAATTGTCAAAGGTATATATCTCTAATAAAATATATCCAGGAGGTGCATAATACGATATGGTACAATTAACATTACGCAAAGCCTTGGAACGTGCAGGTATTACCAGATACGAGCTGTCAAAGCGAACCGGCATTCAGTATCAGGTCATCGATAACTATTACAAAAACAACGTAAAACGATACGACAGTTATATTCTTGATCGTATTTGCACTGCTTTGGATTGCAGCGTCAGTGATATTATTGAATATAAAAAGTAAGAAAGACCGTGTAGAAATACACCGTCTTTCTTTTTTGACAGTCTCCAGCAGAGAGCAAAAGTCCGCCACCCGAGGGTGACGGACTTTCTTGTTATTCAGCAATCTCGCTGTAAACGTTTTCAGTTTCTTCTGCTTCAGCAGTTGTCTCAACGCTCTTAAAATCCCGATAAGCCATCAAGCCGGAACCGGCAGGAATCAGCTTACCAATGATAACATTTTCCTTCAAGCCAACCAGATGGTCAACCTTGCCCTTGATTGCGGCATCGGTCAGAACCTTGGTGGTTTCCTGGAAGGAAGCGGCGGACAGGAAGGAATCGGTGGCCAGAGAAGCCTTGGTGATACCAAGCAGCACTGCAGAAGCCGTTGCCAGCTTCAAATCCTCTTCGCCGGCATCAATCCGTGCCTGAATTTCAGCATTGGCATCCTCAAACTCAAAGTTATCGATGACTGTGCCGGTCAGCAATGCGGTGTCGCCCGGATCTTCCACGCGAACCTTACGCATCATCTGACGAATAATGACCTCGATGTGCTTGTCGTTGATTTCAACGCCCTGCTGACGGTACACAGCCTGAACAGACTGCACCAGGTAATCCTGAACGGCTTCGACGCCGGAAATACGCAGAACATCCTGGGGATACAGCGCGCCGTCGGTAATCGGTTCGCCCTTCTGGACGGTCTTGCCGTGAGCGACCTTCAGACCCACAGAGTAAGGCACCTGATATTCCTTCACCTCGCCATCCTCTGCGGTAACCGTGATGCTGCGCAGAGCGGAGCGGTGGGTATCGTCAATGGAGACGACGCCGGTGATTTCGGAAATCTGTGCCATCTTCTTGGGACGGCGGGATTCAAACAGTTCTTCAACTCTGGGCAGACCCTGGGTGATGTCATCACCTGCAACGCCGCCGGAGTGGAAGGTACGCATCGTCAGCTGTGTACCGGGTTCACCGATGGACTGTGCTGCGATGATACCGACTGCTTCGCCCAGGTCAACCTGCTTGGAGGTTGCCAGGTTCATACCGTAGCACTTGGAACAGACACCGCTTCTTGCACGGCAGCCCAAAATAGTACGGATATAAATCTTCTCAATACCTGCCTTTTCGAACTTCTCTGCATCCTCAGGCATCATCATCTCGTCCTTGGAGTGGAGCAATTCGCCGGTTTCAGGATGCAGCACATCGCTGACCGGGAAGCGACCGCGGATGCGGTTGCCGAAGGAATCCACAACATCGCCGTTCTTGTCATACACAGCGCCAACCCAAATACCGTTGGTGGTGCCGCAGTTGTGCTCCCGGATGATGACATCCTGAGAAACGTCAACCATACGACGGGTCAGGTAACCGGAGTCAGCCGTACGCAGAGCGGTATCGGTCATACCCTTACGGGCGCCTCTGGAGGAAATGAAGTATTCCAGAACAGACAGACCTTCACGGAAGTTCGCCTTAACCGGGATTTCGATGGTACGGCCGGCGGTATCCGCCATCAGACCACGCATACCGGCCAGCTGACGAATCTGTGCCATGCTACCACGAGCACCGGAGTCCGACATCATATAAATGGGGTTGAACTCATCCATGGTGCCCTGCAAAGCATTGGTGACATCAGCGGTGGTCTTTTCCCACTGCTGAACAACCAGGCGGTAACGCTCTTCATTGGTGATAAGACCCTGGCGATAGAACTGTTCAATTTCCAGAACCTTGTTTTCAGAAGCACGAATCAGCTGATGCTTGATTTCGGGGACGACCATATCTGCAATGGAAATGGAAATAGCACCCTTGGTTGCGTACTTGTAGCCCAAGGCCTTGATGCGGTCCAGCATTTCCGTCGCGATGGTGAAGCCGTGACGACGGATGCACTTGTCAATGATTTTACCCAGCTGCTTCTTCCCCACCAGGAAGTCCACTTCCAGGTCAAAGGCATGCTCCGGATCATTGCGGTTTACAAATCCCAAATCCTGGGGAATGGGCTCGTTGTAAATCAGGCGGCCAACGGTGGCCTTGATCAGACGGTACTCCATCTGGCCGTCCACTTCCTTGCCCATACGAACGAGGATGGGTGCGTGCAGACCGATGTTGCCATCTGCATAGGAGGCAATCGCCTCTTCCACGCTGGAGAAAGCATACTTGGGACGGAAGGCAGCTTCCTGCTTGCCTTCTGCCTTCAATGCCTTATTGGCAGCTACAAACTCGTCCGCATCCACCAGCTGACCGGCTTCCCATGCAGTGTCACCGGGGTTGGTGATAACCACTTCCTCAGCACCCTTTTCTGCCTTACCCAGACGGATATAGGTCAGATAATAGGCACCCAGAATCATATCCTGAGAAGGAACGGTAACCGGCTTGCCGTCCTGAGGACGGAGCAGGTTATTGGCAGACAGCATCAGCATTCTGGCTTCTGCCTGCGCCTCTGCGGACAGAGGTACGTGAATTGCCATCTGGTCGCCGTCAAAGTCAGCGTTAAATGCGGTACAGCAAAGGGGGTGCAGCTTCAGCGCACGGCCTTCCACCAGCACGGGCTCAAAGGCCTGGATGCCCAAGCGGTGCAGCGTCGGTGCACGGTTCAGCATCACGGGACGGTCCTTGATAATCTCGTCCAGTGCATCCCAAACCTCAGCCTTACCCTTGTCAATCATCTTCTTGGCAGACTTAATGTTGTTTGCCAGACCATCGGATACCAGCTTCTTCATCACGAAGGGGCGGAACAGCTCGATGGCCATTTCCTTCGGCACGCCGCACTGATACAGCTTCAGCTCGGGGCCAACCACGATAACGCTACGGCCGGAATAGTCAACACGCTTACCCAAAAGGTTCTGGCGGAAGCGACCCTGCTTGCCCTTGAGCATATCGGACAGGGACTTCAGTGCACGGTTGTTGGCGCCGGTTACAGCACGGCCACGGCGGCCGTTATCAATCAGGGCGTCTACAGCCTCCTGCAGCATGCGCTTCTCATTGCGCACGATGATATCCGGTGCGCTCAGCTGAATCAGCCGCTTCAGACGGTTGTTACGGTTGATCACGCGACGGTACAGGTCATTCAGGTCGGAGGTGGCAAAACGGCCGCCGTCCAACTGAATCATGGGACGGATATCCGGAGGAATTACCGGCAGCACATCCATGACCATCCAGGCAGGGTTATTGCCGGATTCCCGGAAGGCTTCCACAACCTCCAGACGCTTTACCAGTCGCAGCTTCTTCTGGGAAGAAGCCGTTTTCAGCTCCTCGCGCAGCTGTGCAGACAGCTCTTCCAAATCAATTTGCTCCAGAAGTGCCTTGACTGCTTCGGCGCCCATACCGGCCTTGAAATCGTCCTCATACTTTTCCCGCATATCCCGATATTCCTTTTCGGTCAGCACCTGGTTTCTGGCCAGAGGTGCATCGCCGGGATCGGTGACAATATAAGCTGCAAAGTACAGAACCTTCTCCAAAATCTTGGGAGAAATGTCCAAAATCAGACCCATACGGGAAGGAATGCCCTTGAAGTACCAAATGTGGCTGCAGGGAGCTGCCAATTCGATATGACCCATCCGTTCCCGGCGAACCTTTGCCTTGGTGACTTCTACGCCGCAGCGGTCGCAGACCTTGCCCTTATATTTGATTTTCTTATACTTACCGCAATGACACTCCCAATCCTTGGTCGGTCCAAAGATTTTTTCGCAGTACAGACCGTCCCGCTCGGGCTTCAAAGTACGGTAGTTAATGGTCTCCGGCTTTTTAACCTCGCCGAAGGACCAGTTCCGGATCATTTCCGGGGATGCAATGCCTATTCTAATCGCATCAAATGTAGCATCTGACATAACTTCCCCTCCTTAATCTTCATAAGCGTCAGCGTCGGAATCATCCGCATCGCCGAACACATCCATAATATCTTCCGGACTATCCTCGTCAATGACGAAGCCGGCATCCAGCACCTCATCGGTACTGCCAATCACCAGCTGGCTGTCACGCTCGCCGGCGTAGCCGATCTCGCCATCTTCATCCTCGTCCTCGTCCTTCAGTTCGATTTCGTTGCCCATTTCATCCAGCACACGGACATCCAGACAAAGTGCCTGCAATTCCTTAACCAAAACCTTGAAGGATTCCGGTACGCCGGGCTTGGGAATATTGGCGCCCTTGACAATCGCCTCGTAGGTCTTGACACGACCGGTCACATCGTCAGACTTGACGGTGAGGATTTCCTGCAAAGTGTAGGCTGCGCCGTAAGCTTCCAGCGCCCAAACTTCCATTTCGCCGAAACGCTGACCGCCGAACTGGGCTTTACCGCCCAACGGCTGCTGGGTAACCAGTGCGTAAGGACCGGTGGAACGGGCGTGAATCTTATCGTCAACCAGATGGTGCAGCTTCAGATAGTAGGGATAGCCAACAGTAACCATATTGTCAAAGGGTTCACCGGTACGGCCGTCGTACAGAACAGTCTTGCCGTCTTCCCGCAGACCCGCCAGCTTCAGGGTATCCCGAATGTCCTTTTCGTTGGCACCGTCAAATACAGGAGTTGCAACCTTCCAGCCCAATGCCTTTGCAGCATAGCCCAGGTGAACCTCCAGAACCTGACCGATGTTCATACGGGAAGGAACGCCCAGGGGGTTCAAAACCACATCCAAAGGTGTGCCATCCGGCAGGAAGGGCATATCCTCTTCCGGCAGAACGCGGGAAACAACGCCCTTGTTACCGTGACGGCCGGCCATCTTATCGCCCACGGAAATCTTCCGCTTCTGGGCAATATAGACACGGACGGACTTGGTAACACCGGGAGCCAATTCATCGGAATTTTCCTTGGTGAATACCTTGACATCCACAACGATGCCGCTTTCACCGTGAGGCACCTTCAGGGAGGTGTCACGAACTTCTCTTGCCTTCTCGCCGAAGATGGCTCTGAGCAATCTCTCCTCGGGGGTCAGCTCTGTTTCGCCCTTGGGCGTAACCTTACCAACCAGATAGTCGCCGGAGCGAACCTCTGCACCCACGCGGATAATACCGTCTTCGTCCAAATCCTTCAGCGTATCTTCACCCACGTTGGGAATATCCCGGGTGATTTCTTCCGGTCCGAGCTTGGTGTCCCTGGCCTCGGTCTCATGCTCTTCGATGTGGATAGAGGTAAAGACATCTTCCTTCACCAGCCGCTCGTTGAGCAAAATGGCGTCTTCGTAGTTGTAGCCTTCCCAGTTGACAAAGCCAATCAGAACGTTCTTACCCAGTGCAACCTCGCCGCCGGAGCAGGAAGGACCGTCTGCGATAATTTGCTCAAAGCTAACGCGCTCGCCAACCTTTACAATGGGTCTCTGATTGACGCAGGTACCGGCATTGCTGCGGGCGAACTTGGTCAAATGATAGGTCTGCACATTGCCGTCGTCATAGCAAATGGTGATGTCCGTTGCGCTGACAGCTGTAACGACACCTTCGCCCTCTGCCTTGATACAAACCTCAGAGTCTACCGCTGCCTTATGCTCGATGCCGGTGGCAACGATGGGGGGCTCGGTGGTCAGCAGAGGCACAGCCTGACGCTGCATGTTCGCGCCCATCAAAGCACGGTTTGCGTCGTCGTTCTGCAGGAAGGGAATGAAGGATGTTGCCACAGAAATCATCATTCTGGGAGAAACGTCGATATAATCAATCATTTCCCGGTCAACGGCGATAATTTCATTGCGGTGACGGCAGGTAATTCTGGCATTTGCCAGACAGCCATTCTCATCCAGAGGCTCGTTGGCCTGACCGATATAGAAATCGTCTTCCACATCTGCGGTCATATACTCGATTTCCTCTGTCACGCGGCCGGTTGCCTTATCCACCTTCCGGTAGGGAGCTTCAATAAAGCCGTACTCATTGACCTTTGCAAAGGAGGACAGATAGTTAATCAAGCCGATATTGGGACCTTCGGGAGTCTCAATGGGGCACATACGGCCATAGTGTGTATAGTGAATATCACGCACGTCAAAGGATGCGCGTTCGCGGCTCAGGCCACCGGGGCCCAATGCGGACAGACGGCGCTTATGGGTCAATTCTGCCAGGGGGTTGTTCTGGTCCATAAACTGAGACAGCGGAGAAGATCCGAAGAACTCCTTGATGACTGCCGTCACAGGACGGATATTGATCAGGCTCTGGGGCGTAACAGCATCCAGATCCTGAACCGTCATTCTCTCCCGAATGACGCGGTCCAGACGGCTGAAGCCAATGCGGAACTGATTCTGCAGCAGCTCGCCGACGCAGCGCAGACGGCGGTTGCCCAGATGGTCGATGTCATCTGCAACGCCGATGCCCATTGCCACGCAGTTCAGGTAGTTGATGGAAGCCATAATGTCATCCACCACAATGTGCTTGGGAATCAGGTCGTCCATACGCTCTGCGATGGCATCTTCCCAACCGTCGGCAGGGACAGTTTCCAGCATTTCCTTCAGCACGGGGAGAGAAACCTTTTCCCGAATGCCGTAAACAGCGGGGTCGAAATCCACGAAATTGGCCATGTTGACCATATTGTTGGACAGCACCTTCACAGCACTGTCGCCAACCTTAACGGTTGCTTCGTTGACACCCAGCTCGGACAGCTTGTGTGCCAGGTCGCGGGTGATGAACTCACCGGGCATAACCAGAATTTCGCCGGTCATGGGGTTTGCGATGGGCTCTGCCGCTTCCTGGCCGGACAGACGGCTCCAGATGTCCATCTTCTTGTTGAACTTATAACGGCCAACCTTGCTTACATCATAGCGGTGTGCATCAAACAGCAACCCTTCCAGATGGGAAATGGCAGTCTCCACCGTGGGAGGCTCACCGGGACGCAGGCGGCGATAGATTTCCAGCAGGGACTCTTCTCTGGTCTTGCAGGGATCCTTCTCAATGGTCGCCAGGATACGGGGATCCTCGCCGAACATTGCCTTGATCTGCTCATCGGTGCTGACACCCATCGCACGAATCAGGCAGGTGATGGGCAGCTTCCGGTTCTTGTCAATCCGGACCCAGAAAACATCAGAATTGTCAGTCTCGTACTCCAGCCATGCACCACGGTAGGGAATCACCGTTGCGGTGTAGGTATGCTGGTCAGCCTTGTCCACCTCGTGACCGTAGTACATACCGGGGCTACGGACAATCTGAGATACGATGACACGCTCAGCACCGTTGATAACAAAGGTGCCGCCATTGGTCATAATGGGGAAATCACCCAGGAAAATATCCTGTTCCTTGATTTCGTCGGTCTCTGCATTGCGCAGGCGCACCCGTACCTTGATGGGCTTTGCATAGGTGGCGTCCCGCTCCTTGCACTCCTCGATGGTATACTTGGGCTTTTCGTCCATAGAATAGTCCAAAAAGCTCAGCTCCAGCTTACCGGAGAAATCGGTGATGGTGCCGACATCCTTAAAGACTTCCCGCAGGCCCTCTTCCAGGAACCATTGATAAGAATCCTTTTGGATCTTCAGCATGTTGGGGATTTCCAGAATCTCCTCGTACTTTGCGTAGGACTTACGCATGGTCTTGCCGAACATTGTGTCCTTGACCATTGCCATATCGTTCATCACAGCCTTTCTTTTGGCTTTCGCCTGAATGTTGTGTTGCTTACAGGGTTTGATACGCCCGGCGCCGTTGAATGTTTTAAGCCATTTCCACTTGACAGACGCCACATTCTGTGGTAGGATGTCCATACTGGGGTGGATCGCACACTTGGGCATAATAACACATTATAGAACACCATTATATACCAAGCAAAGTGGTTTGTCAATCCATATTTTTCATTTTTTTGAGGCTTTCGCCTCATTTTTTATTCCCTTTTTGCTTTTTAACCGCACCCTTCACCGATTCGCAAACAGCACAAGCCCCGCCTGCATAAATGCACAGGCGGGGCTTTTCTGATTCTTTACAGGGCCGAATAGCCATGGCTGTTGACCAGGGCGTCCAGCTTGACACCTTTCTTGCAATAAGGACATTCTCTGGAATCGTAGCTTTCATAGTCAGGAATATCGTCAATGCTGTAAACAGAGCGAACAGGATATCCCTCCACCTCGTCTACATTGCGGTAAATTGCGGCAATGCCCGCCACCTCTCCGCCATAGTAAGTGATGGCTTCAATGGCTCTTTTGGCAGTAAAGCCGGTGGTGCAGGAGGCCATCAGCACCAGAACATTCTTATGCCGCACCATCTGCTGCAGATTGTCCCGCAAAATCAAGGAATTGCTGTTATACTCCGGCTCCACCACATAAATGGTCTGGTGGGCATTGATGGTCTGGAAGCCGGTGCGTGTCAATTCTTCAGCAACCCAAGCACCAAGAACCGCTGTGCCATCCAAGCACAGCACCGTATCAACAGGTGTATTATTGATAAAGTGGGATACCAGCTCTCTGGCGGTTTCCTTTGCTTCGTTTAAACGCGACTTATTAAAGGTAATATCAATATAATAGTTGATATGGCTGTGGTTTGTGGCAAAATGCCCACGCGCCACCCGCAACGGTGCTTTGCCGCGGCTGACTGGCAGTTTAAATAATTCGATCATAAAAGTTCCTCCTTTGTGTCAAAAAGAAAAGCGCTTCCATCCCCGGCGAACAAGCGTTTTGCCGGTCAGATGAAAAACGCTTTTTTTCATTGTACCCTAAAAACGTGAAAAATGCAACAGAAAACCAATGGTGAAGCTCTCTAAATTTTTACTTTTATTCTTGTGCAGTTTGTCGCTTCAGTAACTCCGGCTCTGCCTCCAGAAACTGCTTGGCAATGATTTTGCAGATTCTCTGCTGGGCAATCATTTCATGCACCTGCTGGAAGGTTACCCATTTCACGCCGTCCGTTTCTCCGGGAAGCAGGGATATATCCTTGATGGGCACATCCGCTTTCAGGCAGTAATGGTCGTAGAAAAAATGATGATCCCGGGCAGAGCTGAGAAATTCGAATTCCTCCGCCGGCGCACGGATGCCGGTTTCCTCATACAGCTCCCGTACAACGGCCTGCAGGCTGGTTTCTCCCGCCTTCGCCGCACCGCCGGAATTTTCCCACGTACCGGCAAAGCTTTTTCCTCTGGCACGCCGGGTCAGCAGCAGTTTTCCCTTTCCGTCGTAAACCCAGACACAGACCACCAGTCCATACTCCCCCGGTCCCCATCTGGTGTTGCGCCGGTGCAGCCGTCCTGTTAAATTTCGGTCCTTGTCGTAAATATCATTCAGTTCCACGGCCGTATCCTCAATTCTTTCTTTCTATATTCATCGTCAATCGCCGCCGATAGATTATTATAAACGCAACAAGCAGTACAAGCGCCGTCAGCACCCAGGAAACGGGATAGGACAGGAACAGGCAGTCCGGCGTATGGTACGCTCTAAAAACAGTATAAATCCACACAATCCGAAATCCGCAAATGCCCAGCACGGATATCAGCATCGGTGTAAGGGAAGATCCCATCCCCCGAAGCACGCCGCTCAGTACATTTGTCGGAGCAAACAAACAGTACAACAGGCAAACATACTGCAGATGCAGCATTCCGTATGTAATGGCCTGCTGCGCATCTGTAATATAGATAGGCAGCAACTGCTCACCCAGTAAATAAATGCCGCCGCCCATGACAATTCCGACAGTCATGGCGCAAGCAACACAGACGCCCAATATTTTCTTCACGCGCCCATACTGCCGTGCGCCCACATTCTGCCCGGTAAAATTGACTGCTGCCTGGGTGAATGCGTCCATCGACACATATACAAAGCCCTCAATGTTGCTGGCCGCAGCATTTCCGGACATCATCGTCTCGCCAAAGGAATTGACAGACGACTGAATCACCACATTGGAAATAGAAAACATGGCACCCTGAATGCCTGCAGGCAGACCCTGACTGATGATTTTCAATAATTGCTGCTTATAAAAGCGAAGCTTCTTCAACTCCAGCCGGCAAGCATCCTGACGGCGCATCAGTGCCCACACCACCAAAGCCGCCGAAACGCCCTGAGAAATGGTGGTTGCCAGCGCAACACCAGCTACATCTAACCGAAAAACTGTTACAAACAACAGGTTCAGCAGAACATTGAGCACGCCGGAAATGGTCAGGAAAAGCAGCGGACTTTTGGTATCCCCTGCCGCCCGCAAAATTGCCGCGCAGAAATTGTACACCATATTAAAGGTCATTCCGCCGAAGTAAATCTGCATATATATCGTAGACAGCGGCAGTACCTCCTCCGGCGTTCCCATTCCTTGTAAAAGCACCGGAGTAAGTGCAATACCGACAATCGTCAGAAACAGACCGCTGGCCAAGGCTGTTGGTACAGCCGTATGAACGATGCGGTGTGTTGTCTGCTCATCCTTGCTGCCAATGGCGTGCGCCGCCGATATGCCGGCACCAATCGACAGTCCGATAAATAGATTGACCACCAAGTTGGTAATCGCTCCGGTCGCGCCCACGGCCGCCACCGAAACACTTCCGCAAAACTGTCCCACTACCACCAAATCTGCCGCATTGAACAGCAGCTGAAGAACGCTGGTCAGGATAATCGGTATTGTATATGTAATAATATTGGGCAACAATGGGCCTTGAAGCATACTTTTTTGATAGCGTTTCATTTTAAGAACCTCTTGCCATCTCTTAAAATACTGTTATTATAGCCCATATTTTGGAAAGCGCAAGCCTTTTCGGGTGATTCTTTCAAAAAATTAGGCCTGCCCAAGGGCAGGCCTGAAGCTTATGTGGTTTTATAGGGGCAGCACGCCCCATCCGTCGTCTCCCGGTCACAGCCTGTGGGTGCAAACTGGGTCGCCGGGAAAGGAATGCGGGAGAACATTTCGCAGGGATCCTCCGCACATCCGGGAGATTCGCAGCATTCCTTGGTAGGAATGGCATAATCCAGCACCGGAACAATCAGCTGTGCATCCCGCTCCAGGCGGATAATGGAAAACTGCCCCAGTGTTACATACAGACGCTTCCGCTCACCGGCCAGCACCAGCTCATCATCAAACATTCCGCAAATGGCGTTTGGCAGCTGTAATGCACCTTCTTCCCGGCATTTGCATTCGCATACATCCCGCACCTTGGAGCTGAGCACCATCGGGTCCAGCACTTCCACAACAGCGGTCGGTCGGTTGGCGACCACCTGAGTCGGACCGTCCGCCCCACACAGCCGTGTATCCGAGCTGTAGATGTGGGCTTTGCCGTCCTCGCCGCACAAAACCGCCCGTTTGGTAAACATCGCTACCCCGTAAAGGGCAGCCGGACGGGCTGTGCCGATGGTGGCATCCGCCAGAATCCGGTAGTAGAAGGTGGCATCCACGCAGTAGTGATTGCGGTCAAAGGACACCGGCTCTACATCAATGTAGGTATACAGCAGCTCTGCACAGCGCACTCTGGCACAGCTGGCAGTATCCAGAAGGGCTTGGGAGCCCTTGGTCAAATAAACCCGTAAATCCTCGATGCAATCCTTGTCACGGCAGCTGTCCGTGATTTTTCGGGTGTGAATGGACATGGCCTGCTGCAGGTCGTTGGGATCGCAGCGCAGGGTGTCCTGGCATTGTTCAGACATACAGATACCTCCCGACAAATAATAGGAAAAAGCAAAATTGCTTACAGGACAGTTTATGCGCCCCGCACCCAAAAGTGCAGAATTGTAGAATTCTCTACAATTCCCATTCCATTTTGCCGTGTAAAAAACACGGGAGCAGCAATGCCACTCCCGTGCTTCTGATTTGATTTTTAATTGCCCGTCTGCACATCTGCTTTCAATAAGCCGCAAGTGCAGGAGGTTTCATATTTCTGGTGGATACGGCCACATCTGCACCGCCATTGACCCTCATTGGAGGTCTGCCTCGCCGTGAAATTGGTAGCGGTGGTATTATTGAAGCTCTTACGCTTCCAGAGCAGATACTCCATTGTTTCATGGTAGCGAAGCAACAGCACACCGAACATCACCGACATTGCGCACATCAGAACGCAGGCTAGCGTCCGCATATTAGGAGCTGCAAGTATTCCGATAAAAATAAATGCAGCTTCAATAAACTGGAAAACGGCTAAACCTTTTGCGCAGCCGGAGTCAGGTATGCAATAATCCGCCGCCCACCGCGCAGCAGAGATAAATTTTGTTTTCAGCAGAATCGACGTAAATAAGAAGCCGAAAATCAGCGTAAACAGCAACAGCATTCCTACCTTTGCTGAATCGTCCATATATTCACCTGCCGCCTCTGCCCCTGCGCAGGAGCCGAAGAGAATAGCAGCCGCACCGATCCAAAATACCACCATATAGATAATTTGCACAGAGCGAACCATTGTAAGTCCCACAGTCTTGATGGGGCTTTCTGACCGACTGGCCGCATCACCATAGATCAACCAAAGGCCAATCGTCGTCAAAGTCTCCGGTATCATTCCCAGCATAACACCAAGCGTCACCCAGCCCTGCATCGTATCTATGGCGCCGTTTTGGCCAAAACTCCTAAAAAGGCTTGCCCATTGATTTGTATTCTGCAAAAAATCGAATGCATTGTATGCTGAGATCAAAAATGAAACAGAATAGAGAATAACCATTACCAGCTGGTAGGGAGATGCTGCAAACTCCCGCCAGGATCTTCTGAAATAACTGCGAAAATCCGAAGCTGATACCGTATTGGCCGGCTGTGTAAACGAATCGGGCTGACTAACAGGTTCTGCGGTCTGCTGTGGCTTTTGTGGGACTGCTAAGGGCTTTCCGCAAGCAGAGCAAAACGCACTGCCGTCAGGATTAGGGCTTCCGCAAGCGTTACAAAAAACATATTTCTCCATCTTTCTTACTCCTTTATACCCTATAATAATATATGCGAGTACCTCCGAGGTGTATTGTAACATACTTTCCTTAATTACGCAAGTGCGTATACGCATATGCGGATATTTATTTACAATATCTGTGAGGTGATTACTATGTCGGTAAAGGATGCCGTGGCAAAACGCTTTGCGGAAATATGCGCCCAACGCAATATAACCTTCAACGAGCTTGCCGGCATTTCAGGTGTGACTCCCTCCTCTGTTTACAGCATGATGGATCCCCGACGCAGAGAAGTATCCGTCACTCTTGTAAAAAAACTGTGTGATGGACTGGAAATTTCTTTAGCTGAGTTTTTTACATCCCCTGTTTTCGATGAATTAACGCAGGAAATATATTAAAACAGCCTGGCAGACGCCAGGCTGTTTTGTTGTAATTTACAGTTCGCAGTTGCCGACAGTTCTGGGGAAAGGCAGAACATCGCGGATGTTGCCCATACCTGTCAGGTACATCACGCAGCGCTCAAATCCCAGGCCAAAGCCGGCGTGGCGTGCAGAGCCGTACTTACGCAGATCCATATAGAAGCCGTAGTCCTCAGGGTTCATCCCCAGCTCCTCGATGCGGTTCTTGAGGATTTCGTAATCATCCTCACGCTGGCTGCCGCCGATAATCTCGCCGATACCGGGCACCAGACAGTCCATTGCCGCCACAGTCTTGCCGTCGGGATTCAGCTTCATATAGAAAGCCTTGATTTCCTTGGGATAGTCGGTAACAAACACCGGACGCTTGAACACCTGCTCGGTCAGATACCGCTCATGCTCTGTCTGCAAATCGCTGCCCCAATGGACAGGATAGTCAAACTCGTCGTTGTGCTTTTCCAGAATTTCGATAGCCTCGGTGTAGGTGACGCGGCCAAAATCGGAATTGACCACGTGGTTCAGCCGTTCCAACAGACCCTTGTCCACAAAGCTGTTGAAGAACTCCATTTCCTCGGGTGCGTGCTCCAGAACATAGGAAATGATATATTTAATCATATCCTCAGCCAACTGCATATCATCTGCCAAATCCGCAAAAGCGATTTCCGGCTCGATCATCCAGAATTCTGCTGCATGGCGGGTGGTGTTGGAATTCTCTGCACGGAAGGTAGGACCAAAGGTATAGATGTTGCGGAAAGCCATTGCGAAGGTCTCGCCATTGAGTTGACCGGAAACCGTCAGGTTGGTGGGCTTGCCGTAGAAATCCTGAGTGAAATCAATGGTGCCGTCTTCCTTCTTGGGCACATTGTTCAAATCCAGCGTGGTAACCTGGAACATCTCGCCTGCGCCTTCGCAGTCCGAGCCGGTAATCAGGGGTGTATGGACATACACGAAATCCCGATCCTGGAAGAACTGATGAATGGCCATTGCCGCCAAAGAGCGGACACGGAACACCGCCTGGAAGGTGTTGGTTCGGGGACGCAGATGGGTAATCGTCCGCAAAAATTCCATAGAGTGCCGCTTGGGCTGCAGAGGATAATCACCGGTGGAAGGGCCTTCAACAGTAACAGTGGTTGCCTGCAATTCAAAGGGCTGCTTGCTCTCGGGGGTCAGCACCACAGTACCTTTAATAATCAGCGCTGCACCGATATTGATTTTGGAAATTTCCTGGAAATTCTCCAGTGTGTCATTATAAACCACCTGAATGGGGTTAAAATAAGTGCCGTCAGACAGCATAATGAAGCCAAACTGCTTGGAGGGGCGGCGATTACGCACCCAGCCGCCGACTTCAATTTCCTTGTCGGCATATTTTTCTGTGTTCTTAAAAAGCTCACGAACAGAAATCAAATCCATATTATCTTCCTCTCTTGCTGAAAATATAGATAAGTATACGCTAAATTGGCAGAATTTACAAGAGGGAAGTTGTGTTTTTAGGAAAAATCTCCACAAAAAGTAAAGTGCAGGAAAATCTTCCTGCACTTTTTGATTACAGCTTCGCCACATGAACCTCTGCACCGGTGGCACGAATACGCTCCAGTACCACTTCCTCACAGCCGCTGTCCGTCACCAGCGTGTGGCTTGCCTCCACACCGCAGATGTGGGAAAAGCCTACCCGACCGATTTTTTGGTGGTCTGCCACAATGATGGTCTTTTGCGCTCGGGCAATCATCGTCCGGTCAATCATCGCTTCATCGGCGTGATAGGTGGTAATGCCGTGCTCGGGATGCACACCATCCACAGACAAAATGCTCCACTGGGGCTGATAGCGATTCAGCTGCTCCAGCGCATCGCCGCCGTAAGTGAAGCCATAGTTGGCATTCAGCTCCCCACCCAACAAAATCAGGCGCATATCTGCCTGATGTGCCAAATAATTGGCAACCGCCAGAGAGTTTGTGACAATATTCAGCTTTTTCCGCAGGCTCAGCACCTCTGCCACCGCCATCGTGGTCATTCCGGAGTTGATAAACAGGGTGTCGCCATCGCTGATATAAGACAGCACCGCTTCCGCAATCGCCCGTCTGCCCTGCCCTACCGGCCTTGCTGCGCCAGTCCAGTTATCCTCACTTTGTGCCTTGCGGACAGCACCGCCCTGAATACGCTCCAGCTGTCCTTCCATAGCCAAGGTATCCAAATCGTTACGGATCGTGGTAGGCGTGATGCCCATTTTTTCGCTGAGCTGGGATACGAACACCATTCCGTCCCGATTTAACTGCTCCATAATCGCTCTGCGGCGAATATCGATTTTCAGTTTTCCCGCTGCCATCATTACAGTGCCTTATGGTTCAGCCGTTCGCCCACCGCTCCGCCGGGGTGGATCAGTGCGAACTGCTCTGCCTGATAGCCGGTCTCCTCAATCACCGCTGCCTGCAGAGCGTGGAAAATCATACAAAGTGCCGTGGTAGAGGTCGTGCCCTGAGCATTCCACTTGTCCGTTTCCCGGTTCACATACTGCTTCAGCACCACATCCGCCGCCTGTGCCAAGGGAGATTCCATATTCTCCGTCACCGTGATGATGGACACACCCTTTGCCTTGCAAATATCCACAATGGGGAGCAATTCCTTGGTCTTGCCGCCACGGGAAGCAAAAATCATCACATCTCCTGCCTGCAGGAATCCGGTTGCACCGTGTACAGCTTCTGCCGGAGAGATAAACCGGGCAGGTCTCTCGATGCAGCACATCAGATGCGCCATGTGCTGGCAGATAATGCCGCTGTGGCCGCAGCCGGCTGTTCCGATTCGAGGTGCCTTGCTCAGCAAATCCACCGCTTTACCAAAGGCCTCATCGTCGATAAAGGCCTTCATTTCGCGAATGCAGGCTTCCTCAATTTCATAAGCTTCGTAAATTGCCTGTAAACTCTCTTTTTTCATAAAAATTTTCCTCCTTAAAATTTTTTGATTTATCATAACACAAATATTATTTTCTTTCAAGGAAATTTTCGCAGTCACCCCTGTCAAATTAGCTATAAATCCCGAAAAAATTTGTGTAAAACGCAAAAAATGCCGATAATGAATTGACTTCCTTCCCTTCTTTTTCTATAATATAGTAAAGTCGTGAAGTATGGCTTTAAGCTATATAAGGAGGTCTTTAAAATAAACAAATTACAGGTAGGCTTTGCCCGCGTTGACATCACCCCCTCTTTGGGAACCCCCGTCAACGGATATTTTCAAGCCCGCTATATGGAAGGTGTTTTGGACGCTCTGGAAGCCAATGCACTGGCGCTGAAGGTGGAGGACACCTGCGTGATCCTGATCAGTGTAGATACCTGCAATATCCCCGCCCCTGATTGTCAGATTTTGCGTCAGGATGTTGCAGACGCAACCGGAATCCCCTATGATGCCATTTTCATTCACTGCACCCATACCCACACCGGCGGATTTATCCGCGCCTCCGAAACAAGTCTGGACTTTGAAACCCCGGAAAGCACACAGATTCGTCTGGAATATTTCCGCACCATCCGCCGGAAGCTTGTGGATGTTGCCACCTTCGCTCTGGCTGATTTGCAGGACGCAAAAATGGGCTGGGCCATCGGCAAGGCTTCCAACATTGCGTTTGTTCGCCGTTTCCGTATGAAAGACGGCAAGGTCCGCACCAATCCCGGTGTGGGCAATCCGGACATTCTGCATCCCATTGGTGATGTGGATGAGCGTGTCAATGTTCTCCGCTTTGACCGGGAGAGGGACACCGTTGTACTGGCAAACTTCGGCTGCCATCCCGATGTTGTGGGCGGTTGTAAGGTCTCCGGTGACTGGCCGGCTCTGTTCCGCCGCCGTTTGGAAAAATCCCTGGACAATGTGAAGGCTATTACGGTCAATGGCGCACAGGGCGATGTAAACCACGTGAATGTCAACGCCAAGAACGGCGACTTCAACGATATGTTCAACGACTTTGACGATATAGCCCGCGGCTATGGTCACGCCCGTCACATGGGTAATGTGGTGGCCGGTGCTGTTTTGCAGGTTTTCGACAAGGTCAATTACGAGGATGTGGATTCTCTGCGGTATGTGCAGACCATCGCGAAGCTCCCTTCCAACCGTCCCGATCCCAAGGACCTGCCCTTGGCAAGAAAATACCGCGCCCTTCACGATGCCGGCCGGGATGATGAAATCCCCTTCAAGGGTATGGAGCTGACCACGGTAGTGGCCGGTGCCGGCCGTATGATCCGCCTGGAGAACGGTCCTGACTTCTTTGATCTGGGGATCGGTGCCTTTGCGCTGGGCAACATTGGTTTTGTCACCATTCCCGGTGAGCCCTTCACCGGCATCGGACGGGGCTTAAAGGAAGCAGAGGGCTGGACCGTCGTGCTCCCCATGTGCATAACTAACGGTGCACAGGGCTACTTCCCTATGAAGGACGCCTATGACGAAGGCGGTTATGAGGCGGTTTCCTCTAACTACCGCGCCGGCACTGCAGAGCAGATTATTGAAGAAGGCAAAAAACTACTGAATGAACTGCGCTGAAGCGCTGTTCCAAATATGAAACGAGGTCAAAAAACAATGAGTTCTACTTGTAAAATCAAGGCACCTTTCTTTGAGATCGGTCCGAAATCCTACCTGTACGGTCAGGATGTCATCGATCTGGCCATCGCCGCGGACAAGGCATCCGAAAAATACGGCGTGGACATCATTTTTACCACTCCCATCGTAGAAATCGCCCGTGTAAAGGCAGCAACCAAGCACATTCACGTGTTTGCACCTCACATGGACCCCATCGTTCCCGGTCGTGGTCTGGCAGATATTCTGCCGGAATCTCTCGTCGCCGTTGGCGCAGAGGGCGTTATGCTGAACCACGTGGAAAAGCCCCTGAGCTTCGAAACCCTGGCTGCTACCATTAAGCGGGCAGAGGAAGTTGGTCTGACCACCATCGTTTGTGCCGACTCCATGGCCGATGCAAGCAAAATCGCAACACTGAATCCCGACATTATTGTGGCAGAGCCCTCTGAGCTCATTGGAACCGGCGTCAGCGTGGGTCCTGAGTATGTGGAAGCCGCCACCAAGTGCGTCAAGGATGTTAATGCTGATATTCTGGTACTGACTGCCGCCGGCATCGCCAACGGGCAGGATGTATATAACACCATCATCGCCGGCGCAGATGCTACCGGTTCTTCTTCCGGTGTCGCCAAGGCTGCTGACCGTGCTGCAATGGTGGACGAAATGATTGCCGCTGTCCGCAAAGCGTGGGACGAGCGCAACGCTTAACGCATAATCCTGTAACGCGATGTCATTTCGAGACCCGGGGAGATTGCCACGTTGGGCATCGCCCTCTTCGCAATGACCGTATAAATTTATCAATATTTTTTTGGAGGTAACAAAAAATGGAATTCAAAATGATTCAAAAAGAAATTCAGTTGCAATCCCGTGGTTGGATTCCCACTTTCCACGACATCTCTATCGATGTTCACAAGATCGTGGAAGAGTCCGGCATCAAGAACGGTACTGTCTCCGTGGTTTCCCACCACACCACCTGTTCTGTTATGATTCAGGAATGCTCCCATGACTTCGACACCTTCGATCTGGAGTACCTGCAGCACGACCTGCTGGACATCATGCGTAAGATGATTCCCGACTTCGTTAACGAAGGCGATTACCGCCATCCCGGCCCCGTTCACGCTCAGTTCGGCCGCTATGTTGACGAGCCCGGCAACTTCACTTCCATGAACACCGACGGTCACCTGCGCAGCGTTTTCTTCGGCCGCAGCGAAACCCTGACCATCAAGGACGGCAAGCTGGATCTGGGCGAATTTGCTCACATCTACTTCATCGACTGGGATCACGTTCGTGCACGTCCCCGTCAGGTCAACCTGACCCTGTTCGGCACCACCGAAGATATGGGTGACCGCAAGTACAACAATGGCGAAGTCGTCAACACTCTGCGCAAGTTCCCCGCTGAGGAGAAGGCTTACATGGAGCAGTATGACGAGTGGAAGAAGAGATAATTCTCTTTTGCTGAATCCTGTAAGAAAGGGGGAAGCCCTTTGTTAGCAATTATCAACGCAGAACTGGTTATGCGCAATCACACGATTCCCGAGGCAGTTTTGTTTATCGAAGACGGCGTTATTCGCGGCTTTGGCGAAATGCGCAATACCCCCATCCCGGAGAATTGCGAAATTCTGGATGTCCAGGGCGCTTATGTCGGCCCCGGCTTTGTGGATATTCATACCCACTCTGACGGACGGGTGTTCTTCTATGAAGATCCGGTGCGGTGCAGCCAGCATCATCTGCAAAACGGCACCACCAGCCTGATGCCAGCCCTGTATACCAGTATGAATACACAGCAATATGTGGAAGCAGTGCAAATCATCCGTCAGGCAATGGAGAAGCCGGAATGCGGCAACATCGCAGGTCTTTATATGGAAGGTCCTTACCTGAACCCTGGCTTTGGCTGCGACCGCAGCACCAATCCCTGGGCAGATGGTGTAAAAAAGGAAGCCTATCAGCCGGTGATTGATGCCGCCTGGGATCTGGCAAGAGTCTGGTGCGTTGCCCCGGAACGGGAGAACATTCTGGACTTTGTGCTGGATGTGAAGGCAAAGAATCCCGATGCCGCTTTTGCTGTTGCACACAGTGCTGCCGCGCCTGCTCAGATTGAAGCATTGCTTCCCTACGGTCTGAGAATCGGCACCCATCACACCAACGCCACTGGTGATTTGCCTAAATATCCGGAATGCCGCGGTGTATGCGTGGATGAAACGGTGAACTACAACCGGGACATTTATGCTGAACTGATCTGCGACAGCAGAGGCATCCATGTAGACCCCTATATGCTCCGCCTGGTGCGGAAAATCAAGGGCGATGACCGCATCATTCTGATTTCTGACACCTATGCCAGCGACGGTCCTGTACCGGAGGGCTATGACGGCGTAACCGACATCAACTTCGACTGGGAGGGCGAAATCGCCGGCTCCAAGCTGACGCTGAATGTGGCATGCCGCAATATGATGAAGCATACCGGTGCCTCCATCGTGGATGTGTTCAATTTCGCGTCCTACAACCCTGCAAAGGCTGTCGGTTTGACAGACCGGGGAGAGATTGCCGTGGGCAAGCGTGCTGACCTGGTGGTTGTAGACTATAAAATCAATGTACAAAAAGTATTACTTAAAGGAGAAATCATACGATGAAAGACTTTATTGTTGATCCCGCAACCAAGTTTGATTTCCAGCCTGCTGACTTTGTCCCCTTTAAGGACAAGGCTGTTCTGGAACGCGTCCGGAACATGAGCGGCAAGGAGCTGGAGCAGCGTGAGGAATGGTGGCATCCTGAATTCCAGGTTAAGGTTATGATGAACCCCCACCCCGTTCTGATTGCTACCCTGTTTGAGCGTCTGCGCGCTGCTTCCGAGGCAGGCAAGACCTTCACAATGATTCTGGGCAACCCCGAGCCTGACACCTACATTCCTC
>SVLS01000017.1:3030-44856 GCA_015067835.1 Oscillospiraceae bacterium | reverse complement strand
GATCTGAGGCTCGATCTCTCTGAAATGTGTATATTTTCTTTGTTGCATAACAACACCCCCTGATGTAGTTATTATCCTACATCAGGGGGCCTTTTGTCTATTGTCCGTTTTTACAGGAGCAGTCTATAACGACAGCCTTTTGCTCATTTTTTAGATTTGAAAACAAAGAATTTGCTTCCTACATAATTGATGACAATCACCAGAACCGCCGTAATCAGCTTCATCCAGTTTCCGTTCCAGCCCCAAATGTCCACCGTCAGAAATAAAAAGGCTGTTTCCAGCACACCGGAACCAATGCGGCAGCCCAAAAACTTCGTCAATTCTCCACAAACCACCTTGAAAGACCAATCGTGGCTTTTGAACACGAAGGGCTTATTGGTAAGAAATGCAAAGATTACCGCCGCCACCCACGCAAGCACATTGCTCACGGAAGCCGGCCAGGCAAGCCAATTATAGCAAGGCAGATAAACCGCATAATTCACAGCTGTGGTCAAGCCGCCAAAAATCAGGTACAGCAAAACATCCTGATGCTTTTTTATAAATTCTTTCATACGCTCTCCCAGACAGGTATTACAGACCCATATCTTCCCCAATGAGGACAAATTTGATGCGTCCTACCGGACGGCAGTGGCGGGTGATGACGATCTGGTTGCAAACGCAGCCTTCCGCCTTGCAATCGGCACAAGCACCGGTGGCTGCACAGGGCGTTATATTGGAAAATCTTTGCTTGTTCATCGGGGCTGCCACCGTTCTTGCACGGGTGATTGCTCCTTCCAGCGTATCTGCCACCTTGTTCATTCCGGCCACAACAATAACGGATTTGGGACCGTAAATCAGGGCCGCCACCCGATTGCCGGTGCCGTCGATGTTCACCATCTGCCCATCCAGACTTAAGGCATTGGCGCCGGTTACGAATACATCAGCAAACATTGCTTCCTTTGTCAACGCTTCCTTTTCCTCCTGGGTGGAAACAGCAAACCGGTCAATCGGACGGTAGTCACCATTGCGGATTGCAGAGAATAAACCCATTTGCTCCGCTGTCAGGCATCCGCCCCAGCCGATGCTTGCACCCTTGGGTATCAGCTCCAGCACCTTCTCCAGAGCACTTTCCTTGTTTGGGCAGTAATAAGCTTCAAAGTGCCGGCTTTCCAGATTTTTTACCAGAATTTCGCCTCTTTTGGCATAATATTGTTCAATTGCGCTGTGCATATCGTCACCTCGTCGTAATTTTTAAACCTATTCTTGGTAATTATAGCACACTTCTCAAATGAAGTCAAAATGATTCCTTCGTCTATCCGGAAGGATGCGTTATTGTGTAAAAAGGAATTTGCAATACTTGTTGCCTCTTTCCTGTTAGAGCGTAAAAAATCCCCCTCTCGCGAGGGGGATTGCATTATAAGGCTTACTCTTTTACTTCTGCCGGAACGAATTTCTCTACGTTGAACTGCTTCAAATACTCCATCGACGGGCGTTCTGTGAGACCACGAATTTGAAATCTTACGTAAAAATCCTTGTTTCTCACAAATACCATCACATATCGTGGGATGTCTTCTGAAGTAATAACGGATGGATCATTACTTCTTAGAGTATACTTTTCGAAAATCGTATACTGTGTATCCCCTTCCTGAAAAGAATATATTATTCTCCTTAGTTCTGCTGAGCTGGTTTGTGTATGTACCACCGTTGCATTTCTGTCTTCTACTGTTTCTTCCTTTGTGATGGTCGCATTGTCGTTTTCGTAAATGAATCCATACTCTCTGGACATAAGCCCTTCGAATAGATCTGCGGTTTCACAGTAAGCCCATATTGTGGATCCATTTTCGACGCTCGTTTCAAAGTAATAATCACGCCCCGTCCATGTTACTTCAGGAGACAAAGTATGGTTGTTAGGTAAAACAGGCACAGCAAGATTGTTAAAATCCACTGTCCTGATTCTTCCGTTCTCATCCTTCTCAAACCTATAAACCTCTTTCAGCTGTTTTTCGTCCAGCTTTTTGTTCAGAACCGCATCTACCATTTCATCCATTGTTGAAAATTCAAGACTGGGTGCAGCCACATTGAATTGTAGATCTTCTTCTGATGGGGCATACTCGCTTCCCACCTCAATATAATGGACACCGTCAACCGTTTTCAGGGAATAGGGTTCCTTTTCCCCAATTACAAGAATTGTCACGAAACAGCATACTACCAAAACCGACACTGCGCCGAAAATAATCTTGCTGTTTTTCTTTCGTTGTTTACGAATGGCTTTACCCCTGCTCAGGGCACTCTGAGCCATTTCTTCATAGGTTTTCATACACAAAGCCCTCCTTTTCCATTGCTGATTTCAGGGACAACTTTGCCCGATACACCAAGTTTTCAATTTGCTTTTTGCTCTTTCCCATAATGAAAGCCACCTGCTCATTTTGAAGCTCCTCAAAGTAAATCAAGTCCAAGACCTGGCGGTATTCCTTATTCAGTCCCTTCATAGCCTCATGTACCTGGAGCTTCCGTTCTGTTTGTAAGTATTTTCCAGCGATATCCGCTTCATCGCTGAGCAGCGCCACGGTCTCTTCCGTGGATACAGTAGGCAGCTTGCTATTCTTCCGTAAGTAATCCAATGCCACATTTCTGCCAATGGAATAAAGCCATGTTTTGAATGTGCTTTTTCCCGAGAAACGAGGTCGTCTTGCAATCAGCTTGACAAAGGTATCTTCCGTCAGGTCTTCCGCGATGTGGATGTTCTGAACAAAACTGTTGAGATAGAGCATTAACCCGTCTTTGTAATCCCTGATGATCTGTACAATGCCGTCATCGTCACCTTCCAGAAAACGGCGGTAGCTACTTGCACCGTTATCCATAGGCTGTACTCCTTTCTGAAATAAGTTTTTCTTCTTTCACTTATTAGACGTTGATTTTTCGGTTTTCACTCACCAAATCTCTTTTTAGCAAAAGTAAAAAACTCCTTGAGAAAATCTCAAGGAGTTTTTTGGAGCTAGTGACCTGACTCGAACAGGCGACCTTCTCATTACGAGTGAGATGCACTACCGACTGTGCTACACTAGCGACGCTTCGTTATTATACTGATTTTCCGGCGGCTTGTCAACTAATATTTTGCCGTTTGTCAGATACCAAGCTCCTTCATCTTTTCTCGGATGGAAATCAGGTCAGCGAATGTTTCCGGGCGTTTGCTGACATCCCGCAAAAGCGCGGACGGATGGTAAATAGCCGTCATCCACACGCCGTTTTTCTCCATCCATTGCCCGTGCTCCCGGGTAATCCTGTAATCCTCCCGAATCAGCCGCATTGCCGCAATTCGTCCCAGACACACCAGAATCTTCGGCTGAATCAGCTCCATCTGCTTTTCCAGATAGCCGATACAGGCATCCTGCTCTATCTCCAGCGGGTCCCGGTTATGGGGCGGGCGGCACTTTACGATATTGGCAATATAGCAATTCTCTTTTCGGCTTAAATCGATGATGCACAGCATATCGTCCAGCAGCTTTCCTGCCGGACCCACGAAGGGTTCCCCCTGCAGATCCTCCTGTTCTCCCGGTCCTTCCCCCACGAACAGCACATCTGCATCAGGATTTCCCACGCCGAAAACCACATTTCGCCGGGTGGCGCACAAGCCGCACAAGCGGCAATCCCGGCAGGACTCTTCTAACTGCGTAAGGCTCATGATCTGCGTCTCCCTCTGCGATTCTTCCGACGGTTATGCTGCATAATCCGCACCGCCCGAAGCACAACCATACCTACAAAAACGGCAACGACACCGCCCAGTAAAATCAACAGTACAGCCGTCCAGCTTCCCTCATATTTGCGGCTGGCAGGCTTCTGCGGCACAGAAAATTCCTGCTTCAGTGCAACTGCATTCATTGCAACCATATCCGTTCGTGCCAGGCACTTATTGCCGTACCATACCTCCACATCTCCCAGCTTTTGTCCCTGAGAAACAGGAGCAGAAATCAATTCATTTGCATTTTGATAGACCCATCTCAGCTGAGACTGCTCCACTTCAATGGGAAGCACCGTTGAAATATTACTCACCGCCTGGGTAACCACATCATTGGCACCGTTTTCCACCGGGTATTGCGCCAGGGATTGTCCACTGAAGAACACCTGCCGAAGCTCGAAGTTTTCAAAAACATAGTTCATCAGAACCGTGCTTTCTTCAAAGCTTCCGAAAGCCGTTAAGTTTCCGTCATCTCCCACCGTTGGAGTTGCACCCATTACGATGCACAGCAGCTCCATCTCGCCATACTGTGCCGTCATCGTCAGGCATCGGCCGCCTTTATCGGTAGCGCCGGTTTTTCCACCCGTTACCCGTGCGTCGTAGTATTTGAGATTCCGGGGATTCATCATGTGATTGGTAGTGGTTATCTTCCGCGGCTCTGATTTGTTGGTCGCCGGGACTGTATAATCCACAGTGCAGAACATCGTACGGAACAGCTCATTTTCCAATGCCGCCTCTGTAATGCGGCAAATATCACGGGCAGATGTATAGCTGAGCTCATCGTGAAGACCGTGAACATTGCTGTAATGGGTATCCTTGCAGCCCAGCTGTGCCGCTTTTTCGTTCATCAGGTCTACAAAAGCCTCCGCGCTGCCTGCAATATGATTGGCGATTACCACAGCCGCATCATTTGCCGAAGCCACCATTGTGCAGTACAGCAAATCCCGCATGGAAATGGTCTCATTGGCCTTCAGGCCTGCGCTGACAGAACCGATGGCAACCTGATCCAGGACCTTGCGTTTTACCACAACCTCCTCATCCAGGTCAGCCATTTCCAATGCCACCAGCGCTGTCATCATTTTGACCATACTGGTAGGCTGAATTCTGCCATCCGGGTTGTAATGGTAAAGCATGGTGCCGCTTTTCAGCTCATAGACCACCACTGCCTTGGCAGTTTCTGTCAGTTTTTCTTCGGTGCTAAGTGTCATTGCCGCATCCACGCTGTGACATCCCTGCGTCACCGCCAAATCATTCGATGTAGCCTTAACTGCCGGAGAATATCCTGTAAAAAGCAGCAAAAATGACAGTATCAGACAGAAAAAACGAATTTTTTTCATATTCTTACCCCTATATTTCAATACCGGACTTGTCCGACAGGAAAAATTCGTGTATAATATCTTTGATTATAACAGTTTTTCATTTATTAGTCAATGCAGGAGGAATTACCAAATGAAAATAACCCCTGCTTCCGTCCTTGCCTGCAGCTGTGTGATCCTTGCAATCTTTTTGATAGGCATTTTTCTGGGACGCAATCTAAATGGCAGCGGGATTGAAACGGAGCTGATCCCCTCCTCAACGGCGCAGGAAAGCACCTCTATCCCAGCCTCCGCACCAGTCCATTCCGGTAAGGTGAATATCAACACCGCCGACCTTCAAACCCTGATGACCTTGGAGGGCATCGGAGAAACGTATGCACAGCGGATCATTGACTACCGCAATGCCAACGGTCCTTTTGAAAGCATTACAGATATCACCAAGGTCGAAGGCATCGGCACCAAGCGCTTTGAAGCGATTATGAACGACATTACAACAGGAGGTCCCTTATGAAAATTTTAGTAGTGGATGATGAAGATTTATTGGTCAAGGGCATTCGCTTTAATCTCCAAAACGACGGCTACGAGGTAATTACAGGTTCCAACGGTGTCCAGGCGGTTTCCCTCGCCCAGACGCAGGCACCGGATTTGATTGTACTGGATGTGATGATGCCGGAAATGGATGGCTTGACCGCCTGCTCCAAAATCCGCGCTTTTTCCAATGTCCCTATCATTTTGCTAACAGCAAAGGCAGATGATATGGATAAGCTGATTGGCTTTGACAACGGCGCTGACGATTATCTGACCAAGCCCTTTAACATTCTGGAGCTAAAGGCACGAATCCGCGCTCTTTTGCGCCGTGCACGTACCGCAGAGCCGAAGCAGGAAGAAAACCGGCTGACCATTGGCTCTATCAGCCTGGATTTGGATGGCAGAAATGCCTACCGTTCCGATGAGCTGGTGGATTTGACCGCCAAGGAATTTGATGTGATTGAGTTTTTGATGCGCAATCCTAACCGTGTTTACTCCCGGGAGGCTTTGCTGGATACCATTTGGAGCTACGATTATCGCAGCGATATTCGGACGGTGGATGTACACATTCGCCGCCTGCGGGAAAAGCTGGAAACCAATCCGGCAGAACCCAACTATATTATGACGAAGTGGGGCGTTGGCTATTACTTCAAGAAATAATGAAACGACCGGGCGTCGTTATAAAAATACACAGTTCTATTACGCGCTGGTGTATGTATGCATCACCTCAGTGGTGCTGTTGTTTTTGAATATTTATTGCTCCGGCAGCAGTCAGAAGCTTTTTTACAACAACAAGGAAAAGGCCATGGCAGAAAAGTGTCAGTTTGCTGCACAGGAAATCTCTGCACTGGAGGTTCTGAATGCTTCCAATGTAACGGCAGCGGTTCAGAAAATGGACAGTCTGCGTGTCACAAGATTGCTGGTAACCGACCGCAGCGGACTGGTGCTTTACGACTCCTATTCTGCCGATTCTGCTTTGGGAAGCTATGTGGTGCTTCCGGAAATCGTGCAGGCATTGGATGGACGGAGCGGAAACGATGTTTTTTCCTGGCAGTATCAGGATGGCATTATGCAATCCCGGGCAGCAACGCCCATCCTTTCTCACGGAATGATAGTTGGATGCGTATATATGATGGAATACGATGCTACGCAAGGTGGTGTGATTGATTCTCTGCAAAAGAACATTTTCACCATCACCCTGATTCTGGAAATTGCGGTCATCCTGTTCTCTGTCCTCTTTGCCACAGGCTTTTCCACCCGTCTGCGGCGTGTTCTGGCATCTATGCGTATCATCCGCAGCGGTGACTATTCCCATCGGGTACAAATGGGCGGTCGGGATGAATTGACGCTTTTGGGCGACGAATTTAACTCGCTGACTGAACGGCTGCAGGTATCTGAGAATAAGCGCCGTCAGTTTGTTTCCGACGCTTCTCACGAGCTGAAAACACCTCTTGCATCCATTAAACTGCTGACAGATTCCATTTTGCAGAACGATATGGATATGGAAACTGTACGGGAATTCGCTTCCGATATTGGCAATGAGGCAGACCGCCTGAACCGTATGACGCTGAAGCTTCTCTCTCTTTCCCATATTGAAACCCAGGAAGACGGAGACTGTGAGATTACCTTTATGAAGCCTACCGTTGACCGGGTGGTGCGGATGCTTCAGGGTATTGCAGAACAAAATGACATCAAAATCATTGTGGATTGCAAGGAAGATTGCTCCATTTTGATTCTGGAGGATGATTTGTATCAAATTATCTTTAACCTGGTGGAAAACGGCATCAAGTACAATCTGCCTGACGGAACATTGACTGTCCGCTCCTTCCGGGACGGAGACAATGCCATTTTGCAGGTTGCCGACACCGGTATGGGCATTCCCGAGGAAGCGCAATCACACATTTTCGAGCGTTTTTATCGGGTGGACAAGGCTCGCTCCCGCTCCACCGGCGGCAGCGGTCTCGGCCTTGCCATCGTTCGGAATATGGTGGAGCGTAATCAGGGAACAATTTCTCTGGAAAGTGCCCCGGGTCAGGGCTCAACCTTCACCGTTACCTTCCCATCCTTTGATGTTGAGGAGGATGTGCAATGAAAAGATTATTATGTCTGACCATTGTTTTCTGTTGCATTTTCACCCTGTTTGGATGCACCGGGAAGCAGGATATTCCCAACGGCTCCATCGCTGTGTACTACAAGCGTGCAACGCCCACCTATGGCACAGCAGACAGCGTGATCGCCGCCACCTATTTGGAAGCTGACGGCAAAGAAACGGACTACCCCTATCTGATAGATAAATACCTGAACCACACGCCTGAAGAAGATTTTCTTTCCATTTTTCCAAAGGGTGTTCAGCTTGAGAGTTTTCATCTGGAAGGCTTAACTGCCAAAATCGTCCTGTCTGATCATTTTGCTGACCTGACCGGCATGAACCTGACCGTCGCCTGCACCTGTCTTACCAAGACATTGATGGAGATGACCGGTTGCCGGGAAGTGATCATCAGCGCAAAATCCATGCAGCTGGACGGTCACAACTTTATCACGCTGAATCAGGACAGCTTCCTGCTTCTGGACGACAGTACCCAAAATGATTTATGATGGAGGAAATACCATGCGATTTATTTCATGGAATGTAAACGGTCTGCGTGCCTGCCTGCAAAAAGGCTTTATGGATTTCTTCCATCAGATTGATGCTGACTTTTTCTGCTTGCAGGAAACAAAGCTCCAAAGCGGTCAGGTGGAACTGGAATTGCCCGGCTATCAGCAATACTGGTGCTATGCCGAGAAGAAGGGCTATTCCGGCACGGCTGTTTTTACAAAGCACACTCCTTCGGCTGTCTGTTACGGTATTGGCGTGCCGGAGCTGGACACGGAAGGCCGTGTCATTACATTGGAATACCCGGAATACTACCTGGTCACCTGTTATACACCCAACGCACAGCGTGAGCTGGCCCGGCTTTCCCATCGATTGCAATGGGAAGATGCCTTCCGTCAATATCTTGCGCAGTTGGATGAAAAAAAGCCGGTTATTCTCTGCGGCGATTTGAATGTCGCTCATCAGGAAATTGACCTAAAAAATCCTGCCTCCAACAGGGGAAGTGCCGGCTTTTCCGACGAGGAAAGAGCCGCCTTCACCAAACTGCTGGAAGCAGGCTTTACGGATTCTTTTCGGTATTTGTATCCCACACGCACAGAGGCCTATACCTGGTGGAGCTATATGTTTAAGTCCCGGGAACGGAATACCGGGTGGCGGATTGACTATTTTGTAGTCTCCAACCGGCTGCTTAATGCCATCAAGGATGCGAAGATTCACTCGGATATTCTTGGTTCTGATCACTGTCCCGTGGAGTTGGAGCTGGCTCTTCCTGAATAAGGATTCCCATTCCCTCCTCCCTCCGTTGTGCTACCGCATTTTCCAACCGGGAAATATACTCAAAGGGCGTGTCCGGCGCGATGGGAACCCATAATTTTTGCCCCTGAGGATGCTTCGGCACAGCCCGAAAGGTCGGCTCTCCCTGTGGAAAATGGCTGACCGGCAAACGGGTTGTCAAATAAAAAGCATCCCCGTCCGGTACAGGAATTCCCAGATTTTCCGTTTTTTCGCCACAAGCAACTATCAGGCGGTGAATTACCTGCCCGGTCAGGTCGCAGCAACATTGAAAGCGATAGTAAAGCCCTTCCCGGCTGACCTGTGCTTTTCCGATTTTGTCCTGCCCACGGTAAATATCGTAGATTCCTTCCAAAACGATTCCCCCTTTGCCACCACTTTATGCGGCAAAGGGGGATTTATTCATGCGTTTCCGCTTGTTCTCAGCCCCAAACTGACTGCAATAGCGTCATCCACCATTGCCATGTGACTGTCATCTAGGTGTCCCATGTGCTCCCGCAGCCGCCGTTTGTCTATGGTTCGCATTTGCTCCAGCAAAATTACGGAATCCTTGCTCAGACCAACGCTGCCGCCGGCTATGTTAATATGGGTTGGAAGTCTTGCTTTTCCTGTTTGACTGGTGATTGCCGCCGCAATCACCGTTGGAGAATGACGGTTTCCCGTATCATTTTGTACAATCAAAACCGGTCGGGTGCCGCCTTGCTCACTGCCCACCACCGGCGATAAATCCGCATAATAAATATCTCCTCGTTTCACTGTGGTATCCATAACTTTCACTCTCCGAAGAATTCATTTCCTGCGCTACTTTTTATCCTATGTAACGCGGCTATCTCTAGTTTCCCACGTACATACGGGATTTATACGGTAACGCCCTCAGAACATCCTATGGAGAAAATCCTTTAAAAGTTACAGAAAGGTGAAATTTTTGACAGTTATCGACAGAAGCCTTCTTCCCTGCCAGTAAATATCGCAGCTTTGCGGTAAATCCCCCTGATCAATCCAAACATCCAGGTGAAGGGCATTTCTCTCGTAGCTGTCGTCAATCGCCAGGCGAAGCAGCTCGCCTTCTGCAGTGCAGGAGGTCAGATATCCACTGCGCAGAGTTTCCAGCAGCACCCACGGCCCACAGACCGGTGAAATCAGGCCATCTGCCAGCACCCCAAAGGAAAGCACCTGGTCATCAAAGGTCAGCTTACCGCTTTCCTTGGAAACAGTGCCGGAAATCCCGGCAATGGTCTGGGGATCTGTTACAGAAAATTTCAAATTGCCGATTTTATCGCCCTGACAATGCATTGAGAAGGTATACACCTTATCTCCGTAATCCGCCGTCACCTTGGCATCAAAGGAAACATCGCTCTGCTGCACTTTTCCACGGAGAGCCAGAGCTCTTTCCATCTGTTCAGAATCTGCGCTGCAGCCGGAGAATATCAATATCATTATCATAAGCAATCCGATTATTCGCTTCACATCCATCCCACCTTCAGACATTGGTGGTAATAGGATATACACCCCCGGTTAAAAAATAACCGAGGGTGTAAATTATTTCAGAAAATGATGAACTTCTGTCAGCAAATCACTGGGCAGCATCGCATATTGCCCCAGCCGTTGTGCACATCGGTCGCCGGCTGCACCGTGAATCCATACACCGCAGGCTGCCGCCTCCAGCGGGGCAATTCCCTGCCCCAGCAAGCCAAGAATCATCCCGGCCAACACATCTCCGCTGCCACCTGTCGCCATTCCCGGATTTCCGGTGGGATTGACATAGACGGTAGTGCCATCAGTAATCAGCGTATGATGCCCCTTGCGTACCAAAATGCAATTCCATTTTTTCGCTGCCGCAATCGACTGCGTAAGACGATCCTCGTCAGTATCCGGATACAGGCGGCTGAATTCCCCATCGTGGGGTGTCAGAATGGTGGGGGCTTTTCTATTTTCCATCAGTTCAGGACTGGTTGCCAGAAGAGAAAGTCCGTCCGCATCCACAATCACGGGCCCGTCAAATTCCCTTAAAACCGTAGATAAAACCGCCTTTGTGCCGGTGGACTGTCCCAGTCCGCAGCCAATCAGGACTGCATCCATTTTCTTCAGCAGCTGACGAATTTGAGTCGTCCCATCTTCTGACAGCATCCCTGCTTCCTCCGGCAGAGGGAATACCATTGCTTCTGTCAGCTTGATTGCCTCGATGGTATAGATGCTTTCCGGAACACCTACATACACCAGACCTCCGCCGCATCGCAAAGCACCCATCGCCGCCAAAGCCGCCGCACCGGTGTAGCCTCGACTGCCGCACAGCAGAAGCAGCCTTCCATAATTTCCTTTGTGTCCATCTTCCTTTCGCTCGGGCAGCAACGAAAGGACTTTTTCCCGGGTCAATTCCATTCCTTCACCCCTTTTCCTTTGAATCAACCATATCACGGACAAAACCATTCGTCAAGGCAGAAATGTTGACAAAATCCAACTTTCTCTTGCAATTACATACTATATGCAGTATAATCGTTTGGAAGAAAATACAACGGAGGCATACTATGGGTATCAGAAAATTTTTATCCGGCAAAAAATACCAGCTTGCTGTTTTTCACAATGCTGTAAAATCGGTAGCAAACGGAAAATGGGACTACCTGTCTGTAGCATCTGACCTGTTTTTTTGCAAAATACACTATAAGGTACAAGAGGACGAGTATTGTTATTACGGTCTTTATAATTATCGGAATCGATATAGAAAAAATTTTCTTCTTGCTCATCATCGAAAAAAATTTATCAACATTAATACCAAAGCCTTTACCCGCTCGAAATATGTCTTTTACACATTCATTCCTGATTTGTTCAGCCGCGAGATCATTCTCGCTCCCCGTTGCGGAGAAGACACATTTGTTGCATTTTTGAAGAAACACCAAAAAATTATTGTCAAGCCGGACAGTGGCTCTCTTGGAAAGGGCATTTCCATTGTAGAATATACCGACGATGATTCTGCAAGACAGTATTTTGCCAACATTCCCAAAAACGACCATATTGTATGTGAAGAGATCATTCGCCAGCATCCGGCTCTCGCACAGCTAAATCCTGCCTCTGTAAATTCCATCCGTATCACTTCCCTTTTGGTGAACGGCGAAGTTGAGATTCTGTCCGCAGCGGTCAAATCCAGCTTCAGCAAAACCAGCATTACAGACAACCTTTCCCTTGGCGGTATCGGCGCTCAAATTGACATTCCCACCGGTATCGTATCAACCTTTGGCAAGGATTTTGATTCCAATACTTACACGCATCATCCGGTTACCGGAACACAGATCATCGGCATGCAAATCCCGAATTGGGACATTGCTATCAATCTTGTAAAGGAAGCTCATAAGCGGCTTCCCCATTGTACGTTGTACGGCTGGGATATTGCCATCACGGAAACCGGTGCAGATATTATCGAGGCAAACAGTAAGCCCGGTATCCGAAATACACAAGCGATTGATCAGATTCCCAGAGGTGAAAAGATTATCCCTCTTTTACGCAGCAAGGATCTGATTAAAGACAAGCGCAAAGAATATCTCGAGTCTCTCCGGGAGCATTATCGGGAGTATTGGGAATAATCGTTATCTTAGTCCCTGTGTATGTTATCATACACAGGGACTAATTATGTAAAAAAGCGAAATAATTCTTGCATTTTCCGGTCTGATATGATAATATACACTCGTTATATGCAAAAAGCAAAGATTGGGCTGCCTTGTATTGGTTTGCGTTTTTAGCGAGAGCGGGATGGTGAAAGCCGCTGACGTGCAATACCGGGCCTTCTCCCATGAGCCGCCGCCTGAACGAACAGTAGGGTGTGCCGGGTGATTCCGTTATGAATCTAAGGCGTGTTTGCGCCGAAAGCTGCGCTTATTGAAGCGAATGGCGGGTGGTACCGCGGAAGGAATGCCTTTCGTCCCGATGATGGGATGGAAGGTCTTTATTTTTTATACAACCTTTTAGGAGGAATTTTTGATGAAACAACAGTTGGAGCAAATTCGTGTACAGGCTTTGGCCGCATTGGATGCTGCGCAGACACCGGCCGCTCTGGAGGAGTTGCGGGTCAGCCTTTTGGGTAAAAAAGGTGAACTGACCGCCGTTTTGAAGCAGATGGGCAAGCTGTCTCCCGAGGAGCGTCCCATAATGGGTCAGGTTGCCAATGCAGTCCGTGCAGACATCGAAGCCAAGCTGGAGGAACGCAAAGCTGTCATCAATGCCGCCGCACTGGAGCAAAAGCTGGCCGACGAGGCAATTGATGTTACCATCCCCGGCACACCGGTTACAATGGGTCACGAGCATCCTATGAATCAGGTGCTGCAGCAGATCAAGGATTTGTTTGTGGGTATGGGCTACACCATCGTGGATGGACCTGAAGTAGAACTGTCCGACTATAACTTTACCAAGCTGAACACCGAAGAGGGTCACCCCGCCCGCGACCGCAGCGACACCTTCTATTTTACGGACGATGACTCCGTTCTTCTGCGGACACAGACCAGCTCTATGCAGATTCGCGTGATGGAAAATGCCAAGCCGCCTATTTGCATTCTGGCACCCGGCCGTGTTTACCGTAAAGACGAAGCAGACGCCACACACTCCCCTATGTTCCATCAAATTGAGGGTCTCGTGGTCGCAGAAAATATCACGATGGGCAATCTAAAGAGCGCTCTTGTAACGGTGATGAAGCAGATTTACGGTCAGGATGCAGTGATGCGCTTCCGCCCCCACCACTTCCCCTTTACTGAGCCCAGCTGTGAAATGGATATGCAGTGCCACAAGTGCCACGGCACCGGTGAAGTTGACGGTGCTGTCTGCTCCACCTGTCACGGTGAAGGCTGGATTGAACTTCTGGGCGCCGGTATGGTGCATCCCAAGGTGCTTTCCGGCTGTGGTATTGACCCGGAAAAGTATTCCGGCTTCGCCTTTGGTATGGGTCTGGAGCGTATGGCTATGGGTCGACTGAAGATTACGGATCTGCGTCTCATTTTTGACAATGATGTACGCTTCCTCAATCAGTTCTAAGGAGGGATGACAAATGAAACTCAACAGAAAATGGATTAACGAGGAGTTCGTGGATTTGTCCCATATCTCCGATAAAGAATATGTTGAAACAATGACCATTTTCGGTCAAAAGGTGGAAACCTGGGAGCGGATGGACGAGCAAATCAAGAATGTCCTCGTCGGCAAGGTTGTATCCATCGTCCGTCACGAAAATTCTGACCACATGTGGGTTTGTCAGGTAGATGTGGGCGGCGAAGCACCGGTTCAAATCGTGACCGGCGCTCAGAATGTGAAGGAAGGAGATCTGGTTCCTGCCGCACTTCATAATTCCTACCTGCCCGGCGGCATTCATATCACCAAGGGCAAGCTTCGCGGTGAGGTTTCCAACGGTATGCTTTGCTCCTTTGCAGAACTGGGTCTGACCCAGAATGATCTTCCCGGCGTCTTTGCTGACGGCATTTGGATTCTCAACGATGAGGATTGCAAGCCCGGTGATGATATCAACAAGGTGATTGGCAACGACGATACCATTGTGGATTTTGAGATTACCAACAACCGCCCCGACTGCTACTCCATCATCGGTCTGGCACGGGAATCTGCAGCAGCCTTTGGCTTGCCTATGAAGCACCACACGCCTGCTGTGAAGGGCTCTGATGCCGGCTGCGTATTCGATAAACTGGATGTGGAAGTCCCTGCAACACAGCTGTGTAACCGCTACACCTCCCGTATGGTAACCAATGTGAAAATTGGCCCCTCTCCCAAGTGGCTGCGGCAACGCCTGCGCGCCAACGGCGTCCGTCCTATTAACAACATTGTGGACATCACCAATTATGTAATGCTGGAATACGGTCAGCCTATGCACGCTTTTGACTATCGCTATGTTACCTCCGGGAAAATCGTGGTACGGGAAGCAGAAGAGGGCGAAACGCTGACCACGCTGGATGGAAATATTCGCAGCTTAAAGGCCGGTATGCTGGTCATTGCTGACGATACCCGTGCCATTGGCTTGGCCGGTATCATGGGCGGCGAAAATTCTGAAATTATGGATGATACCACCACTGTGGTATTCGAATCTGCAAACTTCAACGGCACTTCTATTCGCCAGACTGCATTGGCACTTGGTATGCGTACCGACGCTTCCGCCAAGTTTGAGAAGAACATTGACCCGATGATGACCGTTCCCGCTGTGGAACGTGCCTGCGAGCTGGTGGAAATTCTGAATTGCGGCGATGTGCTGGACGGCACGATTGATGTGCTGAACAATATTCCGGAGCCTAAGACCGTTAAGTTGGAGCCGGAAAAAATCAATAATCTGCTGGGTACACAAATTTCCCGCGAAGATATGATTCAGTATCTGAACCGTCTGGAAATTGAAGTGGATGGCGACGACATTTTGGTGCCCTCCTACCGCCCTGACCTGAATCACATGGCAGATATCGCTGAGGAAATCGGTCGTTCCTTCGGCTATAACGAAATTCCTGAATCCGAATTGAAAATGTCCACCCAAGGCGGTTATTCTCCCGTTATGCTGTTGGAGAGCAAGGCCGGTCAGCTGTGCCGTAGTCTGGGATATAGCGAAATCATCACCTATTCCTTCGTCTCCCCCACTATTTTCGATCAAATTCGTCTCCCGGCAGAGTCGTGCCTGCGCAATGCTCTGCGGATTCAGAACCCTCTGGGCGAAGATACTTCCATTATGCGGACGATTGCGCTTCCGTCTATGCTGGACATTCTTGCCCGGAACAGCGCTTACCACAACAAGTCTGCAAAGCTCTATGAAATGGCAAAAATCTACCTGCCCGTGGAAGGCGAGGTTCTGCCCCGGGAGGTTAAAAAGCTTGTATTGGGCACTTACGGCGCAAACGAAACCTTCTTTACTCTGAAGGGCGAGCTGGAAGCCATTTTCACCGGTTTGCGGGTAAAGAAAGCAGTCTACACCGCTGTGAAGGATAATCCTTCCTATCACCCCGGTCGCTGCGCAAAGGTGAGCGTGGATGGTGTTGACTTGGGCTACATCGGACAGGTTCATCCGTTGGTTGCCAAGAATTATGACATTGGCGAGGATGTTTACTGCGCTGAGCTGGATTTCTCCCTGCTGTTCGATTTGCGTCTGCCTGAGGCTACCTACACTCCCCTGCCTAAATATCCCAGCGTCAGTCGCGACCTGTCCATCCTCTGTGCAGAGGAATTGACGGTTGCCGCCGCTGAAGATGTTATTACCGCTTCTGCCGGAAAGCTTCTGCGCGGTGTTAAGCTGTTCGATATTTATCGCGGTGTCGGTGTGCCGGAAGGCAAAAAGAGTATGGCGTTTTCTTTGGAATTGCGTGCAGATGACCGTACACTGACGGATTCCGATTCCGATGCTGTAATGGCTAAGGTGCTGAAAGCTCTGGAAGAAAAGCTGGGCGCAACTCTGCGCTGATAGGCTGAAAGAAAAATTTTTACCACAGGTCTTTACACTTTTGCAGTTTTGGGATATAATACCAGTATTACGACACAGGAGGTCGATACTATGACGGACCAAAGCACCTTGAAATTTACAGTTCCCGGCGATGACAAAGAGAGTATGCGCCGCATTCTCCGCACGGTGTTTGACGCCCTGCAGGAAAAGGGTTATAATCCCGTAAATCAAATTGTGGGCTACCTTTTGACAGAAGACCCCACCTATATTACCAACTACAACAACGCCCGCAGCCTGATTTGCAAGCTTGACCGGGACGAGCTGTTGCAGGAATTGGTACGGCAGTACCTCGCCTAACAAAGCACCAAGCGGCTTTTGCCAAGGCAAAAGCCGCTTTTTTCAAAACAAACGAATTGAATATCCCCTCCGTTTAACAAAATCCAATCCACCAGGGGCTTCCAAATTTATGTAATTGTCCCTGAGCCGTTGACACTTCGGTTACAAAGTGTTACAATTTGATTATCAACGACAGGAGGTAACCGAAATGGCTGATGAAAAAATTCTCACCTATAAGGGTCATCCGCTGATGCGGAAGGACAACTTGATCTACTATGGTTCCATGGCAGATTCCCATATCATCATGCTCCAGATTCTCGAAACCAAAAAGGTTGGCGAATTGGACGTAGCAACAAAGGTTTCTGTTCAGCTTCAACTCACAGACCCCGCGGCGAAGAGCCGTGACCGGATCGTGAAGAAAGGCGAAAAGGACGGCCTGTACACAGCGTTGGATTTTGGCTGTGTGTGGCTGGAGCGTGCTCTGGCAGGCAAATAACATTTTCTCGTAAAACGGAGGGCAAAGTATGAAATTCACTCGTCGAATCGCCAGCCTTTTGCTGGCGATTTTTATTTTTACCGGTATCACCGCACAGGCGGCAAACGCTACCGGGCGGTATTTGAAAAACGGTATTGCATTTGTAAATGCATCTTCTTTGCGTTTGCGAAGCAGCGCATCCACCAGCAGTAAAACACTGGACTTCGCAGCCAGAAATGAAGTGGTTGTAGTGCTGGGAAAATCCGGCAGCTGGTACAAGGTCAATTATAATCTCCAGATTGGCTATATGCACCAAGACTATTTGCGCTACACTACGCGGGAAGACGCCGAATTGGGTTATGGCAGCGTCAATGGAAATAATGTGAAGGTGCGCAGTGGCCCCAGCACAAGCCATTCCATTTTGACCTCGGCTGACATCGGTGATAAAGCCTACATCATCGGAATCAACAACAAATGGTTTAAGGTAATCTTTGAAAACCATATTGGTTATATCCGCAGCGACTATGTGGATTTGACGGAAATTCCTTATGAAAACCAGGACTCTTCCAAGACTCCTCTTTTCTTTGTGGGAGGCAAATCCACAGGGCTGAAACCCAGTCCCGAGGCGCTCAACGGCACCGTCAAGCCGAATTTGGCATCTCAAATCATTACAACTGCCAAGAAATATATTGGTGTTCCCTATTTGTGGGGCGGTACAACGCCAAATGGCTTTGATTGCAGCGGATATGTCCAGTATGTATTCAAGGCTCACGGCATTACCCTGCCTCGTGTCAGCAGAGATCAATATAAGGTTGGTACATCTGTTTCCAGAGCGAACCTCATCCCCGGGGACTTGGTGTTCTTCAATACCAGCGGCAGCGGGGTCTCCCATCTTGGAATTTACCTGGGAAGCAACCAGTTTATCCACGCTTCCACCAGCAAGGGTGTCATCATCGCAAATCTGAATAATTCTTATTGGACCAGCCGCTATATCGGCGCAAGAAGAGTGATCTGATTCACAATATAACACAGCCCCAACCAAACGGTTGGGGCTGCCTTTTTTATAAATAACTTATTGATTTTCGTGTTCAATCAGCTTCCAGGTTGCATCAATCAAATTCTGGAACATGGGATTTTCCATTGCACGGATGATAAAGCTCTGCCGGGGAGAGTTAATGTCCTCGCCGGAAATCTGGAACATCCCGTACTGGTCACACAGGCCACGCAGCCGCTCCAGCTGCTGCTGCGTATTCCGGGTAGGCATATAGGTCACGGAGGTTACGCCCTCTTCCTTCAGGCATTCAAACACATCTTCCAGGTAGTCATCCTCGAATTTCTGTGCCTTTTTGTCTCCGGTTACGCTATTCCCCACATCACCCAAATAGGCATAGCATAGGTATGCATCCACATCCTTGCACAGCTTAACCATATCGGCAAGCTTGGGGCACTCCTCGGTTGCGTCAATGAAAATCTGGGGAACGAAGGCACTTTTCAGAATGCCCAGCAAATCATATTCGTAGAAGGGATATTCGGTGTCCAGCATTTGTGCGGTTTGCTTTTCAGACAGAGCAATGCCCATTGCTGTCAGCTTATCAACCATAGGCTGTCCCTTGCCTACCTGCGCTACCAGCTTGATTGCAAGAGCATACATCAAATGGCGCTCCGTAACACCACCGTTTTCCGCAGCCATAGATAGGGGCAAAACATCCTTGTCATAATCCAATGTAATGCCGGGCAGCAGCGCATTGATTTTCTCAATCATCTGGCGGTTTCTAAGATGCCGCGCCGCCTGATAGGGGCGGAAGAATTCTGTCAACACACTGATTTTATCGTGAGGTACACCTTGAATCGTCATATAGCTGACGCCCACCTGGTCAGGGTTGTTGGTGCGCCGACCGTCCAAACGGGTCCCTGCCATGGAAACTCTTGCTTCCATACCAATGGTCACCGGCATTCCCACCAGCTTTGCAGCCTCCAGGAATTCTTCCGCACCGGAAATGGAATCATGATCAATGATGCCGGCTGTGCACAGCCCTTCCATTCTGGCGGCGTAGACTGCCGCAGTGGGTGAATAAGGAGAAAACGAGTAAGTGGTATGAATGTGATTGTTAATGTACTGCTCCACCATAGGAGGAAAGGTTGTCTCTTTCAGAACCTGTGCAAGGTTGGCAAGGCGCTCTTCCTTCGTAGGCGCATTGAGCTTATTGAGAATGGCAATATCAATCATTTTTCCACCTCAGTTCAGCATAACCTGTCCGCCGGTAACAGGGATGGCCTGACCGGTTTCATATTGCTGCTCCACGCAGTACATCACAGCGCGGGCAACATCCAACGGCAGGCAGCCACGGTTCATGGGAACCTTTGCTTCATAGAAACGGCGCACATCCTCCACCGTCTTGGCGCCGGGCACCTTGCCCGCCTGCAAATACTGAACAAACAGGCCACGAACAGGGTCGCTCCACAGAGGACCGTCCAGGAAGTTGCCGGGGCAAATGGCATTCACCTTGATATTATAGGCGCAAAGCTCCAGCGCCCAGGACTGAACCAGACCGATGGCACCAAACTTTGAGCCTGCATAGGCGAAGTTCTTGTTGGAGCCTTCCAGACCGGATTTGGAGGACATTGCAATAATGTCAAACATTGCGGTAGGGTCTGCCTCGTGCTGTGCCTGCATAATGATAGCGGCATATTTACAGGTGAGGAACAAACCGGTGTAATTGATAGCCGTAACGAAATCGAAATCCTTCTTCTCCATCTGGGCAATGGGTCCGGAGCGGACAACACCGGCATTTGCCACCATCAAATCCAGTCCGCCAAACTTTTCAACGGTCTGACCAACCAGATTGGCAATGCTTTCTTCATCGGACACATTTACCGCAATGGCGCAGGCACGTTCACCCATTTCAGCGGCTACTTCCTCTGCCAGGGGCTGATTCATATCCGCAATAATAACGGTTGCACCTTCTTTATACAGTTCCTCAGCAATACCCTTGCCAAAGCCCTGTGCCGCACCGGTTACGATGGTGATCTTGCCGGCCAAACGGCCCTGACCTGCCGGGCGGTTGTGAATGTTTTGCTTGGCAATTTCCTGCCATTTTGTCATATCAACACTCATGATTTCGTCTCCTTTTATCTGTTGATTCCTATTGTTGCATCATATAAGGTGCAGAATTTTTCGTATTTTCCATCGTAGTATTCTGACGGTTGCGGCAGATACTCCGCCTTGATTGCCACGCACTTTTCAACAGCTGCTGTATAATTCGCAAACAGTCCATCTGCCACAGCGCCAATCATTGCGGCTCCCAGGCAAGCAGCTTCCTGCTCCTGAGGGATGCGTACAGGAATTGACGTTGCATCTGCCCACATCTGACACCAAAGGGCACTCTTTGTGCCGCCACCCACTGCCACGATATTTTCACAGGGAATGTTGCTATCCTTCAGAGACTGGGAATTCTTGCGAATCAGGAATGCAACGCCCTCCATAACTGCTCTTGCCATATCAAAGGCATCGTGGCTCTGGCGAAGACCCCAGAATACACCGGTAGCATCCGTATCAAAATCCGGTGCATTGGTACCAACCAGATAGGGCAAAAACAGAAGCTTACCACAGTCTTTGCGCTGTGCCAGCACCTGATTCAGCTCGCCATAATCCACCTGAGGCATACAGGTACGGCGGAACCATTCCAAACTGACACCGCCACTGGCTGCTACAGGAAGAAGCACATAAGTATTCGGCAAAAAGCCATAGTGAACCGCCACGGTGTCCCCCAGCTTATCCCGGGTGGGCGCCATCGTCGCCAGCACCATTACCGTACCCATGGACAGGTTGATGTTGCCGGGGGCAATGTTGCCTGTTCCCACCATCGCTGCAAAATGATCCAATGTACCAACATTCACCACCGTTTGGTCACCGGCACCAATTTCAGCTGCTACCTCCGGCAGAAGTGTACCTGCTTCAGAGCAGGGCTCTACCAAAGCAGGCAAGCGGCTTTCGTCAATGCCGATTGCCTTCAGCATATCCTGCCAGTAGCACTTGCGATAAATGTCAAAATACAGGCTGAAGGTGGCAATGGACATATCTGCCAGCTTTTTGCCGGTCAAATAGAACACCACATAATCCTTCAGGTGCATAAAGGTGGCAGTATTTTGATAAACATCCGGGCGATGGGATTTCAGCCACAAAATCTTCGTAGCCGGCCAGGTGGGACAAATGGTCATCTGACCTGTTACCTTACGCACATCCTCATCCGTAAAAATCTTGGACAGCACTTCGCACTCTTGCGTGGAACGCTCATCCATCCAGGAAATCGCGTTCATCAAGGGCTTTCCGTCCGCACCCACGCACACCAGGGATTCTGCCTGACCGGTAAAGGAAATCTCACGCAATGCATTGCCTTCCATTCCCTTCATCAGCTGCGCCAGCATCCGGGACAGATTTCTGCAATAATCCCAGGCATCAAACTCTACCACGCCGCCTTCGCGTTCATACACAACCGGATGGCTCAGGCTGCTGACCATCTGAAATTGGGAATTATACAGCGCAGTTTTGATGTTGGTACTTCCCAAATCAACACCAATATAATACTTTTCCATTTACATCACCATTTCCACATTTAATAGTTGACACAAATCCTTCAAAGCAGCAGTATGATCACCGTACGCCACAATTACATGCTGGCTGGAAACCTTCTGCGCAAATTCCTCTACTGTGCAGGATGTGGGGAATACCTCCAGGCTCGGCAGCTGAGGAGCCGGGTCATCCCAGCCATATTCATTCCATGCCGGGGGATTTTTCGCCTCAGCAGTATACACGTGCATCTTATATGTACCGTCCAGATATACCAGACGGGCACAGGTTACAAGTCCGGTCTTGACTTTAGACACATTTAGCAAGGAAGCATTAAGCAAACCGAAGGCTGCCGGCAAAACCGTTACCTCTCCATCCGTGGCTGACTTCGGCACAAAATCCGGCACGCCAATGAGCATACTGTTTTCAAAGAACTCGTAGTATTCCAGATACGGTACGGTCTGTCCGGTAATATATTTCATCATCAGCTGTGTGACCGCGCCCATAACATCATTCTCAGGAACAGTCAAAATACCGCAATAGTGCTCCAGCAGCATAAAGACCATTGCCGGAGGAAAGCCTTCCAGCTTCTTCATACCATCCACGTCAATCAGTGTGATGGCTTCCCAGCCACGCTCATTGATCTTCTTCAAAATCGACAGGGCATATTTCACGCCCTGTTCAATCACAGCATCATCACAAGGCTTCTTGAACACCCAGTTGTCCTTCACAAACTGAATACCCTGCGCTACCTGTTCCTTGTCCAGCGTGTCCAAAGTACGAACCATTTCCAGCATTTCATAGGGCTCGACCTCTACGCCGATTTGGCCACGCATAGAATTCCCTTCATATTGCGTACCGTACAGAAGCATATCCCGATAGCCCATTGTGCCCACTCTGGCGCTGCGCAATTTCCGCGCCGCATAGCACGCATCAAAATATGCCTGAAGCTTTTCCACAGGTGCAGGCTTATCAATGACGCTGTACACATACTTGAACGTGTAGTGCAGCGCCTCAAATGCAGGACGAATCGCTGTCGTCCCCGCCTGGTCCGCTGTGGTAATCAGCCGACCGTTTTCACGCCAGCCGCAAAGCCCCCACAGAAGCATCGGAATGTGGCGGAAGCAATCCGTTACACGAATGACTGCATGGGTAGGAACCCAACCGGCCACACATACCAGCAAACAGTCAATTTCATCGGTCTTCAGCTTGGCGATTGCCGCATCAGCTGTCTCATAGGCGCTGTCGTCAATCACGATGCCGGCATCCAGAATCTCAGCACGCATCTGCTTCAAAACACACAATGCTTCATCGTGCTTTTTTTGCAGTCGCTCAAAGGGAGTGTTGATTTCGCCAAAGGTCACAAATCCCACCCGGGGGGCATTTTTACTGTTTGTCATTTCAAACCTCCGCAAATAAAACATTTGTGCCCATATTATACCAAAACGGAACTGACATTGCAATGCATTTTTGCGTTTTCAGCACTAGATTTACAAATTCTGATTTTTCTTGTAAAACCGGCGGTGATTTTTTGTGATTTCCTGTTGACTTGTCAGGCATAAAATGCTAAAATAATACCAAATTTATACCAAAACGCGATGATGAAAACCAGTACATATTCACAGACTCGCTCAGAGAACTGCCGGTGGTGCAAGGCAGCGTGGGTCGGAGTATGGAATACCTTTCGGAGCGGCTTTGCTGAAATCAGTAGGCGAAGACGGGAATGCCCGATACAGCATCAGCGCCCGGCAGGCGCTACGAGGCCGCTTATGCGGTAAATTGAGGTGGTACCACAGGATTTTCTTGTCCTCTGCTTTGAAAGCAGAGGATTTTTCTTTTATGTAACAAAGGAGGAGTAACCTTATGATTATTACGGATTTATTGGAGCGGAATGCCCGCCTGTATGGCCAGGAGGTCAGTCTGGTGGAAATCAACCCTTCCGAGGAACGGGACAGAGCTGAAACCTGGTGGGAGTTTAATTTAATTGAAAGCGCCGCACAGGATGCACCCTACCGTCGCGAGCTGACCTGGAAGGATTTTGACCGGAAGGCAAATCGGTTCTCCAATCTGCTGTTAAGCCGCGGTGTGCAAAAAGGCACAAAGGTCGGCATTCTTCTGATGAACTGTCTGGAGTGGCTTCCTCTCTATTTTGGTATCTTAAAGGCCGGCTGTGTCGCTGTTCCGATGAACTTCCGCTATGCCAGCGATGAAATCAAATACTGTCTGGATTTGGCAGATGTTGAGGTTTTGGTATTCGGGCCGGAGTTTATCAGCCGGATGGATGCCATTGCTGACGAGATTCCTGCAGTCAAAATGCTGTTCTTCGTCGGTCAGAATGGACCTTCTTATGCCGAGGATTGCATTTCCTTAATGAGCTATTGCTCCTCCAGCGCGCCTCCTGTGGCATTAACAGCAGATGACGATGCCGCCATCTATTTTTCCTCCGGAACCACCGGCTTTCCAAAGGCCATTTTACATAAGCATCGTGCGCTGTATCATTCCTGCGTAACGGAGCAGAATCACCACAGCCAAAGCAGAAACGATGTTTTCCTGTGCATTCCTCCCCTTTACCACACCGGTGCAAAAATGCACTGGTTCGGCTCTCTGCTGTCCGGCTCCAAGGCCGTCCTTTTGCGTGGCGTAAAGCCGGAGTGGATTTTGCGTGCGGTAACAGAGGAGCAATGTACAATTGTCTGGCTGCTGGTACCCTGGGCGCAGGATTTGCTGGATGCCATCAGCTCTCAGCGCGTGGATTTAAGCCGCTACCGTCTGGATCAGTGGCGATTGATGCATGTAGGCGCACAACCCGTTCCTCCCAGCCTGATTCGCCGCTGGGTGAGTGTCTTCCCCCATCACCAGTATGATACCAACTACGGTCTTTCGGAATCCATCGGTCCTGGCTGTGTCCATCTGGGTGTGGAAAACATCCATAAGGTCGGCGCCATCGGCAAGCCCGGCTTTGGCTGGGAAGCTAAAATCGTGGACGAGCAAGGCAATCCCGTTCCCCGCGGAGAAGTGGGTGAGCTGATTGTCAAGGGTGACGGTGTGATGACCTGTTACTACAAAAACCCGGAGGCAACTGCCGAAGTGTTGAAGGGCGAATGGCTCTTCACCGGTGATATGGCTAAGGAGGATGAGGACGGCTTCATCTATCTGGTTGACCGCAAGAAGGATGTTGTCATTTCCGGCGGCGAGAACATTTATCCTGTTCAAATTGAGGATTTCCTTCGTACCAATGACAAAATCAAGGATGTCGCCGTCATTGGACTTCCTGATGCCCGTCTCGGTGAAATCACCGCTGCCATCATTGAGCTGAAGGAAGGCGAAAGCTGCACAGAGTCAGAAATCAATGATTTCTGTCTGTCCCTCCCCCGCTATAAGCGCCCCCGCAAGATTTTCTTTGACACTGTTCCTCGTAATCCCACTGGCAAAATCGAAAAGCCGGTGCTTCGCGAAAAGTACTGTCACGGTCGATTGGTTGAAGTTCAAATCACCGGCTAATGCCCCGTTTTCATTGAAAGGAGCTTGTCTTTATGGATCTAGCAATTAAAATTATTATGCTTGCTATCTTCTTCGGCACAATGATTGGCGTTGGCTTATACTGCCGCAAGCATTCCACCAATGTGGATGGTTTTGTATTAGGCGGCAGAAATGTTGGCCCCTGGCTGACTGCTTTTGCATACGGAACTTCCTATTTTTCCGCTGTGGTCTTTGTAGGCTATGCCGGTCAGTTCGGTTGGAAATACGGTATTGCCTCCACCTGGGCCGGTGTCGGAAACGCCATCATTGGCTCGTTGCTGGCCTGGGCGATTCTGGGGCGACGTACCCGGGTGATGACACAGCATTTAAACAGCGCCACAATGCCCCAGTTTTTTGAAGGTCGTTTTGACAACAAGAACCTGAAGCTGGCCGCCTCTGTCATCATTTTCATTTTTCTTATCCCCTATACAGCATCCTTGTACAACGGTTTGAGCCGTCTGTTTGGAATGGCATTTAATATTGACTATTCCGTGTGCGTGATTGCAATGGCTGTGCTGACCGCGGTGTATGTCATCGTCGGCGGCTATATGGCAACTGCAATTAACGACTTTATCCAAGGTCTGATTATGCTGGTGGGAATCGTTGCTGTGATTGTTGCTGTTTTGAACAATCAGGGCGGTTTGTCACAGGCTGTGGAGAACCTGCATCAGGTAACAGACCCGGCTGTTTCTGACCAGCCCGGTGCCTTTACCTCCCTGTTTGGTCCGGAGCCGCTGAGTTTGTTCGGTGTGGTGCTTTTGACCAGCCTGGGCACTTGGGGCTTACCTCAAATGGTACAGAAATTCTATGCGATCAAAAGTGAAAAAGCCATTAAAAAGGGTATGATTATCTCCACGGTTTTTGCCCTTGTGGTTGCCGGCGGATGCTATTTCCTCGGCGGCTTTGGACGCCTTTTCTCTGACAAGATTGACCTTGCTGCCAATGGCTATGACTCCATCATCCCAACTATGTTGTCAGATCTTTCGCCGTTCTTGATTGGCGTTGTAATCGTTCTTGTTTTGTCCGCTTCTATGTCCACACTTTCCTCTTTGGTTATGGCCTCCAGTTCTACCTTAACCTTGGACTTTATCAAAGGCACGGTGGTCAAGGATCTCAACGAAAAAAAGCAGCTTTTGATTATCCGCATTCTCATTGCCATCTTTATTGCCATTTCTGTTGTAATCGCCATTGTGCAACACAAATCAAATGTTACCTTTATTGCGCAGCTGATGGGCATCAGTTGGGGTGCGCTGGCCGGTGCATTCCTGGCACCGTTCCTTTACGGCTTGTACTGGAAACGGGTCAGTTCCCTTTCCGTCTGGGTCTGCTTTGGATTTTCCTGCCTGTTTATGCTGGCAAATATGTTCTTTAAATCCATTTTCCCTCCCCTGCTGCAATCTCCCATCAACGCCGGTGCATTTTGTATGCTCGCCGGACTTGTGATTGTCCCGATTGTGAGTTTACTTTCCAAGCCACCGAAAAAAGAGCATGTTGAGCAGGTATTTTCCTGCTACCGTAAAACCAAGGAGGAAGAAAAATGAAACAGTTGATTTTAGGCAATGAAGCGGTTGCCCGTGGACTTTATGAAGGCGGCTGTCAGTTCGTGTCCAGCTATCCCGGCACGCCGAGCACAGAAATCACGGAAGCAATCGCAAAGTATCCGGAAGTATACGCAGAATGGGCGCCCAACGAAAAGGTTGCGATGGAATCCGCTTTTGGCGCATCCGTTGCCGGCCGGCGCAGCTTCTGCGGTATGAAGCATGTTGGCTTGAATGTTGCGGCTGACCCACTTTTTACCATTTCCTACACCGGTGTCAATGCCGGTATGGTCATCGGTGTTGCAGATGATGCGGGTATGCACTCATCTCAGAACGAGCAGGATTCCCGGCACTATGCCCGGGCTTCTAAAATCCCGATGCTGGAGCCGTCCGACTCCGCTGAAGCCCTTGCCTTTACTAAGCTTGCTTATGAACTGTCCGAGCAGTTTGATACCCCGGTTCTGCTGAAAATGTGCACCCGTGTTTCCCACTCTCAAAGCGTTGTGGAGCTGGGTGAACGTATGGAAGTCACCAAGGAATATCAAAAGGACATTCCAAAATATGTGATGATGCCCGGAAATGCCAAGCGCCGCCACCCCGTTGTGGAGGAAAGAACCCGTGCCTTGGTGCAATATGCAGAGACTGCTGACATCAACCGTATCGAAGCAGGCTCCTGCAATGCCATCGGCTTCATCACCTCCTCCACCTCCTATCAGTATGTGAAAGAGGTCTTTGGTAATCAATATCCTGTGCTGAAGCTGGGTATGATTTGGCCGATGCCGGAGGAGAAAATCCGCAGCTTCGCCGCTTCCGTCGAAAAGCTGGTGGTGGTTGAAGAGTTGGACAGCTTTATCGAAGCTCACTGTAGAAATCTGGGACTTGCCTGTGAGGGCAAGAATCTGTTCTCCTGTATCGACGAATTGAGTCAAAACAAAATCGCAGATGCAATGGAAGTTATCAAATCCTCCGGCACTGCGCTGGATGCCCAGATTCCCGCCCGTCCTCCTGTGATGTGCGCCGGCTGTCCCCACAGAGGCTTGTTCTATACGCTGAAAAAGAATAAGCTGACGGTTATTGGCGACATCGGCTGCTATACATTGGGCGCTGTTGCGCCTCTACAGGCAGTAGATACCGTTATTTGTATGGGCGCCTCCGTTTCCGGTACGCACGGCTTTAACAAGTCCCAAAACGGTGCTTCTGACAACAAGACCGTTGCCGTCATTGGTGATTCCACCTTTATGCACTCCGGCATCACCGGTCTGGTGAATATGGCCTATAATGAGTCCAATTCCACCGTCATTATCGTGGACAACTCCATCACCGGTATGACCGGTCATCAGCAGAATCCCACCACCGGCTTTAATCTCAAGGGTGACCCCTGCGCCAAAATCGATTTGGAAACCCTTTGCCACGCCGTGGGCATTCGCCGTGTTCAGGTAGTTGATCCCTATGATTTGGCACAATGTGATGCTGTTATCAAGGAAGAGCTGGCCGCAAACGAGCCTTCCGTTATCATTTCCCGCCGTCCCTGTGCTTTGCTGAAATATGTGAAGCACAAAGCGCCTTTGCAGGTAGATACCGAAAAGTGCGTTGGCTGTAAGTCCTGTATGAAAATTGGCTGTCCTGCCATCAGTATCATTGACGGCAAGGCAAAAGTGGATAGCACCCAATGTGTCGGCTGCGGTGTTTGCGAGCAGCTTTGTAAATTTGGTGCATTGACGGAGGTGTAAGGATGGAAACGAAAAATATTATGATTGTAGGCGTTGGCGGTCAGGGCAGTCTTTTGGCCTCCAAATTGCTGGGCAGACTCCTGCTCAGCCGCGGCTATGACATCAAGGTATCCGAGGTTCACGGTATGAGCCAGCGTGGCGGCAGCGTTGTCACCTATGTTCGTTTTGGCGATAAGGTCTACTCCCCCATTATCGACAAAGGCGAGGCAGATTTCATTGTCTCCTTTGAGCTGTTGGAAGCTGCCCGTTGGACGGAATATCTGAAGCCCAACGGCAAAATCATTACTAACATCCAGCAGATTAACCCTATGCCTGTCATCATCGGCGCGGCAGAATATCCTCAGGATTTGATTCAGAAGATGCAAGCCGCCAATCTGGATGTGGACGCCTTTGACGCCCTCACCCTTGCCGAGCAGGCAGGCTCTGCCAAGGCAGTAAATATCGTCCTGATGGGTCACTTATCCAAGAATTTCGATTTTACTTTGGACGAGTGGCTGGAAGCCATCGCACAAAGTGTTCCTGCAAAGTTCCTTGAACTGAACAAAAAAGCTTTCCAATTAGGAAGAGATGCCTAAGGAGGATCGGGATATGGCTAATTATTATCAGCCCGAGATTGAAACTGCATCCCGGGAGCAAATTGTTGCATGGCAGAATGAGCGCCTGTTAAAGCAGGTGCGCCATGTGTGGGATAATGTCCCCTACTACCGCAAGAAAATGGAAGAAAAGGGCGTTACACCTGAAGATATTCAGAGCATTGATGACCTGCACAAGCTGCCCTTCCTCACCAAGGATGACCTGCGTGAAGCTTATCCTTCCGGTTTGGTGGGCAAGCCCCTTTCAGAATGTGTGCGGATTCATTCCACCTCCGGCACCACCGGAAAGCGTGTAATGGCATTTTATACGCAGCATGATGTTGACCTGTGGGAAGACTGCTGCGCCCGTGCCATTGTTGCCGCCGGCGGCACCAAGGAAGATGTTGTGCACGTAGCTTACGGCTATGGCCTTTTTACCGGCGGAGCCGGTCTGCACGGTGGTTCTCATAAAGTAGGCTGTCTGACGCTTCCAATGTCCTCCGGCAATACTGAGCGGCAGCTTCAGTTTATGTGTGATTTGGGAAGCACCATCCTGTGCTGTACCCCTTCCTATGCCGCATATCTGGCAGAAAGCATTGAAGAACAGGGTTTACGCAGCCAAATCAAGCTGAAGGCAGGTATTTTTGGCGCAGAAGCTTGGTCCGAGGATATGCGCCATGACATTGAGAATAAGCTGGGTATCAAGGCTTATGACATCTACGGCCTGACAGAAACCTCCGGTCCGGGCGTTGCTTTTGAATGCTCTGAGCAAACCGGTATGCACATCAACGAGGACCATTTCATTGCCGAAATCATTGATCCTGATACCGGTGATGTGCTTCCCGAAGGCTCTAAGGGCGAATTGGTATTCACCGCCATCACCAAGGAAGCCTTCCCCCTGCTACGCTACCGTACCAAGGATATTTGTGTGCTGAGCCGCAAGAAGTGCTCCTGCGGTCGTACCCACGTGAAGATGTCCAAGCCTATGGGCCGCAGCGATGATATGCTGATCATCCGTGGTGTGAATGTGTTCCCCTCTCAAATTGAGACTGTTTTGATGCAGCAGGGATATCCCGCCAACTATCAGATTATCGTGGATCGCGTGAATCACTCCGACACGCTGGAAATTATGGTGGAAATGGCTCCTGAGATGTTCTCTGATTCCCTTGCAGACATCACCAAGCAGGAAAAAGACCTGGTCGCTGCACTGAAAGCAATGCTTGGCATTATGGCCAAGGTCAAGCTGGTAGCTCCCAAGTCCATCGCAAGAAGTGAGGGCAAAGCCGTCCGTATTATCGACAATCGTAAGATCTAAGGAGGTAAGGCATGAGCATTCATCAAATTTCTGTATTTCTTGAAAATCGCACCGGCCAGTTGGCAGAGCTGACGCAGCTTTTGGCAGCTGAGCATGTGGATATCCGCGCCATCTCCATCGCAGAAACGGCAGACTACGGTCTGGCTCGTATGATCGTTGACGATGTGCAAAAGGCAAGCTCCATTCTTCTGCAGCACGGAACTATCCTGTCTATGACGCCCGTCTGGGCTGTGGAAGTTCCTGACCGTCCGGCAGGTCTTGCAGAGCTGCTTGCGATTTTGGCAAAGAATCACGTGGATGTGGAGTATATGTACTCCCTCTTCACCCACCGCAATGATACCGCCTATATGGTTCTGCGAATCTCTGACGAAGCTGCCTTCACAAGGGCGTTGGAAGGCACCGGCATCAAGGTGGTTTCCAACGAGGATCTGGATCTTAAATAATACAGCGTAAGCCGGATGCTTTTTGCATCCGGCTTTCCAAGATATTGAGCAAAAAACTATTGACAAAAAATAGGATGGCGGTTATAATACATAGGCACTTGCGAGAGTGTTGGAATGGTAGACAAGCACGTTTGAGGTGCGTGTGGTTACGCCGTGTGGGTTCGAGTCCCATCTCTCGCACCAAAAGGAACACCACCCGTATGGGTGGTGTTCCTTTTGGTATGTAAGGGATGGATGGACTCGAAAGGCCGTTAAGAAAATATGCCAGTGGCATATTTTTAGGCCGTGGGAGAGTCCCTCAATTTCCAGACGCATTCCGCAGGAATGTGGATGAAAATTGAGACCGATATAACGAAATTCCACCCATACGGGTGGTGTTCCTTTTGGTATGTAAGGGATGGACGGACTTGAAAGGCCGTTAAGAAAATATGCCAGTGGCATATTTTTAGGCCGTGGGAGAGTCCCTGATAAACATGCAAAATAAAAAAGCAAGCACTTAAAGTGCTTGCTCCTTTTCTTTCTTCGCCTTTTTCCCGTCCCGAATCAGGATGGAAATAAAAATTGCCACAAACAAGACCGAGTGGGTTGCCAGGTTCTCCCAAGCGCCTGCCAGGACGTCATAGATAATCCACACCAGAGAGTTGGAAATGTACAGCAGTCTGTAATACTTGGTGGAATCCTGCGCAATGCTCAGCACAAACAACAGCGCCGCTACCATTGCAAAAATATCATACCAATTTGCAAAGGTTACCAAATTGGCGCCCAGGAAGACAACCGCGTGAATCGCGATTACCCACAAAGGAATTTTCTTGTTTCGAGAGGTGAAGCAATAATTGACACACAGGCACAAAATCGCAATGCCGCAGGTAATGGCGCCGCTAATGCCGGTAACCTCCTCCTTTAATCCCACCAAATACGGGACAAAATAGTTAATGCCCACCAGGGCATTCCCCAAAAGGTTAAAAATCAAAACTGTGGTCATTTTTTTAAAAAAGGGTTCAACCAGCCCCTCCACCGTTGCAGCAATCAGGATGATTGTCGGAAGCGCCATTAAAAATTTATCCACAGCCATCTCCTCCAAAATACAAGAATCAGGCTGTGGAATCGCCTTCCAAAGCCCTAACATATTTAATATAACATAGCGTGCCAAGAATTGTCAACAGGAATTGCAAAACCACAGTTATTTTCTATGTTTTATACGAATGGAAGCCGCTATATTTATGAATCATTCCATCTTGTATTTACTCCAAATTTGTGTTATTTTATAGTCAGAAAGGGTGATACCAATGTACAGGTAAGAAAGCCCCTTCGGCAACAGATTTTTGGGATGCAACTGAAAACAGTTCATTTCAGCAATGAAGATCGCAAATGCGAAGTAAGGTACGTAACAACGAATTCCATAAACAGTTAAAAAAGCAATTTTGAACTAAATAAGGATATAGATTGTAAGACTCACTCTCGTAAAGAATTCGAGAACTGTTACGGATGCATTGAAAAGAATCTGTAAGAACGCCGAGCTGATGCACCTTCTTATACAAGGGAAATGTTCCAACACAAAAGTTCTTCTCGCTTAGAGAACTGGGTAGTAGATGTGGATTGGAAGGTATTTCGAAAACGGTGAAGGGAGCATCAAATCTGCAGAAAGAGAGGTTAACCAATGATGTTAGATACTAAGAATGAACAGAAATGACCCTTGGCTGCTGTAATCAGAAGGATGTGCAGTCGAGGGTCATTTCTTTTTGTTCTTAAAAAGTGCCTGCCAAACGGCAGGCACTTGCTTTTTATTCCGTTTTATAGGGCACACGTGCAGAGGGCACCAGCTTGGATGCAGGCTCTGTATGCACAGCCTGGTCGTCAAAGAAGATATGGGCACCAAAGGCTTTCAAAAAATCGCTCTTTTGAACACCGCCCAGAAAAAAGGCCTCGTCAATACGGACGCCCCACGCCATTAAGGTACGAATAACCCGCTCGTGAGCAGGCGCATTTCTGGCAGTTACCAAAGCGGTGCGGATGGGCATATTGTCCGTCGGGAACTTTTTCTGTACCCGGGAAATGGTTGTCAGCAGCTTGGCGAAGGGTCCTGCCGACAAGGGCATACGGGCATTGAGGCGCTCGTGCTCTTCAAAGGCTTCCAAGCCCTTGGCTTTGAAAATCTTTTCCGATTCGTCGGAAAAGAGAACCGCATCTCCGTCAAAGGCAATCCTTATTTGGTCAATGGCTTCATCCGGCTGAATCTCCAGCTCATTGTGGGAGCAAATCAAACCAGCCGCCACACCTGCGTCAATTGCCTCCTGCACATCCTCTTCATTGGCAGACAGGAACAGCCCTGTATGAAAGGCGCTGAGATAGGGGGCAATCTTATTCCCTCCCACCAGAGCCGCTCGGCTGATGTCCAGTCCATAGTGCTGAATGGAGTTAAAAATACGCAAGCTGGTATCCGCGCTGTTTTTCGACATAATGATGATTTCGACAATCTGCTCGTCTCCATCATTCAGCTTGTGCAAAGCCCGAATCAGCGGAAAGGCTGTTCCCGGCTTCAAAATATCCTGTTCGTGGTTGCGTTGGTATTCCAGATAAGCCTGCAATCCTTGCTCCTCGTAAATGCTGTTTTCATATTCCAAATCAAACAGCGCCCGGGAGGAGATGCCAACCACCAATTTATTGTCCAACTTCATTGCCATCCTGCTTCACTCCTTTTGTGACGGATTCACACCGTTTGTGATAAAATCTTCCGCGTCCAGTACCCGATAACCCTTTTTCTGCAATGCTTCCGCCAGCACGCCCATTCCGTCCACCAAAGTGCCGGAAAAAGTGCCGTCATACACCTGCTTTACACCGCAGGTAGGACTGCGTGACTTGAGAATGACACATGCAATCTCCTGATTCTCCAGCTGCGCAAGGATTTTCTCAACCGCCTCCCGCAGAGCCGCATCCACGCTGTTGCCCTGCTTATCCCGGACGACGCCATCCACAATTTCTATCGGCGTTCTGGGGATTCCCAAGCCGGCCAGCCTTTCCGGACAGACCGGGATAACCTCCTTGCCCTCTGCATAGGCAACGACTGGGGGACAAAGATTATTTCCGCCATTATATTTGCAGTTTTCGCCCAACAGACAGGCACTTACTACAATTTTCATCGATACCCTCCTCCCCCACTTTGCATAGTATGGCGCAAGGGGGGATCAATATGTATTTCATCAATTTTCTGCTGCTGCTTGTATGCGCTGTGTCAGCCATCTTTCTCTCACGGCTAAAAAAGCGCCTGATTCTGCTCAGTCTGCGGATTTCTCAGCCAGTTTTCGCAAAAGAGAGCAAATCGGCAAGAACTGAGGACAGCTTTCCTGACATTGACCGCAGCGAATGCAGTCAGAAGCCTTGCCGCCGGAAAGCTTGGAAAAATCGGCAATAATCCCCTCTGTTTTCTCCCGGTTTGCAGCCGCAAAAATATCCGGAATCGGAATCTGCTGGGGACAGCCATCCACACAATAGCGGCAGCCGGTACAGGGAATCTGCTCCTCTCCGTGATAAATCGCCGCTACCTTTTCCAGTGCCGCCAATTCCTCTGTGCTCAAAGGACTGAGGCTGCTCATCGTCCGCATATTGTCTTCCAGCATTTCCATACTGCCCATTCCGGACAGCACCATTACAATGTTGGGAAAGCCTGCGGCAAAGCGCAGCGCATAGCTGGCACGGGAACCACCCTTGAGCTCATCCAGTATTTTCCCTGCCACATCAGGCATATTCACCAGCTGACCGCCCCGAACCGGCTCCATTACCATCACCGGTTTGCCATGCTTGACGCACACCTCATAGCACAGGCGGCTTTGTATCCGGTCATCCTCATAATCCACATAGTTAAACTGCAGCTGCACCACTTCCACTTCAGGGTTTTCTGTCAGAATTTTGTCCAAAAATTCTGCATTATCGTGGAAGGACAAGCCAACGTGCCGCACTTTTCCCAGCTTCTTCAGTCGAAATGCTTCTTCGTAGGCTTGGGCATTGCGATACTTGTCATAATTGCGGGAGCTTTGAGCGTGCATCAGGTAGAAATCAAAGTAATCAACACCGCAGGCCGCCAGCTGACTGTCCAGAAGCGGCTCAATATCCTCCCGGCAGGTAAAATAGTCCGGGGACAGCTTGTCCGTCAGCACATAGCTTTCCCGGGGATGACGGGAAGTCAGGCATTCCTTCAGCGCCAATTCACTTTTTCCGTCAATGTACATTCTTGCTGTATCGAAGTAATTGAAGCCGTTTTCCAGAAAAGCATCCACCATCCGGGAAAACTCGTCCAAGTCAACCTCCTGGCCGGCCATCTTCAAACGCATACAGCCGAATCCAAGGTTCTTTTTCATTTCAGGAAACCACTTGTTCATACAAATCCCACCTTTTTGATTATTATACACGGCATCCGGCAAAAAAGCAAGAAAACTCTACGGCCAATTGACAGTCATCTGCAATTATGATAAGATTTTATTGTATGCTTGTTATTTTAACTTCTCTTGGGGGACGGTTATGGATTGGAATTTTACATTTTTCTTTAACAGCTTGCTGCTGGGCGTTGGACTGGCGATGGATGCCTTTTCCGTTTCCATGGCCAACGGCATCCGGGAATCAAAAATGTCCGGTGGAAAAATGTGCGCCGTGGCGGGTGTTTTCTCTGTTTTTCAGGGAGCAATGCCCTTGATTGGCTGGGTTTGTATCCATACCATCGTGCAGTTTTTCAGCTTTTTCCAGGAAATGATTCCCTGGATCGCATTAGCTCTTCTGGGTTATATCGGTGGAAAAATGCTCTATGAGGGTATCAAAAGCCAAAGCTGTCCTGTTGTTCCTGCAAAGCTGGGTATCGCCGCATTGCTGGTGCAGGGTGTCGCCACCTCAATCGATGCGCTGTCTGTGGGTTTCACCATTGCAGAATACGACTTCCCTATGGCTCTTGTTTCCGCCCTTATCATTGCTGCTGTCACCTTTGTCATCTGTATGGCAGGACTGGTCATCGGCAAAAAAGCCGGCAGCTGCCTGTCGGGAAAAGCCGGCATTGTTGGCGGCGCAATCTTGATTTTCATCGGGCTGGAGATTTTTATCACCAGTTGGTTTTAATTTTTTAACAAAGAAGGTTTTGTAATGGCAGGATTCCGTCTGTCTCTTCGTTCCACGAAACGCCGTCAGGACGTGGATATGACCCAAGGAAATATTATGCGGCACATCATCAGCTTTGCGTTGCCGCTTTTGCTGGGAAATCTGTTTCAGCAGCTATACAACACGGTGGACACCTGGGTCGTTGGTAATTTTGTCAGCGATGAGGCGTACTCTGCTGTTGGCACCATAGCCCCTATCATCAACACGCTGATTGGCTTTTTTATGGGACTGTCCTCCGGTGCCGGCGTTGTAATCAGCCAATTCTATGGCGCGCAGCAGCATGAGCAGGTCAAAAAGGCTGTCCACACTTCCCTGGTGATGACCCTTTGCCTTGCAGTACTTTTCACCGGCCTGGGCATTTTTATGATTCCTTATATGCTGCAGCTGATGAATATGCCGGCCTCCGTCACTCCGGAAGCGACGACTTATTTGACCATTTATTTTGCTGGCATTATCGGTCTGATGCTGTATAACATCGGCTCCGGCATTCTCCGGGCAATAGGCGACTCCACCCGTCCTTTCTACTATCTGGTGGTTTGCGCTGTACTCAACACGGTGCTGGATTTGTTCTTTGTTTTGGTGCTTCATATGGGCGTGGAAGGCGTTGCCCTGGCAACCATCCTTTCCCAGGCTGTTTCCGCATTTTTGGTTATCTTCAACCTAATGCGCACTGACAGCTGTGTGAAGGTCACCGTCAGTGAATTGCGAATGCATTGGAAGATTCTGAAAAAGATTTTCTATGTCGGAATCCCGGCGGCCTTGCAATTATCCATCACCTCTTTCTCCAATGTTTTTGTGCAATCATACATCAATTTCTTTGGACCAAATTGTATGGGCGGCTGGACCACCTATACCAAGGTTGATCAGCTTCTGTTCCTTCCGATGCAGTCGGTTTCTCTGGCCGCCACTACCTTTGTGGGGCAGAATCTGGGAAAAAATCAGCCGGAACGGGCGCGGCAGGGCGTGCGCGCTTCCCTATTGGTTGCAATCGTCACCACTGTTTCTTTGATGATACCGGTGGTTATCTTTGCTCCTGAGCTGGCCTCTGTCTTTAACAGTAATGACGCCGTTGTTTCCTATGCCTCCCTTTTCCTGCGGTGGCTGACTCCCTTCTATGTGCTTTGCTGTATCAATCAGGTGTATGCAGGCGCACTTCGCGGCGCAGGAAATGCCCGGGCATGTATGATTATTATGCTCTCCACTTTCGTCGGATTCCGGCAAATCTATCTGTTCTCAATGTCCCATATTTGCAATATGGAGATTCCCATTGCAATGGCCTATCCGGCCGGCTGGCTGCTGTGCAGCGCTATTACTGCAATCTACTATCACAAGGTTCGTTTGGGAAAAACCCGCCTTGTGGATGATCAATAAATATTACGCAAAAGAGCTGTCTGGTTCCCTTCGAAACAGACAGCTCTTTAAAATTCCCGGAAAACTTCCTCTTTTTTAATTTTTTAAATACAGTGTCAAAATATGGCAGTGTGGTTCGTTATATATGTTGTGGAGTGATTCCACAACAACAAAAGAACAAAGGAGCAAGTATTATGAAGAAAAAAACATGTCGATCTCTGGCGGTGCTGCTAATATTCAGCATCTGCATCGCACTTCTGCCTGTATCTGCCATTGCGGTTACTGAAGAAGCCACGGAAGGAAGCAGGACTCCTACATTGGTGGATTTCATCGCAGGAACTGCAACTGCGGAAGATATCTACGGCACCTTGGATGCTTCTACTGTTCCTGCAATCATCAACTATGAAGAAGCTGTCGCAAATAACCATATCGCGCGACTGTACGAAGATGAAGGCACAGACCTAAACAAAGTAATCTTTCTTAATATTGACGGCACCAAAACGATGTACACCTTTGATTTTCCCGTTAAGTATGTAGATGACAATGGAATCATTCAGGACATCCGCCTGGATATTGTCGATAGCGCAGTAAACTCAGGTTCTTTTGAAACTGCCGCCAACGCTACAACAACCACATTCTCTACCAACTTCGCTGACGGCATCTTTTTGAGCGGAAATGATACGGACATCCAACTGATCCCCATACTTTCCTCTGCTCAGCCCGGTACGAGTACTATGTCCACTACCAACATTGCAGCTACTGCAACTGCGCAACGCATTGATACAGACACCATAGCATATCGGTACGATGAAAAAACGATTGTGGAATACTCCCTGACCTATACCGGCTTTAAGGAAGATATTGTAATCAACGAATATACCGGTCAAACGGAGTACCCATTCCGCTTACTTACCAACGGCTTAGCGTTGGAAGAAATCGAAGGTTCTTTCTTTCTCGTGAATGACGATGGTAACATTGAAGCATCCATTGGAGATATCATTATCTTCACTGCCGACGAACGCAACAATGCCTTTGGTGATATTGAAGCTATGACCATTGTAGAAAACCAGGAATATCTGCTGAATATCGTAGTGGACGCAGATTATTTGGCAGATCCGGCAACAATTTATCCGATCCGTATTGATCCAACGGTGGAAATCAATTATAATGATAATGGAGCCGGTGCAATCGAAGACATTACCATCAGCACCAATACCAATTTTACCGGTTACCACACTTCCCTGTACATTGGCCGCCGTTCTACTGAAGGTATTGCCAGAGCACTGATGCGATTCCCCGGTCTGGATTTAAGCAATCTCGCCGGTGCCACAATTACTTCTGCAACGGTGCGTGTCCGCGACCTTATGTGCGAGGACAACTACCTGGATGTGTCCTGCCATGTATTTACCGGCAATGTTTGGAATGGCAATTCAGCCACGTGGGCCAATTCCAATCCTAACAGTTATATCTCCACTCCCCTGTCCACAAACACCCTGTCCTGGTATATCGGCAACGAATTTTCCAGCAAACATTGGTATTCCTTTGATATCACTTCTGCGGTCCAGGGCTGGATTGACGGAAACTATAATCCGAACAAAGGTATTATCTTTAAGGTCGCTGCATCGGTGGAAAACGGAAGTACTGTCAACAACCGCACCTTTGGTGCGTATAACCGAGAGTCCAATCGCCCATCTCTAACTATTAACTATGCCGAGCCGGGTTACCAGTATTTGGAAAATGATATCTACTATTTAAATAACCGCGGCACAGGAAAGTACCTGCAGCTTAGTACAACAGGAGTAGCAAATGGCGTATCCGGCTTGCTGAATTCTCTGGGCAACCGAATCCAATGGCAGACTCAGAAAGTTAATGGCGGTTATGTGATCCGCTCGGTCAATGACCCTACAAAGTACCTGTCTGAGGCTGCCACACTCACCAGTTCTTCAGTCACTATTACCACTGTAAGTGACGCCGCAATCCCGCAAAACTGTATCTGGTCAGTTTCATCTGCCAGATTGGGAGGCTGCCTGATTCGCAATACTGTCAGTGGAAATTACCTGTATTCTTCCGGAATATACTTATACACCACGGCAAACGCGGATTCTTATAGCGGCACAACCTACGAACGCTTTGTCTGGAGAATGGCTCCAACAAGTTACTATGGCACTACTTCGTCATATACGATTAGAGAACTGGAAAGCGGCTTCTCGATTGATAATCTAATCGTCAATATCGGTCAGTCCAAGAAGCCTTCTGTTCAGGAAGTTCCATTTGACGCAGCATGGGCCAATCCTTCAGATTTTACATTTGTTCTTACATCTGGCACAAGCGCTTGCGTATCCATTGCCCCGCCCGCAAATGAATTTACCGGCCTAAAAATTGGAATTGCAACTTATACTGCGACACATAAAGTAACCGGCAGAACGACGACTTTTAAAGTGTATGTTGACAGGTATACTTATGAGTTGACAAATTTTTTTGGCTTTGAGTCAGATATTTCATTACTGATTCGAAATTTGTATGATAAAATTGATGCTTGTTACAGTTCAGAATCAGAGAGATATAAGGCATGGGTTGCTTCTCGAGTACTATCAGAGTTTTGTTATGACGACACCACTATCTACTTTGGCATTTTGCCTATAAACACCTGGGATGACGTTGCAGGCTCGGTAACATCGCCAAATGACAGAAAATCATACTTTGTTGATACGCTTGAATACAGCGAAGCTGCGTACAACAAATTAAATTCTGCTTTGAACTCGCAGCATTTGAATACGCAAACAAGCGATTTTGCCCACATGCAATATTCGCTAGCTTCACGCCTTGCCTATACATTACATTTAGATGGCATTCTTTCGAATATTTACACCACAAATAACGATGAAATTGTTTCATATTTAGCAGGCTGGTATGGAGATGCAACATTAAAATCTAATGGAACAACTGTCTTTGGCAATGATGACTATATGTCCGATCTTGATGCGGAAAATCTTTTCCGTTACATTGATGGAGGTGCAAACTCCATCACTGCCATTAACGCGTATTACCAAACGCTTGCCGGGAGCAGCGGTAATAGAGCCACAATTTTTAAGTCGTATCTAAGCTATGCGACTGTCGAAAATACGGTGTTGTCGGAGCTCGGTATGACGCTCAGTCAGACTAAAGCATCATATCCTGACACCTATGATTTTCTTATGAGCTTAAAAGACGGTCGTGCCGAAATAGCTCATTATTGATGGAGGAAAATATATGAAAAAGAAACGAATTGTGTTCATCGCATCGCTGGTGCATCTCATTCTGTGGGGAATTCTTTTGCTGGTCTCCGTGATCGAGCAACAGACATTTTACGCACCTGAGATGGAGCCATTAGCTTTTGCGATGAAGAAGGGTATACTCACTGTTTTCAGCATTATTTCAGCAGTTGGAATTATTACTGCGGCTGTCCTGTTTCTTTCTCTGTGCGCTATTTCGTCGCAGCGAAATACCAGATGCAAAGGAAGACGCATTACTGCGCTTTGCTTTTCTGCAACAGCAACCATTTTGTTTTATTCCACGATTGTGCTGCTTTTCACTATTGACAAAGATATACTTTTCATTCTTCCAATAATGTGGCTGCTGTGTGAGTTGTGTTGCGGCATCTTACTTGTATGCTCTGTGAAAAAGGAATGACTTATGAAACGAAATCTGATATGCATAATCGTCATTTTAATCGTAACCGCAATGGTTTTCTCCTCTTGCGGGGTCTACAATGGCGCTTTGCTTAATCAAATGATGTGGAAGCTGGAATCCGCCGTCAGTGCCAAAACCCAAATTCTTGACAGAGCATCCGTGCACGGAAAACTAAATGGCAACGGAAACGGCGTGCAATTCTTCGGCGCTGTACTGGTTGAGGGCATCGCAGAAGAAGAAATCAGGCAGATCATTGAGCAGCTTTCCGATGAATACGAAGAAGTAAATTATGCAAAACAAAGCGGCAACGAAATCCAACTGCGGCATTTGGAGCATAGAAAGCCTCGTTTTTCTTATTCATCATTTGCCGAAAACAAGCAGTATTATATGATCTATTTCATCGAGTCGGAGCACCCTTATGCAAACCCCATGGATTTATCCGGCCACTAAAAATTCCGACACAATTTGACTGAGGTCAATCCCGCATCCGGGTTCCCGGGTGCGGGATTTTTGTCAGTTGTTGACGAATGACTTGCCGTGTCGTATAATAAGAGAAAATGTCACGGAGGGTCATAATATGCTGATTTACTTGCAGATGATCGAAACCTCGGAAGAAAAGTCAAAATTTGAAATCGTTTATACACAGTATAAGGATTATATGTACCGCGTTGCCTTTGCCATTTTGAACAATCCCCAGGATGCCGAGGATGCGGTGCATTATGCATTTGTGAAAATTGCGGAAAATATTAAAAAAATTAATGAACCTGTGTGTCTAAAAACAAAGGGCTTCATCGTTACTATTGTTAGAAACAGAGCAATCGATGTTTACAGAAAGAAGC
>SVLS01000017.1:0-2930 GCA_015067835.1 Oscillospiraceae bacterium | reverse complement strand
CGCACTATTCAAGTGATAAAACGAATCCTGAAGATACTAATATTGATCCAGTAAAATATGAGTATCATTTTTCCGTAATCCCTGAGGGATATATGGAACTGATGGTAGAAGATATCCCGGGTGGAAAAATGTATTTGTATATGAGTGATTTGGGAAACATTCTACAGTTCACGTATACCTATGATAAAAGCAGTAGCGATTTATTTGTAAAGACAGAGGATTGCGAACATCATAGCGATTTCGTAAATACCCTCCCTGCAGATATTTATATTGTGCAAAAGGAAAATGAAAACAGTGCGATTATTTGGCAGGATCAGCGCAATGGTGTCTTATTTGAAATATATGCGCGGATGAATCAAGCAGAATTGATTGCTCTGGCAGAAACCGTAACAAAAATTTCATAAAAATTTTTTAGAACTTGTCTAAATTTGCCACTCTTTTTCGTTTATTATAGTAAAAGAAAAAGAAAGGGGGTGAGTTTTATGAGAAAAATAGCATTGGTTATGGCAATAATCCTTGTGATTTCAATACCTCTAACCGTATCTGCAACTCCGTGGGTATTGAATATCAGACCGTCTCTCACTTTTGAAGGCACGACAGCTAATTGTTATGTTATGGTTGTAGGCAACAATACATCAGAACATATTGAGGTTACCATGAGACTGATGCATGGTAATTCCCAGATTGCGTCTTGGTCTGATGATGGTTATGGCTATGTTCGACTGCAGGGAACCGCAGGGGTAACCAAGGGTTATACCTATACCCTCACCGTTGAGGTAACTGTAAATAATGTAGTAGAGCAACCAGTTTCCATTACTAAAACATGCTAACTTCATACAAAGGGACGACCCGGCGTTTTGCCGGGTCGTCTTTTATAATATAAAAAATAAAATATAAAATTTTTTCGATAGGTGTCTAATTTGGGCAATCTATTTCGTTATTATAGATAAAAGCAATGAAATATCTGAGGATATCCATACTGCCCAGATATTCTTCAGGCAATTCAGTCTTACATCCATTAGGAGGTGGTTATCCCACTTATAAGTCATTTATCACATTGCATCGGTAAGAGTAGAAACAACTGTCAATTTCAAAGGAGGAGCTTTATGTATTCAAAATTCGTGAAATTCGGAAGCATTATCTTAACTATCGCGCTTTTGATCAATCTTCTTCCTGTGCAGGTATTGGGTACAGAAATCAGAGCGCTCACATCCCAAACAGATAATGTGATCAGCGATGTCGCCAATGATAATGAGCCTGATGCCATCGGCGATGCAACAATTATTGGAGAATCCATTGAAAAGCGCACAGAATTCTCCAAGGAATACAGGCTTAGTAACGGAATGGATATGATCGTTGTCTATCCGGAAGCCGTTCATATTCAAAAGAACAATGCCTGGGAAGAAATTGACAATACCCTGGTCAGCGACAATCTTCGCGGTATTGGGACATACCGGAACAAAAACAATTCCTGGAATGTTTCTCTTCCCCAGCAGCTAAACTTTTCCAACAAGATAACTGTTGAAAAAGATGGATATATCGTCCGCTTTGGTATGGCTGGCGAAAAACGGCGGAATGTTTCCCAGATACAAACGGAACAACTTTCAGCCGCCTCCAATAATACCTTTGTCATTACAGCAGCACAAACAGCTTCTGCGCAAGTAATTGACCTGAACTACGATAGCGCCAAACAAATATCTGCTTATCCCGAAACGATTGCGGACACATTGCAATCAAGATTGCGTTATACGAATGTCTATCAGAATACCGACGTTCAGTATGACTTGAATTCATATCAACTAAAAGAATCCATTATTCTTCATTCCTACAACTCCGTTGTTCAGGGATACGATTTTCTCTTGGAAACCGGCGAATTAACCCCTGTTTTACTGGAGGACAACAGCATCGTATTACAAACCGTACAGGCAGATAAGGTTATGACCTTGCCTGCGCCGTATATGATCGATAAAAACGGGAGTATCAGCAATGACGTAACCGTTACTTTAACGCCAAGCACCAACGGATATCTGCTGAGCTACCAAATGCCCTTGGACTGGCTGGCGGATGCAAACCGCGCCTGGCCGGTGATTTTAGATCCCATTATTGTATTCGATGACTATCGGCAAAACATAAGAGATCAGTTCGTAGCACAATACTACTATGAAAACAATAATCACGGAACGATGTACTGCGGCTACAATCAAACCTACGGAAAAATGCGCACTTATTTGCGGTACCAGAATATTCCTACCCTCACATCTGCTGATGTCATTGTCCATGCAGATCTCTCTTTGTATCGACATGGCGGTTCGACTACAGCTTTGCCGATAGAGGCTCACAAAGTGGAAGATTACTGGTATTCGGAAACTATTACATGGGAATCCCAGCCTGGGTTTAACCCAATCATTGAAGACTACTCATCGGTTGGCGGCACTGGTCGTTACTATTGGGAAATCACCGACATTGTCAGAGATTGGTATAAAGGCGGACTTGCCACAAGCAATAACGGCGTTATGCTCAAGGCACCGGATAGCGTAGAAAACGGCACTGTGAATTATTGGAAGAAGTTTTACACCATCGATTATGACCAAACAGCGGCTTCCTTCTTCCCTCAATTGCGCATCTATTGCAAAAACAATAACGGTATCGAGGGTTATTGGGACTACACCTCCACCTCTGCTGGCAGAGCCGGCACTGGTTATGTGAACAATTACTCTGGCAATCTGACCTGGATTCATAGCGATATCGGCTTCGGCGGAAACCGTATGCCTGTCAGCATTAGCCATATCTATAACACAAATGATAGCAATCTCAATCAGTTCGGCATGGGTAACGGTTGGAAAACAAACTTCAACCAGACCGCCGGTGTGTGGGCCAATGACAACAGTTACTATTTCTGGGAAGACGGAGACGGCACAAAGCATTACTTC
>SVLS01000016.1 GCA_015067835.1 Oscillospiraceae bacterium | reverse complement strand
ATGAACGAATCCAAAACAGAACGGGAGTGGCGCCGCTGACGCTACGCCACTCCGCTTGAAATTTAATTATCCTGCAAGGGAATCCCTTTTTTGTGCTGTCCGCACAAACTGGGGCAGTTCACAGTGCTCGTCCCTACATTCTGCCAGGAGATTGCCACGTCGCTTCGCTCCTCGCAATGACATAAAATGGAAGATTTTACGATATAGTATGTCATTCCGAGGCCCCCACGGGCCGTGGGAATCTCCTGGTAACATCCATCGATACGTATTGCAGGCACAAACTGTGTACCGGGAGATTGCCACGTCGCTTCGCTCCTCGCAATGACGTGGTGGGGAGAGGGTTTGTGACAAAAGAAAACCTCCCCCGGAGGGGGAGGAAAGGTAGAATCATTCCTGGTTTCTTTTCTTCATCAGCTGGCGCATCCGTTCTGCGTGATCCAGTATCCGCTTGCGGATTCGCAGGCTCTTGGGAGTGCATTCCAGCAGCTCATCGTCTGCTAAAAATTCCAGACATTGCTCCAGAGAGAAAATCCGGGGTGTTGTCAGCCGCAGCGCTTCATCCGAGCCGGAGGCGCGCATATTGGTCAGCTGCTTTTTCTTGCAGACATTAACGGTCATATCCTCATTGCGGCTGCAAATGCCCACCACCATACCGGCGTAAACCGGTGTGCCGGGCTTGATAAAGAGCGCACCCCGCTCCTGCGCAGCGGCCAGACCGTAGGTAACGGCTTCGCCGGTTTCGAAGGAAATCAAGCTGCCCACCTGACGGCGCTCAATTTCGCCCTTCATCGGTGCGTAGGAATCCAGAACGGAGGACATAATGCCCTCGCCCCGGGTGTCTGTCAAAAATTCGTTCCGATAGCCGAAAAGACCACGGGAGGGAACTAAAAATTCCAGACGGTACCGGTTTCCCATAGGCGTCATACTCAGCAAATCGCCCTTCCGGCGACCCATTTTTTCAATCACCGCGCCCATACATTCTTCCGGCACATCCGCCACCATCCGCTCAATGGGCTCACAGGTCTTTCCGTCAATTTCCTTGGTTAGCACCCGGGGGGTGGAGACGGAGAATTCAAAGCCTTCCCGGCGCATGGTTTCCATCAGGATGGACAGGTGCATTTCACCGCGGCCGGCCACATTAAAGGCATCCGTTCCCTGCTCGGTCACATGCAAGGAGACATCCTTCAGCAGTTCCTTGTCCAGACGGTCACGCAGATTCCGGGAGGTGACAAATTTGCCCTCTTTTCCTGCAAAGGGAGAATCATTGACGGCAAAGGTCATTTCGATGGTGGGGTCGGAAATCTTCACAAAGGGCAGGGGCTGGACATTTGCCGGGTCGCACAGCGTTCTGCCGATGGTGATGTCCGCCATACCGCTCAGCGCCACAATTTCGCCGGAGGAGGCAGATTGAATGGGGGTTTTTCCCAAGCCGTCAAAGGCATACAGGGCGACCACCTTGCCCTTCTGCCTGATTTCCGGGTTGTGATAGTCGCAAATGGTGACTTCCTGATTGACCTTGATGGTGCCTTGCTCCACCCGGCCAACGGCAATCCGTCCCACATATTCATTATAGTCAATGGAGGAAACCAACAGCTGCAGCGGTGCATCGGCATCACCCTGAGGCGGGTCGATATACTGCACAATGGTCTCAAACAGGGGGGTCAAATCCGTGCCGGCCACATCGGGAGAATAGCTGGCAGTACCCTGCCGTCCGGAGCAGAACACCGTGGGAGAGTTAAACTGCTCGTCCGTTGCTTCCAGCTCCAGCAGAAGCTCCAGAACCTCGTCCATAACCTCGTGGATGCGGGCATCGGGCTTGTCCACCTTATTGACAGCGACGATGACCTTATGTCCCAGCTCCAGCGCCTTTTGCAGAACAAAACGGGTTTGCGGCATCGGACCCTCTGCCGCATCTACCAGCAAAATAACGCCGTTTACCATTTTGAGGATACGCTCCACCTCGCCGCCAAAGTCGGCGTGACCGGGGGTGTCCACGATGTTGATTTTGGTGTCCTTATAGTAGACAGAGGTATTTTTCGCCAGAATGGTAATACCCCGTTCCCGCTCCAGGTCGCCGGAGTCCATAACCCGGTCCTGGGTTGCCTGATTTTCCCGATAAATGCCGCCCTGCTTCAGCAGCTCGTCCACCAAGGTGGTCTTGCCGTGGTCAACGTGGGCGATGATGGCAATGTTGCGGATTTTTTCCTGTGTCGCCATAAAAAGCGCTCCTTCATATCAAATCTTGAGTATTTTTACTTTCCAACGGGAAAATATACCACATATACAAAAGAAAAGCAATATTTTTGGCGATATTTACGAAGAAAAAAGCGTTCCGGGAGGAAAAAAGAGGGGTATTTTCTTCTTGTACATCGAAAGAATATGGTATATAATGTAGGCAGTACAAACGAGGAGGCAGTTATGGCGTTTCGAAAAAAGAGAATCAAACAGCGTGGCCGTAATGCCGTTCCGGAGCAATACCGCCGCAAAGGAAAAAGCAAGAAGGGGCTGTTCATTGCCGGAGGCGCACTTTTGCTGTGCGTCATTGCTGCGTGCATCCTCGTTCCAAAGCTGCTTTCCCAGCAGTCGGCTGTCCCAACAGAGCCCACCACACCGCCGCCGGACAAGGTGATTCATTTTGTGGCCGGCGGAGATGTGAATATAACGGATAAAACGGTGGCATCCGGTGCTGCCAATGCAGGCTATGACTATACGGAGGCGTTTAAGGATGTGCTTCCTGTGCTCTCCGGCGGAGATGTTGCGACGCTGAATTTTGAAGGCGTTGTAGGAACCGGAAGCTACGGCTCTGCCACGAAAATGGCGCCTCAGGCAATGCTGGAAGCCCTTTCTGCCGCCGGTGTGGATGCGCTGCAAACAGCCAATTCCTACTCTATCTATGACGGCTTGCGGGGTCTGCGCAACACGGTGCAGGGTGTGCAGAATGCAGGAATGACACCCCTGGGAACCTATGCCACCAACGCGGAATTTGACAGCGCCGGCGGCTATGTCATCTGGGAGGTTGGCGGCATCAAGGTGGCGCTGATGGCCTTTACCAAGGGAATGGACGGAATGGGTCTGCCTGCCGGAAGTGAACGATGTGTCAACCTGCTTTACGAAGATTACAGCAGCACCTATCAGAAGGTGAACCGTGCCGGCATTACCAAGGTGGTGCGCAATGCGGCGGCACATCAGCCGGATGTGATGGTGGCGCTGGTGCACTGGGGAAGTGAGTTTAACGACCAGATCAGCAAATCCCAGAAGAAAATATGCGAGATTTTCTGGGAGGAGGGCGTGGATGCCATCATTGGCACCCATCCCCATTATGTGCAGAAGATGGAATTTGACCGGGAAAAGGGCACTTTCCTCGCCTATTCGCTGGGAGATTTCTTCGGTGACGGCGAAGCGGCCGGCACGAATTACGGCGTGATTTTGGATTTGGAAATCACCAAGGATGGCGCAACCGGCGAAACGAAGGTTACCGGCTTTGAATATACCCCGACCTTCCTGGAGACGGATGAAAACGGTAAGGTGCGGGTTTTGCGCATACGGGAAGCAATGGCCGGGTATGAAAACCGATATTTGGACTGTGTATCGGAGGAGACCTACCTGGAAATGAAGACCGCACTGGAGCGAATCGAAAGCCGTATCGGCGCAGCAAAATGAATCCTTCCCCCGATGCATTCCGCATCGGGGGTTTCCTGGTTCTGCGATACGCTTTGGAGGAACAAACATCGTACCGGGAGATTGCCACGTCGCGTAAGCGATTGAATGATTGCCACTGGCAATCATAGCAATATAGAATCGCTTTGCTATGCTCCTCGCAATGACAGGATGGGGGAGATTTTCCTTTGAAAAACTTGTTTTTTTTATAAAAAACAGGTTGAAAAACACCCCCTGTTTATGGTATGATTTACCTATAAGATGCGAAACTATGGTTTGAGCCCGCTCGCACCGTATGACCTGCAGCTTTGCAGGAAGAAAATATTTAAAAACAAGGAGTCATTATTATGGAAATCATCACCCAGAAAGTTGAAAATCTTCCCGTTTACATTTTCAATACCCGTCAGGAGATGGGCGTTCAGGCAGCGGAGGATGCCGCAAAGATTATCAATGAAATCATCGCCAAGAATGGCGTTGCAAACATCGTTTTTGCTGCTGCTCCCTCTCAGAACGATTTGCTGGAGAATCTGCTGAAGCAGGATATCGACTGGACCAAGGTCCGCGGCTTCCATCAGGATGAGTACATCGGCATCGACGCCAGCGAGCCTGCCGGCTTCGGAAACTGGCTGCGCCGTGCAATTTTCGACAAGGTTCCCTTTATGGAGCTGCATTATCTGCTGTGCAGCGCTGACGAGGCAGATGCCAAGTGCGCGGAGTACACCGAGCTGCTGAAGAAGTATCCCATCGACCTGATTTTCCTGGGCATCGGCGAGAACGGCCACCTGGCCTTCAATGACCCCGCTGTCGCTGATTTCAACGACCCCAAGATGATTAAGGTTGTGGAGCTGGACGATGTATGCCGTCAGCAGCAGGTCAACGACGGCTGCTTCCCCACCTTGAACGATGTTCCCAAGCAGGCAATGAGCCTGACCATGTCCTTTATTATGTCCGTTCCCTACGCTATCTGTGTTGTGCCTACTGACCGGAAGGCCAATGCGGTTTACGGCGCAACCCGTGGTCCTGTGACCACTGCTTGCCCGGCTTCCATCCTGCGTCAGCACAAGGGTGCAGGTCTGTACCTGGATAAGGACAGTGCAAGCAAGATTCTGTAAGAAAGTTTGAAAACAAGGAGGCGCAGAAATGGAATCCTTTAAGCTGTCCGCCGATGTAATTATGGAGCAAGACCCGGAGCTGGCAATTTTGCCGGTGGGCTCTCTGGAGCAGCACGGTCCCCATCTTCCCATTATGACCGACTGGGCCATTGCCACGGAGTTGGGTCGCCGGGTGGCGGAAATCACAGGAGGCTTTCTGCTTCCTGCACTACCTATTTCCACCTGCCGGGAGCAGATGGGCAAAAAGGGCAGTGTCTGGATGGAGCCGCCCACCTTTTATCAGATGATGACGGACATCATTATGAGTCTGAAGCTTCAGGGCTTTAAGCGGGTGGCCATTTTGCAATGCCACGGCGGTATCTTTATTATGACACCCCTGGTGCGGGATTTGAACGCCAAGTTCAACCCGGAGCTGATGGTTGTGAATGTGGATGCCTGCATCTTCTTCCCGAAGCTTTATCAGGAAGGCGTTTACGAAACCAATACCGAGCTTCACGCCGGTGAGGGTGAGACCAGTATGATGCTGGCGATCGCCCCGGAGACGGTGGATATGTCCAAAGCGGTGGATGAGATTCCCGATGTTCCCAGAAGCTATTTGAGCTACGGCAGTATTTTCCGTGCTACCAAATCCGGTGTCTGGGGTGAAAGCAAATGTGCAACCGCGGAAAAGGGCGAAAAAGCCTTTGCCCGGAGTGCGCAGCTGGCGGTAGAGGAAATTGAAAAAGCCTTTGCCTATATGACCGGCAAGGAAAAAATCAATTACAGCAATTTTTAAGGAGCAGAGGATAAAAGATGTCTGAAATACTTGAAATTGTGATGATTGTCAGCTTTGGCTTTTCCTGGCCGATGAATGTGCTGAAATCCTGGAGGGCACGCACCGCCAAGGGAAAAAGTCTTGCGTTTTTGCTCTTTATTTTCTTCGGCTACATTGCCGGCATTGCCTCGAAGTTTCTGAACGAAGCTTATATGGCCAGCTTTTCCACCAAATGGTATGTGCTGGTGTTCTACATCCTGAACCTGCTGATGGTGGGAGTAGATTTGATTTTGTATATTCGCAACAAGCGTCTTGATGCAAGGTGTGAAAAAACCAATGTGCAATAAAAAGGAGAGGGTACTTATGAATAAACTGAAAGTTCTTCTGATCGGTGCAGCATTTTCTGCCGATCTCCATTCCGACGGCTACAGCCGGATTCTGGACAAGGTGCAAATCGTAGGCATCTGCGACAAGGATCTGAGCCGCATCACCGCTCTGGCTGAGCGTTACGGCTTCACCGGTTACACCGCTTATGACGATTACAACACCGCCATTGCAGAATGTGACTGCGATTTGGTAGACATCTGTATGCCCAACTTCCTGCATCACGATGTTGCCATCAAGGCAATGAACGCAGGCAGGGACATCATCTGCGAAAAGCCTCTGGCTACCACCGTTGAGGATGCCCAGGATATGGTGGATACCGCCAATCGTCTGGGCAAGCACATCTACTATGCAGAGGACTGGCTGTTTGCACCTGCTTTCCGCAAGGCAAAAGCCATTATGGAAAGCGGTCAGCTGGGCAAGCCTTTGTACATCCGGGCAAGAGAGTGCCACAGCGGCTCTCACAGCCCCTTTGCTCAGTCCATCAAGTTCTGCGGCGGCGGCTGTATGGTGCATCTGGGCGTCCATCCTGTTTGCTTCCTGCTGGCGCTGAAGGACAACAAGTGGTCCGAACTGACGGCAATGACCTCCGGCGGTTTGGAGGACAACCTCATCCATCACAAGATGGAGGGTGAGGACTGGGCAGGTGCTTTTGTCCGTTTTGCTGACGGCACCTTCGCCACCATGGAAGCCAACTATGTCACCATCGGTGGTATGGAGGATATTATGGACATCTACTGCGAGCGGGGCACCATCCATGTGGACCTCAGCTTCCGCGGTCCGGTACAGGCCTTCTCCATTGACGGTCTGGACTACACCATTGAAAAGGCAGAGGTTACCACCGGTTGGTCCAATGTGGCAGTTGACGAAAAGTATCAGCTGGGCTACTGCGGCGAAATCAATCACTTTGTAGAGTGCGCTATGGCCGGTGAGGATGCTCAGGTAGGTCTGCGCGGCATTGACGGTCTGGAAGCAATGCGCGTTATCAACCTGATTTACAAATCTGCCAAGGAAGGCGTAAATGTTAAAAACGACAAGCTGGAGGCTTGATTTATGAAACAGACACCCAAGGATATTCGAATTCCGGTGACCATTGGCGGCGTGACCTTTAAGAATCCCTTTTTTGTGGCTTCCGGTCCTACCACCAAGTCGGTCAGACAGCTCATTGAAATTGAGCGCACCGGCTGGGCAGCAGCTTCCATTAAGCTGAGCATCGACCCCGCCCCCTACATCAACCGCAAGCCCCGGTATTCTCTGTTTAAGGACCGGGATGCGCTGGCATTTACCGCGGAGAAGCGGCTGACCTTCCAGGAAGGCCTGCAGCTGATTCGGGATGCCAAGCCCCATCTGCACGATTTGCTGCTGATGGCCAATATCACCTATGCCGGCGACGAAGGTCCTGCCGGTTGGGTCAATATGGCAAAGAAATTTGAAGAAGCGGGCGCGGACATTATTGAGCTGAATATGTGCTGCCCCAATATGAGCTATAATGTGGAAATGACCTCCGGCGGCGGCTGCTCTGCAAAGAAGCAGACCGGTGCTTCTATGGGTCAGCAGGCGGATGTGGCGGCAGAAATTGTCCGCGCCATCAAGGGTCAGATTTCCATTCCCCTGTTTGTCAAGCTGACTCCCGAGGGCGGTCAGATCGCCAAGGTTGCAAAGGCTTTGTACGAAGCCGGTGCGGATGCTGTTGGCGGTACCGGCAACCGGCTGGGTATGCCTCCCATCGACATTGACGACCCGGGCAAGGCATTTTACCATCTGCAAAAGGAAATCTCCATGGGCTGCCATTGCGGCAAGTGGCTCAAGCCTCTTGCACAGCGGGATACCTACGAAATCCGCAAGGTTTGCGGTATGGAAGCGCCCATTATGGCCGCCGGCGGTATCACCAACTGGCGGGATGCGGTGGAAATGGTTCTGTGCGGCGGCACCCTGCTGGGTGTTTGCGCGGAAACTCTGATTTCCGGTTATGATATTTGCCGTCCGATGATTGAAGGTCTGGACAAGTATATGCAGGACCACGGCTACACCGATTTGTCCCAAATGCGGGGTCTTGTGGTGCCGGAGGTGCGTACCGCCAGCGATGTAACCATCTTTGCCGGCTACGCCAGAATCAAGGAGCCCAATTTGTCCGCTCCCTGTAAATCTGCCTGTCCCCACCATGTGCCCACGCAGGCGTACATCCAGAAAGTTGCCAAGGGCGAGTACAAGGAAGCCTTTGACCTCATCACCGGCAAGAATCCCCTGCAGAACATCTGTGCACTGGTGTGTAACCACCCCTGCGAGGATGCCTGCATCCGTTCTTCCTACGATTCTCCTGTGAAGATTCGCCAGCTGAAGCGCTTTGTGCTGGAATACGGCCGCGTACAGGGCTGGACACCGGCTTGGGCAGCGGCGGAAGCCAACGGCCACAAGGTGGCAGTGATTGGTGCCGGTCCTGCAGGTATGGCCTGTGCCGCAGAGCTGCGTAAGGGCGGCTATGAAGTCACTGTCTTTGAAAAGAACGAAGCTGCCGGCGGCAGTCTGGCTTTCGGAATGCCCTCCTATGTGTTTGACAAGAATGTGCTGGCAGAGGAAGTCAATGCGCTGTGCGCACAGGGCGTCAAGTTTGAATTCAACAAGGCTCTGGGCAAGGACATCACCGTTGACGGTCTGAAAAAGGCCGGCTTCGAGGCTGTTTTCGTTGCCATCGGCAATGAAAAGAAGGTGGAAAGCACCATCGCAGGCGCCGAAAAGGCAATGGATGCCCTGGAGCTGCTGAAGAAGGTCAGCGCCGGCGAAAAGCCTGCAATGGCTGAAACCGTGGCTGTCATCGGCAAGGGCTTTGCCGCAATGGATGCTGCCCGTACCGCCATCCGTCTGGGCGCAAAGAAGGTCAACCTGCTGTGGAGCGGTGCTTATGGCAAGGGCTCTGCGGACCAGGAAACGCTGGCTTTGGCACAGGAAGAGGGCGTTGTACTGCTGGATAACGCTGCTGTTACCGCCATCACCGATGCAGGCGTCAGCCTGGAGCGTGGCGGCATCGCAATGAACATCCCCTGCACCCAGGTGATTCTGACCAACGATTATGTGGCAGATGCGGCTGTTCTGGGCGATGTGGAAACCAAAAACGGCTTCCTCAAGATTGCAAACGGAAAGACCAGTATTGACGGTGTTTACGCCGGCGGCAACGCTGTGCGCAGCGCCAACGTGATTACCGCCATCGCTGCTGGCAAGAATGCCGCTGCAGTGATCGATAAGGACATCCGTGGCGAAGCAGCAACCCTGGAGGGCGTGCCTGCCACCAAGACCGTCAACCCCGAAATTGTCCGTCAGCGTACCGGCTATCTGAAGAAGGATGCAGGCAAGCTGAATCTTAACGCTCCCGCAGCGGAAAGAATCGCAGGTTTCGATATTTCCGAACGGGTGATGACCGAGGAAGAGGCACAGAAGGAAGCTTCCCGTTGTCTCAACTGCGGCTGTGGCGAAGGCTGCCAGCTGTGTAAGACCATCTGTACCGACTTTGCGCCGGAAATCATCGATGCCGATACGATGCACATTCGCAAGGAAGAGTGTGTGGCCTGCGGTATGTGCTTCAACCGCTGTCCCAACGGCAACATTGAAATGGTAAATCTTGGACATACTGTCTAATTAAAGCTTGGAGGAATTGAAAATGTACAATGTAAATTTTGATATTTCCGGACAGGTTGCTGTCATCACCGGTGCAGGCGGCGTTATCTGCGGCACCATGGCAAAGGAACTGGCAAAAAAGGGTGTCAAGGTTGCCCTGCTGGACCTGTTTTTGGAGAGTGCACAGAAGATTGCTGACGAAATCAACGCCAACGGCGGCGACGCAATCGCTGTTAAGGCCAATGTTCTGGATCGCGCCAGCCTGGAAGAATCCCGGGAGACTGTTCTGGCAAAGTTCGGTCATATCGACATTCTGATTAACGGTGCAGGCGGCAACAAGCCCCAGGCTACCATTTCCAAGGATCTGGACTTCTTCCACCTGGATCTGGATGCCTTCAAGTGGGTGTTCGACCTGAACGTGACCGGCGCTGTACTGACCACCATGGTCTATGGCGAGCTGCTGGCCAAGCAGGGCCATGGCAATGTTATCAACATTGCTTCCATGTCCAGCTATCACCCCCTGACCAACACCGTGGCTTACTGCGGTGCAAAGGCAGCTGTCGCCAACTTTACCGAGTGGATGGCTACCCACTTCAACCAGAATTACAGCAACAACATCCGCGTCAACGCCATTGCACCCGGCTTCCTGCTGACCAACCAGAACCGCTACCTGCTGACCAACGAGGACGGCTCTGCAACACCTCGCGGCGAGCGCGTGCTGGCAAAGACTCCTATGGGTCGCTACGGTGATCCTGTGGAAATGTGCGGTCCTGTGATTTTCCTGTGCTCTGAAGCAGCTTCCTTTGTCAACGGTGCTGTTCTGCCTGTTGATGGCGGCTTTGCCTGCTACTGGGGCGTTTAATTAAGAAAGAAGGTAGAAATATGCAGTATCATCACGTAAATTATGAGAAGCTGGTTCGCTTCTGCATTGAGTCCTTCAAGGGCTATGGCTTCAACGAGGATCAGGCCAAGCAGATCACCGATGTTCTGCTGGAGGCTGACCTGAGCGGCATCGAATCCCACGGCGTGCAGCGTATGATTCGCTATCACAAGGAAATCACCAGCGGTATGGTTAAGATTGATGCCAAGCCGGAAGTGGTTTTCGAGACACCTCTGTCTGCTGTGATCGAGGGTAATGACTGTATGGGTCAGACCCTGGGCGTGCAGGCAATGCAGATGGCCATTGACAAGGCCAAGAAGTCCGGCTTCGGTATCGTTACCGTCCGTAACTCCAACCACTACGGTGTTGCAGGCTACTATTCCCGTATGGCTGCCGATCAGGGACTGATTGGTATGTCCATGACCAACACCGAGGCTATTATGGTTCCCACCTTCGGCAAGCAGGCAATGCTGGGCACAAACCCCATCGCCTTTGCAATGCCCGCCTCTCCCGTGAACTTCTCCTTTGACGCTGCTACCACCGTGGTGCCCAGAGGCAAGCTGGAGGTTTATGTGAAGCGTGGCAACGGTCTGCCTTTGGGCTGGGCGCTGGACGAGAACGGTCAGGACAGCGACGATGCTGACCGCGTGCTGAAGAACATCATCGCCAAGACCGGCGGCGGCATTCTGCCTCTGGGCGGCTCCGGCGAGATGACCTCCGGCTACAAGGGCTACGGCTTTGCAATGCTGTGTGAAATCTTCACCGCCATTCTGGCAAGCGGCACTACCTCCAACTATATCTACAAGACCCCCGGCCGTTCCAACATTGCCCAGTGCTTCATCGCAATGGATCACGGTATGTTTGGCGACAAGGCAGCCATTGAGGCAAGCCTTTCCAAGTATCTGCAGGAAGTGCGTGACTCTGCCAAGGCTGACGGTCAGGACCGTATTTACATCCACGGCGAAAAGGAATACGAGGCTCGCGAGGGCGTGCTGGCTAACGGCGTTTACCTCAATGACAAGACCTATGCAGAGATGCAGATGATCGCTGAGTACACCGGTTCTACCGCATTCCTGCCCGAATATCTGGATTAATTAAAATGTTTTCAATATGTCATTCCGAGCCGGTGTTTACACCGGCGTGGGAATCCCCATCTTATATAGGGAATTGCCACGCCGCGTAAGCGATTGAATGATTGCCACTGGCAATCATAGCAATTTAGAATCGCTTTGCTATGCTCCTCGCAATGACGGAATATGTAAGGAGAAGTAAAATTATGGATTATGCAAAGGAATCCCTGAGACTCCACGGTGAGTGGAAGGGCAAAATTGAAGTGGTTGCCACCGTGCCTGTTGCTACCAAGGAGGATTTGTCCCTGGCCTATACTCCCGGCGTTGCACAGCCCTGTCTGGAAATCCAGAAGGATGTGAACAAGTCCTACGATTTGACCCGTCGGCACAATATCTGCGCCGTGGTGACGGACGGTACTGCCGTTCTGGGTCTGGGCGACATCGGTCCTGAGGCCGGTATGCCGGTTATGGAAGGCAAGTGCGTGCTGTTTAAGGCATTTGGCGATGTGGACGCCTTCCCTCTGTGCGTGAAGAGCAAGGATGTGGACGAAATCGTCAACACCGTTTATATGATTTCCGGCTCTTTCGGCGGCGTGAATCTGGAGGACATCTCCGCTCCCCGCTGCTTTGAAATCGAGCGGAAGCTGAAGGAAAAGTGCGACATTCCCATTTTCCACGATGACCAGCACGGCACGGCAATCGTGACCCTGGCAGGTCTGCTGAACGCCCTGAAGGTGGTTGGCAAGAAGAAGGAAGATGTGAAGATTGTCACCTCCGGTGCAGGCGCTGCAGCAATCTCCATCGTGAAGCTGCTGCTGTCCGCCGGCTTCAAGAACATCATTATGACCGACCGCTCCGGCGCAATTTATGCCGGCCGCGAGGGCTTGAACTGGATTAAGGAAGAAATGGCTCAGGTTACCAATCTGGACAAGAAGTCCGGCAAGCTGGCGGATGTAATTGTGGGCGCTGATGTGTTTATCGGTGTTTCCGCTCCTGGCACCCTGACCACCGAGATGGTTAAGACCATGAACAAGGACGCCATCGTCTTTGCCTGTGCCAACCCCACGCCCGAAATCTTCCCTGAAGATGCCAAGGCAGGCGGCGCAGCTGTGGTTTCCACCGGCCGTTCCGACTATCCCAACCAGGTTAACAATGTGCTGGCATTCCCCGGCATTTTCCGCGGTACTTTTGATGTTCGCGCTTCCGACATCAATGAGGAAATGAAGATGGCCGCGGCAATGGCCATTGCAAACCTCATTTCTGATGAGGAGCTGAATGCGGACTACATCATCCCCGCAGCCTTTGACGAGCGGGTAGGTCCTGCGGTTGCCAAGGCTGTTGCTGAGGCAGCAAGAGCCTCCGGCGTTGCAAGAATCTAAAAGATATACGAAATCCCCGGTTCAGTTGATTCTGAGCCGGGGGTTTTTATGTCATTCCGAGGGAGCGGAGCGACCGTGGGAATCTCCCGGTGCGCAGTTTGTTACTGCGAAATGTGTCGGTAGATGTTACCAGGAGATTGCCACGTCGGGCATTCGCCCTCCTCGCAATGACGTGAAAATATTTACGTCATCGCGAACCAGTGACCACAGAATTATGGTATGATTGCCCCCGGCAATCATTTAGATTTTAGATTCGCTGCGCGGCGCACCACTAGTGTGGCGATCTCGTTAGGTTTCCTGTTTGTCTACGGGATTGCCACGGCACTTCGTGCCTCGCAATGACGTGGCGGGGCAATGGCATCAACCTTTCATATTTTGTCCACAAGGCGCATAGGCTTTACCACCTAGAAATCGGGAGGATATGAAATGAAACGCCTGGGAATATTTTTAGCGCTTTGTTTGGTGCTGTGCTGCCTGCCTCGGACTGCCCGGGGAGCAAATTTGGATGTAAAGGGGAATAGCGCCCTGCTGATGGATATGGCCACAGGGACGGTGCTTTATGAGCAAAATGCCCACGAAAAGCTGGCGCCTGCCAGCGTCACCAAGGTGATGACAATGCTTCTGGTGATGGAGGCGATTGATTCCGGGAAAATCAGCTGGGAGGATACCGTGACCGTATCGGAGGCGGCGGCGTCCAAGGGCGGGAGTCAGATTTACCTGAAGGTGGGAGAGCAGATGTCCGTTACGGATATGCTGAAATCCGTAGCTGTTTCCTCGGCCAACGACTGTGCCTGCGCGCTGGCGGAACATCTTGCAGGCTCGGAAGCCGCTTTTGTGGAGAAGATGAACCAACGCGCCCGGGAATTGGGGATGAAAGACACGAATTTTGTCAACTGCACCGGCTTGGACGATGGAGAAAATGCCAAGGAGCATCTGACCAGCGCCTACGACATTGCCCTGATGAGCCGGGAACTGATGCGCAATCACCCGGATATTCAGAAGTTTACCACCATCTGGATGGATACGGTACGCAATGGAGCGTTTGGACTGGCAAACACCAACAAGCTGGTGCGGTTTTATCCCGGTGCTACGGGGCTGAAAACCGGCTTCACATCGGCGGCCGGCTATTGCCTTTCTGCGACGGCTGAGCGGGAGGGGCTGGGGCTGATTGCCGTGGTGATGGGTGCAAAGACCTCTCAGGAGCGGTTTTCCGGCTGCAAGGCGATGCTGGATTACGGCTTCGCCAATTATACCCTGATTGCGCCGGAAACCCCTCAGCAGAACGATATTCCCGTGAAATTGGGGACGGAAAAATCGGTGGCGGCCATCCCGGCGGAAAAGGTTCAGCTTTTGCTGGACAAAGGGCAGAAGGACCAGGTTACCACCCAGGTGGAGCTGGAGGAAAGTCTGACAGCGCCGGTGAGCAAGGGGCAAAAAATAGGGACAATGACAGTAAAAGCGGGGGAGCAGGTGCTGGCACAGGTGCCGATGGTGGCGCAGCAGGCTGTACCGCGATTGAGCTGGTGGGAGCTATTTGTGCAGGTGCTGCAGCGCCTGGCAATGGCAAAGAATTAGCTGCTTTTCCGCAGCAAAAAGCCGCCCGATTGGGCGGCTTTTAATGTAATTGTTAGTCCTCAGACGACTGTCTGGCGCGGCGGGGCTTGTAAAGGATGCCAAAGCAGCCCAATGCCGTAAAGGCATACAAGAACGCAAGGTCGGTAACGTATGCATTGTAGTCGGCAATAAAGGAATGGGTATATGTAAATGCAGTCCAAAAATCAGTTTCAAAAGCCTTCATAATGGCTAACGACCAACTAATGCGGTCAGCCAGATAAGGCATAATCAGCATAAAAATGAAGCAAATGATCAGACCGCCGGCGGCAGGCTTACCCCCCAGCTTCCGAAAGCCGAAGAGGGTACACACGGCCAGAATAACGCCGGCAATCGAGGAAAAAATGCCCAGCTGCCCCAGCAAAAGAATGGAGAGACCGCCAATGCAGGAACCCAAAAAGGCGCCAAGCGTGCCCAACCAGATGTTATTTTTATTTTCCCAGTGCATAAGGACACCTCCTCAAATGATAGGAATAGTGTACCATTATTTGCAGAAAAAGTCAATTTTTTCTATAAAATTCTCTAAATATTGTGATATTACTTGCTTTTTTACTCCTATATCTTGTGTTTCGACAAAATTCGCCGGTTTCATGTAGTATTATGGAGAGGCAGTCGAGGGACTCAGACGAATCACAGCGACAGTGGCATCGTCTGTTTGCACCAATAGGCTGCTTTGGAGAATCTCGGCCGCCAACTCCCCAACGGTGGTCCCGGCATCCAGCCAAACACCTCGCAGGGAATCCTCTCCCCCTGCCCCATCGCTGAGCAGAACCAGCGTTTCTCCCCGGCGCAGGGACAGCTTCTCCACCGTTTCCCGACCGTCCGTAACGGACAGTCCCGGCGGTGGCGTGGCTGTCCCAATTCTCACAATTTCTCCCCGGGAAAGCACATAAGAGGGGGCTGCGCCCCACTTATAAACGGTTGCTTTGCCGGTATCCAGCATCAGCTCCACCAAATCCAAAGTAACTGCCCCAGCTCTGCCCTGCAGAGCGCAAAGACTATTGATACTGCGAAGGGCGTAAGAAGCCGGATACCCGGCGGCCAGCAGACGCCGCAGCATGGACGCCACTTGCTGGGAGGCGCGGGCTGCCTCTGCTCCGGTGCCCATACCATCACACAAAAGCACATAATACCGGCAGCCGACGCCGGAAAACCATAGGCACTGATCCCCATTTTGCCGCTGCTTTCCGGAGGAACGGGAGGCAACCTGCGGCTGAAAACGAGGCTTGGGCGTGTCGTTTCGCTGTGCCAGACTGTCGGACAAATCCTGCAGGTAATCGGAAAGAAAGCGATATTGCTGACCAACGGCCATCCGATACTCCGACTGCCTGTCCCGATCCGCCCGAATGGCACGCAGCTGCTCCTGACTGCGGCGCATCTCCATCAAAAGACGGCCGGGCTTGCGGCAACCGCCGGGTAAGTCCCCTCCGTTTCCCAGAGGTTTATGCAAAATGGCGGGAGAAAGCTGCGCCGGCTGCTCCTTGCAGCCCTTCCGGCAAGGACAGCTTCCGCAGGCCCGGTCGGCTGCGCGAATAATCAATGCCTGTTCGTCAATGGGAACTTCCTCGGTGTCCAGAACCATGGTTTCCATCTGATGCAGCACCGCAGAAGCCAATTCCAAATGCACCTGCGCTGCGCCGGTTTCTCCCCGGCGTTGAGGAAGTCCGGTTTGCCGGGGCAGCAGCAATGCCGCGGCAGAGCCGAGAATCAAGCCCGGCAAGGGCGTAAAATCCCAGGTGCCGCAAATTCCCATCACGGCCAGGTACAGCATTCCCGGCGCAAAATACTTCAAGACAGAATGCTTATGGGGCACCAGCCGCACCAAGTAGGCAAGGCACAGCACCGCTGTCATAGGTGTGGCGGTTATCTGGGACAAATCCAATGCAAGACCGGCCAGTGCCGCTGCAGGAAATGCGCCGGTTACTGCCAGCGCACCGGCGGCAATATAGCCAAAGGACAGATAGGGCACAGGGGCAACCTGTGCAAGGCAAAGAACCGCCAATCCGTATACCAGCCAATCCACCACCGGGTCCCGACGCTCGGCGGCATAGGAAAAAACGGCGGCAGAGCCGGCAGCCATCCCTAATTGCAATAAGTAGATGGGTACCGGTGGACCGCCGGAGCGATAATATTGAAAGACCAGGCCGGTAACGGCCACGATGCAGGTGCAGATGGCGCTCATCAGCAGCGGTGCGTTTAGGGTGAAGCGTTTTCCTTGCAGAAGCAGAGCAACGGCCAAGCCCAAAGCGGACCAAACCACGCCAATCGGGCCGAAGCTTCCCCAGAAGAATAAGTACCCCAATGCGCTTCCAATGGCAACCAGCACCGCCGGCCAGCCGGTTTGGGCGCAAATCAGCCCCAGAGCAATGGGCTGCATCCAATGCCCAAGACTGGCAGCACTCCCCAGAAAACCGCTCAGAAAGCATCCTCCGCCCTGCACAAGTGCGTGGATTTTGGGATTTGCCGCCCAGCGACGCATCATCCGCTGACCTCGACGCATATAAACCCCGATTGTCACCATCATTTGTACCACATTCCTTTCCTTTGTATGGTAAAATCCTATCATGGAGAGGGTGGTATTTTTTGTCAAAACCTGTATGGGAGAAAAGTTTCTTCCGGCACACGCTCCACCGACTTGACAGAGGTCGCCTTTTTCGCTATAATAGCCATAATTTCATAGGACAGTTCGTAACCATCCTGTCGGTAAACAAAACTAGGAGATGCAGATGGGCGCATTGCGCTCATTTTTTTGTGGGTGCGGACTGCGCCCATTTTTTGTTTTCAGGAGTCAAAAATGAGAAAAAAAGCCCGTTATTTGACGCAATGCGGAACCATTGCCGCATTATATGTCGCTTTAACCTATCTGCAGAATATACTTCTTCCCGGAACGGCATCCATGGCCATTCAGTTTCGGGCGGCAGAGGCGCTGTGCGTGCTGGCCTTCTTTACGCCGGCGGCCATTCCGGGGCTGAGCCTGGGTTGCCTGCTGTTCAATCTCTCTTATGCCCAGGCGCTGCCTTTGGATTTTTTGATCGGAACAGCAGCAACGCTGCTTTCAACCGCCTTTATGTGGAAGAGCCGGCAGGTATGCATCAAGGGATACCCGCTGGTGGGGCTTTTGATGCCGGCACTGTGGAATGGCGTGCTGGTGGGCTGGGAGCTGTCGCTGTATGTGGGCGGAGGCTTCTTAGTCAACGCTCTTTTGGTGGCGGCAGGTGAATTGGGCGTGCTTCTGACCTTGGGAAGCGGCCTGTATTATGGAATCAAGCTGCGAAAACTGGATAAAAAGCTGTTTAGACAGTAAAAAACCAGCCCTTGGGGCTGGTTTTTGTCATATTTTTACTTTTGTCCCTTGACAAGACCCTCATAAAGATAGAAGGGCAGAAGGAATTGATGCCGGAAGCAGAACAGGATGAACTTATTTTTCAGCCCACTCAGCTTCACATTTTTCAGCGCCTCTTTGACAATGGGTTCATTTAAATAGCGCTTCAAGTTGTTTGCTTTTGTGCGGTAACAATCTTCCTGATTAAACTTAAATTCGTTGTTTTTTGCAAGGAGCATAAGGAAAACGATGTATTTGTTCATCTGATTTCCTACCTGCCATCCGGTGGTTTTTTCCACATTTTTCAAATGAACGACCAGATTTTGAATCTTGTTAAACAGCTTCTTGTCAGTGGTGCGGGTCATAGAAAGGGGATTTTGGCGGTACATATATCCGCTGTAATCCAGCACAAGAATCCTTTCCGCGTTCAGCAGAACCGGATAGGTGATGGCCGCATCCTCTCCGAGGGAAATATTGTCCGGCATATTCCGATAGGCTTCCGCAAGAAGCTCTTTCTTGATGCACTTGGTCCACAGATTCGGCATAATTCCAAAACGGAAAAATCCGCTGGCAGAGAGCATTTTGGGATAGATTTCGCTTGTCAGACCGGCTTTGTCATAGCAGCCGGTTGGAACATTGTGCGTTGTCAGGATAATCCGATCCTCGTTGTAATAGGCAAAAAAGTTTGCGCAGAGAACATCGTAGTCCTCATCAAGGGCTCTGTGGAAGGCTTCCAGCATATCCGGGAGAATGAAATCGTCACCGTCAACAAAGCAGATATAGCTGCCACTGGCGATCGCCAGACCGGCCTTTCTGGCGGAAACCAGACCACCGTTTTCTTTGTGAACCACCTTGATTCGGCTGTCTTTTGCTGCATATTCGTCACAAATGGCGGGGCAGCCGTCGGGAGAGCCGTCATCTACCAAAATGAGTTCGAAATCCTTGTGGGTTTGTGCGAGAACACTTTCAATGCACTGGGGTAAGAATTCTTCAACCTTATAAATGGGCACAATGATACTATACATAGTTTTCCTGCCTTTAATTAAGTATTTTTCCTTGTAATCAGCGTCTTTACCAGCTGATAGAATTCTTCGTCATCTGCAGCAATTTGCCCTTTGTCGCCAGGAATCTGTTCCTTGGCAGCGGCATAATTGGTGGTCAGAATCGGAGTGTTGAGAATCATCGTTTCTCCGATCACCATGGGGAAGCCCTCATAAGCGGAGTAAAGGGCGAACAAGTCCGACATCCGAATATAGGGATAGGGGTTAGTCTTTTCTCCCTCCAGCAGAATCAGCTCATCCACTTTGAGGGATTTCGCCAATTCCCGGTTGGGTTCAAGGGCTGGTCCTCCGCCAATTACGCGCCAACGGAAGTTGGCAATGCCCTCGTCCTTCAGCCTACGGCACAGGTGAACAATGCCGTCAATCCGTTTTTGAATATTGTCTTCTCTCGCCACGGTAACAATGTCGAAATTGGATTTTTCAAAGGGGACAAATTCCTTGGAAAGGCGATCAATGGTGTCCTCATCGAAGACATTGTGGAAGGTTACGGTTTTATCCTGATACTCCGGCAAAAACTGATTGAATTTTTCCCGGACCGCGTCGGAAACACACACGATTTTGCCGAAAGCGCGATATAATTTGCGGCAATAGTCCGGATTGAAATTCGCCAAAATGGGATCGTTGTGAACCCAGGTCCACTTTTCGTCTGCGTTCACATATTCGGCAACAAACAGATTGGTGCCCCGGTTAAAAGCTCCGTTCAAGCCGTCGGTAAAATAAGAGGCGGCAATATCGTATTTGCCGGGGAGCTTCTTAAAGCACATCCGGTAGAACCGCTCCGATCCAATCACACGGGCAACAAGCACCGAACCGGCACGGATGGCGGTTTTGAAGATGTTTTTGCTTTCCTTAACCTCGCCGAAAGGCAGAGAAATCAGCTGCAGCAGCTTGCCGCCGTAAATGATTTTGATATTTTGAGGCAGTTGATCTAACAGCTTCCCTTTGGAAAACAGATAGACGGTTATATCATTTTGTGGATCCTTGGAAAGCTTTTTCAGATGGTTGATGAAGGCGGTTTGCACGCCGCCCACACACACATTCTGCCCAACAAATAACAGCTTTTTCTTTTCTTCCATAGTTGCGCCTCCTGTTAAGAACGCCTTTTGAAATTATCGCTTTACCACACTTTTCAAGATGGGATACATATATTTCAGGGAGAAAACAAACAAAAAGACCTGCTTTTTCTTCAGCATCGTAATCAAAGTCTTTTTTGCTTTGTTTATTTTTTCAAAATTCAGAGAATCGTAGTGATCACCAATGGGATACTCTGCCAGCAGCTTTTTCAGGAAAGCGCAAATCCGGAAAAAGCTGTTCGCAGTTCCGGCAGCGTGATTCGCATTCCAGAAAACAGCAGAAACATATCGGCAGCAAAGCTGCTTTTCCAGGTCGTTAAAGTCGGCACAGCAGTCCTTGATTCTTTCGGTTGCCTTCTGAACCTCGGTGTCAATTTCCAGATCCTTTTTCTTGTTCTTCTTCCATTGGCGATACAGGTAGCCGTCGTAAGCAACGACGGAAAAAGCGGTGGCGTGCGGAAGCAGGCACAGATTAAACAGGCCATCCTCGTTCCGCTTGACAGATGAATCAAAGGAAATGTTGTATTTCCGAATGATGTCCAGAGAATACAGGGCACCCCAGACGCTGCCGAATAAAATGCCGGTCACGGTACCGTCATCGATGGCAATATGAGAAACATCCGTGAAAGTATATTTGCCTACGCCCAGCCGAATTTTCTTTTTCAGCTTTTTTTCGCCGTACAGGTACTGATAATTGCAAAAAACGACCTGCGCATTGCTTTGGTGTGCTTCTGCGAGAAGGGTTTCCACAAAGTCAGGTTCCCAAAGATCGTCAGAATCAACAAAGCAGATATATTGCCCTGTGGCCTTTTGAATGCCCGTATTTCTGGCAATGCTGACGCCCCCGTGAGGAGATTGCAAATAGCACACCCGACTGTCAGCCTTGGCAAATTCCTTGCAAATGTCCGCACTTGTGTCCGTAGAGCCGTCGTCCACCAGCACAAGCTCAATATTTTTGTAGGTTTGAGACAAAATGCTCTCAATGCAGGGTTTCAAAAACCGTTCCGCATTATAGACAGGAACGACAACACTCACCAATTCGCCCATAATCTATTACTCCTAAATTTACTGAATGGCTTGATAGATGTCCAGCAATTCTTTCTGTACCACAGGGATGCTGAACTTCTTGACTTTTTCTTTATTGAAGCGGCTCATTTCGGCACAAAGATCCGGGTTTTCGCTAAGCTTTCTGATTGCTTCGGTAAAGCCTTCTACATCTGTTGGCGCACAGAGGAAGCCGCCCCGATCATCCGTTACCAAGTCCACATTGCCGCGAATTTTGCTGACAATACAGGGCAGACCGCTGGCCATTGCCTCCATAATGGAGCGGGATAAGCCCTCCCGGAAGGAGGACATAACAAAACAGTCCGCTGAGGAAAGCAATTCTTTCACGTCGGTTCGGTAGCCCAGGAAATGCACATTGTCCTGAAGATTGGCATTGTTTACCTGCTCCTGCAAGTCTGCTTGTTTGTCGCCCACGCCACATAGGATATAGTGGAGCTTCTTGTTTTGCAGCTTTTCCATCGCGGAAAGGATTACGGTGTTATTTTTATTTGCGTTTAGCTCACCGGCGGAAATCATAACAAAGGCATCGGAGGGGATGCCTAATTCCTGCCGTTTTGCGTCCCGGGCGGCTGGATTCAAGCCGTACTGCGCGGTATCAATGCCCACACCGGGGACATAGTAAATTTTTCCGTTTTTGCGCAGCTTGATTTTGGCCTTTGCCAGCTCAAAATCTTCGTGATTGATGGTAATCAGGGCGTCGGTATAGCGAGCCAGCCACTTTTCGATGGGGTAGTAAATCAGCCAATTTGACTTGGGCGCACCTTTGTAAAAATGGAAACCGTGGGCCTGATAAATAACCTTTTTAACCTTACACTTTTTACCGGCCAAACGGCCAAGAATGCCGCCAACGGGGGTGTTGCAGTGAATGTATTCAATCTCATATTCCCGGATGAGATTTACAAGCTGCTTGTAAGCCTTATAATTTTGCCGAAGATTAAAGGGATTGCGGGACAAATCAATGTGGAGAAGCTTAATTTCCCATTTTTCTTCATCCAGCTTCGTTTCCTCCGGGGTTGACGCAGCCCGGTTGGCAACATAAACAAATTCTTTGCCCAATCCTTTTGCCGCCGCGATAGCTGTTCCGTTAAAGGAGCCGTTAATGCGCTTGGGAGAAATGTTTGAAATATACAGCAATCTGTTTTCCATAGAAGCTCCTATATATTACTGCTTTTTAGCGGGCTCATCATTGGTATAGACATTTTCCCGTTTCAAAACTGTGGCAACCGTTTTGAAAATCACCTTGATGTCCAGCCAGAGGGAAACATTGTGGGCGTACCAGGCGTCGTACAGTCTCTTTTCCCGCACACTTAAATTGTTGCGAAAATATGCTTGCGAATAGCCACTGATGCCGGGGCGAACAAGGGTTTTGTCCTTCTCGTCTTCCTCATAGGTGTCCTTGGATTCCACATCGCCGGCCCGGGGGCCCAAAATGCTCATTTGACCTGCTAACACATTAAAAAACTGGGGCAGCTCGTCAAGGCTTGTTTCCCGGATGAAGCGGCCTGTGCGCGTTACACGGCTGTCATTTTGGGAATTGTATGTACTGCCGTCCTCGTTTCTGAGGTCGGGTGCGTTGACCTTCATCGAGCGGAATTTCAGCATATTAAATTCTTTGAAGCCTTTTCCCAGGCGGCGGGACTTATAGAAAATCGGCCCACCGTCCTCCACTTTAATGGCGATTGCAATGGGGATGGTTATCAGCAAAACCAAAGGCAGGGCGATGATACAAAGCAAAATATCAATAAAGCGCTTGAAAACAAGCTGATAAAAGCCCTTGTAATTCTTCTTGTGACTGCTGCTCTGATAAAGCTTTTCCACATTCACCGCATAATCGCAGCGACCCATAGCGGTTCACCTCAACCTGTTGTAAAAATCGTCTTTTCTATCTGTTTTAAAACGGCTTCTGCGTTTTGAATGGCGGTTTCAATATCATCTGCTCTTGCCACAACATACCCGCAGCCGTCAAGATTGGTGTGGTATTCGTTGACCTGTTGGCCAACCTCCAAATGGTGATAGATTTCAACACCGTGTTCCTGCTCCAGCTTTTCAAAATCCGGAAGCCGCTTCACAACACCGTCACCAAAGGCCAGCAGCCGCGTTGCAACAGCGCACTGTGCAGCAGGGGTCAAATCAACGGCATCCCCAACAGCGTTGCGAATCATATTTGCCATATAATCAATACCTGTCCCGTAGGGGATGATGCACGGGCCAATCATATTGCCGCCCATTCTGGCGCCAATATCAATAATATGGATGCTGCCCTCATTGGTAATCAGCATATCTATATTCACAGAGCCAACGTTAATGCCCAGCGCCTTGATGGCACTTTCCACACATTGTACTGCCCGCTGCTCCACTTCTTTGGGAAGATCCGTGGGGATGGCGTGCCCCAGCTCAGCATAGTACGGTGGATTGGTCATCCACTTGCGCATAATGCCCAGAACCGTTACTTTCCCGTTTGCCACAAGGCTTTCTGCGCCGTATTCCCGACCCACGATAAAGGTTTCAATCTCTGCGCGATGGGTAATGGATGCGGCCATTGCATTTTTACAAGCCTCGGCAAACTGGGAAACATCATCCACCCGGGATGCGCCCCGGCTGCCGCTGCCGTCGCAGGGCTTCACCATCACAGGAAAGGACAGCTTTTTGCAAAGGGCATTCAGGTCAGTGTTTTTGTCTGCCTCATAGGCCTGCTGCGTATCGTCAACATTTGCTTCAAACAGGCGCTTGCGTACCTTGTATTTGTTTTTGATCAGCTTTGCGACCTCGTAATCCAAACCGCCCAAGTGCATTTTTTGTGCAATGTAAGCAGCGGTCAAAACACCGTAATCGGTAGCGGCGGTCAAAACGCTGTCAATATTCTCTTTTTGAGCATAAGCGAGGCAGGCTTCTTCATCCACAATGTTGATAACTGCGTGCTTGTCCGCATAGCGAAAGCCAACGGCATTGGGGTCTGCATCCACCGCCAGGGTTTCATATCCCATACTTTTTGCTTTTTGGATCACAAAGCTCTGCAAAAAGCCTGCGCCGATAATCAGTATTTTTTTCATAGTTTCCTCACAGCTCTTTCCGCATCTTCAGCTCTGTGTATTTCAAGGTTTCGGTTGCACCGCAAACCACATAGCCTCTGCGCAGATAAAAGGTTTTTGCGTGTTCGCTTTTGTCATAGACCTCACAAGCAACTTCTGTGCAGCCGGCTTCTTTTGCCAGACGCTCAATCTCGGTCATACAGTAGCTGCCAATGCCCTTGCCGGAACAGGCAGGGTCGGTTGCCAATTTCTGAAACAGGAGCACTTGCTCCATTTTTCGGGTCTGGAAGGTTGCCACCGGCATTTTTTCGTCATACACCAGGTAAATATGGTTTTTCAAAGCGCACAAGGCTACAATCACCCAATTCTTGATGTGGGGATTGTCCCAATGGTGCAAATCGTCCTTTTTCGCCATATCTTTGCCGCACCGATACAGAATATCGGATACTTTTTTCAGTCCGGAAAGATTCCATTTACCCAGCTTGCGTACCGAATACACGTTGTGTACCTCCGATTTTATTTTAAGTATGCCTTCAATACTGCGCAATAGCAGTCCAGAACATAAGCTACATCCTCATCCGTCAGACAGGTGTGCAGCGGCAAAGTAATCTCGTTGGCGAAATGAGCGTACGCATTGGGATAATCCGCAATGTCAAAGCCTAAATTTTTGTATGCCGTGTGCATCGGAAGCGGCTTATAGTGCACATTGCAGGCTACGCCCTGCTCTGCCATTTTTGTGATGATTTCGTTTCGTTCCTCGGCAGTAATGCCGGGAATTCTCGTCAGATATAAATGCCCCGAGGACTCCCAGTCGGGGGTATAATGGTTCAGGGTTTCCACACCGAGCGGCTTCAGGACAGCATCGTATTTTTCAATGATTTCCTTTCTGCGCTTCAGCATACCGGGATAGCGCTCAAATTGCTTTAGACCAATGGCTGCAACCACATCTGTCATATTGCACTTGTAATAGGTGCCGATAATGTCGTATTCCCAGGCACCCAGCTTTGTTTTGGCAAGGGCGTCCTTGGACTGACCGTGCAGACTAAGCAGCTGAAGCTTCTTATAAATATCCTCATTGCTGATGCCGTCAATGGTGCGCCAGGTTAAGGCACCGCCTTCAGCGGTGGTCAGATTTTTAACAGCATGGAAGCTGAAGCTGGAAAAATCCGCAACAGCACCAATCATCTTCCCGTGCCATTTTGCGCCGAAAGCGTGGGCAGTATCGGCCATAATTGCCACTCTGCCAAGTGCCGCCTGCATTTCGTTGGCCGGCTTGAACAGATGCTTCTTGCGTTCTACGATGCCAAAGAGTCGGTCGTAGTTACAGGGAATACCGGCAAGGTCAACAGGGATAATTGCCTTTGTTTTCTCGGTAATTGCCGCCTCAAGGGCATCATAATCCATTTCGAGACTGTCCTTCTGGGTGTCAATCAGGACAAGCTTCGCGCCCACATGGGCAACAACAGAAGCAGATGCGGTGTAGGTATAGGCACAGGTAATGACCTCGTCGCCGGCACCGATTCCCATCACATGAAGCGCCATTTCTGCGCAGGCGGTCTGGGAATTCAGGCAAACGCACTTTTCGGTGCCAATCCACTGCGCAATATTCTTCTCCAGCTGCTTCGTTCTTGGACCGGTGGTAATCCAGCCGGAACGAAGGGCATCGGCGACCTCGTTAATTTCAAGCTCGCTGATATCCGGAGGACTGAACGTAATCATTCTCTTGTTTTCTGCCATAATTATCCTTTACCTTCCTTAAGATGGTTTGTCGGTGCAGGGTCTTCCGAATAGAGCCGGTTTCTCAAACGCCGGCGGGGGCGTTTTCTTTATTTTTCTTCCTTATGGTGTTCATCTGCTGCTGATAGGCCTCGCCTTTGTCCTCCGAGCCGTGCTTGCCGGCAGGATGGTAAGTGGGAACGACCTCTGCCACCAGTCTGCGGATGGTATCCTCGTGGCCGTCATAAGCGGCGGTCATCAGCTTTTGCAGCTGCTTCAGGAATACATCGGTATCGAAGGGGATGGGGCTGCCGATGTGAATCAGATGGTTGGGCGTGGTGCGCAGACCTTCCTCGGACATCAGCTTCTCTTCGTACAGCTTTTCACCCGGACGCAGGCCGGTATAGGAGATTTTAATATCCACATCCGGGCGCAGGCCGGACAGACGAATCAGGTTTCTTGCCAGAGTGTCGATTTTTACAGGAGAACCCATATCCAGCACGAAAATTTCGCCGCCATCGGCATAAGTACCTGCCTGCAGAACGAGAGAGGCAGCCTCCGGAATGGTCATAAAATAGCGAATAATGTCAGGATGGGTGACGGTAACCGGACCGCCCTTGGCGATCTGCTCCTTAAATCTGGGGACAACAGAGCCGTTGCTTCCCAGAACATTGCCAAAACGCACTGCCACGAAATCCGTTGCAGGAGCGACATTGATGCGGGGCAAATCCAGCAAATTGTTTTCTGCCGTTTCCCGATGCACGCGCAGCAAGCAAAGCTCGTCCACCTTGCCTTCTCTGATTTTCTTGTCGAAGGACTGAATAATCATCTCACACAGCCGCTTGGAAGCGCCCATAATGTTAGTGGGATTGACTGCCTTGTCTGTGGAAATCAGGACAAAGCGCTTACAGCCGTTCATCATAGCGGCAAAGGCCGTCTTATAAGTGCCGATGGCATTGTTTTTAATGGACTCACAGGGGCTGTCCTCCATCAGAGGAACGTGCTTGTGGGCAGCGGCGTGATAGACAATGTCCGGTCTATACTTGCTGAATACCTGATTGAGGCGCCGGCTGTCCCGGACAGAGCCAATCAGTACCTCCAAATCCAAATCCGGATAGGCGTCCTTCAGCTCCAGGCCAAGAGTGTGAGCATTGTTTTCATAAATATCAAAAACAATCAGCTTTTTGGGGTTGAGCTTTGCAATTTGCCGGCACAGCTCGCTGCCGATGCTGCCGCCACCGCCGGTGACAAGGACAACCCTCCCGGCGATAAAATCATAGATTTCATCCGTGTTTACCTTTACGGCGTCCCGTCCCAGCAGGTCCTCCACATCCACTTCTTTCATGGATTTTGCCGTCACATTGTCAGACATGGAGCTGTAAACGGCCGGCAGATTTTTCAAATCACAGGAGGTTTCCTTACAAATGTCCAGAATGTCCCGCCGCTCTTCAGCGGTTGCGCTGGGGATGGCCAGGTAAATTTTTTCGATTCGGTACTTTTCTACATTCAGCAGAATATCCTCGCGACCGCCGACAATGGGCACACCGTCCATAAAGCGACCCCATTTGTTCCGGTTGTCATCAATGATGCAGCAGACCAAATCGTGGCTTTCCTTCGCATTGTGCAAATCCCGCAGAATCATCTGACCTGCAGAGCCTGCACCGATGAGCATCACCCGGTTTGCTGTCGCTCTTTGCAGCACCTGTGCCTTTTTCTTCCGTTCCAGAAGCACAAAGCGGTAGCTGAAGCGGATGCCTAAAACAAGGATAAACTGAATAGCAGCGCCGCCGATATAATATGTAATCGGCATTCTCTCAAAAAGCAGGGTGATGCCGGCTGCGTGGAATGCTGTAAGAATCAGCGAGGCATAGATAATTCGCTCCGCTTCCACAAAGCTGGCAAAGCGCCAAATGCTTTGATACAGCCGAAACAGCCAGAAAACAACAATGGTTGCAACAGCATAGATGGGCACAAATTTCAGCCAGGCTGTCACATATTGGGGCGCGATGTCACAAAACTGAAAATCGTAGCGAATCCACAGCGCCATAAAATATGCGCCGGCAGCAACAGCAAGGTCAAACAATGCCAGCAAGATGTTGACAATATGCCAATGTTCAATTTTTCTGCCGGTTTGGGGCGTTTCCGGAATCTGCCCGTTGGCTGCTTTCGATTTCTTCTTGCTCATAATGATTCTCCTACCGTGTCAAACACAATGCGTCTTTATGAAAAAGGGAAGGCATACGCTCCCATACTATATCACCCTACATTATATACGATAATCTTGTAAAAATCAAGCAAATATTTGTGAGTTTTCACCTTATTTGCGATGGAAATTTCTTGGAAAAAGACCGCTTGTGGGAAGAGAGGGCAGAATTCCTTTTTGGTTGAAAAACGGGGAAAATGTGGTATACTGTTTTCAAAGGATGTGACAAAATTGCTGGATTTTCAAAAATTGGATTTGGCTCAAAAGGAGCGCTACACCGCATTTTTGATGAACTGCGGCAGCCGGGGCTGTGAATACTCTTTGGTAAACCTGTATCTTTGGGGGCGTCAGCGGGTGGCGTTCGTGGACGGTTGCCTGGCGCTGTTTTCTCAATTTCAGCGCAGCAGCGTGTACCCATTTCCCATCGGCGATGGGGATTTGGGAGGAGTTCTGGATGCCATCATTCACGATGCCCGGGCCCGGGGACTGGAATGCCGTTTTACGTCTATGACAGCGGAGGATTGCGCCTTGCTGGAGGAGCGTTATCCGGGGAAATTCCGCTTCCATCCCGACCGGGACGGCTGCGACTATATTTATGACATTCACGCACTGGCGGATTTGCCGGGGCGGAAATATCAGCGCAAGCGGAATCACCTGAACCGTTTTCGTCAGGCGCACCCTCATTGTCAGGCAGTGGAAATCGATGAAAGCCTATTGCCTCAGGTGGAGCAGATGGTGGGTCAGTGGTATGAAAGCCGCCGCACACCGGAAACCCAGGATGAATTTCATCTGGAGCAGATTGCTTTGCGCCGGGCCTTTGAGAACTGGGCGCAGCTGGATCTGGAAGGAATGGTGCTGATAGAGGACGGAAAAATCCTGGCGATGTGTGTCGGGTCGTTTCTGAACCAGGACACCTATGATGTCCATTTTGAGAAGGCCCTGGATGAAGTGGATGGCGCCTACACCGCCATTAATCAGGCCTTTGCAAAGCATCTGCGGGACAAATATCCCCAGCTTCGCTATCTGAACCGGGAGGATGATTTGGGTCTGCCCGGCTTGCGAAAGGCCAAGCTTTCCTATTATCCGGTGAAAATGGTTGTGAAATTCTGGGCCAATCTGTGGGAGGAAGAAGATGATTATTGATTATCCAAAGCCGGAGCAGGAGCAGGCATTGCGTTCGCTGTGGCGGGAGGCCTTTGGGGATGAGGAGGCGTTTTTGGATCGGTTTTATACTGATGGCTTTGCGCCGGACCGATGCCGCTGTGCCTGCATCGGCGATGAATTGGCAGGTGCGCTGTATTGGTTTGACTGCAGTCATCAGGGCAAGCCGCTGGCCTATTTGTACGGCGTGGCCACCGCCAAGGCGTTTCGCGGCAAGGGTGTATGCCGGGAGCTGATGCAAAACACCCACAGTCTTTTGAAGCAGCTGGGGTATGCCGGGGTCATTTTGGTGCCGGCAGAGGAAAACCTGTTCTCAATGTACGAAAAAATGGGATATACCGTCTGCTCCTATATTGCATCTCTTTCTGCTGTGGCCGGGGAGCCGGCGGCGGCTCTTCGCCGGCTTGATGTGGCGGAATTTTGCCGCCTGCGGGCAGGAATGCTGCCAGTGGACGGCGTGCTTCAGGAGGGTGACGGTGCGCATTTTCTCAGCACTGGTGCGGATTTTTATGCCGGCGAGGATTTTCTGGTGACGGTGGCAAGGGAGGAAGATTTTTTCCCGGAGCTGTTGGGAAATCCGACGGCTGCTCCGCAGATTCTTGCCGCATTGGGTCGCAAAACCGGTCGCTTCCGCACCCCGGGAACGGAAAAAGCCTTTGCCATGTTCTACCCTTTGGAGGATTTGCTGCCGCCGGCCTATTTCGGCTTGGCGTTTGATTGAATATTAGCTAAAAAGCACCGGATTCTGTGGTGAAGGTTACAGAATTCGGTGCCTTTACAATATGGGCTGTGTATTTACGCATTCAGCAGTGGCGTGGTGAGAATATTCACTGCAAGCTTGGTCATCTCCGCCGGGGAGACGGGGAAACCCTGATGGTGCCACTGAAGGATCATAGACATCAGGCCGCACACGGAGAAAGCCATGGCAAGACCTTGCACTTCCGGAGGAAGATGCTTGAATTGACAGGGAATATGACCCTCTTGCAGAGAGAAATTCGTTGCCCGCTCTACCAAGATGCCGCTCAGAGAGCTGCGCTGCAGCGCGTCCAAAAGCGGCCGGTTTTCATACCAGAAAAGAAAGTACAGATCCAAATCCCCTACCGCAATCCCCTACCGCATTGCCTCTTGATTTTACATCGGGTACCGGCATCTGGAAAAAGCTTGCCAGGGTGTGGTCGATAAGGGCATAGAGTGCGCCGTCTTTACTGGTGAAGTAACGATAAAAGGCCTTGCGGGGAATCTGCAAATGGTCGCATAGATCGCTGACGGAGATGTCCTCGTAATTTTTACGAAGCATTAGCTGCAAAAGACCCATTTCCAGCGCTCGCTGCCTTTGGGAGGACTGTTCAGTTCTGCAGATTTTGTACATAGCTACACCCCTTTTCTGATGACAGTATAGCACAAAAAACGGGCTTCGCAACAGATGTTGTGCAAATTCGCTAAAAAATAAAGAATAAATTTTCGAGAGAGTGTCACAAAAGTGACGTTTTGTGTCTGGAAAAATGGCCGCAGATATTCTATAATAGCTTATAATAGGCGTAGGTATGTACCTACAAATATAAGGAGGACATTTTGTGGCAAAAAACCTGTTACTTTAGATGCCAACGGCCATCGCAAGTTTAGTATTCGCGACTCCGTGGCATACGCAGCGGGTGACCTTGGCTGTAATATGAGCTTTGCCCTGAAGAGCACAATGGCACTGTTCTGAACACAGGTCATGGGCCTGAGTGCCTGGTATTCTCTGTTGATCATCATCCTGCAGGTCTGGGATGCAATCAACGATCCCCTGATCGGCTCCATCATCGATGCTGATCGCCGCGCATACAAGAGAAATAAGTTCCTGCAGTACATTTTCATCGGATCCATCGGTCTGATTGTGGGCGGTGCGCTGTGCTTCCTGCCCTTCCCCGGTGCTCCCACTTGGGCAAAGATCACGATCTTTATGGCTGGCTATGTGATTTGGGACGCATTCTACACCGTGGCAAATGTGCCCTACGGCTCTTTGCTCTCCCTGATCTCCACCGATCCTGCTGACCGTGCTTCTCTGTCTGCATGGCGCTCCATTGGCTCTATGTTCGACTTTGGTGCGGATGCCCGTGCTGAAGGCGGCGAGAATGGTCAGAACCACAAGGGTCTGGTAACCTTTGACCGTAAGTATAAAAAGGATTCCTTCTATGCTTATAAGGCTTGGTTGTCTGATGAGCCTTTTGTCCACCTGTGCGGCAAGCTGCTCTTCGCACGTTTGATGGGTAAAATGCTGGGCGGCAAGAAGAAGGGTGAAAAGGCAAAGCCTATGGGCTTTGAGGTAACGCCCGAAATGATGTCCATGATGAGCGGCTTCACCGTGCTTCGCCTTATTACTATGGCGGGCGGAATGATGGATGCGAAATTTACCAAGGAAGATTTGCTGAAGCTGAATGCTAAGCTCAACAAAATCCGCGCACCGAAGAAGTGAGGATACGAGGAGGAAATATTATGCCTATGCAAATGGGTTTTCGCTGGTACGGCGAAGGAAACGACAAGATCAAGCTGTCTGACATTAAGCAGATTCCCGGTGTAAGCACCATCGTTTGGGCACTGCACCACAAAATGCCTGGCGAAATCTGGGAAGAGCAGGAAATTGCTGAAGTGATGGACCAGCTTCACGCCTACGGCTTTAACGGCGATGTGGTGGAATCTGTTAATATCCACGATGATATTAAAATCGGCAAGCCCACCCGCGATATGCTGATCGAAAATTACAAGCAGTGTATCCGCAACCTGTCCAAGTTCGGTGTAAAGGTAATCTGCTACAATTTTATGCCGATCTTCGACTGGACTCGCTCCAATCTGTTTCACGAGGTTGGTGACGGATCTACGGCGCTGTTCTATGAAAAGGGTATGATTCAGGATGACTATAACGCAATGGCGAAGTACATTCTGGATTTCACCGAGAAGTACAATATGTCCTTCCCCGGTTGGGAGCCGGAGCGGATGGCAAAGCTGGATCAGCTGTTTAAGGACTACGCAGATGTGGACCACGAGAAGCTGTGGGCGAACCTGAAGTACTTCCTGGAGGCGATTATGCCCACCTGCGAAGAGTGCGGAATGAAGATGGCCATTCACATGGATGATCCCCCTTGGGATATCTTCGGCCTGCCCCGTCTGCTGGTCAACGAGGCCAATATTGACCGTTTCCTGAAGATGGTGGATCATCCCTGCAACTGCCTGACCTTGTGCTCCGGCAGCTTGAATGCGGACCCTAACAATCATGTTGCGGACATTGTGCGCAAGCACTGCGATCGCATTGCCTTTGCTCATATTCGCAATGTCAAGCATTTTGAAAACGGCGATTTTTCCGAAGCCAGCCACCGGGATTGCGACGGCGATACCGGCATTCTGGAAATTCTGAAGGCTTACCACGAATGCGGCTTTGAGGGCTATATCCGCCCCGACCACGGCAGACACCTTTGGGACGAAGGCCCTGGCAATGTCCGTCCCGGCTACGGCCTGTATGACCGTGCTTTGGGCATTATGTATATGCTGGGTGCCTGGGATTTGCTGGATAAGCTTTCCGGGAAATAAAGCAAGAAACGAAAGTCAGGAAATCCCCTCTCCAACAGAGGGGATTTCTGTTTTCTTGACATTTTTGTGGAAACATTATACAATATGAGAACCAACAAAAATGGGGAGGAAGCAGCAATGTTACCTGCAGATCTTTGCCACGAAGAGTGGATGAAAACCGTAAAGCCCAGTCTGGCTTACGACGAGACAAAGGATTACGATACCTGGCGTGAACAGGTGCGCCAGAAGCTGACCGAGCTGCTGGGCGATATGCCGGAGCGCTGCGACCTGAATATCCGCGTGGAATATGAGAAAGAACACGAAACCTACTATGAAAAGCGGATGATCTTCACCTCCGAAGAAAATGCGGAAATTCCCTGCCATCTGCTGGTTCCCAAGAATGTGAAGCTGCCCTGTCCTGTGGCAATCTGCCTGCAGGGTCATACCACCGGTATGCACATTTCTATGGCACGTCCCATTTACCCGCCGGATGAAGGTTACATAAGCCGGGATGCGGATTTCGCAATCCAGGCGCTGAACAACGGCTATGCTGCGTTGGTAATGGAGCAGCGGGGCTTTGGCGAACTGAAGAGCCAGGCGCTTTTGAACATTTTTCCCAAGTCTGAAAGCACCTGTGCCCATCCTGCAATGACCGCGATTTTGATGGGTCGTACCCTGATTGGTGAGCGTGCGTGGGACGTTTCCCGGGCAGTTGACCTGCTGGAGACGATGCCCGACATCATCGATCCCAAGAAGATTATTCTGACCGGTAATTCCGGCGGCGGCACGGCGACCTATTATGCTGCCTGCCTGGAGCCGAGAATTGCACTGACTGTGCCGTCCTCCAGTATTTGTACTTACAAGGATTCCATTATCTGGAAGCGTCACTGCCCCTGTAACTATATCCCCAACATTGCAAAATATCTGGATATGGGCGAGCTGGCTTGTTTGATTGCTCCCAGACCGCTGGTTTTGGTGGCGGGCGTCAAGGACGACGGCTTCCACATCAACGGCAGCCGGGAGGTTGCGGACATTGTACGGAAGATTTATGACCGGGTGGGGGCACCTGAGAACTTCCGCTTCATCGAAGGCCCGGAGGGTCACAAGTATTATCCCAATTTGAGCTGGCCCGTGGTTCACGAGTATATTGACTAAATGATAAGAACACCATCCGGTTGGATGGTGTTCTTTGTTATAGAGGTGTACCTCTTCCGACCTCGCTGACGCTCGGCCACCCTCCCCAAAGGGGAGGGCTTTGTTTGATGTCTCTACTTTGTATGTCATTCCCACGTCGCTGCGCTCCTCGCAATGACGTGGCGGGCGGATGTGGGCATCCGCACCTGCATTTCTATGAGAAAGCAAAACAGCGTGCATTTTTTCAGTTTTTTTGTTGATATTAAGAAAAAATGGTTGTATAATAGGAGTATAAAGAATGGAGGAAAGAATATGTCCGGAAATTATAATCGACCGAAATCGTCGAATCGAAACTTCCTGATTGCCGCAATCGTCGTCTTGTCCATCGCTTTGGTGGCGGCTGTGGTGGCGCTGATTCTTTTTGAAAAGGAAAATGGGTCAGGAGAGACAACGGCTCCCACTGTCCCGTCCTCTTCTTCCACCGTACCGTCCACCCCCACCACTGCTCCCACGGAGCCGACGCAGGGCGGCGTAACGGAGGCGGAGGTGCAGGAGCTTATCGCAAAAGCGGATTTTATTGCCGCCGGCTATGACTATGAAAAAGCCATCGCAATGCTGAAAAGTGCGCCTTATTACAGCGAAAAGCCCATTCTGGCGGAAAAGGTGGCGGCCTATGAGCAGGCAGACAGCCAGCTGGTGGTGTTCAAGAAGAACTCCAGCATCACCCACATTTTCTTCCACTCCCTGATTGTGGATACAGACCGGGCATTTGACGGCGATGTGGATGCGGACAGCTACAATCTGTATATGACCACCGTTTCGGAGTTCAATGCCATTTTGGAGCAGATGTACGAGCGGGGCTATGTGCTGATTTCCCCTTATGATATGGCTTATGAGGTGACGGACGAGAACGGCAACACCCGCTTTGAATACGGCAAGATTCGTCTGCCCGAGGGGAAAATTCCCTTTATGATGAGCCAGGATGACCTGAATTATTACAGCTATATGGTGGGCACAAAGGACGGACGGTACGATGTTCCCGAATTTGTGGATGAGAACTGTGACGGCTTCGCCCATAAGCTGGTGATCGGTGAAGATGGCTATCCCACCTGCGAATATCTGACGCCGGAGGGAGAGATTGTTACCGGCGATTACGACCTGGTTCCTCTGCTGGAAAGCTTCATTCAGAAGCATCCGGACTTTTCCTATCACGGCGCAAGAGCCATTCTGGGCGTCACCGGTTTTGAAGGCGTATTCGGCTACCGCACCAAGCCCGGCTTCAAGGATGCAATGGGCGCCGAAGCCTACGAAAAGGAAGTGGCAGATGCCAAGGCAATTTCTCAGTGTCTGCGGGATCACGGCTGGATTATTGCCAGCCACTCCTGGGGACATCCGGCCTACGGCAATCTGACACCGGAGCGTGTGGAACGGGATTCCACCCGTTGGGAGACGGAAGTTCAGCCCATTGTGGGAGATACGGATGTGATTCTCTATCCCCACGGCTCGGATATTCACGACTGGCATCCCATCCCGGCAGATAATGAAAAGTTTAACATTCTGTATGAGGATGGCTACCGCTATTTCTTCAATGTGGACAGCAACACCTGGAATCAGCTGGGCACCAACCATTTCCGCGGCGGTCGCCGCAATCTGGACGGCTTCCGGATGTACCACGAGCCGGAGCTTCTGGAGGATTTGTTTGATGTGGAGGCGGTGTTCGACAAGAACCGTCCCACTCCTGTCCCGGAAATTTGACCGATAGAAGAATTGAAAGCACGCTCCCGGAAGGGAGCGTGCTTTGTCCCTACTTAGGATGTCATTCCGAGGGAGCATCGTACCGGGGGATTGCCACGTCGCTTCGCTCCTCGCAATGACGTGAAAATATATACGTCATCGCGAACCAGTGACCGACGTCACTGGTGTGGCGATCTCGTTAGGTTTCCACTCTCTCCACGGGATTGCCACGGCACTTCGTGCCTCGCAATGACGTGATGAGGGGAGATTGCCACGTCGCTTGCGCTCCTCGCAATGACACAAAAACGGGAAATGCTACGACTTAATATGTCATTCCGAGGCCCAACGGGCCGTGGGAATCTCCTGGTAACATCCATCGATACGTATTGCAGGCACAAACTGCGTACCGGGAGATTGCCACGTCGCTTCGCTCCTCGCAATGACGTGGTGAGGGGGGATTGCCACGGCGCTTCGCTCCTCGCAATGATATAAAATTCTGGGTTTTTTAGAAAAAAATCTAGGAATTCCAAAACAAATGTGCTATGATAGCCACAAGAGGTGATACATTATGGAAGAAAATAAGGAAATTTTGGAGGAAGAAACCGTCGTTGAGGTGGAAGAGCTGAAGACTGAGGCGGAAATTCTGCAGGAGTCCGGCTATAAGGCACGCCCCACCTGGCAAATCGTTGCCGCCTGGATTGGCCTGGGCATCGTCATCGCCGGTGTCATCCTTTACTACTATCACATTGCCACCGGTGGCAGATAATGCGGATTCTGGGAATTGACCCCGGCTATGGAATTACCGGCTTCGGTCTGATTGAATCGGACCGGGGACAGAACAGGCTTTTGTCCTGCGGAGCAATTACCACGCCGGCGGGGATGGATTTTTCGGCGCGTCTCGAAATCATTTACGAGGATATGCGCAAATTGCTGGAAACGGCGAAGCCGGATGCGGTTGCCATTGAGGAGCTGTTTTTCGGTCAAAATGTGACCACCGGCATTGGTGTTGCCCAGAGCCGGGGGGTGATTCTGCTGGCCATTCGGCAGGCAGGCTTGGAGGTTACTTCCTATAAGCCCATGCAGGTCAAGCTGTCTTTGGTGGGTTACGGTAATGCCACCAAGCATCAAATGATGGATATGACCAAGCGGCTGCTGCACCTGAGCGCAATGCCGAAGCCTGACGATGCAGCAGATGCCATCGCCATTGCCCTGTGCCACGCCAGAAGCCATACCAGCCTTCTGGCAAAAGCAGAGCAGAGAAAATAAAAAGCGGAGGTGCGGGATGAACTGTCCGATTTGCGGCAAGGAACTGCCGGAAAAAGCAAGAAAATGCGGCAAATGCGGCTGCCGCCCCCAATATCTTTATGGGCGTCCGCCGATGCCGAAATGGATTATCCCCACGGCGATTGCGCTGGTGGTGGTTATTCTGGCCGGCAGCCTCTTTTTTGTCCTGCGTCCCAAAGAAGAAAAGTACGCAATCTATATGTCTCTGGCAGGAGACCATGTTGCGGTGCAGGCAAACTACTCCTATGACAGCGGGGAAAACCTTGAAAAGGCAGGCTTTTTTATAGAGAGCTTCTCGTCACTGTCCGGGCCAATATTGATTTCACAGTCAGTGCAGTTTTTCTATGATGAAAACGGCATTCTCACAGAAGTAAAAGTTTTCGCGAACGACCAGAGTGAACCTTATAAAGTGGGCACAGTGGAATTTCAGGAGGAGGAAAATGCCATAACCGTTCGTTTCAGTGGGGAGGCAACAATTGGGGAAAACCGGGCGCGGTTTCAGTACGACGATTCCGGCCGCCTGAAGGAATATACCTACGGCACAGTCAGCTACAGTCAAAAGGTGGAGCTTCAATATGATGAAACCGGAAGGCTGAATGCCTATCTCCATTTCCACAGAAGTTCCGGTCAGGAGTGGGTGGAAAACCATAAGCAAACCTTGACATATAGGCCCGATGGAAGCGGCTTAAGCGGCTATGTTCAACAGTGGGGGTCTATAAAGAACGACTATATATGCGAAAGCGACGAGTGGGGCAATGTCATCAGTGCGGGGACACCCGGCAATATTGATATCACTTACGAATACAGCCGCAAGGTGGTGTCAGCACAGACGGCACGGCAGTATGAACTGCAGATGTATTTACTGGATGCAATGGGACTGTCGCCCTACGGCATTGTTTTTCCCGTGGTAAAAACACCTTGTTAAAAGGAGAACAGCTATGATTTATTATGTTTCCGGACCGGTGACTGTTTTGGAGCCGGGTCTGGCTGTGGTGGAATGCGGCGGCGTAGGCTATGGCTGCCGTGTGACGGCCTATACAGCTGCACAACTGAAGCTGAATCAGCCTGCGCGGCTGTATGTAACGGAGTCCATTCGGGAGGATGCCCACGACTTGTACGGCTTTGAAAGCCGGGAGGAACAGCGGTGCTTTGAGCTGCTGACCACTGTCAACGGCGTGGGTCCCAAGGCGGCGATGGCGATTCTGTCCGCCGGCGGTCCGCAGAATTTCACCCTTGCAGTGATGACCGGTGATGAGAAGCTTCTCACGGCCGCCCAGGGCGTGGGCAAGAAAATTGCCCAACGGATTATTCTGGAGCTGAAAGACAAAATCGGCGGCGGTGGAATGGAGCTGGATTTCTCCGGCCCGGTGGTTTCTGCACCGGCGGCAGGCAGCGGCAATATGGCGATGGCCAATGCGGCATTGCAGGAGCTGGGCTACTCTGCGTCGGAGATTGCGACTGCCCTCAAGGGCGTAGACCCGGCAGCATCCACAGAAGAAATGGTCCGTCACGCCTTAAGAGCAATGGTGATGAAGGGATAAGCCTTCCCCTATTCCGTCATCGCCACGCCGTTTTGAAACGGCTCCTCGCAATGACATTCTTCTATTGGAGGATTTACAATGAGTCTAGAATTTTCACAGGAACTGGATAATCCCATTATCTCCCCCACCTTTGCGCCTCAGGATGCAGGGGAAATCGGCTTGCGCCCGAAGCTGCTGTCGGAATATACCGGGCAGGAGAAGGCGAAGGGAAATTTGTCCGTCTATATTGAGGCCGCCCGGCTTCGCAATGAACCGCTGGACCATACGCTGCTTTACGGTCCTCCCGGCTTGGGAAAAACCACGCTGGCCGGCGTGATTGCCAATGAAATGGGCGCAGGCATCCGGATTACCTCCGGCCCTGCCATTGAAAAGCCCGGCGATTTGGCGGCGCTGCTGACCAACCTCAACCCCGGGGACATTTTGTTTATTGATGAAATCCACCGTCTGAACCGGGTGGTGGAGGAGATTCTCTATCCGGCGATGGAGGATTTCGCCATTGACATCATTGTGGGTAAGGGTCCCAGCGCCAACTCGATCCGGCTGGATTTGCCGAAGTTTACGCTGGTGGGCGCCACCACGAGAGCAGGTCAGCTTTCTGCACCGCTGAGAGACCGGTTCGGTGTTTCTCTGCGGCTGGAGCTGTATACACCGGAGGAGCTCGCCCGTATTGTGACCCGCAGCGCTACCATTTTAGGGATGGAGATTGACCCCAAGGGTGCAATGGAGATTGCATCCCGCAGCCGCGGCACACCCCGTATTGCCAACCGCTTTTTGCGCCGCGTCCGGGACTTTGCCCAAATTATGGGCGACGGTGTGATTACCAAGGAAGCGGCAGATTTGGCGCTGAACCGTTTGGAAGTGGACGAGCTGGGCTTGGATGCCATTGACCGCCGGATGCTTACCGCCATCATCCGCAATTACGGCGGCGGCCCTGTGGGACTGGAAACGCTGGCGGCAACCATCGGCGAGGAGGCGGTGACGCTGGAGGATGTCTACGAGCCCTATCTGATGCAGCTGGGCTTCCTGACCCGGACACCCCGCGGCCGGTGTGTCACACCCCTTGCTTATGAACATTTGAATATTTCCTACGACGGACAGGCCAGTTTTCAGGTGTAAACCGGCAAAATACGGAAAATTTATGAAAATTTTGTAAATAAAGGATTGACATTTGAATTTCCGGCATATATAATCGTTTTGTGGTATATTCCACGATTATTTCATGACTCCGCGGTGTAACCAGCAAATGGGTGAACGTTACGGGGCATCAACCAAAGAGAGGTATTTCTAATGTACGAAGACAAGACAATCGTTTGCAAAGAGTGCGGCAATGAATTTGTATTTACTGCCGGTGAGCAGGAATTCTACGCAGAGCGCGGCTTCCAGAACGCTCCCCAGCGCTGCAAGGCATGCCGTGACGCTCGCAAGAATGCTGCCCGTGGCCCCCGTGAGTTCTTCACCGCTACCTGCGCCCGTTGCGGCGGCGAGGCTAAGGTTCCCTTCGAGCCCAAGTCCGACCGTCCCGTATACTGCAGCGAGTGCTTCGCTCAGATGCGCGCTGAGGGCTAATTGCCAAACAAAAGCAGGGCTGGATTTCCAGCCCTGTTTGTTTTTGTTGTAGGTTTACATAACATCTTGTGTTATATGTCGCTCCTCGCAATGACGTGGACAGTTCGCAATGACGTGGTGGGGGAAATTATGCTTTGATCAGCGCTGGAAAGCCGTCGCTGTAAAAGCGGTTGTTTGCGTTGTCCAGCCAAAAGGCTTCTCCTCCTGCGCGCTGCAAAAGGGCTTTGCCCTCCTCCAGCGGGAGCAGAAACAACGCGGTGGAAAGGGCATCCGCCAACGCGGAATCCGGGCAGACCACGGTTACCGCCTGCCACAAATCCCCGGGCATCATCGTCTCCAGCTGAATGATGTGGTGATAGCTTTGCTCATTTACCATATAATAGCGCTGATAATTTCCGCTGGTGACCACGCTGCCGCCGGAAATGGACAGCCGATGCAGGTAATTGCTGCTGCCATCCGGGTTGTTGACGCCCACAGTCCAGGGGATTTCTCCGTCCTTCGGACCGGTGACGCAGACGTTGCCGCCCACATTGATGAGAAAGCTGCCGAGGGCATTTTCTGCTACCCGCTGCACCGCCCAGCCCTTGGCGACAGCGCCCACATCCAGAAGCATTTTTTCGTCGGACAGGAAAACAGTGCCCTTTTCCTCGTCAATAATCAGCTTTTCTATATCTGTATACCGGGCAGCTTCCTGCAAAGCGGATTTTTCCGGCAAGCTGGCCTGCTGCGGGTCATGCAGAGCCGTTTCCCGGGCATCGTGCCACAGCTTCAGAATGCTGCCTGCTGCCACATTTACCTGACCGCCGGTTAACTGATAATATTGCTTGCAGTCCTGCAGCAGCCGAATGATGGCTGCATCCACAGCAACGGGGGCTTTTCCGGCGGCATCGTTGACGGATTTGAGGTTGGTGATACCGTCGTATTCCTGATATATATCAAAAAGCTGATGGTACTTCCAAAGCGCCTGGTGGATGGCTTCTGCCTGTTTTTCAAAAGCTTCCCGGTCGTCCGTTACTGCGGTGATGGTGGTTACAGTGTCAAACACATCCCAAAAAGTGACGGTGCAGGACGGCTTTTCGGTTGTGCCGGAGCAGCCGGCAAAGGCAAAGAGCAGGGAAAGCGCCACTGCGAAGGCAATGATTCTTTTCATATCGCACCTCCGTCTCGCAAAAATGGATTACCCATATCATATCACAAAAATCCGATAGAGGGAAGTTATTTTATCCTTCTGTGGCTTTGGCTTGCTTTTTTATATCTGCCGTGGTAAAATACAGGCAGATTTTTTGAGGGGAGGAGCAAGGATGCGCCGCTTTTTTATATTGCTGCTTTGTCTGTTTTTGCTGACTACCGCCGTGTGTGCAACCGGCTCTGTCACCGATTTACAAAGCGAAGCTTCTGTCAACTCTGACGGCAGCTGTGCCGTTTCTGTGGTGTTTCAACTGCGTGTTTCACAGCTGAACGGCAGTCTGCAGTTCCCCCTTCCGAGAGATGCAAGAGATATTTCCCTCAATGGCGGCGGCGCCAAAACCTTCTATGCAGAGGGTCGCCGATGGGTGGATTTCACCGGCGCAGTGTCCGGCACCGGAAATTATACAGTGCGGCTGAACTACACGCTGCCCAACTGCGTCAGCTCTGAGAAAAAGGGGCTGTTTTTGAACATTCCCCTGCTGTCCGGTTTTGATTACCCTATTGAAAATATGGAGTTTTCCATTACCCTGCCGGGAGAACCGGAGGAGCTTCCCACCTTTTCCAGCACCTATCACCCGGAATCGATGGATTCCTACACCACCTATCAAATTGACGGGAACCGAATTTACGGTCGCTTTTTGCAGGAAATGAAGGACCACGAAAGCCTGACCATGCGTCTGGCGGTGTCTTCCAAGCTGTTTCCGCAGAACATTTTGAAGCGCTGGTCCCTGAGCAAGGATGATTTGGCGCAATATGCGCTTTGCTTGCTGGCATTCCTTTACTGGCTGCTGTTTATGCGGTGCCGCCTGCCCCGTCCCGTGCGGCAGGTGCAAGCTCCCAACGGCATTACCGCCGGAGAATTGGGCTGCTGCATGGCCGGTCAGGGCGTGGATTTTCCGCTGATGATTCTGTCCTGGGCGAAAATGGGTTATTTAACTGTACATTTGGGCCGCACCGGGCGTGTACTATTATATAAGGAAATGGAAATGGGCAACGAGCGCAGCGAATTCGAGATGCGTTGCTTCAAGACCCTGTTCGGCCGCCGCCGCACGGTGGATGGAAGCTCTGAGCATTACGGCCGGCTGTGCCGCAAGGCCTCCAAGACGGTGCCCAGTGCGTGGAATTATTTTAAAAAGCGGACAGGCAACCCCCTGATATTCCGGGCAATCTCTGCCGGAATCGGTTTGTTCGGCGGTATTTCTCTGGCCAAGGCTCTGGTGATTGACACCACCTGGCAGGTGACACTTTCCGTTTGCCTGGGCATTATGGGTGTGGTGCTGTGCTGGCTCATCCAGTCCGGCGCCAAGGGCGTTTTGCTGCGGCATCGCCGGGCGGCGCTGGTGGCATTGGTCTGCTGTCTGGCGTGGGTGATTCTGGGGAGCATTGCCGGCGAGGGAAATGTGGCAATTTTTGTTGTCATCTCTCAGCTGCTCACCGGCATCGCGGTTATCCATGGCGGTCGCCGCACCGAAGCCGGTCTGCAGGCCAGAAACGAGGTTCTGGGTCTGCGGAAATACCTGAAATCCCTGTCTGCGGGGGAAGTGCAAAGAATTTCTCAAAGCAATCCCTCTTATTTCTTTGATATGCTGCCGGAAGCCATCGCATTGGGCGTGGACGGCAAGTTTACTCGTGCCTTCGGAGCAGGCAGACAGCCGGAGTGCTTCTATTTGACAGTGGACGGCAACGCTTCCATGACAGCACAGCAGTGGAACAAAGTCTTCCGTCAGGTGATGCAGGTGCTTTCTGACCGGCAGTATAAGAAGACCATTGAGAAATTGTTCGGAAAATAAAAACCGATAGGTCTCCGAAAATGCAAAAATTGGCATACATTCCAATCCGAAACGGTAAAAATTTACTTATTATGTGAAAAACACATACTTTACAATCAGGTTTTCCTGTTGTATAATAATGTCGTATGTGGTCAAGAAGCCCATATTATTCTGTATAGATACTGCACTGCAGTAATTTTTTAAAATGGAGGAAATTCCTATGTCTGTTAAAGTTGCTATCAATGGTTTTGGTCGTATCGGCCGTCTGGCTTTCCGTCAGATGTTCGGTGCTGAGGGTTTTGAGGTTGTCGCTATCAACGACCTGACTTCCCCCGCTATGCTGGCTCACCTGCTGAAGTATGACTCCACTCAGGGCGCTTACGCTAAGCCCTTCGGTGCACATACTGTTGAAGCTGGCGAGGACAACATCGTTGTCGACGGCAAGAAGATTACCATCTACGCAAAGGCAAACGCTGCTGAGCTGCCCTGGGGCGAGCTGGATGTTGATGTCGTGCTGGAGTGCACCGGCTTCTACACTTCCAAGGCCAAGGCTCAGGCTCACATCGATGCCGGTGCCAAGAAGGTCGTTATCTCCGCTCCTGCCGGCAATGACCTGCCCACCATCGTTTACAATGTTAACCACGAGACTCTGACCAAGGAAGACAACATCATTTCTGCTGCTTCCTGCACCACCAACTGCCTGGCTCCCATGGCTAAGGCTCTGAATGACCTGGCTTCCATCGAGTCCGGCATTATGTGCACCATCCACGCTTACACCGGCGACCAGATGATTCTGGACGGTCCCCAGAGAAAGGGTGACCTGCGCCGCTCCAGAGCCGGTGCTATCAACATCGTGCCCAACTCCACCGGTGCTGCTAAGGCAATCGGCCTGGTTATCCCCGAGCTGAACGGCAAGCTGATCGGCGCTGCTCAGAGAATCCCCACTCCCACCGGTTCCACCACCATTTTGAATGCTGTGTGTGCCAAGGCTGTGACCAAGGACGAGATCAACGCTGCTATGAAGGCTGCTGCTACCGAGTCCTATGGCTACAATGAGGACGAGATCGTTTCTTCCGACATCATCGGTATGACCTTCGGTTCTCTGTTCGATGCAACTCAGACCATGGTTTGCGCTCTGCCCGACGGCAAGACTCAGGTACAGGTTGTTTCCTGGTACGACAACGAGAACTCCTATGTTTCTCAGATGGTTCGCACCATCAAGCACTTCTCCACTCTGCTGTAAGGAAAACGCATATAGCCGCCGGCCTGTGCCGGCGGCTTTTTATCTTTGTGGCGAGTAAAAGAAAAGCAGAAAATGTAAATTTATACCAAAATTGCATTGTATACAAACGACTTTCAATAAAAAAATTTCAAATATGTAAAAATTTATCTTGAATTCTGCCTGCAAATGGTGCTATAATGAGCACAGAACTCTATCTGCACCTCAACGAGGGTGCGATGCAAGTATGCAAACATAGCTGCAATGCTTGCAAATTTATGATCTAGGGGGAATGAAAAGTGACTTGGATGCGTCAAAATGGCAAACGCGCTCTGGCGGTTTTCCTGTCTTTGCTCATGGTCTTTTCCTGCATGAGCAACGGCTTCTTGCGCCACGCAGTAGCAAATGCCACAGAATGGGAATCCATCACGGACGGCGAACTCCTCGCCAACAACTATGAATTGAGTGAGGCAGAGAAGGCCTTGCTTTGCTCTGGCTTGTTGGAGGAGAATACCTATGTTTATGAGGTAAAGCCGGCTTCGGACGATAATCTGGTAAGCGTTGATGCGGAGGCAAAGACCATTACCGCACAGACCTTTGAGCACAAAGGCTTTGTTTGGTATCCCGCAGGCGCTGTTATCGTGAACGGCGATGATCAGGAAAAGGTTACGCTGACGCAAACCAGCGATGGTTATGTTGGCGTATTCCAGACCAACGGAAATACCTATTCCGTACAGGTTACATACCGCTTGCACATTTATGTGGATGCTGATACGCAGACACAGATGTTGCAAGCAGGCGCAAACCTGAAGGAAAGTCTGAACAATCTGGATAAGCTGGCACAGCTGGAAGCTTTGCTGGACAGCGACCTGAACGGCGAGACCGGCAGAGCATTGCTGCGGCGCGTGGTGGAAGGCCTGATGACCTGGGTGAACGGTATGGAGTCTCCCAGAATGCCCGGCTTTGTGTTCTACTATCCCGGTGCATGGACTCCGGATGAGGAAAATGCCAAGCCCGTGAAGGCTCTGTATACCCAGATGCAGAACAACAATGGCGATTTGGATCTGTTTGTGATGCTGAAGGAGTACAGCGCATCCGCCAGCAAGACCCAATATCTGATGGAAAACGGTCAGGCTTTGCTGGATAAGGCAAAGGAAACGGCCGGGTATCTGAATCAGATTCTGGAGCTGAAGACAACTGTTTTGCAGATGATTGACATTGGGGCCGGTATGGGCATCACCATGTCCTTTGCAAAGGAAGACCTGGAGGAATTCTATAAGAACCTGAACTATGTGCTTGTTGGCACTCAGGGCAGCGCCGCTGTTGAATTTGGCGGTCTGAACGGCATCATCAATGCTCCCTGGACGGTTCTGAGCAACAATCCTCTGAAGGCCGATATGACAGCAGCAGATTATCAGAAGCTGGATGATCTGTGCAAAGATTTGACTGCAACCGCACCCAGCGTGCAGGTGACAGAAAAGCTGCTGGCAGATGAGACCTCTGTTCAGGTCAATATGAACCGCTATGACATCACCGTAAAGGTGACTGCCAGCGTGATTGAGCTGAATGCATACGACACTACCGCCCTGAAGACCTTCGTCAGCGACAAGTCTGCATTGATTACCCTGAACAAGGGTGCAACCTATGCAGAGGTTATGGCTGCGATTGAAGAAAGCGGCGTTGTTGCACAGGCTCTGGCAGGCTGGAGCGCAGCCTACCAGGTAGGCGATGCACATTATGTGCAGAGCGTGGAAGGTATGACCGCTCAGGATACCTTGAATTCTGACCTGGTTATTACCATCGGCTACACGCCCAAGAGCTATACCATCAGCGGTGTAGACGGCATGCCCGGTCAGGTCCCCTATGGCTACAACCAGACCCTGCCCAAGCACCCCATTGACACCACGAATCCCGATAACCCCGACAACAAGAAGGTTTACGACTACGAAATCAATGGCGTAATGTACCGTCAGGGTCAGATTTACAGAGTGGTTGGCGACACCCAGATGACCCGTACCACCGGTGAATCCTGGAAGGATATCCCCTGGGGCAGTGCTGTTTCCCACGTGGTCAGCGATAAGGCTGCTGTTGTATTGCAGAGCGGTGCGCTGAACACTGGCATTCTGGCAATCCGCAAGCCTGCTGCAACGGGCTGCATCACCCTGAAGACCAATCCCAACGGCTCTACCACCGTGACTGCCGTACAGGCAGACTCCGGCATTGACGGTCTGAACTGGCTGCCTGCCCGTGCTTACTATGTATGCGGCAATCAGCGTTACCCGATTTCCAACTTCGTCGGCGGTGTTGGCAACTTCAGCAACCTGGACTACGACAAGGTTGAAGTGGAATACGATCTGGCCCTCAACGGCATTTTGACCAACAGCGAAATGCTGATGATTCTGAACCTGCCCGGCGAATTGGCAAAGGAAGCCAAGGAGCAGAAGGCAACCATGGGCGATCTGGCCTCCATGAAGGGAGCTCTGGAGCAGCTGGCAAAGAACATCAACTTGCTGAAGATGCTGCTGGAAGGCGACACCCTGACCGAAGAAGGCAAGGCTGCCCTGCGGGTTCTGATTGAGAACTGCTACAACGCTAATTCCAAGCAGCTGTACATCTACGAGTACCTGACTGCTTATGATGAAAACGGTCTGGCATGGTACTATTCCGGCACCAATTACGAAAACTTCGCAGCAGAGTTTAACCGTCTGAAGAAGGCTATGAACGACTTCCTGGACGCAACTCCCAACCTGCAGAGCCTGCTGGAAGAGCTGGGCTACGGCGAGAAGTATGATATGGTCGACGGTGTGCGTCAGGACCTGAACAGCATTGTTCTGCTGGCTCCCAACAGCGCCATCATCAGAACCTCCAGCAGCGATATGCTGGCAGCATTGGTAAAGGCAATTGAGGCTACCTCTGAGCAGGAGGTTTACACGCAGCTGCCTGCCATCAAGCTGACAGAGATGCGGGAAAAGACCGCAGACAGCAAGCGTTCTGTCGCCGTTAACCTGTATGTGGACGGCGTGCTGCAGAACTCCTACAGCCTGGTGTTCGTTGCCGGACAGCCGCTGAAGCAGGAGAACGTTCAGCAGCTGAACGATGCGCTGGCAGCAATGAATGCAAGCCTGACCATCGACAAGCGCTTCTACAATTACACTGCCGTGGCAATGCCCAATGTTGGCGACCTGGTAGTGAATAACATCGTGCTGGAATTCAGCTACACCGCAAAGAGCATCGATGTGGTGGTCGATGGCGTTGGTTCCATCGGCAAGATCACCGTACACAACGGTGACATCACCCTGCCCGCCTGCACGCAGGAAGGCTTCCGTTATCAGTATGTGATTAACGGTCAGGTGATCGATACCTACAATGAAGCAGTTTCCCGTTCCCTGACCATGGAACAGAAGGTGTTCCTGCTTCAGGGCGGAAAGATTATGAGAATTACCATCAATGTGGCACGTCAGGAGCTGCTGGACTTCATCGGCAGCCTGAATGATTCCTTGATTCAGAAGGGCGTTATCGCCGGTGCTTCCTTCGTTCCCGTAGAGGATGCTCAGGGCAATATCTCCATCGTATTCAAGGTCTCCCCCCTGATGTCCCAGTTCAATGCACAAAGCGTATTGATGTCCGTGGCAGAGGGAATGGTTGCTTCCAGCTATTCCTACATCGATATGGGCGGCTACACCGTACGCAGCGGCAATCCCTTCCATCTGCAGGGAATCATTGATGCCCTTCTGGATACCGGCTTCAGCCTGGATACCCTGGCCGCGGCAATCAATGCAAACGGCACCATCAACAATATGACCCTGGCCGGACAGACAGTTGTCACGGAAGGCCTGGATCTGAGCCGGATTCCCAACGCAAGCACCTTCGGCGGCAAGCTGATGGAAACCCAGATGGATCTGGCCACTACTGCAGGCGGTCTGCGCACCTCCGTTAAGCTGTACATCACCCTGGGTGACAATGGCAGCAACGCAGGCAGACTGTCTACCCTGCGCAGCGGCCTGAAGAAGCTCACTCCTTATGTGAACATTCAGCTGATTAACGGCAATCTGAATCTGATTCTGAATCTGCCCGACAAGGCATACCAGGCATTCCTGGCTGCTATGCTGATTACGGACAACACCCAGCTGGGCAATGTCAACGATTTGGACTACGGTGCAACCGTTGAATATCTGTACGAGCTGATTGAACCCTTGCTGACTGACGACAGCATCACCACTGACAGCTTCGAGAATACACTGGAAGAATTGGGTCGTGAGACTGATTTGTCCAAGGCAAAGGGCGTGCTGAAGAAGCTGCAAAGTGTTCTGAAGCATCTGTACGCAAATGTGACTTATACAAATGCCGGCGCGATTGGCAACATTTATCAGCAGGATATGGCATATCCCGTAGATAACCTGCTGAACAAGCTGCCTCTGCCGGAGACTCTGCTCAGCGTCATCGCTGAAAAGGGCGGCAACCTGGAAGCAACGCTGGGCATCCAGCTGAAGAACCTGGATACGGATTATCAGGCTCTGATCGTGGACGCAAAGAGCAAGAAGGTAAGCTTTGTCACAGATGTATTTGCCGCAATCGCCGGCGTGCAGGATCACGCTGTTGTGATTCTGGTTGACGACATTAACGGCAGCATCACCACTGGCAAGAAGATTTATCTGGACCTGAACGGCAAGACCGTCAACGGTGACGTTTTGGGTCAGAAGATTACACTGATTGACAGCACCATCGGCAACCTGGGTAAGGTTACCGGCACCTTCAACGGTGCGGATTATCGCGTCAACAACCTGTACACCACCGAGGTAAGCGGCGACAACATCAATGTTTACATCAACACAGGCCTGTTGGCAATGGATGAAATGCCGCAGCTGAAGAGCATTGCCTTTGATTTGGCAATGGATTTGGTGCTCAACTACTACACCACCGCAGCACTGAAGCTGGATGGCGATGTCATCTACAGCGTTGAGATGGAAGACATTGTTGCTCTGCTCAACAGCGGCGCATCCAATGCTATCAACGAGGTTATCGATTACCTGAAGTGCGAGGGTCTGACCGCCTTTGCCAACAAGCTGCTGGCAGATTTGACTGACTTTGCAGCAATGGCAGAAGCCGCCAAGAAGGGCGATAAGCTGGTCAGCTACACCGTTGGCACGCAGGCCTGGAGCGTCAGCATCAGCCACGATAAGGCAAAGGACTATATCACCGGCGGTGTCGTTCCCAACGCAACCGAGAAGGTAAAGACCCTGAACATCTATCTGGGCGGTACCGATGCAGAGAAGAAGGTCGTCATCGACCTGCTGGATGCACTGGGCAAGGTTGTGGACGCCGACATCAAGGTCGAGCTGGAGGACATCTCCTACGCAGACCGGGTGGTTAGCGTCGCAGGCAGCGCAAGCGCCTCCGTACTGTTTGACACCAAGGGCAACAACGAATACGCAGTAGCCCTGGCAATTCTGCTGGCAAACAGCCGCCAGAACAAGACAGACATTTTGAATGCACTGGATGCATACTTTGAAAATGGCGAATTGACCCAGCTGAAGACCATTGTGGATAACACCACGGTTGCACAGCTGTTCAGCGCCATCAAGAGCGTCAACCGCAGCACAGACTTCGCTGCTATGGCAGCAGCTCTGGGTCTGGACAGCGTGGACAGCGTTGAAGCAGTCAAGCTGATGGAAACCTACCGTGTCGTCTTTGTGGCAGCCTCCAAGGCATTGCGCACACTGAAGGTGACCGGCCCCGGCACCAAGCTGTCCAGCTACGCAGTGGAAGGCGAAAACGGCAGCTACGATTTGTCCAAGGAACTGAAGCGCGCCGGCACAATTAAGGTTCTGGGCTACGATGTGGAAGTGGATGTTGCCTTGAAGGTCGTCCTGTTCAATATGGAACCCAGCTTTGATAACCAAGAGGTTGAAATTGCCGACGATGAAATCATCCTGGGCTCTCAGGTGGATCACGACAAGCATCAAATCATTCTGGATGTGGATGCCGACGGCATCACGGCAGAAAAGGTCGAGGAACTGATTACCCACGGCGCAACCAACGCAGAAAAGGTGACCCTCGCATTTGATGCCGCAGATCTGAAGAACGGCAATGTTATCAACGGCGCAACCGTTACATTTACTGCTTCCAACAGCAGCACTGATGTTGTGGATGTCATCACCTACACGGTTATCCTGCTTGGTGATGCAAACTGCGACGGCCTCAACGACGTGGGCGATGCAGTTTCCCTGATGCGCCACGTTATGGGCGAAGCAGACCTGGGTCAGGCAATGGGTGCTCACGCATTGTTGGCAGCCGATGTGAATATGGCACAGGGTATCGATGTGGCAGACGCAGTTGCCATCATGCGTAAGTGTATGAATGACAACTATGTAAGCGTTTTGCAGTAATCTGAGCAGAAAGTGAGGATATAGTTTATGAAAAAAACAAATAAGATTCTGATCACTCTGCTCGTTCTGGTATTGGCAGTTGCACTTCTGCCGATGGTATTCGCAGCAGGCGCTGACTACGAGGCAAAAACCGGCGAAACAATCAGTGTTCCGCTGGACCTGGGTGAAGTTTATGGCTTTGAGCTGCACTGGGAAGATGTTACCAGCACCAATCCGGGAATGATTACTTCTGTCAGCGGTGACGCCAGTCAGATGACTCTGATGGGCTCTATCCGGGATAAGGGTGCATTCTACTTCTACCCGGCATCCAGCCTGCAGAAGTCTGTGTTTATCCTGAAGCTGGGCGTCTCCGGCAGCGTTGGAAGCACCTGTACGGTGACAGTGCCGTACAAGGTGGTACAGCCCGACAGCTTTTACAGTGAGACCCTCACAAAGACCTTCACGGTCAAGATTGTAGAGGCAACGACTCCCACTGAGCCGACTACCGAGCCCACCACCGCTCCTACGGAGCCGTCTAGTCAGCCGACACAGCCGTCTAGCCAGCCCACGGAGCCGTCTAGCCAGCCGACACAGCCGTCTAGCCAGCCGACACAGCCGTCTAGCCAGCCGACACAGCCGTCTAGCCAGCCGACACAGCCGTCTAGCCAGCCGACACA
>SVLS01000015.1 GCA_015067835.1 Oscillospiraceae bacterium | reverse complement strand
AATTGTGGGCAGTAAGGCAACCATATTGGTGTATCTTCGTTTGCTCATAATTAATCCCCCCTGGTGTAGTTATTATCCTACATCAGGGGGGATTTTGTCTATTGTCCGTTTTTACTGGTTCTGTTCACTTTTGCGTCGGGGGTTGTTCGTATCGGACGGTTACAGCAAAAACCGGCATTTATATATGGTTTCTCCATTCCTTGCTTACGGAAGTTCTGGCTTCCTTACGCTTATATTGGTGGTTGTGCTTACTGCCCCGAGAATACAGTCTCCAGCGGGTATTTTCGCCAAAATGCTCTTTCAGGATAGCCTTGATCGTTTCGCCCTCCAAAAATGCACAGGAGAAAATGTCGATCAGAGCCTTCTTCTCCTCGATGCTGTAATGCACCGCAATATGACTCTGTGCCACCACCAGGATACCGGAAATGTAGCTGGGGTTTTCCTTGGAATCGCAGATCACATAGGGTCTGGTAATGGGAAGCATATTGATTTTTTCCGCAATATTATCCAGCCAATGATAGATCCATTCCATGGTCATTTCCCGATCGTTTACCTCGATCATATAATGGGGTCCAAAGTCATTGGTCTTGTCCACATCTTCCGAGGGACCGCTGTAGATCACTCTGCGGTCGATCAGCTCACTTTGCACTCTGCTGGCATAGAGCTGCTTGCGGAAGATATCCTCCGCCTGGGCGGCAGAAAAGAAATTATCCGACATAATATCCACAAAGTAGCAGGATCGGTAAGGGAATGTATGGATGGTAATATGACCGCCCTTGCAGATGATAAAGGCACTGATTCCGCCATCTTCGGCATCATCGCAGTAGTAATACGGCACCAGGAAAGGAGGCATAACCGGCTGTAGTCCCAATGCGTGCGCCACATTGTTCAGCAGCTCGTACACAGCCATCACATTATTACCGTGCTCCTCCACGACGCCATAAGCATCCATCATAAAATGTAAATGGGGCATAATGTTTACCTCGTTTCAAAGATATCGTCAAAGAGCTGACACTTGATAATAAAGGGATCGATCCACCACTTCTCTGTAGAACGGCCGATGTTCGGCAGACAATAATACTTGGAGCTCATATTATACTGGAACTCACTGAGCACATTGATCTCCCAGGTTTTTACATCCTCCGTTCCGGCGGAGTCGATGATCATCGTAAACATGGCCGTGTGGTATCCGTCCCGCGTAACATTGCCCTTGTTGTAGCTGGCAACCAGCGGCGTGATGGCGGCATAAATATCGTGATCCGCACCGTGAGCCCGGAATTTTCCATCCCGCAGGAAATGGATCACATCAATGGCTTTGTCGATCCACCAGTCCACATTGGATTCCTTCAGGTCCTCCATGCGGTCAATGTCCAGATGATTACGGAAGTCGTTGGCATCCAGAATGGCATCCTTACCCAACACCGCATGCAGATACACACTGTTTTCCTGTCCCTCCATCGTGTTGCCATAGGTTTTAAAGCAGCGTTCCGTCAGAGCCAGGAAATCCCGCATAACAGAAAGCAGCGAATCGTCAGCCTTTTGGCTCAGCCGATGGTATGTAGATTCCGCTGCATTTACAAAAGCCTTCTCAGCAATCTCCTGATAGTCATGAACCTCATCGTCAGAGAGCATGGAAAATTCGGATTTTCTGTCGTATTCCAGCTTCTTCCTTCCGTAGGCGAAGATGCCTTCGTAAAAGCAAATGATCTTGCGGATCAGGTCGCCAAGGATCCATCTGACACCGTCACACTTTTGCTGGGCATTGGAAATGCTCTTCAAATTTTCCAAAGCTTCCAGATTCTGGCCGGTATTGCCGATGTAGAATGTGTCAGCGAATTCCGGTTTTTCGTTATCTGCGATGGCCGAAAGGACCAAATTGGCCATGGCCTCTGCCACCAAAGAGCGGTACAGATGCTCATAGGTTCTGGTCTTAATCGGACTGGCATTGAGCGTCAGCTGGCGAACACGCACTGCCTGCTCAGCCTTTTCCAGCAGGACACCGTATTCAGACAGCTCTGTCAGCTCTTCTGCATACAAATTGCCAAAGCGCTTACGCAGATTGTCGACGATCTGTGCAGCAAGCTCATCGTTGATATCACCCTTGCTGTAAAAGAGCTTCTGCAGAACCTGGGAAGGACTTGCCTCGATAAGAAGCATCAATACCACTGAATCCCAGTTTTTTGAATTTTTATCGAACTTTTCGCAGATATGGGGATACAGGCCCACAAATTCCCGGATCAAAGCTCTGCCACACTCAGCATAGCCAGAGCCCAATGCATCTGCGATCGCCAGTGCAAGATTCTTTATGTACTTGTAATTGATGTTGAACAGCTGATCAATGGCATAGGCCGGTTGGTAATCGATTCGCGATTCCAATTTTGCAGGCACCAGGTAGGAACACACATATTCTCCATCAATGGGAAGGTCAAAAGGGGGGCAAATCACACCTTCCGAGTATCCATTGTCATCCTTTGCATCCAAATTGCACAGAATATAGCTTTTGGTTCCGATCTTTTCATACTTCAGCACGCCGTCCTGCACATCCGTCAGGCAGTAATAGGAAGGCGTACCTTCTCCGGCACGAGCGACGATTCCGAAGGTGTTTACAATGCCCTTCGGAAAACTTTTGCAGGACGGAATGCGGAACACATACCAGCGTCTTTCCTTATCAAACTCCAGCTTGGTAGTGGAAAGGAAGGGGAACATCTTCAGCAGGTCGATAAACATCCCAAAGATTTTATCCTTACCCATCTGCCGGAAAATGTCGATTCTGGAGACACCAATGCTCTGGTTGATGATGGGGAAATAGTCGTTGATCTGCGTTTCTCCCACGCTCATGCAGTTGGGGAAGTAGCTTTTCAGGCGGGATTTGCCGCCCAAATAAAAGTCAAAATACACATCCAGCAAAACAAACTGAATCAATTCATTGGTCAAGGGATACTCCCTATACACCTTCTCCATGGTGTTAAGCACACGCAGGGAGTTGGCATTGCCGCTATTTCTGCATTGATCCAGAATACCCGTTCCGTTTTCTGCATAGTTTCGGTTTGCCAAATCGTGAAAACAGGAAAACGCGTAGGTAAAGGCCAGATTTACCACATTGTTGTACAAGCGGCCAAAATTGTTCAGGTTGTTAAACGGATTGCGGATATCATTGGTAATGTAATCCCGCATTCCCTTATCAGGCACCAACCGCTCAAATTCCGCGATGGTTTCCTGAATCAATTCATTTACACTTTTCATAGGCACCATTACAGATCTGCGACCAATTTGGCGATCTTCTCATACTGCCGCAGGGCCAGCTTTTCGCAGTCAGTCAGCTCGTCTTTGGCCAGGTTGTCCAAAATACCTTCCTGCCACATAAACCGATCAATCTTCGGCACGCCGAAAATCTCACCGTCTACCATGTCCATTATGTAAGTGTTGTTGCCAGCATCAATATTATCCTGGAAGGACCGAAGGATTTCCTCCTTTGCGTAATCGGGATACTGTCTGAGCTCACCGTCCGCCGGCAGCGTCAGTGCATCTGTGGGGACAACATTGGGAACCACGATTACGTTCTTTCCGAACATGGTTTCGTCAAAGGTCTCGTCAAAGTAACGGTTCGTACCATCCCGGAACTGCTTGGTCGGACGCATACAGCAAATAATGCAGTCTGCAAGGTCGTTGGACCAGCGGGCAGTCAGCTGGTCGCCGACAGCAGAGTCGAATACGATGCCGCAGCAGCCTACCTTTTCACATTCTTCCACAAACTTCTGGCACAGCTCCATGGGGCTGTCATAGTTGCTGCTGCCGTTGAGGGAGTTCCCCGGATATGCGGGCAGGCACAGAATGTCCCGATCACCCTTGTTATAAACGCCGCCAATGGGCATCAGGTTACGGAACAGATTGTGGTTGGTTGCCGACTGATTAGACACGGGAATGTGACCGTGTTCGCCAAACATCGCCTGAACGTTAAAGTTTTCATCCAGATTATGATGCAGGTTATACAGGAATGTCAGACCGCAGCTGTCGATATCCATATCCACCACGATCAGGGGATGATCCTGATCAGCACCCAAAGCATTTGCCAGGAAGGGGATCACATTCAAAGCCAGCGTGCTTCGGCCGGCACCGCCCTTATATGAGAAGAAAGACATTATTTTCATCGTATTTTACCTATCCTCGTCAAGTTTAGTTGTTTTGTTTCTTGTTTTTCATATTCTCGTTTTGGATAATCGCAGGCAGACCCTTATAGCCCTCGGTGCGGACATAGTCACTGGGCACGCCCTTCGTGTACGGAGATACAAACAGACGGATGGCCTGATCGATATCCCGGGTTGCACTTTCCGCAGTCTCGGTATAAGCCGCTTCCGCACTTTCCTGATTCCTGCGGTCTGCCAGCAGCATTTCCATCAAGCGTTCGCTGAGCAGAGCGACACCAAACTTCCGCAGGCCTTCCTCAAAGGCCTGTACATCCGGATCCGCAGCTTCCACGGAAGCCTTATACCAACCGGCATTGCTCATGTCTTCTGCCTTGCGGGCCACTTTTTCCTTGGCGGAGGCTGTCAGCTGTTCGGAAAGGCCCGTCAGCAGGCCGCCGATGGAGCTCACACTCAGAATCTGTTCCCGGACAACAGCACAGATCATATCGGTCATTGCTTTTCGCAGGGGGTCATTATCATAGGCCTCACGAAGCACGGCATGTTGCGCTTCCAGCGTCTTCAGCTGCTCCTGCAAGTCCTGAATCTCATGTTCCTTTTTCTGCTGTTCAGCACGCAATTTGCCGATGATGCCGTCGCTCTGTTCCAGCTCTTCCAAATACGCCCGCTGTACGTTTTCTCTGGCATCTTTGTTTTCCACTGCGTTTTGGGAAACAGCCTGCTCATACTCTTCGTAATAGCTATAGAAGTCATTCAAAGCACTGACGAAGTAATAGTTACTGGAGCTGGAATAGCCATCGCGCTCCCAGGTCCAATAGTAGTCATCTGCCATGCCGTATTTGGTACGGACACAGCGGAAGTTCAGAATATTCTCCAGATACAGCTGCATGTCGTACTGGGGATAACGGATAACGAACTCGCCCAGAGTCGTCTTGGTCTTCACCAGCAAAGGCATTAAGGAGAATACGCGAATACGGGCCTTTCTCAGATCCTTGACCTGATCTTCCAAGCCCTTAAACTCCTCATCGAAGGACAGGTTGTATTCATTGACCTTATAGCTCTTCTTCTTTTTCTCCAGCTTCAGATAGAACTGGTAGACATTATCGTAGGAGATACGCAGAGTATCACGGATGTTGTCGTACTCTGCCAGAGCATCTTCATATTCCTGGCTGCCGTTGAGTGTGTAGTAGTTGATCTCGTCTTCCATATCTTCGTCAAGACCGGCATTAACCAGGGTATTGATGACGAAAATGGTATTAAACAATGCATCACTCTGCACACTTTGCTCGATGACGTCTTCCGGAACACGGGTTTTCATATCGCTGGCAAAGAAGCTGTCACTCAAGTGATTCTTTGTCAATGCCCAGAGGTTGTTTGCGGCCTTCTTGACCGCTGCTTCCAGCTGTCTGTACAAAGATTGCCGGTCGTAAACGGCTTTGTTTTCATTCAGCAAAGCGAACAGTTGCTTTTCACGCACATAGACCGGTGTATCAGAATGAATATGCTGATCCTCCTGGGCATAGTTCATTGCCACCTGCTGCTTCTTGGCTGCAATCTCATCAGCAGAGGCCACCGCCTTCAGGCGATCATCGATTTCCTGCTGCACCAAGTCAATATCCGCACTACGGATCACATTGTTAAAGGTGCTCAGAATGTCGATCATCACTTCGCTGACCGCAAATGTAAAATAGCCGGAGGGGACGCTGCATTTTTTCGTGTAGTTCCAGCCGGAGGTGAATTTGCTTATGTTTTCACCGCCGTCGATAAAGCTCTTGATCAGGAAATTGATGCAGTACTGATAAATACGGACAGCTCTGTCCATACGCTCCTGATCCAGAGGGCAGATATCATTGATGTGCAGACGGAACGCACTGAGCAGAGAAGATACCACCCAGGTCATGGAGTCAATATAGGCATATTCCGAATTGGCATTTTTGAAGTGCTCGGTTCCCTCCAGATAAGGGGAAGCATCAAATTCATAAACACCTTCCCGGGGCTCAACCATATTCATAATCTTATCCAGCATACGGATGACGCGGCTCTTAGCCTCTTCACCATACTGCTCGGATTGTTCCAGCTTAAAATTCTCCAGGGTCATAGCAACAACCTGGAAGGCTTGGGTCAGGGACAAGATGCCCTCTTTGCGCAACTCAGCGGAGAACATAAAGGTATCCTGCTGTCCCATGGCGACCTGATTGTAGTGAATAAAGTCTTGGTACATCACCTCGCCAATCGGGGCACGGTCGCAGTATGTGTAGATCCAGTTCTGCTTGCCTGTCGCAACCTCACGCAGCACAGGACTCAAGTCCTGCAGCTCAATACTGTTTCTTTGTTCTTCGGTAACCAATGCTCTTGCCATAGTTTATTCCCCCTTGATTTCTTGCAGCTGCGTTGCTTTGATTTCGATCACAGGTCGAAGGCCCTTGATCCGGGTAACAAGAAAGCCGTTGGATGAAAGCTGATTGTTCTTATATGCCAGCTTCCATTCGTCCAGGATACCCTTCTCGTCGATCCACCAGTAGATGTCTGCCTGGGTTTCGTCCAGCTTTAAGATCTGCTTCTGCTCACCGGGAGCAATTTTGTCGATATCTTTCTGCGTCAGCAGGCGAATGGACTGCACCAGTGCGTTTTCCGCCTCGTTGAAGGCCAATTGCCGGAAAGCCTGCAACAAAGCCGGTGCGTTGACCGCACTGCACTTTTCCACAACTTCCGAACACAGCAAAACTGCAACGCCATCGTGAACATACAGCAGCTTCCACTTCAGCGGACGGCCAACGAAAAATTCATTATTGTGATGGATGTAATCCTGCCTTCCGACTGTAAAGCGGGCATTTTCCGTGCTGCGGGCCACCGGCTCGCTTCGCTGTCCCTTGTAAATACCAAACACGATTTCACCGGTATCCCGGGATGCCAGCTTACTCTGAGCCAAAGAGGAGATCAAAGCTCCTTCGTTATCCACCGCACCCAAAGGCATGGCGATTTTATCAAAAATCGCCTGCACGCACTGGGCACTGCTTTCTCTTTCGATGTACAGAATGTTGTTATTAAACATACTGCGCTGCATGGTGCGGATATCGTCATCGCCGGTATCGTAATCCTCGTTATACCATGGGGAGCCTTCCTCACAGCACATGCTGGTTGCTTGGGAAAAATGCTTTGCCATTTTGCAGCCGGCAACGGTATTGACGGCGTAATAAGAGAAATTTCCTTGCTGTGATCTTTGGCGGATAAGATTTTGCTCTCTTTGGATGGCACGGCTGGCCAATGCATAAGCAGAAATGTAAAAGATCGCTCCCCGGCAGTTGGGATGTGCAATGGCAGCACTCGCCTTTTTTGTCCAGTCGTCTCCGAAGGACATATTTTCTTCTTTCTCATTTCTGTGGTCAATCCAAACCCGCACGCCCATATCCATCAGCTGGCTCACATCTTCCCGAACCATCTGTGCATCCCGGTGGCTGTAGCTGACAAACAGAAACGGGCCGCTGAATACAGTAGCTTCGTCCATCTGCATCTTTCTCTTACCTCCAAAACCAGTTAATATTCCCTATAACCTGACAAAATGATATACTTTCAGAAATACTTATTCATATTTTATCAATATTCGCCATTTGTGCCAATAACAAAGGCACATAAATACTGCAAACCCATACAAAAAAGCAACCGGCAGGCTGTTTTTCCTTACCAGTTGCTTGATTTTGCGATTTTTGCTTTATTTTTTGCCAAATATTTTTTCCAAAATGGCGGGTTTTTGCCGTTTTTCCATAGCCTTTACCGCCTCGCTCAACAGCAAGTTCCACTCCTTCGGCGTCAGTAGTTCCTCTGTATCGGTGGTCAGGTAGGTACATTCCGGCAGCTGTAATTTACCAAACTGCCGGGCAAAGCTCTTACCCACACCCAGAGCCATAGCATAGGGTGCCGTGGCATAGTAATATTCCGGATTGGTCTGCAAAATTCGCTGCAGCTCCGTGGCGGACACCTTCATCATGAATCGCCGCAGGCCCAAAATCTGAGACAGATACTGCCGCCCCGGCTCGCTTCTGCGGCCACCGTAGGCCGCTGCCAAACCGGCAATCCATTGGCCCAAAACAGAAAAAACAGCTACATTCCACTCCCGGGACCAGATACCCAGCAAGATCCACACCAGGCTGGCTCCCAGACCCATCCACAAATTCCATTTTCTGCGAAGATGGATCTCCCCCGCACCGGATTGGATCACCCAGGAGAACACCAAACAAATACCGCCCAGCAGAATCGCCAGCAGCACCTGCCAAACCGTATCATTGGCAAAGGAAACGCCCAGGGACACACCGCCCAGCAGACCGATCACGGCACACAGCCCACGGAAAATATAGGGATTGCCGGATCGCCGCTGGTAATAATCCCGAATACCGGGTCTGGCCTTTCCGGCCTTCCGGCAAAGTCGGGCATAGTTCAGTCCCGTGGCATCCACCGTGTCCCGTTTGCCGAACAGGGTCTTAAAATATCGCATCTCAAAGTCGCTGCGTTCGTTGCCCATGTCCATACGCTTGTGCAGCAGCACCCGGCCGTTTTCCTCCATGTGGATCCGCAGGTAGCCCATTTGTGCCCATGACACCACCATCATGGTAAAATCCACACCCTGAGCGGTGATGCAGCAGCCCAGCTCACCGGCGGTCAGGCCCTCCGGCGGCGTGGTTCGACGACTGTATCGCGGGGGCAGGCTACGCATGGACAGCAGCCAATAGGCCACCGCCAGCACCGCTACACCGATCATAATGATATCGTCCGTGCCCATTTTCCACTGTTTGGCAACGGATTGGGGGAACAGCTCCTCAGAAACCTCCAAGGTCATGGAAAGGCTCTCCCGATCCTTCAGCTGCTGATTGCTCACACCGCGGATCTCATTGCCCACGACGGTCAGAGAAAACAGCGAATCTGCCGTTTCCTGATAATAGGTGCTGAAAAACACAGGGTTATGCTCCGGTTCACCGGGCAGGGTGATCACGAAGGCCATCTGATCAATTGGATAGGCAAAGCCGCACAGCAGCTGCAAATTCAAAAAGGGATTTCCTTTTTTGTCCAGTGTAATGGAATCCGGCAGAGAATAGCGGATCGTTACCGTATGAATACCCGCACCGGAAACAGCCTCCGACAGTGCCACCTGCCGATAGCCACCCTGACTTTTGGCACGGACGCTGCGACCGTTCAGGGTTACATCCTTTGCTTCCTCAGGAACGGGGAATGTAGGGGCCGATTCTCCGCTGTCGATCCGCAGCTGCATGGTAACGGTGACTTCGCAGGTTCCGTCGGTATCGATTCGGGTATCGCTTTCCAGCTGGCTCACCGTACCGGCGGCAGATGCCGTCACGGTCAGAAATAACAGACAAAGCAAAATAATGAGCAGCTTTCGCATGGCGGCACCTCCTTCTTTCGTGCATAGTGGCATTATTTTACCATGGCGGCGGCAAAATTGCAAGACAAATACCGCAACTGGAATTTGACTTTCCCGCCACTTCATGGTATCATAAACCATCATGTAACCAGCCGATTTGGAGGTTTTTATGCAGTTTTTGTTTTTATCGCTGCTCGCCCTGGGCATCGTGGGCGTGGATCAGCTTGTGAAATATCTCATTGTAGCCAACATCCCCCTGTACGGCCAGGCTCCCCTGGTGCCCGGTATCATAAAGCTGACCTATGTGCAGAACACCGGTGCGGCCTTTTCCATGTTTCAGGGTATGCAGTGGCTGTTTATGGTGATTTTTGCCGCACTGACTGTTCTGCTGATTTTCGAGTATTTCAAAAAGCCCCTGCCCTTTACCAAATTCGAGCGGTTTTGCATTGCCGCCATTTACGGCGGCGGTCTGGGCAACATGATTGACCGGGTAGCGTTGGGTTATGTGGTGGATATGTTCCAGACAGAATTTATCACCTTTCCCATCTTTAATGTAGCGGATATTTTCATTACCTGCGGTTGCATTTTGCTGATGGTTCATGTGGCTTTCTTTAATAAATCTTTCTGGAAGGAAGAGAAAAAATGATCCTCCGTGCCGATCTGCCCGGGGAGCGGCTGGATGCCTTTTTGGCACGGTGCGTTCCGGAGCTGACCCGCAGTGCCGCCCAGAAGCTCATTGAAGAGGGCTGTGTAACGCGTAACGGCAAGCCGGGCAAAAAAAACGACAAGTTAATTGCGGACGACGAAATTCGCGTCACCATCCCGGAGGCAAAGCCGGTGGATATTCAGCCGGTGGAAATGGCTCTGGATATCGTCTACGAGGACGAGGATGTGGTGGTCATCAACAAGCCCAAGGGCTTGGTGGTCCATCCTGCGGCCGGACACCAGGACGACACTTTGGTCAACGGCTTGCTCCATGCTCTCGGTGAGGATCTGTCCGGCATTAACGGCGAGCTCCGGCCGGGCATTGTCCACCGCATTGACAAGGACACCTCCGGTCTGCTGGCGGTGGCCAAGAACGACTACGCCCACCGGATGCTGGCATCCCAGCTGAAGGATCACTCCATGGCCCGGACCTACGAGGCCATCGTCTGCGGTTCTTTCCGGGAGGACAGTGGCACGGTAAATGCCCCCATCGGCCGCCATCCCAGCGACCGGAAGAAAATGTGCGTAACTTCACGCAATTCTAAGGAAGCCATAACCCATTGGGAGGTGGTTGCCCGTTACCGGGGCTATACCCATGTCCGCTGCCGTCTGGAAACCGGCCGCACCCATCAGATCCGTGTCCACATGGCCCACATCGGCCATCCCATTCTGGGCGACACGGTCTACGGCCATAAAAAGCCGGAGTTGGGTCAGGACAGCCAGTGCCTCCACGCCGGAGCCTTGTGCTTTCAGCACCCCCGGGATTTGCGTCCCGTGATGGTCTTTGCCGAGCTGCCGGAATATTTCAAAAAGGTGCTGGAAAAACTGGAGAAAATGGGCGGCTAATCCACAGTCCCCCTCCCCTTAGGGAAGGCTTTGCGGGCGATTCGTGAATCGTCCCTACAAATCAGTCATATAAAAAGGAGCCATTATGGGTATTTATTCTGACGTTTTACTGACAGTGGACTTTGACCACACCCTCACCGGCCCGGACGCCCGGGTTCCGGAGAGAAACCTCGAGGCCATCCGCTATTTTATCAAAAACGGCGGCACGTTTACCGTCAATACGGGCCGCAGCATTCCCATGTCTGCAAACAATATCATCGGCAAAGTTCCCGTCAATGCCCCTCTGCTACTGTACACCGGCTCTGCGGATTACGACACAGAAGCCGGCGAGCTGACCCGTTTCGTCCCGATTCCCCTAGACGCCGGCGAAGTGCTGATGGATCTTCAGACCCGTTTCCCCACCCTGAATGTAGAGGTCCAGAGTGCCATCGGTCATCATATGCTGATGAAAAGCCCCGGCTGGGAAGGCTATTGCGAACATAACCACTGCCAGTGGTCTTATATTACCCCGGATACCGTTCCCGAGCCCTTTATTAAATTTGCTGTCAATGGTGAATTCCGACAGAGCACCGTGGCATCCATGTACGAAACCACGCCGGAAGAAGCTGCTCTTTTCGACGAGGTGACGGAATATATCCAAAGCCGCTACGGCGATGCCGTGGATACCTTCCGGTCCGCCGCCCGGATTCTGGATGTCCACGCAAAAAACACCGGTAAATTCAACGCCGCCCGGGCACTGCAGAAAAAGCTGGGCAAAAAGTATCTGATCTGCGTGGGCGATGCACAAAATGATCTGAGTATGCTAAAGGGTGCAGATGCAGCCTATTGCCCATCCGATGCCGACATTGCCCACCTGTTCGAGAATGTCTGCTCCTGCGGCGAGGGAGCTGTGGCAGAGGTAATTTTAGAAAAAATCCCCAGCTTTTTGAAAAAGAAAAAATAACCCTTGACATTAGCGGATTCCTATGCTAAAATTCTATGGCTGAAACCGTTAGGCGAGAGGGATCTGCGGGTGTAGTTCAATGGTAGAACACCAGCCTTCCAAGCTGGATACGCGGGTCCGATTCCCGTCACCCGCTCCATAGAAATACGCCAGTAGCTCAGCTGGATAGAGCAACTGCCTTCTAAGCAGTAGGTCGGGGGTTCGAGTCCCTCCTGGCGTACCACAAAGTACGTTAGAACACCGACTCAAACAGTCAGCAAAACCGAATATGGTGGGTGTAGTTCAATTGGCAGAGCACCGGATTGTGGTTCCGGGCGTTGTGGGTTCGAGTCCCATCACCCACCCCATAAAAACAGGAGATATCTTCGGATATCTCCTGTTTTTATATGTTTGTTGGCTGAAATGGGACTCGAATAGTTCAATGCAACGCGGGCGAGCGTTGCCGGCGACGGCTGGAGGTCGCCGCTCCTTAATTTTTGCCTTTGGCAAAAATGCAAACGAGTCCCATCACCCACATCTAGTTTTTCGTACGTATCCTCAAAACACCTTTGACCCAGATTTGACCCAAACGGGAAATTTTCAAAAAACACCGGATGGACTGTTGTCCATCCGGTTTCTGCTTTTTTGAGGTCAGAGCACTTGTTTCAGCAAGCCTCCCATCTTCGCCGCGGCCTGCTCTTGTGCCTTGCTGGTGGCGTGGGTGTAGGTGGCCAGGGTGAAGCCTGCATTGCTGTGCCCCAGCATGCTGGATACGGTCTTGACATCGATTCCGTTCTGCAAGGCAAGGGTTGCAAAAGTGTGCCGCAGATCGTGGAACCGGATGTGTCCCAATCCGGCATCCTTAAGAATCTTCTGATGAAGCTTCACCACCGAATCGGGGTGATACATCCCACCACTCACCGGCGAAGGGAACAAGTACGGATTGCCGGGGTGCTTGTCGTGTTCCTGCTTCAGAAGCTCCATGGTTTCTTCAGACAGGGCGATCCTGCGCATAGAGTTGTCCGTCTTGGGTGGCTGCACCGTCATCCCGCCCTTCATCCGATAAGCCTGCTTGGTGATGGAGATGGTCATATTATCCGTGTTCACATCCGACCATAGTAGCGGTACCAGTTCTCCCTTTCGCAGTCCGGTAGTCAGTTCCAGGAAAAACATAGGAAGAAGTCCTCTTTGGCTTGCGGCAGCAAGGTAGCTCCCCAGTTGCTCCTGGGTCAGCACCTTCATTTCCTTTTTCTCCCCTTTCGGCAGTTTGCAACTCAACACCGGGTTACGTAGAATCAGCCTTTCCTCCACCGCACAGTTCAGGCAGGATTTCAGCATATTATGCATCCCACGGATGTAGGAAACACTCAGCCCCGGCTGCTTGTCTTTGATTTCTTTGCGGATTCTGCCACGCTCCCGAAGCTCATTGTACAGCCTTTGGACATCCATAGTTTGCAGCTGGTTCAGCTTGATATTCCCCAGTCTGGGGCGAATGTGGGTGTCAATGAACATTTTGTAGTACACGGCGGTACTCTCACGGATTCTGGGTTTGGCGTAGACCTCATACCATAAATCCATCCATTCCCCCACCGTATACATACCAGACCGCCTGACGTCCAGCTGCTCGCTTTCTGCAATAGCTTTCTTCAGCTTTTCCTTAACCTCTGCCTGGGTTTTTCCCAACACACTTTTGACGATAGCCTTGCCGGTAGCCGGATCCCGACCGGCGGTGTAACGACCTTCCCAGCGACCATCCTTTCGTTTGCGGATATTGCCTTCGCCATTACTTCTTCGTTTTGCCATATTATCAACCTCCTGTAGCACAATACATTACCATAAGTGCTACCCAATAGCTATTCACCAATACCACCAAAGAATGCCCTCCCCATTGGTATATTTGTTACCTTCGTTTTGTTACCTGCCGCCAGACGGATGTTATTATCGCCGTCTGGCGGCATTCTTTACATGCGCAGCTTCGGACCGCTGTAGCCGTAGCCAATGGCATATTTTTTCCGGCGGGTTTCTTCTCTGGCACGAGAGTCCGTCGCATCTATCAGCGGATACTCCTCCTCGCCTTGGCTCTCCAGCATCCCTGCCAAACTGCGGATCAGAGATAATACTACAGGAATCATCTCGTCCCGAAGCTGCTGTTGCACCTGACGATGCAACGCCGGGGCATATTCATTGCCGTGTTCGGCGGATTTCCTGAGCCAATCCAGCCCCTGCTCGTAGTTCTGCGGCACACCCAGACCAAAGCAGAGCATCCTCCCCAGTTGGTATTCTGCAAAGTGACTTCCATACCTGGCTGCGACTTTGTACAGTTCAAAGGCTTTCTGAGGGTCATCCTTTTGAATAAGTTTGGCATACCCGTAGATGGCATCGACACTACCGTGGAGGGCCGCTTCATCCATCTGCCGCATAATTTCTTCTGTGACCGGCACATCGTCTTTACATAGCCACGCTTCTGCATCCGGGTATGGATGCTTGTCCGAACCCGAAAAGTCCACACGCGCCAGACACGGCTCTGACAGTTCTGCAGAAATGGGATGCTTGATTTGTAGCGCAGCCTGCACCACCGCATTGCGGATGGGTTTGAATTCCTTTTGCTGTCCCAACGGGATCCGCTCCGGCAGTTCCTTGGCATAGGTGTGCAGCACATCTTCTCGTAGCGCATACCATTTTTCGTACATTCCCCGGATCCGCTCTTCCTGAGATAGCAAAAACACAATGTTGTTTACCAACTTCTTCGCAGGTGCATCTAGGTATCCGTATTGCATTTTACCCTTGTGCTTTACTAAGCGGTCTGCCAGCTGTATCAGCAGTTGCATAATCTCAGGGGAGTAGAAGAAGCTGTTGTTAATTCCCTGGGCCAGTTCGTGCAATTGCACTCTGCTTTCTGCACGCAGTTCATCTCGCACATCACCTTGCTTCTGATAGATCTGCAGCAGATCCTGGCGGAAGATTTCATTTGCCAAATTGGATTTGATGGTTTCAATACCTTTGGTGGTTAAGTACGCTTCGTTTGGATCGATGGAGTAGGCCATCATATGCACGTGGGGATGATGACCCTCATTGTGGAACGCTGCGTACCAACGAAAGTTCTCCGGAGCAATCTTCATTTGCTGCGCAATCATATTGCTCTGTGACCGAAGCAGATACATCCAGGTGTTGGGATTGTCATAGCCTAATCGCTGGGCATCTTCCCGACGCAGAGAAATAATGTGGGTCCAGATATTACTCTGGGAGGCATTCATTTCTTCTTGCACCTGAGAAAGAACAATGGGCACACCTTCGTCGGTGAACAGACCATTGCTGCCGGGACGTTCGTGGACATACTGAAGATATACATCCCGCTGATCCCCACCATAGATTTCAAATACAGATTGGATGAAGGCATCTGCATTGCCTCTTGTGGGAACTGCAAGATAATCTTCGTATTCGTGGCTGTCTTTACTGTCCGGGTGTTTCTTAATTAACTTCCCAATCTGTTTTTCTTGCTCCGCCGTGGCAGGAAGATGACGGGAAGTATCTTCTGCCATTTCTACACCCTCTCTGGTTGCAATGTAACCGAGATAACCTCCACGGGAGCGAACGGCAGTTGGTTTGTAATACGGTGATTTCAAAATCAATCTTGCCAATCTTTACTACCCCACATATTCATTTGCGATGTCATTCAGATTCATCCGACCATTCAGCATAGCCACCTCTTGCTTGCAATGGTCACGAAGCCAATTGATATAATCTTCTTCCGTATTGTAAGCGGCAGCGTACTGATGATTCAGCATTGCAATCTCCACTGCCAGCTTGAAGATCATGCGACTGATCCGTTCTTCCGACAGCGCAATCTTGCTGCTGACTACCGATTCCAATGCCGGTGTCAACACTTTACTACTATCTTGCGCATAAAGGGTTGCAATATAATATTCCAGCGCATCGCTGACGAACTCACTGCGAGACCCCGCGTTGGTCAGCGGAATGCTTGCGTCGCATCGGGCAAGCAAATCAGCATCGATAGAAATGCCGGTTTTGACCATATTTTTCATAAAATCCTCCATTCTTGCAAAGTCCTTGCGGCTCTAAAGAAAAGCCGCTTGCTGGTAAAAAGGGGCGAATTACGCCCCCTGCGTAACACCGCCGAATTGTTCCAAAAGCAATTGAAAGAGCCGTAATAGCCCCGACCGGCGTTGCCGGGCGGTGTGATTGGGAAGTGCCGGGCATACTCCGGAACACTTCCTTTATCCCGCTTCAAAATAATTTCTGCCAAAACGGCTCTTTACACCGGCATTTCATCAAAAATATCCAGCGGTAATTCCTGAGGCGGGGTCAGATCACGATAGATCTCCGGATTATCCAAATTCAGCAGGGTATACACATTGTTCCGATGGCCACCTGCGGTGATGCGCTTGCTCTTAGCGATCAGCTGCCGCCGCACCAGCACATTCAGATGCTCCTGCACAGCCGTCTTGCCCGCGCCAATCTTCCGGGCGATCTTCTCCATACTTGGCCAGCAGCAATCCTTACTTCCGGCACAGCTGACCAGATAGGCGTAGATGGCAAACTGAATTGGGGTCAGTCCCAGATCGAAAATATTGTTGGGCAGGCGGAAGAAGTTGTCGGTAGGTGCTTGATACTTTCTCATACATTCACCTCCACCTGTTCATTGATCCAAGCGATAAACTTGTCCTTCGGAACGAGGATCCTCGTTCCAATCCGCATAGAAGGGAAGCCCTTGTTGCGGACTAACTCATAAGCTGCCGCCCGGGAGATCCCCAGCACTTCACCCACCTCCGGCGCCGTCAGCGTCAATGGCAGCTCTTCATAAGATTTAAATTTCGTACTTTTCATTCTCTTTACCTCCTTGGTTTATTTATGTACAGAAAACAAAAACCGGGCACAAATGCACGACGCATAACCGGCAGGAGACCTGTCGGAATTTTATGTATCATGCATTTGTGCCCGGTATATAATCGGCATCTTATGAGCCATACGGCATACGCACCGCTATCCAGTGCAACGAATATGTAAAGGGAATATTCAATTATGATATCATCATATCAAACAAATGTTCGTTTGTCAATAGATAATTTAAAAGATTTTCATTGTTGGTACCTTGTGTTTTACAACAACCAAGGTGCCCCGCTGGTTCCATCTGAGTACTGCGGCTTCTCAGCAAATAATAATACCCGAGGTCTATCGCAACCTCGGGCATTATATCTTGCTTCTCGCTACAACTTAATTCAGAACATAATTTTCATACACGGCATCAGGGGAACTGAACATAATATTGGACACCCGAACCACCAAAAGAAATTGCACAATCTCCACTAGAAAATGTTTTCGTTCCTATCGATCCATTCGCAAAATCTACGGCACATTGGATCAGGTTGCCATAACCCGCAAGGCCATTAGTCCCCTTAAAATCAATGCTCATCAGATATATATTGGGAGCATCTCCATTCAGAATAGACGCCGGTCCGATTGCCGCCGAAGATGTTCCATCTGCGCCAGCACTATGCCATGTGCACGAAGTTGTGCTGAGGGTATTTCCGTGTTCGTCTTTAATCACAATCGATCCATAAAAACGCCCAACACTTCCTCCTGCTTTAAATGTAACCACAACCGTATATTTAGTGTTCGCCGCCAATTTGTACGTACTGGTTTGCTGTGATGAGTTTTTAGAATACGTTTGGGTGACGGCAACTCTTCCATTATCAAAGAATATTTGTCCTCCGATACCTGTATTAGAATTATATACTTGGTACAAACATCCCGATGTAGGTGCTGTACTTCCTGTTACAAAAGTAAAGGTGAACGAAGTGTCCTTGCTGGAATTGTAGAAAAACAAGCCTCTAGTTGCGTTGTTATACTTTAAGGTTGCATACGACGAACTGTTGGAGAGTGCAATTGCCTTGTATGTATTGCCTACTTTTACAGTACACGTGGCTGTTTTTCCATTAACGGTTGCAGTGATATTGGTCGTTCCTTTTCCTACCGCCGTTACTGTTCCACTCGACACTGTCGCCACTGCGGCATTGCTTGTGCCCCACTGAATCGTAGACGCGCCATTCTCTACATATACTTGACACGTTGCCTTTGCACCGAGAGCAGTCGTTGCTGTAATTATTGTACTTCCTGTCGATTTGGCTGTTACAACACCGCTGCTGCTCACTGTTGCTACATTGGTGTTGCTTGAAGTCCAAGTTACAGCGTTACCAGAAGATGTACTAAACGTAAGAGTTATTGTTGGTGAAGAATACCCACTGATAGTAGCCGAAAGTGTACTTGTTTTTCCATAGTTTCCAGTTGCAATCGTCGCTAACGTTAAAGATGATTGATTTAGATTTACCCCAGTGGGCATTCTAGTCAATGTTGTGCTTGTGTGGCTCAGTGATACTTTTTCCCACACAGCATATAATGTAACTTTTCCGTTGTCCGTAGCTATCAAATTACTTATACTCTGATTATTTGCATAGGTAGCTTTTGTTGCTGTCGGACTTGTGCTCCACCCCAGAAAAGCACAATTACTTTTTGAAAACTGATTTGCTGAGAGTTGTTGCGATTCATTATACACAAACGTTTGTGTTGTCATCGATCCACTTCCGCCATTAGCATTAAAGGATACCGAATATGTATTGGGCGTCCATCTTGCGTAAAGTGTGTGATTAGAGGAAGTCGTAATAATCGTACTTGAAGTTACCTTCACTCCGCCGGTTTTTGCGGAATACCAACCAGCAAAACTATATCCAGTGCTTGTGGGAGTTGGCAAGGTTCCATATGCGTCCGACAAATATCCGGTCTTGCTCACAGAGGTTACTGTACCGCCGTTGGCATCAAAGATTACCACAACCGGTTGCTTGCCTTTGCTCACATAAATAACAATGGTAGAATCAGGCAGCTGATTCGTTCCTGCGCCGGGGCTCTGGCGAATCACCTTGCCTGCAGCAACGTTGGAATCATAGCTTTCAAGAATGGTAACATTAAAGCCTTGAGCCTTCAGTGCTCTCTCGGCATCGGCCTGAGTCATTCCGACAACGTTGGCAACATCGATCGTTTCACGTCCACTGGAAACCGTAAGCATAATCTCATCGCCACGTTTTACACTTGTTCCTTTAGGAACACTCTGGCTGATCACATTACCTTCCGCAACCGCATCCGTCTTCTTGTATTCAATAACGACTACAAGGCCCTTACTGTTCAATGTTGCTTCTGCTTGTTCCTTGCTCTGGCCAACTACATCAAGCATGTCAAAAGGAGCCGGTCCAGTTGAGATTGTCAGCACGATCTTCGTTCCTTCATCAACCTGCGTGCCTGCGCCAACGCTTTGTGCAATTACACAACCATTCGGAACATTTTCGTCATGTTTCTCAATGATTTCGGGTTCTGGCAAACCTGCCTCCTTCAATTTCGAAAGGGCAAGTTCCTTGTCATCCTGGATAACATCAGGAACCGTCAAAAACACCTTTTCAGGCAACGTAGCCTCGGTTGTTTCTGTTACGGTAGGCTCAGTGCCTGTTGCTTCCAAAGAAGGATTGTTGTTAGGTTGTTCGCCATAACAAGACCTCAGTAAAAGAAGCAGTACAATTGCAGCTACAATGCCCAACGCAATAAACACATATTTTAGGACATTCTTCTTTCCTTTTTTATCGGACTCATCGTCTGTACCATTTGGGTTTTTTGCTTTTTTCTTCTCTATTGGAGGCAATTTCGCAGAAAAAGAGGGTCCCACCGTTTCATCAGAATTATCGTGTTTCTCTTTGTTTCGATAAAACACAGGTCCTGTCGTTTTATCGCCCTCTTGCCTTTCTTCTTGATGATCTTCGGTCACAAACGACGCAGCAATTGCTTCCGCTTCATCTGTCAATTTATTGAGGTCATCCAGCATTGCCGCTGCAGAGGCATAGCGGTCTTTCGGATCGTAGGCACACGCCTTCAGAACGACGCTTTTAAGTCCATCACTTCCGTGCATCGGTGCCGGTATTGTCTCCCCGGACAGACGACGATGTCTAGCTTCCTCGTCCATACCCGCTGTGAGTTTTGCCGGCGGCAAAGGCAGAAACGGCAACCGATGTTCATTAAGAAGCCAATAAAGCACCAGTCCAAGGGAATAAATATCAGCACTACTTCCGTACGGCTGATTGTTATACACCTCGGGAGCCATATACTTATATGTGCCAATTTTGGTACCCCCCATAGTCTTTTCGACCGTCTTAGCAATACCAAAATCACCAAGCTTGTAGTCGCCATTAGGGGATATGAATATATTTTGAGGCTTAATATCCCGGTGAACAATCTCATGCTTATTGCAAAGAATTAATGCCGCACACAAGTCCTGTGCAATCCGTATAACCGTTTCTTCGGAAATTTCGCTTTGCAGTGCCTTCGTTAACGGCGTAAGCAGTTCCATTTTGATATAGATATCCCAGCCAATTCCGTCATCGTGCTGAACATATCGGACATCATCACAGTTAACAATGTTGGCGCTGCCATTCATCTTCCGCATTAGGGAATATTCGGACACTATGCTCTTTAGATGTGCCTGAAAAGTCGCAGTGATGCTCTCTGCGTCATAGCCGTCGCTGAACATTTCGTCTACATCACCAGCATTTTGGGGAATAGTAATTACCTTTAAGGCTGCCTTTTCTACGTCGTCGAAGATTTGGCGCTGGATTTCATAAACGGCTCCAAAGCTACCTCTTCCAATCAACCGAACAGTCTCCCAGCCTGGCCATAAATTCTTCTCTATATTGCTCATACATTTCACGCTCTTTTTTAAAGTGTTCGTTAATTCTCTTTGAGTTTATATCGATACTGTGTTTTCGTCTGTACTTCCACAGTCTCAGAAGGCGACACTGCCGTCTCTGAATATACCGACCACTCCGTCCATCGTTTGAAGTAATAGGTAGTGACTTGTGCCTGTTCACGATAACGATAATATGCGGTGCTTTCAACTTGACGGTCACTTGTTTCTGTAATCTCATCCAGATACCAGTTAGACCAATCGCTCCAACGGTAAAAACAATAGATCGTATCTTTGGGCCGGTCACAGTATCTATATACTGTACGTGTCTGCACATCTCGACTGGAAGAGCTGGAATAAGAGGTGTCTCCCCAATTGGACCAGCTACCGTAATTAGTTACTTGTTGCGTTGAGCGCGTACGATACTGGTACTGCATTTTTGGACTGCCGTTGGTCCATGCCCAATAAGTAAGGCCATTGACATTTATTGCATACTTTCCTGTATCGCTACCATATGGTCTATATGGTCCCGCTTCAGACCATGGTGTTGTAAACCACACAATCGTTTCCGAAGATGCCTCCAGCACCGTCCCGCAAGCGCCACAACCTCCCCCATAAGAATACCATCTTGTTCCTTCTCCGCAGCGCTTGCAGTAGTAATAATAGTACGGATAAACTTCCCTAGTTTCCACATCCCTTAAATCTGTTTCGGATATGGCATTATCTTGCCAGGAACTCCATGACCCCCAAGCGGTGTATTCCGTTGAATATGTAATGGGACGATAACGATATTGGGTTTTTGTCTCTACTTTTCTGCTATCACTATTGGTGACAGCTGCAGTAGACCAACTACTCCAAGGGCCGTAGTTCCCCCAGGAATAGCGCGTATCATAATGGATCCACCCTTCCTTGCTGGGAGAGGAGCTTGTTGTCGTTTCCTTTTCCTTATAGCGATATCTAACCTGGGTTTCCACTTCCCGGCCGGAAGACGCCTCCACCTTTGCTTCTGACCAGCCGCTCCACGGACCAAATTGGCCGTTTGCTTCAACAGTATCAAAGAGTTCCCATCCTTCCACAGAATTCTTGTCCGTGGAAGAAGTAATTTCTAGCATTCTGCTACTGTAAAGGGTTATTTCTTCAATCTCATAGTTTTCTGCAGTAACATTTTCCGGCAGTTTATCAACCCAAGCAGACCACCCCTGCTGACTCATTTGTCCCACATCGGTTGATGGCTTTTCACCTCCCCAGCACGAACGAAGTAGCAGGATCAGAATAATCGCCAACAGAATCGCAGTTGCGACCAATATGTACTTTAGAACAACGCTTCTCTTTTCTTGATGCACACTGGGATATTTCCGTTCCTTTTCGGGCTCTCGAAAGGGGACTGGTTTGGGCAAAAAGTCAGGTCCAACCGTTGCATCCACTTCCTCAGGAGTAACGTCGCTCTCCTCCTGCTTTTGAGCAACGACAAAAACAGGCCCCGTTGTTTTTTCGTCTTCATATATATCCACCTTGTTATTGGAAATGTCTGTTGTTTCAATAACAATGGCACCGCAATCCAACTTATTAAGATCTAGCAACATTTCTGCTGCAGATGCATATCGGTCCTTAGGATCATAAGCACACGCTTTTAAAACAATCCGTTTTAGCTCATCACTTCCATGTGCCGGAGCAGGCAATTTTTCACCGGACAAGCGGCGATATCTAGCTTCCTCTTCTGCCCCTGCCGTAAGTTTTTCTGGAGGCAGCGGCACAAAAGGCATTCTGCGTTCGTTAAGCAGCCAATACAACACCAGTCCCAAAGAATAGATATCCGCACCACTGCCATAGGGTTGATTATTGTACACTTCCGGTGCCATATACTTATATGTGCCGATTTTCGTGCCGCCCATTGTCTTCTCAACCGTTTTGGCAATGCCAAAATCGCCAAGCTTATAATCACCATTGGAAGACACAAAAATGTTCTGCGGTTTAATATCACGATGTACAATTTCGTGTTTCTTGCAAAGCACCAGTGCATTACAAATATCCTTGCCTATTCTGATGACGGTATCTTCTTCCGCAGACACAGGAAGCGCCTTCATCAAGGGCGTAAGCAGCTCCATGCGAATATAAATATCCCAGCCAATTCCGTCGTCGTGCTGAATATAGCGGATGCCCTTACAATTAACAACATTTGCACTTCCATCCATCTTCCGCATGAGCGAATACTCGGCAACAATACTTTTCAGACGAGAATTAAAGGTCGCAGTGATGCTCTCATCATCATAACCCTCACTATACATTTCCTCAATATCATCAGAATTTTGAGGGATTGTAATGACCTTCATTGCCGCAGTTTCGACATCGTCATCTACCAACTGTCTTTGGACCTCATATACCGTACCAAAACTACCGCGGCCAATCAGCCTGACCGTTTCCCAGTCCGACCATGGTGCCTTTCGCAATTCTGCCATATCGTCACATCCTTTAGTTTACTCTACACACAATTACCGTTATATTGTCACGACCGCCATGCTCTAGAGCGGACTGAATGAGCTTCTGCACGCAGTCCGCAGGCTCTTCGCAAGTGAGCATAATGTCGGAAATCTCAAAATTACTCAGCATGTCGGTAAGACCATCGCTGCACAAAAGGTAGACATCTCCTTTGGAGACTCTTCTTTTTGCGATATATGGTTCGATCTGCATATCTTCGGGATCAATCCCGAGATGCTGGGTTAAGGGTGCTTTCTTACGCTCACCCTCAGGGCGTTTTTCAACATGGTCAACAGACAGTTGCAAGAACTCTCCGTCTCTAAGACGGTATGCACGACTGTCACCAATGTTACAAGTATAAACATACCCCGATGAAAAATACAGCGCAACCATTGTAGAACCGCAACGGTCTGTGCAAAGTTCTTTCTTTGCCACAACAACTGCATCATTCAGCTGTGCTGTCAATTTCAAAAGGTATCTTCTTTCTGAAACAAAATAATCAGACAAGGATCTTGTAACAGTTTGCATATGCCGTGCAGCTGTAAACGAAGCAACCTCACCAAAATTCTCTCCACCCATACCATCAAAGATTGCAAGGCAGAGACCGTTTTTTATTATATCGGAGAAGCAAGCTGTATTGCGCAAACCTTGGTTGTCAAGCTCAAGACATTTACCGTCAAAGAAAAAGTTGTCTTCATTGTTTATTCTAACCTTGCCAATACTGCAACCACACGCTGCATCAATAAAGAACCTCATAGCATCTCCTCCGTTGTAAATAGTCAAATGGCTGGGACGGGATCCCGTCCCAGCCATTCAGAATCAGAATCCAATGCCCAAGTTGCCATTTCTCTGGGCAGTAGCTTGATCAAGCTGCCGCTGATTTTCCGCAGCGGTCTTCAAAGCGGGTGCAAAATTACCAACAGCCTCTTTCAGTTTTTCCATTGTGGGCTTGGATTCGTTCCAGGCATTCAGAAATGCATTGTAGGACTCACCAGAGTAGCCTTCACCCAAAGCGGTAACGACACTGGTCAAGTTGCTGATTAATGTCTCCAGTTCGCCTTCTGCAGCCGTGATCTTTCCAGCCGCCTCCTCAAGACATGCGTAGTTCATTGTAACGTCTGCTATGATTGCCATAATAAGTACTTCCTTTCTTTTATTTAGTGTTTGTTAACGGATGACTGATGGGATGAAATAGTGTTTTATTGAAAGACTCAAGGTCTTGTTCACCAGTTGCTGCATTATTGATTTCAGTGGCGTAACTTTGCAATACATTGCTAATTGTTTCTAGCTTCGGTTTTATTTTGCTATACGCTGCAGCAAATTCAACCTGTGCCTTCCCTTGCCATTGGCCATCAAGAGATTCCACTAATGTTGCAAGGTTGGTAATCATGTCCTGGAATTCTTTGTTCATTGCCGTGACTTCTTTCGCCAGGTTGCCCATAGCGGAATAGTCCATTGAAAATTTATCAATATTAGCCGTACTCATTCCCTCCTTGCCGCATTAACCCACAGAGTTGATTTGTTTTTTGATTTCTTCGTCTTTTTCGGAAATCTCAGTAACAAACTTCTGAAGGTAATCTGCTAATGCTTGAAGTTCCTCAATGGTATCTCCGAACTTTTCTTTATTCTTCTCTGTTGCGCTAACAATTGCCTCCAAAGAAGTGCCTTGCCATCCTCCACTGCCCTTCAAGCAGAGAAGCGAATTGTAGACGCGGTCAAATACATCTGCGTTGGTCTCTGCAAAACCTTGCATTTTAGTTGCGTTTTCCTGTAACGTTGACACAGGCACTTTTATCGTTGTTGAAAACCAAGCCACGGTATCCCACCTTTCTTGTTGTTTGACAGATTATGACTATATTGCACGTGAATATTGCCATACGGCATTTAATTTAAGCACGCCATCGTTCAAGTGCGAAATGTTCGAATTGCTTGTTACTGTACCGTCATCAGAAATGGTTATCTGAATTGGATTCGGATTGTCCCACGGATCTAACGCTAAGTAGTAACCATCTTCTGTTTTTCCGATCAGTAATAATTTGTGTTCATCTCCATTTGGGGCCGAATAACCAATAATCACAGGCGATATAGATGCCGTATTGTCTTGCAAATAACAATCAAGCATACTATCTGCAGTCACTTTAATCTCAACACTGCGCTGACCATAATGCGCCCAATTAACACCTCCAACAACATTGTTCTCTCCTTTATTAAACCAACCCCAATATAGTCCACCATTATGAATGCCGATTAATTCCCCCGGCGTGACATCTATCCCTATATACGATAGAGCCATTGCAGCACATGCGGTCATACAGTATCTTGTAGATCCACCATAGTAATCTCCCCAATATGCTGCATTATCATGGTTGTGACTTTGGTCGTAATATGTAATTTCTCCACGGCACGCTTCTTCTGATGCCAGCCGAACAATTGGCACGTTTTTTGATGGCTCTTCTGTATCCTGCCTAACATCCTTCATTGGCATCTCATCTTGAGCAACAACTGTATCTTCCCCTGTTTTGTCTTTATCTTCAAAGATTGAAGAAATGCGATAGGCTATTCTTGTCCACCAATTGGTTATTTCATTTTTCTGCTGCTTGTCAATATCTGCAATTGCATCAGGACCAGAATTAAGTACCGACCTATATCCTTTTAGTTTTTCAAGAACACGCTCTATGTCGCCATAAAGGCTTCCAGCTCTCTCAGCAAAATTCGCATTGAACAGGCTCTGTCTTCCGGTAGGACTGCTATACTTTGCCATACTAATCGCTACTTCCAGATAAGCGTCCGCAGAATAATTATAACCCATCTTTTTCTTTGCAGTTTCCATCTTATCGATGGCCTGATCAAGCAGTTTTCCTGCCAAATCTCCGGTGTCCACATAAATATTCTTCATCCGCTCACCTTCTTAAAAGTGCTGAGCATTAACAATGCCAGTCAGGATTATATTTTCCCTTCAACTTTTTGTTTCCAGTATATACATAGGATACTTGCTTTGAGTTCACACTTACTTCGCCGTGATTTCCAAAGCGCATAAAATCATAGTATACACAGAAAAGAGACGATATCTGTGCTGTTTTTGCATCAACAGCAGAAAGGTCATAAGAATCCAGATTGTTTGCAGTGTGCGTTCCTTTTTCAATTAGTGCGATCTGTTGTTCTCCGATATATACCGGCAACTTAATACCTTGTTTCCCTAGACCGATCTCATAGATTATGTACTCTTTGCCGTCAAGGTGCAATTCAAAAAAATAGTATCCGAAGAATCCCTTTGTTCTATTTCTGTATATAGCGCCAGAAGTATTGCCCATACAATCCTTGATAGAATAGTAGTCAGTTACTTTTTCGCCACCGGAAGATAGATGACGCAGAGATGCTATCACATCTCTTTCGATTGTGTAAACCAGTTGGCCCGAGCGACTAAACAACGCCTTGTATCCTTTGACATTGAACGGAATCGTTGCGGAATATAGGACTTCTCCATCTTCCGTCACATCATAGTCGGCTCTTATTGCAGACTTTGTTTGCTGTATCTGGTATCGCATTATCCGTTTTCCTGTCTTTTGTTCATTTCTTCTTCAATACGAGCTCTGAATTCAAATTCTTCCACATCCTGCATGCCAACAAAATACACTTTATCGATATCTTCGTTATTAAACAGATACAGCTTTTTGGGATCTACAATGCCTTCGGGATATAGACACGCAGAATAATCAAACATAACGTTGTCTTGTACTCGAATCTGCATTCTTCCACAAATCATTACACGCTTCTTCCCGCCATTTAGTAGCACCACACTGCCCAAAGGTAAAAGTTGTTTCATAATCTTTCCTCCTATTATTTTCTCCTTTACCAGCTAATCTTGATCTTAAGTCCAAGCCCAGCTAGAAAAGATAGCTTTCCTCCAAGTTCAAAAGAATTTTTCTGTATATTGAATTCCGCTTCGGCACCCACCGACAACGCTTCTCCTTCGATAGCAGCATCGATTCTAATGCCGAATAAGGTAAATCCCGCAGAGGCTTCTCCTTGGAATACTGCTGCTCCCACTTCAGCCTTTGCATAAATGCCTTCTTCCTCTCCAAATCCTGCCTTCGCCTCTGCTTCAGCAACTCCCACGACCCCCTCTGCTTTTGCGTGTACATTAAAATCTTCTGTACCTAGCTGTGTCTCGGTTTCTCCCGTTATGCCTTTTGCCGACGCTTTTGCACCAATTTCAACACTTGGATCAAATTGTCCCTCGCGCATTATGGAAATCTTGCCCGTTGCTTCTGCCGCAAGCACACCAACAGCCAACTCGCTTTCTGCAGAGGCAATGCCAAGGCTCACTTCACCGGAAATATCGGCAAGTCCTGCTTCAATTGATGCTTTCGTGCTCGCTTCAATGTTGCCCTTGTCAAGATCCCATTTTGCAGAATTTTTCACTTTCCCGTCATAGTAAAGGGCATTTGCTGCATATCCTGTTGAGGCACCAACTCCAAAGAAGTCTCCTTCAGCTTGTCCTTCCCGAACCCAAACTGCGCCAGATGTTTTCAGGTCATTCCCGAAGAATTTTGTCAACCACCCATCTTCGTATGTTGCCCTATCCCACCAACTGGTAAGATCATTTTTGCTTTTTGTATCAACTTCGCAAATTGCATCTGGTCCTGCATCCAAAATGTCCGCATATAGCCGTAGCCTTTCTCGTATAGTATCAAGCGAGTTTTTTAGGCGAATAACATCGGACGAAACGCTGGAGGGATACAAGCTCACATATCCTGTCGGGCTATCATACATTAGCGAACAGTTAATCGAACCAAGTTTGTTTGCTGCAGTATCCAATTTATCTCTGGTTTTCTTTAATAGCCGGGAAGATAGATCGCCTGTCTTAATAAGTATATCTTTTGACATATGCGCACCGCCTTACGTCTCGGAGGTATCTTCTTCCGGCCAGTTGTTATAAATACTATTTGTATGAGTCCTCATCTGGCTTTCAAGGGCAACTAGTCCTTGGTCTATCGCACCTATTTCTGCTGACAAATCAAGAAGTGCCTGCGCCATCGCATCGCCCGCTTCGCCCTTCCAGCTCCCTTGGACAGTGGCTTGTGCCCTGGTCAGAAAAATCCGAGCCTCGGAACATGCATTTTGGGCTGACGCCACCAACCCAGCATAATAATTTGCGCTGTTCATCATTTCTTCTTTATCCGATGCCATCGTCCCAAGCCTCCTCCACCACAACAAGATATTTTCCCGTACATACACCATAATCCAACAGCGTTGCTTCCAAATCAACGAAAGCGCCTTCGTTCGTTTTGAGTAGCACACCCTTCCAATCCGCGAAACGAGAGCCGCTAACATGCTGCAAAGCGTTTAAAAGCCGAGGGTATAACTCTCTTAACTTAATATCTGCCGGCAGGGAAAAGTCTCGGCTAAAACCATCCATTTGTAATGTTACCACTACTTCTGTCACTTTCGTTATGCTCCTTTCGTCAAAAAACTGTCTAACAAGGAATTTACCTTGTGACGCATATCGGCACAGGTAATCGGCGTAAATGTCGCACAGGTTCGAAAATTTGCAACCGTTTGATCAAGTGACAGCAGCACGCTGTCACTATAAAGGAAAGAACAATCTTGTTTTTGACAGGCACCGGATTGCATGTCCATATAAACCAGTCCCAGATAGTACGAACTTCCTTGTAGTCCGGCAACAATTGTGCTGCTAGTATCAGAATCTGCTCCGTATTGACGAATCATACGAAAAGCCTCAACAAAATTACCCTTCAAACAGGCTCTTTTGGCTTTTCCGATTTGCACCTGTGGGATCACCACTTCCGGTTTTAGCTCTTGCATCTCAGCAGTACAAAAAGAGTTGTTGACAATTGCCCGAATCGTATCCGCATCGGCTTGGGAGAAAACATAGCGATCATCAATGACTTCTGACATAATCCAACTGTCATCATATAACCAGAAGATAATATTTTGCATACTTGCTTCGTTATAACGAGCATTGACAGTTAAGCACTTTTGGCAATCACAAAAGCCATTAACCATTGTGTAATACTCAGGCCTCAAAGATATATGACCGTCCATATCCATATCTGCAACGCCCTGCGATACCAGCTCATCCAGAACAACCTGAAGAGATACATTGCGATCTGCGCCCATCACATTGGGAATTCCATACATTTTCGGTTTTCTCAAAAGGTATGCCATAGCAAATAACTCTTTGGCCGTAAAGCTGGATTGTTTCATTTGTTATTCTCCTAAACTATTCATTGCTTTGAAGCGAGTGCACTGCGTCTTTTGGACAAGATATCCTTCGTGTTCGTTAACCACTATTCCCTTTTGTGCATAGGCAGCCTTAGTTGTGATGGATGCGTGGTCATTCATACAGCCACCCAGCATAACAGAATAGTCGCTGCGAACCATAGACAAAGTTGTTGCTTCACCCTTGTTGACCATTGCCGTCAATTCATACGCATCACTAGTTGCAATCAAACGCAACGACAAATCCTTGCCAAGCTTAATAATCGCCAACAGACGGGAGATGGTATCGTTACTTACCTTTGCAAAAAACTGACTATAATTATCAATAGCAAAGGTAATGGGAGCAAACGTTGCAGAAGGATCCTTTTGCTTTTTTTCAAGTCTTTGCTGCAATTCCGATCGAATATTTTCGATAAATGCATCTATTTCGGATGCATTGGCTAAATACTTATCAGCGATATTTCTGGCTGGCGTGGTCAGGCGATCTGTAACATCAAACACAAGTAGTGTGCCACCAACAGATTCCTTGATCTGTTTAATAATCGTACACAAAAGATTTGTTTTTCCGCTCTGAGATACACCTGAGATCATTAGAAAATGCTGCTGCGAAAAATTAACGCCAACGGGAGCCACTTTGTCCGTAGATAAGCCCAAGCAAATACCTTCCATTTTTACACTGCCGTAGGGAATCACTTTCGGCAGTTCGGGAATCTGCAAAGCCCTATCTCCAGACCACCGTGCATTCATTGCGGCCGCGGTTTGGCGAATGCGTGCAGTAATCTCTGATTCCATATCTCCTGCCGCAGGCAATGCAGTTTGGAACATAAGCGGCGGTTTACCCTTGGCATATCCTCGACCTGCAACAGCCGGCAACTCACTGCCCACTTTGCCAACAGTATACGTATAGTCACTTTTGTCCGTTAATTGCAATGCCAACACATACTTTATGTTTTGAGAGATACGAATAGGTACTGCATTTGTCGCCAAGGCAGATGCCACTAAATAAATGCCATAATTAGCACCACTACCAGTAAGATTACCAAAAAACACATCCAGTTCCGGATAGAGCTTCAAAGCGGATCCAATATTGTCAACCACAACGATAATATCGGGAACTTTCTCGTTTGTTGCTTTTCTGTACGAGGCAACATTGCCAACACCTACGGCTGAGAATTTTGCTTTTCTGGTTTCCAAAATCTCCGACAGCATTGCGACAAGCTTGCCAATCCGCTCGGGCTGATTATCGTTGGCAATACCGCCGACATGAGGCAAATCCTTGAGGACATTAAGATTCCATCCGCCAAAGTCCATTGCGTAAAGATTTGCGGCATCAGGACTACAAGACATAGCAATAGACATGATCAATGTCTGCAACAAAGTGGTTTTTCCGGATGACGGAGCGCCGTAGATCAAAACATGACCAGTTTTTGCAAAATCCAGTGTGAGGGGATACTGCTGCTGTTTTGCAGGATCGTCCACAAGCCCCAGCACCGGTGTTGCACCGCGAGCAGCCAGCCATCCTCTTTCCTCCGTAAAGCACGCTTTTTGGATATCGCTTAAAGCAAGTCTTTCTGGCAGCTTTTCTGTCCATATCTTTTCTGCGCAAGCAATTTGATTCTGCTCACAGAATTCCACAATATGACGGACAACAACATCGATTTCCGATTCGCCACTTTGCTCTGCTGGAGATTTCTCTCTATATTCACATGCTACTTGTTTGCCATCAAGTCTCACGATGCTGATAAGAGATCCCGTCTTTCCGTTGTCTTCTTTCTCGGGCAAAAACGGTGCTCCACTCCAGAACGATTGAACTTGTTCGTACACATCGTCCTCACCGACCTTGATAAATGCACGGCCGGGCACGCTAATCTTTGCAGCATCCGGGCGACCTAACATTTCACGGCTGGCAGAATAATTTGCTACTCTTAGACACCAACGGAATTTAATGTTGTCCTCTGATTTCGCACTGACAACGCCCGCTGGTTTTTGGGTCATCAACACAACAAACATACCCAGGGCTCGACCTTTACTGGTAAGGCTGTCGACCTCTGCGCCAAAGTCAGGATATGTCTTCTTAAATTCTGCATATTCATCAATAACCACCAGCAGAATTGGAAGCTTCTCCGGCACTATTCCTTTCTCAAAGGCTCGGTTTAGATCGTTGATGTTTTTGATATTCTTATTGCTATACTTGTCAATAATGGCCTCTCGGCGATGGATTTCACTTTGGATGGCAATTAAATTGCGATCAATGTTAGTATCAAGATTAGAAATCGACCCTGCAAGGTGCGGCAAATTTCTAAAAGGTGCAATCATTCCTGTGCCTTTAAAGTCGATCAGAACAAACGCAACATCCTGCGGAGAATAGTTTACCGCCAAGGATAACAGCCAGGATTGCACCATTTCCGTTTTACCAGAACCCGGCATACCTGCTACGATACCATTCACACCATGACGCTTTTCGTGAATATCAAACGCAAAAAGATCTCCACCTGCCATAGCCGCAATCGGCACCGAAAGGGATTTGTAGGTTTTTGCGTTTTTCCATCGCATCGCAAGGTTCAATTGTTCCGGTTTAGAAACACCATAACCACTCAAAAACGAAATACTGCTAGGTAAAGTCGTACCCTGCCCCTCAAGATTGATGCGCAACGGTGCTAGCGCTCTTGCAAACATATCTGCACTATTCTGAGACAGCTTATCCACAACAAATTTTGTCTTTTCAGACGAGTTGCTTCTTGCGTAGATCTCACCGAGGCCATTATGAACCTCAATGATTTTGTTGCACTCTTTGGGCAAATATGCAATATTATCATGCACAAACAGGCAACTGCATCCATTCTGGTCTGGACTAAACAGATGCTTTCTGATAGGGTGTTTTTCAATCATTTGACGGCACAAAACCACAAAAACATAGTGTGGTGTATGATCTACCGGCTTCGATGTGCTATATTCATTATCTTTTGTTGCACGGCGATTAAGGATATCGTTGATTGCGTCCAAACCTTCCTCAGCAGCCTCCGGAGTGGTAAACACATAACGCTCTGTCATTTGGTCGTTTGCGCAATGCGGAAGCCACCTTGTCCATTCCCACAAGCCACTTTCATTCTCTGAAGTAAGTACAACAAGTTTTACCTCATCGTACGAGTGTGCAGTGGCAATCTCGACAATCATATTTCTGAGCAACTGCTCTTCATCCGTTCTGTTCCCTACAATTCCAACCAACTTTCCTTGCGCTAAATCACATAAAATAGGAGCCTTCTCAATATAACGGCTGCTTTCCACAACCTTTTTTGCTGCTGCATCAAGTTCGCTTTCTGAGAGAACCACTTCCGCTTGTCTGTAAGAAGCTGTCAACGCCGACGGAATTGTTCCGGTACCAACTCGAACACACAAAAAGTCCTCGTCCCCAGTGCTACGTTCCCAAAGGCGACGATCCTTGGCTTTAGCATAGCTAACGCAACTGTCAGGACACGGATTTGCTGCCTCGAGTTGCATCAGTTGTTGTTTTTTGTTGTTTTCTATACGAGAGGACACATCGTTCAAATAGCTACGATATTTCTTATCCACGAGGCTTTCCATATTTTCATGCTGCGACTTCTGCTTTCTATAGTTTATTATTGCTACAACAGCAGAAACCACCGACATGGTTCCCGACATGATCATCATTACTGCATTCATACCCATGGCAACAACCAGCACCAGCATCAGCAGAACGGAAATCGCCGGCGTAATTAAGATGCTCATCCAATTGATCTGTGGTGATCCATTAGACTGAGGAGGTTTCTCCAGTATGATCTCTCGGGATTCAATATGTGATATCATTCTTGGAGATCTGCTAAACAGATAGTCTCTATCAGAAACTTTTCGTTTAGGTGCCTCCTTATGGCCACGTTGCTCTTTACACTTTTCCACTTTAAAGGAGGACCCTGCGTTCTTAAAAACAAGGCTATCTCCTTTTAACGTAATTTGAACAGTAAATATCGACAACACATCTCCATCAAGCAAATCTGCTTCATAGATACGTTCTCCATTGAGAAATAAGCCATTTTTACTTCCGCTATCAACGACGGATATGACATTATTTTTTTTAATGATTTTGCAATGAGTAGAAGAAACAAAGGGCAAGCCGACAACTATCTGATTAGCACCCTTGCCCGTTACATCTTCATCGACTCTACCTAGCGACCACTCACAAGTCGTCGGCAGTTTCACAGTATACGCTTGTGAATCCAACTTGGTTAAATACATTGCAAACTGTGTATCGTTATCCAGTATGATAAACTCATCAAATGGCACAGTAAATGCTTCTTTGCCCACTTGAACATTAGCCTCATCCTTCTTAACAAAAATCAAAAGTTCAAAAGGCAAGTTTGCTATAACCTTATCTGCTGTGCTTTCTTTACCAATTCTTACGTGTATATTTTCCTGGAATTCGTAATAATATGACTTGTCTCGACAAAGAATCGACATTGCTACGGCCATATCTATCTCCTCCCGATAATAAAAGTATAGCACCCCTATGATATATTATTTATATATTAACAAAAAGCCCTTGTAAATGCAAGTATCATTGTTGATTTAGCACTTTCAAATCGCGTAATAAAAATCCTGCATATTTGAAGCGATGGCTACGTATATGCGAGGAATTAGCCACCAGTTGGGATAGAATTATGCTCCTTGTGGAACTGGGGCTTGGCTGCCTACTCTGCGTATTGTTCTTTATGAAGAAAGTGCAAGGGTTGCTTTATGTTTTGGGATTCCTCTTACAAACCTATCTATTGAGAACCAACTGTGGGTTTGCTATATGCATGCTTGCTTTACACATGTGCAAAGAGAACATCTACCCAAAAGTTCTCTGTGGAATAGATTCGGCGTACCACAAATATTCTCCGCACTTGATTGCCGATAATGCTTGGTTGTGCGGTATTGGAGCTCAACCGAAAGATATAAAACATTCCTCGTCGGGCTGTCCTATGGAGCATCACCGATGGTGGGGCTGTTTCCCTAGAAATCGTAACCCCAAACCTTCATTGATTCTATTCGTTTTGTTATTCCCCGCCAAACAACACTGGCTGATGCCGTGGGGTGATATGCCTCGAAACATAAGTTAAGCATCTGGTTGCTATGTGGTGACCAGGTGCTTCATTTTTGACCCATTTCTTGACCCAGAATAGGAAATGTCACTACGGACGCAGCAGCACCAAGGGGACAACAACCCCTAAATCACCCAACAGAAAAGCACCAAACGGACCAAAAATCACACATAAAAGCCCCTTACCTACCCTTCTAAGCAGTAGGTCAGGGGTTCGAGTCCCTTCTGGCGTGCCATTCTTTCAGCAAACTTAATATGGTGGGTGTAGTTCAATTGGCAGAGCACTGGATTGTGGTTCCAGGCGTTGTGGGTTCGAGTCCCATCACCCACCCCAGAAAAAAAGAGAGTAGCAAAAGCTACTCTCTTTTTTTCTGGGCGGATGGGACTCGAAAGCCCGGCCCCAGCGCTGCTGGGGTATAGAACAGTCCGGTGGACTGTTCTATAGGGCGTGGGAGAGTCCATCAATTGCGGAGCGCAGACCGTTAGGTCTGTGAAACGCAATTGATCTTCTTCTGGTCTGTCTTTTTTTGGAGTGGATGGGACTCGAAGAGGGCGGCACCGCCACAGGCGAGTCCTTACAGGCAAGCGAAGGATTTCACCAACACCTTCCGCTCTACAAAACTTTGGGGTCAGGCTCATCGCCTGACCCCTGTTTCTGTTATTCTTATTTTGCGTATTCGACAGCCTTGGTTTCCCGGATCACATTGATCTTGATCTGGCCGGGGTATTCCAACTCGGCCTCGATCTTCTTGGCCATATCCCGGGCCAGCAGGATCATATTGTCCTCGGTAACCACCTCAGGCTTGACCATAATGCGAACCTCGCGGCCGGCCTGAATGGCAAATGCCTTCTCGACGCCGGGGAAGGAACCGGTGAGCTCCTCCAGCTTCTGCAGCCGGCGGATGTAGTTTTCCACATTCTCACGCCGTGCACCGGGACGGCCGGCAGACACCGCATCGGCAGCCTGCACCAGCACAGCGATGATGCTCTTGGGCTCCACATCGCCATGGTGTGCCTCGATGGCATTGATGACGATGGGATTTTCCTTGTACTTCCGGGCCATGTCGGCACCCAGCTGAATGTGGCTGCCTTCCACCTCGTGGTCGATGGACTTACCCAAATCATGCAGCAGACCTGCACGCTTGGCCATAGCCACATCCACGCCCAGCTCTGCGGCCATCAGACCGGCAATGTGGGCAACCTCGATGGAGTGATTCAGAACATTCTGACCGTAAGAAGTGCGGTACTTCTGGCGGCCCAGGATCTTGACCAGCTCGGGGTTCAGGTTGTGCACACCGGTTTCGTAGCAGGCACGCTCGCCTTCCTCGCGAATAACGCGGTCCACTTCCTTGCGTGCCTTCTCCACCATGTCCTCTATGCGGGTGGGGTGGATACGGCCATCGGCAATCAGCTTCTCCAGAGCCAGACGGGCAATTTCCCGGCGGACGGGGTCAAAGCTGGAAACGGTGATGGCTTCGGGAGTATCGTCAATGATCAGGTCAACACCGGTAATGGTCTCCAGGGTGCGGATGTTCCGGCCCTCACGACCAATGATACGACCCTTCATTTCGTCGTTGGGCAGAGCCACAACGGAAACAGTGGTTTCAGCGGCATGATCGGCGGCACAACGCTGGATGGCGGTAGCGATGACCTCACGGGCCTTGGCATCCGCCTCGTCCTTCATCTGCTGCTCGATCTCCTTGATCTTCATAGCGGTTTCGTGGCGAACCTCGTCCTCCACGCTTTGCAGCAGGAACTGCTTGGCCTGCTCCTGGGTCAGGCCGGAAATCTTCTCCAGCTCGTTGATCTGCATACGCTTGATCTGCTCGACCTCAGCCTGCGACTGAGCCAGATTTTCCAGCTTCTTGGCCAGTTCCTCTTCCTTACGCTCGAAGGTATCAGCCTTCTTGTCCAGGGTTTCTTCCTTCTGCTGCAGGCGACGCTCCTGTTTGCTCAGCTCCGCCCGGCGTTCCTTAACTTCCTTTTCGTACTCTGTGCGTGACTTATGGATCTCGTCCTTGGCCTCCAGAAGCATTTCCTTCTTACGGCTCTCGCCGCTGCGGATTGCCTCGTTGATCAGGCGGGTAGCCTCTGCCTCTGCAGAGCCGATCTCCCGCTCAGCGACCTTCTTGCGGTACACAACACCGCAGCCAAAGCCTGCCGCCAAACCGACCACAACGCCAACAACGATCAAAATGATCTCTAACGTGCCCATATTTCCTGCACACCTCCTTCATAAAAATAGAGCATAGACGAAGGGGTGGGCGTGATGGGCCCCTGGTGTATATTCTGTTTTTCGCCCCAAAAAGGGGGATCTGTCAAATATAAACGCCATGAGGCGCAAAACGCTTGCCCCGGCCTACGCCGGATATCGATGAAATGCAGCGAAAAATTTCCAATACTGCACACATTATACCACATATATTGTACTAGCGAAAATGCCGGATGTCAAGGACATTTGTGTGATTTACCAAAATTCCACAGTTTATTTCCTGCCTGCATCAATGGGGCGATTCACAAACCGCCTGCGGACGAGTAATGCTCGCCCCTACGACTTCTACGACAGACGGGTGTAGGGGCGACCATTGGTCGTCCGTTTTGTCATTCTGAGCGTAGCAGCCAAAGGCTGCGAAGTCGAAGAATCCGTATTTTTCTTACATAAAGAAGAACGGATCCTTCGATTCCGGGCCTTGGCCCTCCACTCAGGATGACAGAAAAAAGGCACGCCGGTTGGCGTGCCTTTTTTGAAAACTTAGTACATTCCGCCACCGGCAGCTGCGGCCGCAGCTGCTGCGTCAGCAGCGGGATCGGGTTTGTCGACCACCAGGCTCTCGGTAGTCAGCACACAACCTGCGATGGATGCGGCATTCTCCAAAGAGGAGCGGGTGACCTTGGTGGGATCGACGATACCGGCGGCGATCATGTCCACATAGGTCTCCTCGTAGGCATTGTAGCCCCAGCCAACCTTCTTGGAGGAGCGGATCTTCTCATAGACCACGCTGCCGTCCACACCGGCATTCTCGGCAATCTGACGGATGGGAGCCTGCAGGGCAGCAGCAATGATCCGGGCACCGGTTCTCTCATCACCGGTCAGCTTGGTGATCAGCTTCTCAACAGCAGAGATGGCATTGACCTGGGCGGTACCGCCACCGGCCACGATGCCCTCCTCCACAGCTGCACGGGCAGCGTTCAGAGCATCCTCCACTCTCAGCTTCTGCTCCTTCATGGCAACCTCGGTCTGAGCACCGACCTTGATAACTGCCACGCCGCCGGCCAGCTTTGCCAGACGCTCCTGCAGCTTCTCGCGGTCGTAGTCGGAGGTGGTGGTTGCAATGGAAGCACGGATCTGATGGGCACGGGCCATGATGGCCTCGTCGTTACCTGCACCGTCAACGATGGTGGTGTTATCCTTGGTGACAACCACCTGACGGGCACGGCCCAGATCGGTCAGCTGGGTGTCGGCCAGCTCCATATTCAGCTGGCTGGAGATCACAGTACCGCCGGTCAGGATGGCGATATCCTGCAGCATCTCCTTGCGGCGGTCGCCAAAACCGGGAGCCTTCACGCAGACGCAGTTGAAGTTACCACGCAGACGGTTGACAAGCAATGTTGCCAGAGCGTCGCCCTCCACATCCTCGGCAATGATCATCATCTTCTTGCCGGCCTTGACAACGGGCTCCAGGATGGGCAGGATCTCCTGAATGGAGGAGATCTTCTTATCGGTGATCAGAATGAAGGCATCGTCAATGACAGCCTCCATCTTGTCGGTGTCGGTGACCATGTAGGGGGAGATATAGCCCCGGTCAAACTGCATGCCGTCCACCACTTCCAGACCGGTCTCGGCAGTCTTGGACTCTTCGATGGTGATGACACCCTCGGTGCCGACCTTTTCCATAGCCTCAGCGATCAGTGCACCGATGGCATCGTCGCCGGAGGACACAGCACCGACTCTTGCGATAGAAGCGGAGTCAGACACGGGCACGGAATTTGCCTTGATGGCCTCAACAGCCACGGCAACAGCCTTGTCGATGCCCTTACGCATCACCATGGGGTTTGCACCGGCGGACAGATTCTTCAGACCCTCACGGGTAATGGCCTGAGCCAGAACGGTAGCGGTGGTGGTGCCGTCACCGGCAACATCATTGGTCTTGGTAGCCACTTCACGGATCAGCTGAGCACCCATGTTCTCAAAGGCGTCCTCCAGCTCCACTTCCTTGGCGATGGTCACGCCGTCGTTGGTGATCAGGGGAGCGCCGTACTTCTTGCCCAGAACAACATTTCTGCCCTTGGGGCCCAGGGTAACCTTAACGGTATCTGCCAGCTGGTCGATGCCGGACTGCAGCTTTCTGCGGGCGTCTTCGCCGTAAACAATCATTTTTGCCATAGTTTTTTACCTCCTGATCAATCCAGCACGACGGCCAGAATGTCGTCCTGCTTCACGAACTTGTACTCCACGCCGTCCAGCTTGATCTCGCTGCCGGTGAACTTGCTGACGACGACCTTGTCGCCAACCGTCACGGTCATGGTTACATCCTTGGTGCCGGGACCGACGGACACAACCTCATAAATGGCGGGTTTTTCCTTGCTGGTGGTTGCCAGGATAATGCCGGAGAAGGTGGTCTCCTCTGCCTCGTGCTGCTTCAGCAGAATATTATCTGCCATGGGTCTGAGTTTCATTTCATTTGCCTCCATATCAAATATTTCGTCTGCAAGAAAACCTTGCGTCTATCTCTCTGTTTAGCACTCTTGTGTTTTGAGTGCTAAGATATAATAACCTAAGTTTTCCGAAAAAGCAAGAGGGAATTTGGAAAAATGCGAAATATTTTATAATTTTCCGAATCCATCCATGTCCGCCTGCCAAATAACAAACTGGTGATTTTTGTTCTCACACGAGTGAAAATCTTAAATTTTGTATAAACTGATGAAAAATCTTCAAAAAAAGCCGGATTTCCTCTTGCTTTTTGTGCGATATTCCATTATAATGTTGTCAAACTGTGCAAGGAGGCAAACAGCGTGGGCGAACTGATTGCGGTTCTCTCCGGCAAGGGCGGAACCGGTAAAACTTCCCTTTGTGCCGGCATCGCTACCGCTTTGGCTGAACGGGGCGAGCAAGTGCTCTGCATCGATTGTGATGTGGGTCTGCAAAACCTGGATCTGGCATTGGGTCTTTCTCAGGCCGGTGCATTGTCCTTTATGGACATTCTCCGGGGTGCGTACCCTCTGTCCTCCGCCACCCGTCATCCTGCCTATTCCAACCTGGCATTCCTCACCGCACCGGTAAATTGCCGGGCCGAGGATATTGACAAAACCCTGTTTTTGGAGATGCTCCGCTTTGCCAGAAGTCAATTCCGGTACATTTTTCTGGACGCTCCCGCAGGTCTGGATGCCGGCTTCGAACTTTGTGCCACCGCCGCCGACCGGGTAATTCTGGTCACCAACGGCGATGCCGCCGCTGTCCGGGACGCTGCCCGCACTGCCCAGATCCTGGAGGGCATGGGCAAGAAGGATGTCCGTCTGGTGGTCAACCGCACAGACAAAAAGCTTTTCGAGACCATGTGCCTGACTGTGGACGACGTGATGGACGAAGCTGCCCTTCCCCTGCTTGGCATCGTTCCCAACGACCCCAACGTAACCCTGGCCACGGTTTTTGACGAACCGCTGCTGAAATATACAAAAAAAGGTGCGGCTGCAGCCTGCCGCCGCATTGCAAGACGGATTCAGGGCCTGCCCGTACCCGTCGCCATCCGATAAACAGAAAAGGAGAGATCAGCGTGAATATTGCATTTTTGGCCCACGACAAGAAGAAAGAACTGATGGTTCAGTTTTGTACGGCTTATAAGAGCGTGCTGAGCAAGCATAGTCTCTACGCCACCGCTACCACCGGCCGTCTGATCGCAGACAACACCGGTCTGCCCATCACGCTGCTGCTTAGCCACAAACAGGGCGGTCACCAGCAGATCAACGCCCGCATTGCTTACAACGAAATCGATCTGGTGCTGCTGTTTACCGATCCCAACACCACCGACCCCTGGGACGATTCCCAGATGATCGAAACTATCCGCCACTGCGACAAGCACAATGTGCCCATCGCCACCAACCTGGCCAGTGCCGAAATGTTTATCATGGGTCTGCAGCGGGGCGACCTGGACTGGAGAGAGGTTCTCCACACCAAGACCAGATATTAATGTTGTTGTCATTGCAGGCAGACCCGCTTGCAATGACACAATTGTTTTACGAAAGGAAATCACTATGGATATTATCAAGCCCCGGACACTGTCCGGTTTTATGGAGCTGCTGCCTGCCAAGCAGGCCCGTTTTGAGCGGATGATGGAAATTCTGCGTAACACCTACGCATCTTACGGCTTTGCCCCTCTGGACACCCCGGTGATCGAGGACGCCCAGATTCTGCTGGCCAAGGGCGGCGGTGAAACGGAAAAGCAGATCTACCGCTTCCAGAAGGGCGACAGCGATCTGGCTCTGCGTTTCGACCTGACCGTTCCGCTGGCAAAATATGTTGCCCTGCACTGCAACGACCTGGCCTTCCCCTTCCGCCGCTATCAGATCAGCAAGGTCTACCGCGGCGAACGGGCACAGCGTGGCCGCTTCCGGGAGTTCTATCAGGCCGATATCGACATCATCGGTGACGGCAAGCTGGACATCATCAACGAGGCAGAAATCCCGGCCATCATTTATAAAGTATTCCGTGGCTTTGGTCTGAATCGGTTCCAGATTCGGGTAAATAACCGGAAAATCCTCTCCGGCTTCTACGCCATGCTGGAGCTGTCCGAAAAAAGCGGTGACATTATGCGTACCGTGGACAAGCTGGACAAAATCGGTGCCGAGAAGGTTCGCAACATCCTGATTGCCGACTGCGGTCTGACCGATGTGCAGGCCGATGAGATTCTGAAGTTCATCGCCATCACCGGCTCCAACGACGAAGTCATTGCCGCTTTGGAGGGTTACACCGGACGAAACGAGCTGTTCGATCAGGGTCTTTCTGAGCTGAAAGCTGTCTGCTGCAATCTGGCCGCCTTTGGCGTGCCGGAGGCAAACTTTGCCGTGGATCTGACCATCGCAAGAGGTCTGGACTACTACACCGGCACCGTTTACGAAACCACCTTGCTGGATCATCCGGAGATTGGCTCCGTCTGCTCCGGTGGCCGTTACGATAATCTGGCCGGCTACTATATCGACAAGCAGCTGCCCGGCGTGGGTATTTCCATCGGTCTGACCCGGCTGTTCTATGTACTGGACGAGCAGGGTCTGCTGAATCCCGAGCTGCCCAGTGCCCCGGCAGACGTCTTGATTCTGCCCATGACCGCTGAACCCGGCCCTGCCATTGCCCTGGCTGAGGCAATTCGCGGTACCGGTCTGCGGGTGCAGCTGTACAGCGAGCAGAAAAAATTCAAGCAGAAGATGGCCTACGCGGACAAGCTGGGCGTGCCGTTTGCGGTTCTGCTGGGCGAAGATGAGATTGCCGAGGGTGTGTGTTCTGTGAAGAATATGACCACCGGCGAGCAGGTAAAGCTGTCCCCTGCCGACGCCGCTGCCTATATCCGCACCGCACTGGATGCCAACAACGGCCCCATCATTCTGGAAAAGTAAGTGCTGTCATTGCGAGCCAGTGCTCACACTGGCGTGGCAATCCCCCGGTTAGGAGAAATACGCAGGAGCTTGCCACGGTCGCTGACGCTCCCTCGCAATGACGAAAGGACGGGAGGTTATCCTATGGAGGAGAAATTCATTGCTGCCTGGGCGGCAAATCGGGAAAAGGCCGCCAAATTGGGGGTGCGGATGCGTCCCGTAGAGGATGCTGCTGCCATGAAGTCTGCCCATCGGTTTCTTTCCGGCAGCCGGGTCAGCGACGGCTTTGACCAGCTGGCAAACTTAGGTCGGTTGGAGTTTTCCCTGGAGGCCCTGGCTGTGGACAAACGGTTCACCGGGCTGTTTACCGACGAGGAAGCCAACGAAGCCCTGAGCCGGCTCCTCTGTGCCGGCTATCGATTTTAATTACAGCAAAGCACCGGGAGATTCTCCCGGTGCTTTTTTGTTACCTAAGTTACGATAGAACTCGTAGGGGAGGGTCTTGACCCTCCCGCAGACATTGTACCACCATCGAAGGGAGGGTCAAGACCCTCCCCTACTGTTCATGGTTATACATTTGCCGGCATGTCGGTTCGCAGATCCTGCAGGTGTGCAGCCTGGCCGATCTTGCCCAGGGTGAACCGCCCATCTTCGTAGTGCAGCTCCGTAACCGAAGCATTCACCACCCAGGGCACATCCTTCATCCCCTCCAGCCCCATGCCGGAGAGCTTGCTTTGAATCACTCGAATCACCGTGGCATGGGTAGCCACCGCCACCACCCCATTGGGATTTTCTTCCGCGATTCGTCTCAGGGCGTTTTCAGCTCTGACAAGCAGCTCCGCTGTGGATTCCCCATCGGTGGGACGGCAGTGACCAATATCCGTCATCCAGCAGTGATAATCCTCCTCAAACTGCTCCCGGATTTCATCAAAGGACTTTCCCTCCCACTGTCCTGCGAAAATTTCCCGCAGGCTGGTATCCTTATGCACGGGCTGAGCCAGTCTTTCCGCCACCGCAGACCCGGTTTGAAACGCCCGCAATAAATCGCTGCTGTACACCGCTGTGATGGGATAGGCAGCCACCAGAAATTCCGCAGTGCAGGCAGCCTGCTTCAACCCCAGCTCCGTCAGAGCCGGGTCTGTATGACCGGCAAAATACCGGGTCAAATTTGCCAGGCTTTGGCCGTGGCGGATCAGCAGCAGGGTTGTCATACTTGCTCCTTTTGCATCAAAATGTGACAGAAAACGCCTCGTCCAGCGGTGCGTTGTAGGTCATCAATGCCTGGATTTGGGTCAGCATGGCAGGAAAACGGTCTTCCGCCTCCCGGTATTTTTCCATAATTCCTTCGGTCAGGTGGGCACACTTGGCATCCGGCTCCGCGGACATAACCGCTCCGACAAAATCCTTGCCCAGAATTTTGACACCCTTGCTCAGCACCGCCCGCCTTGCTCCTTCAGGGGTAGCCAACAGCTTCAGCACAAAAATCATATTGTTCAGCGTATCCTTGACGACCCGGGCAGTGGCCGGGGGATAGAATTTCGCCACAGTTTCCCATTCGCCGGGGGTCAGCTTCAGGTGGGGGCTGAGATCCTGGGAGCACACAGGGGTTTTCCCGTCCGTTTCCAGCAAAAATCGGTCCAGCTCCGTTTCCAGCTGCAATGAGGTAATACCCTCGGCTTGGCATTGCTCCTTCATATAGGGGTTGCACACCGAATCCAGACAGTAGTGGCACAGTACGCCGTACAGATAGGCCTGAGCCGCCTCGGACCGCTCCATGCGGATACTCCGGCAAACTCTCTGAAAAAACTCCTGCCCGGTTTGCTCATGGAATTTGATCCCCAAAAAGCTGGTGGTTTTATTCAGGCCGGGAAGCTGATAGTAGAAAATATCCGGGCCGTGGAGGCCAACCTCAAACAGCCGGCGGAATCGCTGTATGGTTCTCCGGGAATCTCCGGGAAACTTAGGCAGCATTGCAAGGCCGAACCGATAGTGGGCATATGTGGATGGCATAGGGTCCCCTCCTGTACTTACTTCTTCATGTTCCTATTTTACAGAAAAAATCTGGCGATTACCAGTGGATTTTGTCAAATTTTATTTCTTTTTCTTACCTTTTTCCAGGCAGACCATCAGCATACAAGCCCAGCCAAACAGCGGAATCACCCACAGCTGACTGCAGATCATCGGTGCGGACACCAAAATCAGCAGCCAGTACAGCACCATACCTGCCGCAGCGGAGGCCTCATAGGAAAGAAAATTCACAACAAGCACTACCATCGTCGAAATCAGACTCACAAGGCAGACGTTGCGAATGATCTTCAGCAGGCGGTAGTCTCTGCGGCTCACTGCCTCATACACCAGCCAGCCGCCGGGCACAAAAAAAGCCACACTCAGCAGCATCATACAAAAGGACAGTACCTTATCCGGCTGGGACACAAATCCCAGTGCCGCAGTCACACCATATAAAAATGCCCAGGCGATGGCAAGTCTTCGGATTTTCATAAATCGCTCCTTGGAAATAGAATCTATATCTATTCTACCCCATATGTGACGGAATGGCAAGGAAAAAAGGCTGGACAGGATAACATAATTCTGCTATAATGAACTAAAATATGGATTAAGAGGAGTGTTTCCCATGAAATGTCCTTTTTGCGGCGACCAGGAAAGCAAGGTCGTAGACTCTCGCCCCGCAGAAGACGGCAACAGCATTCGCCGCCGTCGGGAGTGCATCGCCTGCCAGCGTCGCTTTACCACCTATGAAACTGTGGAAAGCCTGCCCATCATCGTGGTCAAGCGTGACGGCACCCGTCAAGCCTTCGACCGGAACAAGATTCTCAACTCCATGGTCCGGGCCTTCGACAAGCGGCAGGTGGATGTGGCAGATCTGGACCGAATCACCACAGAGATCGAACAGACCATTCAGAATACACTGGAGCGGGAAGTCAGCACCGATAAGCTGGGCGAGATGGTCATGGCTCGCTTAAAGCCTCTGGACGAGGTTGCTTACATTCGGTTTGCCTCCGTGTACCGCCGCTTCCAGGATGTTAACAGCTTTATTCAGGAGATCAACGCCTTCCTGGAGCAAAAGTAAGGAGCAACGGATACTATGGACGCAATAAAAGGCTTGTTCAGCGACTTTGATTTCGCGGCATTCATCCCCCAATTGGATACTGTCCTTGGCTGGATCCAGCTTGTCTGCCGCCTTTGTGTCATGGCAGGCCCGCTGGTGCTGCTGGGCTTTGGCCTGCTGTACCTGCTGAACCCGCCCAAGGAGGCCAACCACATTGCCGGCTATCGGTTCTGGTGGAGCATGGCCAGCCTGGATGCCTGGCAGTTCACCCACCGGCTTGTGGGTATGATCTGGTCCGGCCTGGGTCTTCTGCTGACGATCATCATGGCTCTGATCTGCAACGGCTGGAATCGGCTGGAGCCACTGGATATGGTATTCAGTGCGGTGGCCTGCCTGCTGTGGGAGCTGGGACTTGTGGGTGCAGCCTGCCTGGGTGTCAACATTACCGTGATGGTGGTCTTCGACAAGGACGGCTTCCGGAGAAAAGATTACAAGTAACAAAAAAGAGGTGCTTTCGCACCTCTTTTTTATGTTTTTACTTCAGAACCTTCAGGTAGTCCAGCACCAGCACAACGATGCCGATCAGGGCATACAGGTCGATCAGGCCGCCGACGATACCGACCAGCAGGCCAACAATGGGGATCAGTGCCAGAATTCCGATCAGTACACCGGCAATGGCAGCTGCCACAATGTAAACAATGATCTTAATGACCAGTGCGGTTACATCCTTCGCACCGAAGGAGTAGGGAAAGAACTTCTTCAACATATCCATAATACGATCTCCTTTATGTATTTTCCGGGCAAGCCCGTATTTACACTGTTATTATATCGACAGACTACAAGAAATGCAAGTTATTTTTGCACACTGCCCCGGCGAATTTTCCATAAAATTACCAACATTGCCAGCAAGCCCGCAATTACGCCGCTGCTGTCGATGCACACGTCCAATATTGCCGGATGCCGGCCACCCACAAATCCCTGATGCAATTCATCGGTCACCGCGTAGAGTGTTCCAATGCCCCAGGCTATCAGCCAGGGCAGCCTGAGTGTAACCTTTTTGCCAATGGCATCGATATGCAGGAGCAGGAAAAAGCCCAGCAGGAAGAATTCCGTAAAATGGCCCAGCTTTCGCACCACCAAGCCCACGGTGCTGCAGACCTCATCCTGCATTTGAGCCGTCCATGTGTCAAATTCCGGCACAAACAGCCGCACCACGAACCGGGTAATTTTCCCGCTGAATTGGCCGGAATCCTGACCGTTTTGGGCAGAGAAGCAAAAGATCATCAGCATCACCAGCAGAACCGGGATCAGCGTGGCGAGGATAGCGTGTTTTTGAATCCATCGTTTCATAAGGGGCACCTCACTTTTGCTGCCAGTGTACCACAGCCCCGACAAAAAGTAAAGCACCGCGGTCAGCGGTGCTTGAATCCTGTCATTGCGAGGAGCGTAGCGACGTGGCAATCCCCCAATTAGAAGAAAAACCAGGAGATTGCCACACCAGCGTGCCCACTGGTTCGCAATGACACATTAATTCTCCATCTGTTTGCCCAAAAACGATGCCGCCGTCTGTGCCAGTCGCTGATCCTGCTCGGTCAGGGGCGAATCCCCCTCCCCCAGCAGCAGCATGACGCAGCCCATCAGGTCGCCCTGGCTGAGGATGGGTGCCGCCGCACCCAGGTGATACTTCTCCGCACCTTCGGCGGCCTGGATTCGGCTGTCCCCGGAGGAATAGAGGTAGTTTTTCCGCTGCTCCATGAGCCTTGCCAGTTCATCAGAGTTTGGCTTGTCCATCAGCTCCCGCTTGGGGGCCCCGGCCAGGGCGATGATAGCATCCCGGTCGGAAATGGCGGCCACATGGCCGGTGGAGGAGCCGATGGCCTCGCACATCTGAGCCGCAAAATCCTGCAGATCCCCCATGGGAGAGTACTTCCGGAAGATCACGCCCCCGTCCTTTTCGGTGTAAATCTCGAGAGGGTCGCCCTCGCGGATGCGGAGGGTTCTTCTGATTTCCTTAGGGATAACAATTCTCCCCAAATCGTCCACCCGACGAACAATACCTGTTGCCTTCATATATCTTTCTCCTTTTCTGTAGGGGCGCAAAGGCCCCCTTGCCTAAAGGGGGCTGTCAGCCGAACAGGCTGACTGGGGGATTTTATGCCGCTTTGCGGCATATCGCCCTACTGGCGATTATCCCTCCACCGCGCAAGCGCGGTCCCCCTCCCTCTAGGCGAGGGAGGCTTTTGTGCCTACAATAATTTTACAAATTACGCTGTTAGTATCTGTAAATGACAGGAGATTATACCGCGAGGATTGCTTTTTTTGTGCGTTCGTGCTACAATCAGTTTGCTGATTTCAAAGGAAAGGGAGTAGCGTTGTATGCCCAATGCCAGCCAACTTATTGCCCAATTGATTGGTTTCTTAGGCACGGTTATTATCGTTATCGGAATGCAGCAGAAGAAATACAAGCATATTGTAATTTGTAAAATCGGCAATGAGTTTCTTTCTTCCATCCACTATCTGTTACTGGGTGGCTACACGGGTATGCTGGCGAATTTTGCAAGCTGCCTTACTAACGGCTGTTATTATTTCCGTATAAAAAAGGGAAAAAGCACATTACCTTTTCAAATCATTTTTGCAACGATGTTTGTAATTATCGGCGTGCTGTCCTGGCATGGTCCAATCAGCATTTTTGTTGTTTTAGCCAAACTGATATCTTCTGTTGCCTTGGGCATTAAAAACCCGAGAACAATTCGCATACTCAATCTTATCAGTAATCCTTGTTGGTTGATTTATAATATTTATGTAGGTAGTATTGCAGGAATGATTACCGATTCTTTGGTAACTATTTCTGTCCTTATTGCTGTAATTCGTTTAGATATCTTTTCTAAAAAAGAAAGCCCATCTTCATAAGAAACAGCACAGTAGAAATTCTACTGCGCTATATATCTATTTACCACACTATGTATCGCCCAGCAGAATCTGCCCTCTGGTGTCAATGATATAAGAGAGGGGTGCCTTCATATATCTTTCTCCTTTTCTGCGACACACCAAAGGCTCCCCTTGTCAGGGGAGCTGTCAGAGGGGGGGCTTTTCCCGCGCCTACAATAATTTTACAAATTACGCAGTTGGTATCTGTAAACAATAAGCAAAAGGCGAGGTGTGCACCTCGCCTTTTGCTTAATTACACCGCTCTGAACGGTATGCCATTTTCTTTTGCATATGTTTCAGCAAAGCTGCCTGCCGGAGCATAAATTGTTAGCTCCTCGCAGAAATCAAATGCGTCGGCGGCAATCTTTCTTACGCTTTCCGGAATCATAACCACTTGCAGACTGCTGCAATCGGCAAATGCCTCCTCCTGAATTGCCATCACACCATCCTGAATAACGACCGATTTTAGACTGCTGCATTGGCTAAACACACTTGTAGGAAGCACAGCAACCGAGCCGGGAATTGTGATTGTGGGCAGGCTTTCACAGCAAGAAAACGCACCTTCGCCGATATCTTTCACACTGTCGGGGATGGTGACCGCCATTAACTGATCGCAATTGCTGAAAGCGTAGCTGCTAATATTCCGCACACCCTTTTCCATCACCACAACCTGCAGGTTTTCGCAATAATCAAACGCATCCATACAAACAATCAAAACGCTGCCGGGAATAACCACCGACGTCAGTGAGGTACAACTCTGGAATGCGGCATTATCAATGCAGCCAACTCCGTTAGGAATCATAATACTTTTTAGATTTTTATAACCACGAAATACATTCTCTCCAATTGCAATGACTCCCTGTGGAACAACTACATCAATACTCTCTTCAGAAGTAAACGCGTGTCCAACCAACACCTTGTTTTTTATAATAAATTTATCCGTCATTATGTAATACCCCCCTTTATCGTGCTTTCATTTTAACGCACACATGTAAGTTCGTCAAGTCATCTTGACAAAGCAAGGGACGGTTTGCCCGATTATAACGCATTCCTCCACCCGGCGAACAATTCCTGTTGCTTTCATATCTATCTCCGTTTACTATACTTGCGACACTACCGAAAAACGTGTCATTCTGAGCGGAGCAGCCACAGGCTGCGTAGTCGAAGAATCCGCAATCCCAAAGTGAACGGATCCTTCGACTCCCCCTTCGACTTCGCTCAGGGTTCGCTCAGGATGACCGCGGTAGTCGATAGCCCCTACATCATAAATTTACCAATTACGCTATTGGTATCTGTAAACACGCAGAGATTATACTCATCGTTCTGTAACACTATAAAGGTTATTTGCTTTTGGAATTTTCTGTGGCATAATGAAAGAAAAGGGGGTTATACAATGTCCACACTATTACAGAACGACCCGGTGGCTCAAAAAATTGCAGAAAGCAACCCAGAATTATGGCGTTTTTTCGATGGTTGCAAAACCTATTCTCAAACGCTTCCCGTAACCTGCGATGCACGTATTTTTCAGGATGCATTGGTATTGGCCCGGTATTTGTATACCGGAGAAACAGACCTGTATTCCTGCACTCCGGGCAAGATGTCCACCAGTGTTATTTGTGAATATCGAGATCACAATGGTGAAGATAATTTCTATTCCCGAACACATAGTGTGACTTTGATAGACGAAGAAACCTACCATATGCTCAGGAGCAAAAAGGATACTCCGTACAACACAGAGGCTGATCTGCGAACCTTGCATAATTTCTTTTATAAGAACGAGGACCTTTTTACAGAAGACTTTTTAATTACCAAAGCTTATTACGATCATCTGGAGATTGTAACACGTTTGAAGGGCATTGATGGTTTTTTCCATTTTGTATTCATACACTAACATATCAAAACAAGCAAACAACAGAATTATTTATATTTTATATATTGTGTAAGGAGATTGTGTTGTGAGCAAGCTAACTTTGCCTTCCAATCTGGAATCTGAGCGTAACACAAAAATTGGAAAACTGCAAAAACAAGCAGAACAGGTTGATATCATAAAATATGTGAAATTTTCGCTCTACGCAGGAATCATTTTTGCAATAGGTGCATTCCTTTATGTTGGATCTTGGTATGACAAACAATATGGATTTGACGGTTCAGCAGGTGCGGCAATATTTGCAGCCATTGGCGTTTTGATCATTTTTGCAATTATCGGTGCTGTAATCGGCAATTCTGTTAAGCAATTCTATCTCAGGGAAATCGAACGAGTCAAGGTGCATTACGACAACATGCTCAAAGAGATAGAAGCATCACACGCGGAATCTGCTGCAACACTTTCACGAGAAGCTGCTGCCTTACATTCCAAATTCGCAAATAATGAACATATTCAAACGATTATCGCAAATGCCACTAAAAACTTTATTGGCAGAATCCAACAGATGCCACGTCCCAACAACCGAAAAGCAATTGAATGTTCCGCTCGTTTTAGCGTGCAGAAATCATCCATTTGGTATGAACATGAGCAAGTTTTAAGTTTCGGCCCCGAGGGACGTATACGCCTTAGGGAGCTCTCGTCTGCTGCTGAACGCAAAGCGGTTGCTCAGGTAATTGCTGACAATGTCGCAGCACAAGTTAAAGCCATGTTTCCAAAAGACCCATCCGGGGCTGACACTCTCGTAACTGTTGCATGCGGAGATGATAAAAATAGCATAATCGAGGCAGTTGTTACATACAGTTGTACAAATGGCTTCTACGAAGACGAAATTCCGTGGTAAACGAGTTAAAAAAGCACAATGTTTTGCTATATTCACTCTTGAAGGCTCAAGCAGTGCAGTAGAAATTCTACTGCACTGTTATTTTTTGAAATACTATGATCGTCCGCAAGGACCGCCTCCTCTCAGGCATAGACCGGACGCTTGCACTCTATGATTTGGAGGCTATGGGGAATTACGCCGCCAAACGATTGACAAAATATGCTGCAATGCTATACTGAACACAAAGGATTGTTGCACAATTCCTTCGTTATGTTGTGATTTTTGGACGGTGATTTTGATGTATGAAAACATTAAATTAATTGCAATGGATCTGGACGGCACCCTCTCCCAGCACAAGACCCTCATTCCTGCCCAAAACCGGGAGGTCTTGGTACAGCTGTCCCAAAAGTACAAGCTTCTGATGGTGGGAGCCGGGAAGGTAAGCCGGATCTTCAGCCAGCTGGGTCAGCTGCCTATTGACATCATCGGCAACTACGGCATGCAGTACGCCGTTTATAACGCCGAAACCAAGGATATCGACATGGTTCGGAACGAATCCGTACCCTGCGACCGGGAAGCCGTGACCCAAAAGGCCAATGCCCTCCGGGAGAAGTACGGCTTTACCCAATTTACGGGCGATGCAATGGAATTCCATGCCTCCGGCTGCGTCACCATCCCGCTGCTAGGCACAAAAGCCACGCTGGATGAAAAACTTGCCTTTGATCCCGACCGAAAAAAGCGGCGGGCCTTTTATCAGGAAGTGGTGGAGCTTTTCGACGAATTTTGCGTGTTCGTCGGCGGCACATCCTCTTTTGATATGGCTCCGAAGCCCTACAATAAGTATTTCGCTCTGGACAATTACTGCAAGGCGAACGGCATCGCCCACAGCCAGGTGGTGTTCATCGGCGATGACTACGGCTTGGGCGGAAACGATGAGCCGGTGTACAAGTCGGATTTCAATTACATCACCATCGATGATTATCGCGATTTTCCCCAAAAAGTGGCACCGTTGTTGAAGAACGTATAAAAGGGAATGCCGCAATAAACATAAAATGAACCTATGCTTTCTTTTCTGAAAGAATAGGTTCATCTTTTTTGAAATTCTTCGCCGGTGATCAGATAATTGATAGAAACATTAAAATACTTGGACATCTCCACCAGCAACGCCAGCGACGGTTCTCGTTTGCCGTTTTCATAATAGGACAACGCTTCGCGGGATATATTTAAATCCATTGCGACCTTCTGTTGATTTAAATGTCGCTGTTTGCGAATATTTTTTAACCCGATCATACAATCACCTCTTGCATTTATTGTAACATTGTGTTACACTGCTTTATGTAACATTGTGTTACATAAGTCTGGAAACAAAGAGGGGTTTTGTATGAGCATTTTTGACAAAGCAAAGGAAGCTGCTGAAAAAGCAAAAGAGGCCACGAAAACTTACGCCAGCAAGGCAAAAGAGGCTACCAAAAATTACACCGACAACTTAAAGCAGCAGGAAGCCAAGAATAACGAAATGGCCGCTGCATCTATGGAAGACAGAATTAAGATGAGACCTGAAGGTGTTAAGTATTGCTTGGTTAACAGCCTTGGCAAAATTCTTGACGTCTATGAAAATAAGGTCGTATTCACCTCTACGCAATCTACATCCACAATTGTCACAGGTCTTGTTTTTGGCACATCTATGACACAAGGCGAGAAGACGATCTATTTTAAGGACGCCATCGGCGTTCAATACAAGCCTTCGTCCATTGCTGACGGATATATTCAAATTGAAACCGCTGCCGGCGGTGTGAGTACCTCCAACAGCCAGTACAGCGGTGAAAATGCAATTCAATTCAGCGGTAAAAAGAGCAACGAGGAAGCTGAAATTATTGTTGCATATATCAGAAAACAAATTGAAGAAATCAAAAATGCACCTGTTGGCGGAATTGTGCAGCAGGTATCTGCTGCAGAAGAGCTTAAAAATTTCAAAGAACTGCTCGATATGGGTGTAATAACGCAGGAAGAATTTGACGCAAAGAAAAATAAGCTTTTGGGGCTTTAGTCAAAACCTCCGGCTAAGCCGGAGGCTTGATTAAGCCCTAGAAGGGCATTTTACAGACGATTGCCCCTAAAGGGGCCCCGAATGGTTTGCCGACCGCATTCCTTTCTCGGGCCGCCCCTTAAGG
>SVLS01000014.1 GCA_015067835.1 Oscillospiraceae bacterium | reverse complement strand
GCAATTCTTCTTCAACATCTTTTGGGATTCTTTTGTCAAAACCAATATCAAATTCAGGCAAGATATTTTCGGAAACTTGCAATTTCAATGTTTGTGCTTTTAACCATACGCTATTTTGATTCACAATCATCGCCTCTTTTCTGTATTATAACATTTTACATAGATTTTGCAACAGATATAAAAATCCCCCTGCCGAGAAATCGGCAGGGGATTTATTATGCGCTATAAATCTGAGTGTTCAGATTAGCCCTTGATAGCAGCCTGTCCTGCTATCCGCAAAAGAGGGAAAATACAATTCGTTAATTCAAACTTGTCTTTAATATAATTTCTTCATAGCTCTTTGGAGCGGTATCACCTTTTATGTAGTATGTAATTCCATCAACAGTTGCCGTATCTAAACCTTCTTTAACAACAGTTCCATCAAGATACTCAATTTCTACGTGGATAGTGTTTGTACCAGGAGGAACCAAATCGGGAAACTCCCTATCGGTATCAATCTTAAACGAATTGAGCCAAGTTGTAATTTCACCTAAGTGTTCGGCTGGAACATCGCTACCTGTACCACTACCATAGTAGGCGTAAAAGGTAATGCGTTTAATGTTTTTCGTGTTGAAAATGGCGATTTCTTGGTTGTTGGTACCGTTTTCGTTTGTACTTTCGGTTGATTCAGTATTATGGTCTGTGTTTTCGATGCTATCAGTTTCGTTTTGGTTTGTACTTTCAGTCGATTGCGTATTTGTGATAGAGTTCTCAGTGCTATTGCTTTCGCTTTGATTTGTGCCTTCGGTTGATTGTTTATCGGTGTTGGATTTCTCGCCGCAAGCTACAAAACATAATAATATTATTACACAAAGAAAAATAGATAAGATTTTTTCATAATTTACTATCCCTCCTTTTGTAATTATATTCTAATATAAATTTTTACGAATTGCAATAGAAGAAAAATCCCTCTGCCGATTTCTCAGCAGAGGGATAAGTTTTGCTTTATAAAGCTAATTACTTAGATTCTTTGATAGCAGCCTGTGCTGCTATACGCAAAAGAGGGAAATCACTCCTCCAATAATGCAATAGCTTTCTGATATTTTTCTTTTCTCTGCAACGCCTTTTCGTTTATATCATCCAATCTCGATAAATCGGAATTGTGCTTTAAGTCAGCGAGTTTTACTGCTTTTGCAATAGGATTTTCTTTGATGGCGCAGACATAGTCCATATATTCCACACCGTCTGCATGGGTCAACAAAGCAATTGCGTTTGTAATATCCTTTCCAAATCCCATGCTTGTTAAATCGTTAATTGTGTACTCTGTATCTTCAACCAAATCGTGTAGCAATGCAACAATCGTTGATTCTTCTGTTTTCATTTGCTCTGCCAAGTGAAAAGGGTGAAACACATATGGCATACCGCTTTTATCAACTTGCTCCTTGTGGGCTTCAAAACACAATTTTAATGCTTTCTTCGTCATAGGAGTATAAATCATTTTCTCACCTCTTAAAACTATTATAACAAAAATCAAATTTCTTTGCAACAGATATAAAAATCCGCCCGATTTCTTCGGGCGGATAATTTTGTTTCATAAAGTCAGCAATTATTTGCTTTCTTTGATTGCAGCCTGCGTTGCAATGATGTAATGTAGGAGTTTGGGGCAGAAAGTTCGGAGACCTGTGCGGTCCCTTTTCTGCCAGTCACCATATACCGTTCTGCTCGTTCGGGGTCACAACGAAGATACCAGTCAAAGCCATCCTTTGACACTACAATCTTTTTGACAAAGGCATCAACAATGCCGTCGGGAATATTGCCCTCAACAGAGAAGTCCACATACTGCTCCATCGCTGCCCTCAAGGTCGCCAGCCGCTCCACGGGGTCATTTTCTTCTATCTCTGGCTGTGTTGTGGTCAGTTCTACAATCTCCGCTTGCAGTGCTGATACAGCAGTCTGTATCTCTGCCTTGCGGTCTGCGAACTCCTCTTTGCTGATTTCTCCGTCGGCTCTCATTTCCATCAGCCCAGTCATTCTCCGTGTCAAGCGGTCAATCTCTGCTTGCTTGCGCTGAATGACTGCACTGTTATCTGCTTGTTTCTCCTTATCGCGTATATGCCGTTGCAAGAGTTCCATTGCCGTTTCCAGTACCCCTTCCGTATCAAGGGTTTTATCTTGGAACACGTGCCTTGCCATAAGATACATTTTCCACTCTTGAACCATAGGGGTATCGCAGATACCCTCGGTAGACAGCCCTTTGTTTTTTCGAGTCTGTACCGAGCCTGTATGGATTACATCATAGCACTGATAGGCGTACTGCAATGTTCTATCCGACCTATCCCATACACGACGGTTAAAGTTGTGTCCACATTGACAGACCATGAGCTTGTTCCACACCGAGGTTTTTGGCTTTTGCCCTTTGGGGAGACGCCCCGTTTGCACATAGGGGAGTGCTTGTCTGTTGCTCTCCATCATTTGCTGTACCCTCTCAAACTCTTCTTTGCTCACAATCGTTTCGTGTGTTCCCTCAACTGTTATCGTTGGCTTTTCTCCATAATTATTGATTTTCTTTTGCTCTAGGTAATCGGGAACATACTGCTTGCGATACACGATTGTTCCGCAGTAAAAGGGGTTCTTTAGTATTTTTGAGATATTGGACACAAACCAATGTGTTTTTCCTGTAGCAGTTAATCTACCTGCTTTTTCCAACTCATATTTTATACTTTCGAGCCCGTTACCACGCAGGTACAAATCGTATATCATACGGACAGTCTTAGCCTGCTCTGGGTTGATTACCAGTTCCTTGCCTTTGCGGTCATAGCCCAATATGTTTCCGTTGCCAAAAAGGACACCGTTCTGCATAGCAATCTCCTGACCACACCTGGCACGGATAGAGGTCTTTCGGCTTTCCTCTTGGGCATTGGAGGCCACATAAGACAATTTGGATTCGTAGTCATCGTCATGACTGTCAATATAGTCAGTTATGAAATTGACATATACCCCCGCTTTTCGTAGCTGCCTGACATAAGAGATACAGTCCAATATGTTTCTGGCAAAACGGGAGACTTCTCGGGTGACAATCATGTCAAACTTGCCGTTATAAGCATCGGCAATCATTCTGTTAAAACCCTTTCTTCGCTCGGTTGAGGTGGCAGACAGACCTTCGTCTGTATACATTTCCACCAGTTCCCAATCAGGGTGAGTCGCAAACACACGGTTATACCATTCGACTTGATTTTCAAATGCTAGCATTTGAGCTTCATGGGTGGTAGATACACGTGCATAAACGGCAATGCGTTTCTTTTCGTTCATTTATTATCCTCTTTATTTTTTGGTGAAATTTGTTGTGTCGATTTTCTTGCTGCATTCGTCTAAAATTTTGTTGTAGATGTACTTATCGAGTAAGTCGTTATCAGTTAATTGTTCAATCAGTCTCAGGGCAGCGTACATCTTGTATTCGCTGCGACTGTCTATTGTAATAACCTCCTTCAAAATGGTGATGTCAAAGACTAATACATTATTTCGTTTTTGTCAATACCTCCAAAAATCGCAAAAACGGGGCCTCTTTGCACAAACTTGTCATATTTTGCTGTGAGAGCACAAAACCCCAGGAATGTGCAAAAAGCACCCCGTTTTTCCGCAAAAAATATTTTTTATTTTATTTTTGTTATAGGATAGCGCGTATTTTTGCCTTTGTCAGCCTTCGTCTTGCTCATAATCGGGCTGAATCTCACCATCATAAACGGGATGGGTGTCTTCTGAATACTCCTTGGGAGAGATAGACACCCCGATTGCCTTGTATGACCGCTTGCCCCCGTAGCACCGAACCTCGGCAAAAATCGTGACAAAGCGGCCCTTTGTGTGTGCGGTGAGTTTCTTGTAGTCGATGCCCGTGCTGTTTTCAAAGCACATCACCGAGACAAGCGGCGCCTTGGGTCCTCTGTCGTTGGAATCGGCAAGGAAAGACACGGAGTTGTACTCCCCTCTGTCAGTCACCGAGCGAACATAACCTTGCACCATAACGAATTCTTTTTCTTCTGTGCCTGTGTACAGGCGGATTGGGTTTACCATTTGGAACACTCCATTTCATTTATAATATTTTCGGTGGTCACAACACAAAAAGAAAGGCGGAATGCACCCGAGCAGCCTCGGGGCATTCCGCCTTCACAAATATAATTCCACCAATAAATGTAAAATAAAGACAAGAGAAACAAGGTTGTAAATCACCTTACATACTGAAGTATAACTAGAGTTTTTTAAATTGCAAGTATTAGAGAGAAAATTTTTCATGATTTTGCTCCGAGGTAAATATTGACTATATCCACCCGTTTTTCTGCCGACCCGTGGCCAAGTCGGATACAGCAATCGTTCTTTGCCGTTCGGTCTGCCTTGTCGGGTGAATAACCTTTGTCGATGTAGTGCTGATATTGCTTATTGTAGTACGCCTGTATAGACGCCTTCCGTACCGAGTGGTTTCCGCTTTTCTGGACCGCCTTGCCACCGACGGTCTTTTCGCTCGGTATTGTAATACCGAGTCTTCGCAGATTTCTGTTCAGCCACTTGTCCGCACTGCCTTTTTTGATATTGCCAAACAAGGAGTCCGTATCTGCCTTGCCTGATATGAGCGAACGGCAGAAAGAGTAGAACTCTTTGTCGGTTACGGTGATTTCACGGTTGCGTCCGCCCTTGTCCTTTTCAAAAAAGACAGTTACGGTCTGCCCGTCGTTGCCGAGGGTGATATGCCGTTTTTGGATTGACTCCACCGAGTTGACACGGCAGCAGGTATAGGTTGAGAAGATAAAGAAATTGCTGGAGTGGCACGGTCTGACAATCGAGTCCTTGACCCTTTGTATTTCGTCGGAGGTTAGTGCGAACTCCCGAGGGCTTGTTCGGTCGGGTATCAATTCTGCGTTGACCTTCGTTTCAAAGTTGGTATGCGCTCCGAAATGATGATTGATGACCCGTGACAACTTCACCAAGTTGCTTTTATAGGTCTCTATCGTGTTGAGGGAACAACCACCCTTTGCCTTACTATCAAGCCACGCTTGGCAGTATTCGGGGCGAATAGACCGCACCTTGTCAACCTCGGGATGATGCTCCTTGATGTACTCACAGAGGTTGTGAGCAGTGTCAAGCAAGTTTGCCTTGCCCGAAAAGCTGTACACCCTCCAACTGTGGTCGGGTTGTCCGCTTTGCCTTTTTGCAGAATGCTTATCGTACCCGAGAGTGAACGATGCCTCAATGGCCGTCATGCTCTGTACGAAAAGACTTCGTTTTTTGGACATATCGTGTCACTCCTTTCGTAGATTACCCTGTCCGCATTGTCGATTTCTTGTCCGAAATCGTTAATGCGAACAGGAACGATGCTATTTTTAGTTCAGTCGAAGACGAGAGAGCCTCCCTCGCCAAAGGTACGGCAGAACACTTTCTGCCATTCCAAAGCCGATACATCATCGGCAAGTCAACCAACCCTACATAGCGCTTGGATTAAGATTGACGGTACCATCATTTTTCCGATTGGACATTTCCATAGATTGCGCAAAAACGGTGATACGGGGGTTGACCACATTTGGTCGTGTTTCTTTTGTAATTCCACCTTCATATATTTCCTTATGTATGTATGGTCTGTAATTCCTCCTTCTTAAAGTTTAATGTTTACATTTAAAACCTAATCTACTTATTTTTTATTTTCAAGTATTGGTCGCTACTCTTTAAACAATCAACAGGATTCTTTACTCTCTTTCTAATCTCCATAACTCTCGATAACTCTATGTTGAAGACAAGGACTCATAATGCTTATATAATCATGATTATTCTAAAGAGTCTTATATAAAAGAAAAAGAGTCATAAGGATTCTATAAGAATCACTATGACTCATAAAGATTGCAAAACGGTAGTGATTTGATTTCGCTATTGATTTTTTGCTTTTTTATCGTATAATAGTTAAGTAGTTAGTTTACTTATTTACTTTTAGGAGGTGATTGGGTGGCAAAAAAAGAATACATAGAGGGAAGCTTTGGAGCATATTTCGTAAAGCTAATTAAAGACCATAATTATTCGCAAGCAAAGTTTGCTGCAGAACTAGGTGTGTCAAAGACATATCTGTTTGATGTGTTCAACGGACGAGTCAAGCCTCCAGCCCCTGAAATGCAAGACCGTATTATCGAGGTCCTGCACTTGAATAATAGCGACAGAGATGAGTTTTATAGCAAGGCTGCGGAAGGTCGACACGAGCTACCCAAGGACATTGTGGAGTATCTTACAAATAACAAAACTGAGATTGATGGTCTTAGAGAAAGAATGAGGGTGTAAATATGGCCAACGAAGCAAAAACCTATGCTATTTTTCGCAATATGCTTAGAAGTAAAGGCTATTACGATGATAGCGATATCGTTGTGGAAGAACAAAAGAGTGACAATGCTAAAATTGACAAATTATTAAAAAATGCATCTAAAAAGGGAAATAAGAACGGATATCCCGACTTTATCCTGTATTCAAAAGCCTATCCTGAACTAATCATTGTTGTTGAGGCTAAAGCTGACATCAACAAGCACGAAAGCGAAACAAGAGACAATTATGCAGATTATGCGGTTGATGGTGCTTTGTTGTATGCATCGTTCTTGTCAAAAGAGTTTGATGTCCTTGCTATAGGTATCAGCGGTGAAGAAGAACACCGCTTTAAGATGTCCCATTATCTTCACCTCAAGGATGACAAAAAAGCCTATCCCCTTTTTGACGATGTGCTATTGACCGTAAAAGAGTACTTTGACGGAATCAACCAAAGTAATTATAAGTTCAATCAAGATTATGCAAAACTAATTGCGTATACGAAGACACTAAACGAGACCCTTCATGCCAAGAAAATCAAGGAATCTCAGCGAGCATTGCTCATAAGCGGTATTTTGATTGCGCTAAAGGATAGGGCGTTCAAAGACGGATACAAAAAGCACGAGAAAGTAGCGCAGTTGGTAAAGTCATTGTATACCGCCATAGAAGGTCAGTTGTCCAGTGGCGATATTCCGCAGAAGAAAATCGATGTATTAACACAGGCATTCGGATTCGTTAAGACAAATCCCGCACTGACTGATGCTAAAACAGGCAAAAAGTTCCTAGAAGACCTTATTGACGACATTGACCGAGAGATAAACGGCTTTATGGTCACACATCAATACGTCGATACGGTCAGCCAGTTCTATATTGAGTTTTTGAGATATGCTAACAACGATAAAGGACTGGGTATCGTATTGACTCCACCGCACATCACAGACCTTTTTGCAGAATTGGCTGGTGTTGACAAAAATAGCATCGTGCTGGACAACTGCTGCGGAACAGGCGGTTTCTTAATCAGCGCAATGAAGCGTATGCTTATTGATGCCAAGGGGGACCAAGCAAAGGAAAAAGATATTAAGGGAAAGCAGTTGGTTGGCATTGAGTTCCAAGACGATATTTATACGCTGCTCATTTCCAATATGATTATCCATCGGGATGGCAGAACAAATATTTATTGGGGAGACTGCTTTAAGGAAATAGACGATGTTAAAAAGAACTTCAAGCCAACAGTGGGCCTTCTGAACCCACCGTATAAGAGCAAAGCATCCGATATTGAGGAATTTGAGTTTATCTTAAACAATCTTGATGCATTGGAACCTGGTGGCACTTGTATAGCCATTATTCCTATTAGCTGTGTTATTGAAAAGACCACTATCGCAGAAAACCTCAGAAAAAGGGTCTTGGAAAAACATACCCTTGAAGCCGTTCTTTCTATGCCTGAAGAATTGTTCCATAATTCCAAAGTCAACACTGTTACTTGCGCTGTAATTATAACCGCTCACAAACCCCACCCCAAGGGCAAAAAAACATGGTTTGCATATTGCCGTAATGATGGTTTTGTGAAAATGAAAAACAAGGGGCGTATTGATGCCAACCACACATGGGATGACATTCGCGAAAAGTGGGTTTCCGCATTTAGAAATCGTGAGGTAATTGACAAGTTTAGCCTTATGCGAGAGGTGAGCGAGAAAGATGAATGGTGCGTTGAAGCCTATCTAGAAACGAATTATGACGAATTTACTTTTGAAGACTATGAAACAACGGTAAAGAAGTACCTCATGTTTAATTTTATGGACATGACAGGTATGACGGGAGGTGACGAGGAGAATGAAGACCTGTAAGGTCAGTGATTTGTTTTGGGTCAATTATGGCGTGAATCTCGAACTAAACGCTTTGGAGCAAGATGTAAACGGCATAAACTTTGTATCACGAACCTCTAAAAACAATGGAGTGTCCGCCAAAGTAAAGCGAATAGCCAGCGTTGAACCACTCCCTGCAGGAACAATTACCGTAGCAGGCGGCGGTTCTGTTATGGAAACGTTCTTGCAAATGGCGCCTTATTATTCAGGCCGAGATTTATACTATTTAACCCCTAAAGTAGATATGAGCAATGAAGTAAAGTTATATTATTGTCATTGCCTTCGCTCTAATAAGTACAAGTTTTCTTATGGCCGCCAAGCCAATGTAACTTTGTCCGATTTGCAAATACCTGCATTAGATGGCATCCCAGACTATGTACATGCGATGTCTATAAAAGAATACGGAGAATCGCTGATTAAACAAACAGAATTCCCTGAAGATGGGTCTAATTATCCATCAAATACTAGGTCAGTTCCGTTAGACAAAGTGTTTATTGTTGAGAACGGCGTAGCCTCCTCGCAGGTTATAAGAAGTAAAATCAAGGAAAGCGAAAACTGGATACCATATATCAGGCCGTCATATAGACAAGAAACAAGCATTGATGCCTTTGTAAACAAAAAACTGGTTCCTAACGAAAAAGTGTATCCTGCTGGAACTCTTTATGTTTCCACCGACGGTCAGGGTAGCCACACCTTCTCTTATGTTTCTACATTTGAATTTGTTCCCAATAGCAATGTGTCAGTTCTTATCCCTCGGCGCAATATGAGTTTGCAGGAAAAACTGTATTATGCTCATTGCATAACGAATAACAGATATAAGTTCTCGTATGGCAGAAAACCTAAAGGCGATAGGTTAAAAGCTGTACTCATCCCCGAATATCCTCCAAAGTATGTCACAGAGTATACTATTGATAAAGTAGTAAATAGTTTTTCTGAGGTTTTGGATATGGTATAAGTTTGAAACAATGCATAAACAAATAACCCCCGACGATTTTCGTCGGGGGCTATGCTTATACATAGAGGTTAACTTTTAAGTCTTTCCATTTGAAAATGCGGTGTCTTGGAGAATCTTGATACATAAATGCTTTCGCTTGGTCAATATTCACCGAAAACTCTGCTATTTTCGAGAAAGGCTTATTTCCCACTTTCCTTAATTGCAGCCTGTGCGGCGGCCAGTCTTGCGATGGGCACGCGGAAGGGGCTGCAGGACACGTAGTCCAGACCCAGGCTGTGGCAGAACTCCACGGACGTGGGGTCGCCGCCATGTTCGCCGCAGATACCAACATGCAGCTTTGCATTGTTAGCGCGGCCCAGGGTACAAGCCATATTCATCAGCTTGCCAACACCGGTCTGATCCAGCTTTGCGAAGGGATCGTTCTCGAAAATCTTAGCATCATAGTAAGCATTCAGGAACTTGCCTGCATCGTCACGGCTGAAGCCGTAGGTCATCTGGGTCAGGTCGTTGGTGCCGAAGCAGAAGAAGTCTGCATTCTGTGCAATCTCGTCAGCGGTCAGGCAGGCACGGGGAATCTCAATCATCGTACCCACTTCGTAATGCAGCTCAGCGCCGGCAGCTGCGATTTCAGCATCAGCAGTCGCAACCACAACGCTCTTGACATACTTCAGTTCCTTGACATCGCCAACCAGGGGAATCATAATCTCAGGAACCATATCCCAATCGGGATGTGCCTTCTTCACATTGATGGCAGCACGGATAACAGCGGTGGTCTGCATCTTGGCGATTTCCGGATAGGTAACAGCCAGACGGCAGCCGCGGTGACCCATCATGGGGTTAAACTCGTGCAGAGAAGCAATGATTGCCTTGATGGCATCCACGCTCTTGCCCTGAGCCTTTGCCAGCAGCGCAATGTCCTCTTCCGTGGTGGGAACGAACTCGTGCAGCGGGGGATCCAGGAAGCGGATGCACACGGGCATACCCTCCAGAGCCTCGTACAGCTTCTCGAAGTCGGACTGCTGATAGGGCAGAATCTTTGCCAGAGCAGCTTCTCTCTCCTCAGCGGTATCGGAGCAAATCATCTCACGGAAAGCGGCGATACGGTCAGCCTCAAAGAACATATGCTCGGTGCGGCACAGACCGATGCCTTCTGCGCCCAACTCACGAGCCTTCTTGGCATCAGCAGGAGTATCTGCATTGGTGCGCACCTTCAGGGCACGGAACTTGTCCGCCCAGCCCATAATGGTGCCGAAGTTGCCGGAAATCTCAGCATCAACAGTGGGAATCAAACCGTCAAAGATGTTGCCGGTGGAGCCGTCAATGGAGATATAGTCGCCCTCGTGGTAGGTCTTGCCTGCCAGAGTGAACTTCTTGTTTTCCTCGTCCATAGCGATTTCGCCACAGCCGGAAACACAGCACTTACCCATACCACGGGCAACAACAGCTGCGTGAGAGGTCATGCCGCCGCGGACGGTCAGGATGCCCTGCGCAGCCTTCATGCCGGTGATGTCCTCGGGAGAGGTTTCCAAACGAACCAGAACGACCTTCTTGCCGGCGTTCTTCCAGTTCTCTGCATCCTCAGCGGAGAAGACAATCTGACCGCAGGCAGCTCCGGGAGAAGCACCCAGGCCACGGCCGACAGGAGTTGCAGCCTTCAGAGCCTTGGTGTCGAACTGGGGATGGAGCAGGGTGTCCAGATTACGGGGGTCAATCATCAGAACGGCCTCAGCCTCGGTCTTGTGACCTTCCGCAACAAGGTCAACTGCGATCTGCAGCGCAGCCTGAGCGGTACGCTTGCCGTTACGGGTCTGGAGCATATACAGCTTGCCGTGCTCAACGGTAAACTCCATATCCTGCATATCGTGATAATGGTTTTCCAGAATGTTGCAAACATTGACGAACTGCTCGAAAGCCTCGGGGAACTTCTCAGCCATCTGTGCGATGGGCATAGGAGTCCGGACACCGGCAACCACGTCTTCGCCCTGAGCGTTGGTCAGGAACTCGCCCATCAGCTTCTTCTCGCCGGTGGCGGGGTCACGGGTAAAGGCAACGCCGGTACCGCAATCGTCACCCATATTACCGAAGGCCATGGACTGCACGTTAACAGCAGTGCCCCAGGAGTAGGGAATGTCGTTGTCGCGGCGGTAAACATTTGCACGGGGGTTGTCCCAGGAACGGAAAACAGCCTTGATGGCGCCCATCAGCTGCTCCTTGGGGTCGGAGGGGAACTCTGTGCCGATCTTAGCCTTGTACTCAGCCTTGAACTGAGCAGCCAGCTCCTTCAGATCCTCAGCAGTCAGATCCACGTCCTGCTTAACACCCTTGGCTTCCTTCATCTCGTCGATGAGGGTCTCGAAATACTTCTTGCCCACTTCCATAACAACGTCAGAGTACATCTGAATGAAGCGGCGGTAGCAGTCGTAAGCCCAACGGGGGTTGCCGGACTTTGCAGCCATAACCTCCACAACCTGCTCGTTCAAGCCCAGGTTCAGAATGGTATCCATCATACCGGGCATAGATGCGCGGGCGCCGGAACGGACAGAAACCAGCAACGGATTCTCCAGATCGCCGAACTTCTTGCCGGTGATGCTTTCCAGCTTTTCTACATACTGCATGATTTCAGCTTGAATATCCTCATTAATGCGACGGCCGTCCTCATAATACTGGGTGCAGGCTTCGGTAGAGATGGTGAAGCCCTGAGGAACAGGCAGACCGATGTTGGTCATTTCTGCAAGGTTTGCGCCCTTGCCACCCAACAGCTCCCGCATGGAGCCGTTACCTTCGGTAAACAGGTAAACATACTTGTGAGACATAAAAAACTCCCTTCCTTTATTAACAGACCTTTGTCCATTGTTGACTTCGTAATAAAATCCGTAAAAATCACCGGAAAAGCGGTGTCTCCCGGATTTGCCGTGCCATTATACCACAACAGCAAGGAAAAATCAAACATTTTTACATATTTTTATTTATTTTTTATATTTGCTGCTTTTTACTGGCCTTTTTCAGTCAATTAGAGCTTTTCTTGCTGCCGCAGTCGTCAGACAGCTGTCATAATGTCCTTGAAAATTTTGTCGCTGCGTGGTAAAATATTCCCAGATTCGTCAAAAAGAGGGATTTTATTATGAAAATGTACTACGGCTCTCTTCTTTATATCTTATCCATCTGCGCCGCCTTGGCTGTTATGGCAGGGCTGTTTTTTCTTCTGCGCCGGCGCAGTGTAAAAACCCAAAAAATCGTTGTATTTTCTCTGATGCTGATCAATATTCTTCAGCATCTTTTCAAGTCCTTCATCTATCCTCAATACGCCGGGGACGGCTTTACCATGGTCAACACCGCCTACAATATGTGTGCGCTGCTGATTCTCTTGTCTCCCTTTGTTTATTTTTCCCGCAGCAATTTCTGGAAGGATTTCACCTTTTATGTGGGCACGGTCGCCGGGCTGATTGCCATTGCCGTTCCGATTTGGTTCATCGGCAAGGATATTACGGAGCTGGGCTTTGAGTATATCCGCTTCTATTTCTGCCATATTCTGCTGTTTCTCTCCTCCGGTCTGACCCTTTTGCTGGGACATCATCGTCCCTCCTATCGCTGTTTTCCGAAAATCGGCATTGCCTTTCTCCTTTCTCTGCTCATCATTTTGCTCAACGATGCCCTGTGCGTTATTGTGGGTCTGGCTTCCGGTCACGAGCCGCAGGATCTTTACAACACCCTTCGCACCCTGAACCCCTGCTGGTCGATGGGCCCACCTGCCAACGGCTCTTTTGCCCCCATCGTTTCCTTGATTCACGCGCTCTCGCCAGCTTTTCTGTGTGGTGAGAACTCCACCGGGCTGTATGCCCCCATCTTATGGTACGCCATCCCCCTTTACATCGGCATCACACTGGTGGCATTCCCCGTCTGCGTGCTGACAGACCGGAAGAATTTCCTGTCCGATGTGAAAAACGGGCGAATTTTCTTTGCAAACAGGGGAATTTTCAAAAAATAATCGTTGCAATCACAACCATTGTGCGGTATAACTGTACCGGAAAGAATTTCGACAAGAAACGAGGGTTCTTATGAGTAGAAAAGTTGGTACAACCTCCCGGGGCATCCGCTGCCCCATCATCCGCCAGGGAGACGATTTGGCAAGCATTGTGGTCTCCAGTGTGCTGGATGCAGCACAAAGCGAGGGCTTTTCCCTGCACGATCGGGATATTGTCGCTGTAACCGAATCTGTGGTTGCCCGGGCACAGGGTAATTACGCCTCTGTGGATGCCATCGCCACCGATGTGAAGCAGAAGCTGGGCGGCGGCACCGTGGGCGTGCTTTTCCCCATTTTGTCCCGGAATCGCTTTGCAATTTGCCTGCGGGGCATTGCCCGGGGCTGTAAAAAAATCGTCCTGATGCTCAGCTATCCCTCTGACGAGGTGGGTAACGAGCTGGTTTCTCTGGACCGGCTGGACGAGGCTGGCATTAATCCCTACAGCGATGTGCTGACCGAGGAGAAATACCGGGAGCTGTTTGGCGAAAATCTCCACCCCTTTACCCTGGTTGACTATGTAAAATATTACGGCGACCTGATTCGGGAGGAGGGCTGCGAACCGGAGATTATTCTGGCAAATAACCCCCGCGCCATTTTGAACTACACCAAAACCGTACTTACCTGTGATATTCACAGTCGGGAGCGCACCAAGCGGATTCTGCGTCAGTCCGGCGCAGAGGTGGTGCTTGGTCTGGATGACCTTTTAACCCAGTCCATAGACGGCAGCGGCTATAACCGGCGTTTCGGTCTGCTGGGCTCCAACAAATCCACGGAAAATACCGTCAAGCTGTTTCCCGAGGAATGTGATGATCTGGTTGCAGATATTCAAAACCGCCTGCTGGAGGCTACCGGCTGTCTGATGGAGGTTATGGTTTACGGAGACGGCGCTTTCAAAGACCCTGTGGGAAAAATCTGGGAGCTGGCTGATCCCAGCATATCCGTTGCCCACACGCCGGGTCTGGAGGGAACGCCCAATGAGCTGAAGCTGAAATATTTGGCGGATAACGATTTTGCAAATCTGTCCGGTCAGGCCTTAAAGGAAGCCATTGAGCAGCGAATTCGCAGCAAGGGAAATGTGGCCGGCACTATGGCCTCTCAGGGTACAACCCCCCGGCGGCTGACGGATTTGATCGGTTCTTTGTGTGACCTTACCTCCGGCTCCGGAGACAAGGGAACACCCATCATTCTGGTGCAGGGCTATTTTGATAACTATACAATGTAAAAAACAGGTCGGTTTCTCCCGGGAAACCGACCTGCTTCTTTATTCTTTCGGTAAGGTATTCAGCCGCCACAGCTGGGATTCATCCAATGCAGAGTAGTTCAGTACCAGCATCCCTTGGGCCGAATCCGGAACCTGTCCGTGATAAAAGCTTCGCAGAGGCTGTACCAGAATGCCCTGCTTCTGCCAAAGCTCCACCAGCTCCTCATCCGACAACGGTGTCTGCACCTGCAGCAGGAAATGCAGCCCCGCATCCTGCTCCAAAATGGTCAGCCGGTTATGCCAGGGACAGGCCTCCAAAGCAGATACAACCTTGTCCCGCCGGGCTTTGTAAAATTTGCGCATACGGTTGATGTGCTTTTCAAAATATCCCTGACTCAAAAACCGCGCCAGCGTATACTGCTCGAAGCTGGCCACCGTTCCACTGTAAAAGCTCAGCTTTTCCCGATAAATCTCCATAAGACCGTCGGGCAGAATCATATAGCTGATACGAATGGCCGGCGTCAGACTCTTGGAAAAGCTGTTCATGTAAATGACACGTCCACACCGGTCCAGCGCATACAGCGCCGGCAGCGGACGGGAGTGAAACCGAAACTCAGAATCGTAGTCATCCTCAATAATGAAGCCATCTGCCTCCTGCGCCCATTGCAGCAGCTCCAGTCGCCGGCGCACCGGCGTCACCAGCCCGGTGGGAAAGTGGTGGGACGGAGAAATGTGCAAAACGCTGGCATTACCCAGACCTTGCGGCAGAACGCCCTGACCGTCCATTGGCGCATCCACACAGCACACGCCTCCTGCTCCGTAGATTTTCCGGATTTTTTGATAGCCCGGCTCCTCCACCGCATAGATTCTCTCCTGCCCCAGCAGCTGGAGCAGTAAATTATACAGAAAATCCGTACCGGCGCCAATGATGATATTCTGAGGGTTCACCGTCATTCCGCGAAAAGCCCCCAAATGCTCCGCGATGGCACGCCGCAGTGCACCGCAGCCCTGATTCTCCATAGGCTGCAGCAGCTTTTCCCCCAGATCCAGCATCACTTCCCGCTGAAGCTTGCTCCACACGGAAAAAGGAAACCGAACTGAACCGTTGGCCGTCAAATCCAGCACCTGTGCCGGTGGCTCTGCCTGCGGCAGCTCCGGCAATTTGGACTGCACCTGAGGATAGGTCTGCGCTTCCACAAAATAGCCAACCTTTTCCCGGGCGGTGATAAAACCCTCGGAAAGCAGCTGCCCATAGGCCGCTTCCACCGTAATTTTGCTCACCTTCAAATGCTCCGCCAAAGCACGCTTCGACGGAAGCTTGCTTCCGGGCGGCAATTCGCCGGATTGAATATCCTGACGCAAGCAGCGGTAGAGCGCCTCGTACAAAGGAACACCGGGAGATTTTTTCAATTCATAGGTTCGCATACCCCACCTCCCCGGAAAATCTCATTTCTTCTTAAGACCTGCAAAAAAGTCCACGATCTTCTGGATTAAAAAGAACACAATGGGCGTTGCCGCCATCAGCATCAGCATAATTTTGGTGGTCTCCCAGGTTCCGGCAACCAAGTCGAAGAAGGAATGCAGCACCGTGAAGCAGAAAACAATGGCTGCAGCCATCGTCCACCACAAAATGTGCCTAAACAGATGGAAGGGTTGGCAGGTTTTCGCCAGCACCAGCATTCCCACGGTGCTTGCCAAAGCAGTGCAGACCGTAGAGATCTGTGCTGACGGGATTTGCAGATGACTCATAATCAGCTGTGCAGAAAGCACCATAATCAGCCCTGTCAAACCGCCAGGAAGGGCACGGCGCAGTATCGTCGGCAGAAATGCACCGGAAACCCGCTCATAATTCGGCTCCATTGCCAAAAAGAAGGACGGTACCCCAATGGTCAAACAGGACAAAATGGTCAGGTGCAGCGGCACGAAGGGATAGGGCTGACCGACAATCAGACACGCCAGAGACAGTCCCAGAGACAAAATGTTCTTCACCAAAAACAGCGAAGCCGCCCGCTGGATGTTGTTAATCACCCGGCGTCCTTCTCCCACAATGGCAGGCATTGCGGCAAAATCCGAGGAAATCAGCACCAGCTGAGATACCTGACTGGCCGCCTGCGCGCCGCTGGCCATTGCCACGGAGCAATCTGCCTCCCGAAGCGCCAGCACATCGTTGACACCGTCACCGGTCATCGCCACTGTATGACCGGCTTTTTTCAATACCGTCAACAGCTGCTTTTTCTGCTCCGGCGTGACACGGCCAAAGACATTGTATGCTTCCGCCGCCTGTTCAATATCCTCTTGGGTCTTCAGCGTGGTGGCGTCTATGTATTTTTCACCGCCGTCAATGCCGACACGCTGTGCAACCTGGGAAACCGTCACCGGATTATCTCCGGAAATCACCTTGATTTGCACGCCCTGTTCCTTGAAATAGCGGAAGGTTTGCACTGCATTTGCACGGATGCGGTTGGACAGCACCAGCAATGCAAGGGGCTGTATTTTTTCCTGCTCCAGCACCTCGCCGCAGGTATCGCCGTGAGAAGCCAGCAGCAGTACCCGGCTGCCCGTATTCAGCCATTGCTCCACTTGCTCTTTGATGGTTTCGTACCGGTTGCCCATAACCAGCTCCGGCGCACCCACCACGAACGCACCCTGCTTTTCAAAAACGGCTGCGCTCCACTTTGTCTGGGAGGTAAAGGGGATTCTCTTGGTGCAAACCCAATGACTCTCGCCGGAAAATTTTTCCGCCAGTGCCTGTGCGGTGTCATTTTCCCCTTCCTCGCCGGCGTAAATGGCCGTCAAAATCTCGGTCAAATCCTCTCTGCCCGACAGGTTTATCACCTGTGCCACTTCCATACCCGGTTCTGTAATCGTTCCGGTTTTGTCCACGCACAGCACATCCACCCGCGCCAGAGCTTCGATGCAGTTCATATCCTTAACCAGCACCTTGTCCCGGGTCAGCTTCAGACTGGAAGCCGCCAGCGCAATGCTGGTCAGCAGATAAAGTCCTTCGGGAATCATTCCCACCAAGGCCGCCACCGTTGCCTGGGTGCTGGAGGTAATGTCCTTTTGAAGAATATAAAATTCCTGATAAAACAGCACCAGACCCACAGGAATCAGAATGATTCCCACCCAGCGAATCAGCTTATCCAGCGCACGCATCATCTCGGACTTGGAAGCCCGGGGATCTGCCTTGGCGGCACGGGAAAGCTTTGCGGAGAAGGAATCCTCTCCCACCTGCGTCAAACGCGCCCGGCCTTTTCCCGCCACCACGAAGCTGCCGGAATAAAGGGTATCCCCCGGCATTTTGGTGACCAAATCTTCTTCTCCCGTCAAAAGGGATTCATTCACCTGCAGGAAGCCGGTCAGCAGAATGCCGTCAGCACAAATCTGATTGCCCACCGCAAATTCCACCACATCATCCCGCACCAGCTCTTCCGACGGAATGAGGCATACCTGACCGGAACGCACGGTGTTGATTTTCTGCGCCGCCACCAGCGTCAGCTTATCCACCGCCCGCTTTGCACGGATTTCCTGATAACAGCCGATGCAAATATTACAGCACACAATTACCAGAAAGGTCATATTTTTTACGGATGCGCCGGCCAATGCCAACGCCACCGCCAGTACCGCAAATACCAGATTAAAAAAGGTAAACAGATTCTGGGCAATGATTTGCCATTCTGTTCTTCCTGCGCTGTCTGCGCTGACATTCGCCCAGCCGCATTTTTTCCGCAGCTGTACCTGTTCTTCTGTCAGTCCCTGCTCCGGTAATGCCTCCACCACCTCAACAGGCTGACGAATTATTTTTTTCTTTCTGCTCATTATTTCTCCTCAGTAAACGGCGGGCAGACCGTTTTTTGCATCCCACATCAAAAGAAGCATTCCGCTTCCCACCGTAATTTTCGAAGGCTTTCCAATAAAATGATTGCTGACGCCCAAGGGAAAATCCCAATTCAGCGTGCCATTTTCCAGCTCATACTGCAGCCCCTCAATTCCAACACCGGTAGCCTCCTTACCCATACAAAACAGGGAAATGACACCGTCTGCCGTCGCCGGAAAGGAAGCTGTCTCTTCGGAAATTACCGTCACCAGATAATCCTTGCCCACCAAATAGCCCCGGGCGCCCCGACTGCGCAAAAAATGAAGGGCCTGAAAGTTTGCCACCGTATGATCCAGCCGTTTTCCGTCCAGACCGCCGTAAATCAGAAACTCCCGATGCCCCAGCTTCAGTCCTTCCCGCAGAGCGAGCATCACATCTGTATCATCCTTTTTCACCGGAAAGACCGCAGCCCCCTCCGGAACATATCCCAGCGAGTCAAAATCTCCCAGCACCAAATCTGCCTGTGCGCCGATTGTTTTCAGGTGCCTGACACCGCCGTCGGCGGCAATGAGACAGTCATCCTCAGCGATTGGAAAAAGCAGCGAATCAAATTCCGCTGCGCCAAAAATTACACATCTGCCCATTCTGCTCTCCCTACAATTTTGGATTATCTTTTATAATAACACATTCTGCAAAAAAAGAAAGTAGGTAACTGGAAAATCCTTCCGAAAAGTTTCCTTTTTCTCCTCTTATTCTTTGCTCTCAAATCCGAAAAAATGGAAGCCGCGGAAAAATCCCCCTATGGGGGTTAGAAAAAATTGCTGTTTTTAGGCGAAAACAACGATTGACTTTTGCCTCTTTTCCATTTAGAATAATACTGATACACTATGCGCCTGCTGCGCGGCTTCGCGCACTGGCCGAATAATATTTAGGAGGAAACAAGATTGAAGGATTGGGCAACTTTAACCACTGTCGAGGAAATGGAAGCTGCCACCAACTCCTTGCTGGAAAACGGCAAGAAGGTTGGCGCTGACACTTGGCAGCAACGGGTCAAGAACCAGACCCCCCACTGTGGCTTCGGTGAAGCAGGTACCTGCTGCCGAATCTGCTCCATGGGCCCCTGCCGCATCACCCCCAAGGCTCCCCGCGGCATCTGCGGCTGCGATGTTCACGGCATCGTTGGTCGTAACTATCTGCGTTTTACTGTGGGCGGTACTGCCGCACACTCTGACCACGGCCGTGAAATTATGCACACCCTGCACCAGACCAAAGAAGGCGGCAACTATCAGGTCAAGGACCCTGAGAAGCTGATTCGCATCGCCAAGGAATGGGGTGTGGAAACCGAAGGTAAGGATATTTACGAGCTGGCACACGAAATGGCTGTCGCCGGCCTGATGGAATACGGCAAGCCCTTCGGCACACAGCTGTTTGCCAAGCGCGCTCCCGAGCATACACAGGAACTGTGGGATGCCGCTGAAATTACCCCCCGCGCCATTGACCGGGAAATCTCCACCGCAATGCACATGACCCACATGGGCTGTTCCAGCCTGCCTGAGGCACTGATTCGTCAGTCCCTGCGTGCCGGTCTGTCCGACGGTTGGGGCGGTTCTATGATGGGCACCGAGTTCTCCGATGTTATGTTCGGCACTCCCAAGCCTGTGGATACCGAAGCCAACATCGGTGTTATGGAGAAGGAAAACGTAAACATTGTTGTTCACGGTCACGATCCCTCCCTCTCCGAAATGATCGTTTATTACGCAAATGACCCCGAGATGATTGCCTACGCCAAGAGCTTTGGTGCCAAGGGCATCACCGTCTCCGGTGTCTGCTGTACATCCAACGAAGTTGCTATGCGTCACGGCATTCCCATGGCCGGTAACTTCCTGAACCAGGAAAATGTGGTTCTGACCGGCGCTTGTGAAGCCATCGTGGTGGACGTGCAATGTATCTTCCCCGCACTGGGCCCCTTGAGCAAGTGCTTCCACACCAAGTTCATCACCACCTCTCCCATTGCCCGGATGCCTGACTCCGAGTTCATTCAGTTCCACGCAGAAACTGCAGGTGAGAACGCAAAGGCAATCGTTAAGATGGCCATTGAGAACTTCGCCAACCGGACTCCCGAGCTGGTGAACATTCCCAACCAGAAGCAGAAGGCCAGAGTCGGCTATTCTGTGGAAGCCATCAAGAAGGTTCTGGACGGCGTTGCAAACTCTCAGGTTGATGAGTTTGGCACCACCAAGCCCTTGATTGAATGTGTCCATTCCGGCGTTCTTCGCGGTGCCGTTGCAATGGTCGGCTGTAACAACCCCAAGGTTCGTCCCGACGCTGCACACATCGGCCTGATGAAGAAGCTGCTGGAGAATGACATCATCCTGATTGTTTCCGGCTGCAGCGCTCAGGCTGCTGCCAAGGCAGGTCTGATGGATCCCGAAACCGCAAAGGAATACTGCGGCGCCGGTTTGAAGAGAGTTTGTGAGCTGGCCGGCATTCCTCCCGTACTGCACATGGGCTCCTGCGTGGATATTTCCCGTATGATGATTCTGGCATCTGACATTGCCAAGGACTGGGGTATCAACATTTCCCAGGTTCCTGTGGTGGGCTGTGCACCCGAATGGATGAGTGAGAAGGCTGTCTCCATCGGTAACTATGTTGTGGCTACCGGTATTGAAACCTTCCTGGGCGTTGACCCCTACTCCAAGGGCTCCAGCGAAGTCACGGAGCTGCTCCAGGGCGAAAACGGCATCAACAAGTGGGTGGAAGCAAAGTTTGTTGTGGATACCGACATTGATGCTCTGGGCGACAAGATGATCGCCTGCATTGAAGCCAAGCGCGCCGCACTGGGCATCTAAATTGACGATACAAACGAGGTCTTTTTCCAATGAAGGTAGCAATCACCGGTAAAGGCGGTGTGGGCAAAACCACACTGTCCTCCACCCTGGCCCGTCTCTATGCAGCCGAAGGCAGAACCGTTCTGGCCGCCGACGTAGATCCGGATGCCAATCTGGGTCTTGCGCTGGGTATGAGTCAGGAAGAGGTGGATTCCATTACCCCCATTTCCAAAATGCACGCTCTGGCAAAGGAACGCACCGGCGCCAGCGACGACAATAAGTTCTACAAGCTCAACCCCTATGTGGCTGACATTCCGGACACCTACGCAAAGGATGTCAACGGCGTCAAGCTGCTGGTTATGGGAACGGTTGATTTGGGCGGAAGCGGCTGTGTCTGTCCCGAGCACGTGATGCTCAAGCAGATTCTTGCCAGCCTGACCTACCGCAAGAACGATGTGGTCATTATGGATATGGAGGCCGGCCTGGAGCATCTGGGCCGCGGCACTGCCGCCAATATGGACCAATTTATCGTGGTAATTGAACCCGGCTCCCGTTCGGTGCAAACCTACCGCAATGTCAAGCGGCTGGCATCGGATTTGGGTGTTCAGAAGGTTCGGGTCGTGGCCAACAAAATCCGGGACGAACAAGATGAGCAGTTTATCCGCGATGCCATCCCGGCAGAGGATTTTCTGGGCTTTATCCACTACAATCCGGAAATTATGGACGCCGACCGCCAAGGAAAATCACCTTATGATTTCAGTCCTGCAGCCATCGAAGAAATTCGCAAAATCAAGGAAATCCTTGATAAAGACGAATAAACATCATCAATAAATGAGTGTCATTCCGAGCCAGTGCTCACACTGGCGTGGGAATCCCCATCTTAAGAAGGAGATTGCCACACCAGTGACATCTGTTGCTGGTTCGCAATGACAGGATGCTTTAAAATATGAATATAGGAGGAACTACCGTGACACTTTTTGACAGAGTTTTTGGTGGTAACGATTACAACTACGAGCGCACCGTTGCCGCCATTGATGAGGCCATCGCCACCTACGGTGAAGGCCAGAGCGTCGGTTTCCCTGAAACCGCTTACGCATTGCCTTGCTACTACGGCGTCACCGGCGTGAAGATTACCACCCTGGGTGAGATGAAAGCCGCTATGGACACCATCAAGGCAAAAATGACCCGTAACAACCGCCTGCACGATGCATTTGAAAGCGGCATCGCTTCCGCGCTGTGTGCAGAATTTCTGGAAGCACTGAAGTACTTAAATGGCGCTACCCCCTACACCGAGCCTGAGCTTGGTCACCTGACTGACGCCTTCGTGCGTAATCTGGGTGTTCCGCTGGTTACCGGTGACATCCCCGGCGTTGCTGTTATCATCGGCGGCGCAGACGACCCGGCAGAGACTGTTGCTCTGGCCAAGTCCTACCAGGCACAGGGTATGCTGGTTTCCCTGACCGGCGATGCTGTCAAGCATTGCGCTGAGGCAGGTATGACCCTGGGTGAGGGCGTGCGTGTGGTGCCCCTGGGCTATGAAATGCAGTCCGTTATCCACATCGTCAGCGTGGCCATCCGTGCTGCTCTGATTTTCGGCAACATCACCCCCGGTGACTTCCCCGCTTTGGCAAAGTACACCATGGACCGCGTCCGTGCTTTTGTCAACGCCTACAAGCCCCTGTCCGATGAAATCGTTTCCTACGGTGCAGGTGCTATTTGCCTGGGCTTCCCTGTTGTTTCCAACGAAACAGAGAATATGTTCCGCGTTCCCAAGTCCCTGATTCAGCAGCTGGACACCGAGAAGTGGAACGCCACCTCTCTGGAAGCCCGCGACATCAAGATTAAGATTACCAACATCGACATTCCCGTTGCTTACGCCACCGCTTTTGAAGGCGAAATCATCCGCCGCGGCGATATGCAGGTGGAAGTGGACGGCTCCCGTGTGGACTGCTTCGAATTGGTGCAGACCAAGGAAGCTGCCGAGATTGAGGACCACAAGATTGAAGTCATCGGTCCTGAAATCGACGAAATTCCCGTTGGCTCCAAGATTTCCCTGAGCTATACCGTTGAGGTTGCCGGCAAGGCCATGCAGACCGACTTTGAATCCGTTATGGAGCGTAAGTTCCACGCATACCTCAACTGCATCGAAGGCGTGATGCACACCGGTCAGCGTGATATGATTCGTATCCGTATCAGCAAGGCTGACTTTGAGGCCGGCTTCAAGTTCAGACATCTGGGCGAGGTGCTTTACGCCAAGATCAAGTCCGAGTTTGAGGCTGTTGTGGACAAGTGCCAGGTTAAGATTGTGGTGGATGCAGAACAGAATAAGGCTCTGCGTGCTGCCGCCAACGAGGTCTTTGCAAAGCGTGATGACCGTCTGAGCTCTATGACTGACGAGAGTGTGCCTGTTTACTACACCTGTATTATGTGTCAGGCCTTCTCCCCCAGCCACGTTTGTATCGTTACCCCCGAGCGTCTGGGTCTGTGCGGTGCTGTTTCCTGGTTGGACGCAAAGGCTACCAACGAGCTGGATCCCACCGGTCCTTGTCAGGTCGTTCCCAAGGAGCGTTGCGTAGACGAGGCTCTGGGCCGTTACGACGATGTGGATGAGGCCATCCAGAAGTATTCCCACGGTGCTTTGGAGCGGGTTACTCTGTACTCTCTGTTTGAGGATCCCATGACCTCCTGTGGCTGCTTCGAGTGTATCTGTGGTGTTGAGCCCTGCTCCATGGGCGTGGTAATTACCTCCCGTGAGCATGCCGGTATGACACCTCTGGGCATGAGCTTCTCCGATATGGCTTCCATGACCGGCGGCGGTGTTCAGACCCCCGGCTTTATGGGTCACGGCAAGCAGTTCATCTTCTCCAAGAAGTTCATCGCTGCAGAAGGCGGCCCCGGCCGTATCGTCTGGATGCCGAAGGATCTGAAGGAGCAGGTACGAGAAAAGCTGAATGCCACCGCTCTGGAGCTGTACGGCGTGGAGAACTTCACCGATATGATCGCAGACGAAACTGTCTGCACCGAGGATCCCGAGCAGCTGCTGGAATTCCTGGGCGAAGTCGGACACCCTGTATTGGGTATGGAGCCCTTCGATATGTAATCATAAAACCCTGCCTTCGGGCAGGGTTTTTCTTTTTAAAAAAATTTTTTCTAAATAAGAATAATTCCTATTGACAACAGAAAAAAACTATGCTACAATCCTCTTGTAAATAAGAATCGTTCTTATTTGAGACCAGACAGGAGGTTGCTATGGAACGAAAAGCAAAGCATTTTCGGAAAAGAGATGCCATCCTGACCTGCCTGCGTCAAACAAAAGTGCACCCCTCGGCTGACTGGGTTTTCGCCCAGCTGAAGCCGGAAATCCCGGATTTGTCCTTGGGAACGGTGTATCGGAATCTGACTCTTTTTAAGGAGCAGGGTCTGATTACCAGCCTGGGAACCGTGGGCGGTGTGGAGCGCTTTGACGGGGACACTCACTCCCATGCACACTTTGTCTGCACTTGCTGCGACAGAGTTCAGGATCTGGAGGAGATGCCCCATCTGCCAAGCCTGCGCAAGGCGGCGGAGCAAGACCTGGGCAGTCGGATTGATGGCTGTCAAATCACTTTAACCGGCCTCTGCCGGGAATGTATTCATCAAAATAAGGAGGAAGCAGTATGAAAAAGTATGTATGCACCGTATGCGGTTATGTTTACGAGGGCGAGGAATTGCCGGAGGATTACGAATGTCCCCTTTGCGGCGTCGGCCCTGATCAATTTGAAGAAGAAGCTTAATTATTTATAATAATATATATTGGGAGGAAAAGATTATGAAGAAATTTGTATGCCCCGTTTGCGGTTATGTTTATGAAGGCGAAGCCATTCCCGAAGGTTATGTCTGCCCCGTTTGTAAGGTTGCCGGTGAAAAGTTCAAGGTAATGGAAGAAGGCAAGCTGGCTGCTGAGCACGAGTACGGCGTTTACGGCAAGACCGTTAAGAACAACCCTGACATTTCCGCTGAGGACAAGAAATACATCTTCGAACAGCTGATGGCCAACTTCAATGGCGAGTGCGCTGAGGTGGGTATGTACCTGTGTATGGCGCGGATTGCCCACCGGGAAGGCTATCCTGAAATCGGTCTGTACTGGGAAAAGGCAGCCTACGAGGAAGCCGAGCACGCTGCAAAGTTTGCAGAGCTGCTGGGCGAAGACCTGGAGCCCAATATGAAGGCCACCACCAAGGACAATCTGGCATGGCGTGTGGACTGCGAGTTTGGCGCAACCTCCGGTAAGTTTGACCTGGCCAAGTGCGCCAAGCAGAACGGCCTGGATGCTATCCACGACACCGTTCATGAGATGGCTCGCGACGAAGCCCGCCACGGTCTGGCCTTAAAAGGCTTGCTTGAAAGATATTTCAAGTAATTGAACTTCCGACGATAACCTTACCGCCGGTTCCCAAGACCGGGAATCGGCGGTCTTACTATAAAGAGGAAAATTATGGAACGAAAAGAAGGCCTCATCGGCGTGGAACGCGCCGAAAAGGAATGCGATGTTTATTGCCCCATCTGCCGCAAGGTCCTCCATCTGGAGGCCGGGCAGGTGATTCCCCGCTGCTGCGGAAAACCTATGATTGAAAGGAGTTAACCCTATGAATGAGAAAATCGCAGCTTTGCTGAACGACCAGATCAACAAAGAATTTTACAGTGCTTACCTGTATCTGGATATGGCAAACTACTATGATTCTCTGGACCTGGATGGCTACGCCAACTACTATATGGTACAGGCCCAGGAAGAGCGGGATCATGCCCTGCTGTTTATGAAATATATGCAGAACAACGGCTTAAAGGTGACCCTGGAAGCCATCGGCAAGCCGGATAAGACCTACGCTTCTGCGCTGGAGCCTTTGGAGGCTGCCGCCGAGCATGAACGCTATGTCACCGCACTGATCAACAATATCTATCATGAAGCCCACCAGGATAAGGACTACCGGACTATGAAATTTTTGGACTGGTTCGTGAATGAGCAGATGGAGGAGGAAGATTCCGCCGATACCATGATCAGCCGCTACAAGCTCTTTGGGCAGGATCCCAAGGGGTTGTACCTGCTGGACCAGGAATACGCCGCCAGAGCCTACACCGCCCCCAGCCTGGTACTGTAACATACTGCAAAGCGCCAAGAGCCTCCCTGACAGGGGAGGCTCTTTTCTTGTGATTGGTTTTCTATTATGATGCAATGGGGGATAACCTAAAGTGAGAAATAGATAGCAAATAGCACCGCCGTAACGAGGCACGCCACGGTCTGGCTCTGAAGGGTCTGCTTGAGAGATATTTCAAGTAAACAAAATACCCGAGCAGGTGGGGCTTGCTCCCGCCTGCTTTTTGTGATATACTAAATCCATCATAGAGAGGAGATGTTTTTATGTTCAAGCGTATTTTATCCATTGCGTTAATCGCCCTTTTAACTTTGGGTCTCTTTGCCGCCTGTGCTGCCGCAGAGGAAAAAGAGGCCATCACCACTGCTGAGGCTGTTAAGATTGTCCGTGAAGATATGGGTCTTGAAACGACAGAGTCCGCTGCCGTCCATATTCACAACATCACCCGCAACGGTCTGCCCTGCTTTAAAATTGAAATCACCGCAGGAGAAGTCACCAAAACCTATGTTGTTGCCGTCAACGGCGGAGAAATTCTGGAAGTCAAGGACGGAAGCGACCACAGCCACTAAGTAAAAAAAGGCACACGGAATCATCCGTGTGCCTTATTTTTATTTACTTTCCTCGGGGATAAAATCCAGCGTCAGACTTTTGACATCGGATTTCAGCTGAGTGAATTTCACCCCTGCGGCGCTGAGCATCCGCTTGGACGCAAAGTTACCCATCGTGTCCTTGTACTTGTCGGACAAATACACCACTTCCTTCACGCCGCTCTGAATAATCGCCTTGGCGCATTCATTACAGGGGAACAGAGCCACATACACCCGACTGCCCCGCAAATCCCGCCCATTGGCGTTGAGAATGGCGTTCAGCTCCGCGTGAACCACATAGGCGTACTTGTTGTCCTCCCCTTCCCGTTCCCAGGGGAATTCGTCATCGGAACAGCCCTTGGGCATTCCGTTATAGCCGGTAGAGATGATAATGTTATCCTCTGAAACGATGCAGGCACCTACCTGCGTGCTGGGATCCTTGCTACGCTTGGCCGCCAGCATGGCAATGCCCATAAAGTATTCGTCCCAACTGATATAATCTTCGCGTTTCACCGTAAAATACCTCCCGTCCTTGATAACTCACTGCGCAATCAGGCTGTCTTCCAGCGTCTTACCCAGAGAGTAATAGAAAATATTATCCCGCGCCGGAGACAGATTGGGGAACAGTCCCTTGCGCCCGTAGATGGCATAGCTGCAAAACAGCAGCGGACATAATCTGCCATCCTCCATTACCTGCTTGTGCAGACTTTGATAGTTACCGGCGTTTGCCAGCGCCTCCAGACACAAAGCATAGGACGCCACATTTGAAATTCTGCCAAAATTCAAATTGCCGTTTTCCGCAAAGAAGGCGGTTAAATCCATATTGGGAGAAAGCTTTGTTTGCCCCACATACAGGTCATATTGCTCCCACTTCAGGGCATTGATATAATCCTGCCCCGATACCTCCGGAATGGTCACCACCAGCCCCGCTTCTTCCAGCATTTCCGCAATCGCCAACGCAATACGTACACGCATCGGGTCTTCCCGATTCACCAAAAGCACAATGCTGTTGCTTTCCAGCTGTGCTTCCTCCACAGCCTTGGCAAAAATTTCTCTGTCAAATCCAAACTGCTCCGCCAATGTGGTGCTGTAATAAGCAAAAGCTGGCGATGCCGGCAAGGTGGCACTCAACGCAAACCCGCGGAATTGTTTTTTCACCAGGCTGTCCCTGTCGATGGCGTGGGTCAGGGCGCTTCTGATGCTGTCATTGGAGAAAACCTTGCTCTTCATATTGCAGCTCAGGTACATAAACAACCCGTTTTCGCTCTCCCACAGTTCGTAGTCTCCACGGAAGTCCACATAGGCATCGGTGCAAACCATGCTCATACCTGAGAACTTATATAGATCCCACTGCTCCCGCTGGCTTGTGCCGTGGTACAGCGGAATAGTCTGCGCCTGTACGGGGATGGTGGCATTGCACCACCAGGCCGGCTGCCGCCGCAAATATTTCCCGTCGCTGCTGGTCTCCAAAATATACGGTCCTGTGCCCAATGGAATCGGATCGTTGACCTGCGCGGCCTTGACAATGGGAATATCCAAAAGCAGCGGCAAATTCTCGCAGGGGGTATCAAGCTTGATAACCACACTCCCGTCGGAGGTTGCATCAATGCTCTTGATGTGCATAAATCTTCCTTCGTAGAAGCCGCCGCTTCTTGCCGCACGAAGGCTTGCCTCCACATCATAGGCGGTCAAGGCCTGTCCGTCGGAGAAGGTAGCCTTTTCCAGATAAAAGGTATAGGTGCGCATATCCGAGGACATCTGATAGGTCTTGCACAGAATTGGCGTCGCCTGATAATCCGCATCGTAGGCAAACAGCCCCTGATAAATCAGCGGCATCAGATACCGGTTGTTCACATCCGTAGATGTATACGGCTGAAAGCTGCCGTCCCGGTTATAGGCAAGGCGCACCTCCTTCGGTGCTGACGGTTGCGGAGCAGAAGCCGCCGGATCTTCATAAAAACCGCCGCCGGTGGGCGTATAAACACCTTGCGTGGTACAGCCCGCCAACAGGCACGCCACCAAAAAAACGGCAATGATCCGCTTCACAGCTTTTCCTCCTTACATACAATAATCGCTCCCTGTGAGCCTCTCTCCCCCTTTGTTACACGGTGAGAAAAGAAGCGCTGATTCTGACAGGAAGTACAGCTATCGCTGACCGAAATTTTCTTCACGCCTGCACGGGCAAGTGCATAACGGTTGATTTCTTTTAGGTTTACATAATATTTTTCGCCGGTCGGTTGTATCCATTTTTCAACGGCCTCACCGAAGGCTTGACGCATTGCCTGCGGCACTTCTGCTCCGGTCTCAAAGCAGCACGCACTGATGTTGGGTCCAATGGCCGCACAGATATTTTTCGGATCGCATCCAAAGCTGTCCGCCATCGCCGCCACTGCTTTTCCGGCAATATCCATTGCCGTTCCGCGCCATCCGGCATGCACCGCACCGACGGCACCGGTAATTGGGTCGTGGAGCAAAATCGGCGTGCAGTCCGCCGTAAAAATCACCAGCGCCAGCCCTTTTTCATTCGTAATCAGACCGTCACATTCCGGATAAAGATGGTGATCCAGACCCCGGCAATCTGTCTTGTTCACCACACGAATCACATCCGAATGAATCTGGTGGGACATCACCGTATTTTCAATATCGTATCCCAGGGCATCCGCAAGTATTTGATGGTTCCTGATGACATTTTCGTCATCATCCCCCCGGTGCATTCCGATGTTCAGGCTTGCATAAATGCCGGTGCTGACGCCTCCCATACGGGTGGTAAAGCAATGGGGTACGCGGATTTCCCCGGCGGTAAGATATTCTAATGATCCAAGCTTTTTTGTGATGAGTGGCATTGGTTCTCCTTATCCCTTCCTCCGGGGGGAGGTTTTATTCTGCTTTATCCTTCTGCATACAGCACTTTTTATATTTCTTGCCGCTTCCACAGGGACAGGGCTCATTGGGTCCTACCTTTTTGTCCTTGTTGCGGATAGGAATCTTCTTCACTTCTGTATTGGTGGCAGCGCCGGTGCCGGTCTCCTTGGCAACCTTCTCGCGCTTGACTTCCTGCTGGGCACGCAGCTGTACAATAAACAGCCGGCGCACCGTCTCCTCGCGGATGGCGGCGACCATTGCCTCAAACATCGCAAAGCCCTCTTCCTTGTAGGCAACCACCGGGTCGTGCTGACCGTATGCCCGCAGCCCGATGCCTTGCTTCAGGTCGTCCATTGCATCGATGTTGTCCATCCAGTATTCGTCTACCACCCGGAGCATAATCACCCGCTCCAGCTCCCGCATAACCGTCGGCGTGTATTGGGCTTCCTTCTGCTCATAAGCGGACACAGCGGCTTCATAGACAGCCTCTGCCAAATCCCCATCCTCCGGCATTTTCAAACCGTGGGGCAGGCAATAGCCAATGGAGGAAGCAATCGTATTGATTGCACCCTCATTCACGCCGCCATTTTCTCCAATGGCATCGGACACCGCAGAATCCACCACTTCCCGCAGCATGGAAAGAATGCTGCCTCTCAGATCCTCGCCGTCCAGCACCTTTTGACGCTGGGCGTAGATAATCTCACGCTGGGTGTTCATAACATTATCGTATTCCAGAACGCTCTTACGGGAACGGAAATGCCGTCCTTCCACGCTCTTCTGGGCATTTTCCACCGCACCGGACAGGATTTTCGCATCAATGGGCGTGTTTTCGTCCAGACCCATGGCATCCATCATCGCCATCACCCGCTCCGAGGAGAACAGACGCATCAAATCATCCTGCAGGCTCAGATAGAACCGGCTTTCGCCCGGGTCGCCCTGACGGCCGGAACGGCCGCGGAGCTGATTGTCGATACGGCGGGATTCGTGCCGCTCTGTGCCGATGATAAACAGACCGCCGGCGGCTTTTACCTTTTCCGCCTCGTCCGCATTTTCTTCCTTGAACTTCTTCAGCAGCTGCTTGTACTGCTCCCGCACCGCCAGAATCTCCGGATTGGTGGTTTCTGCATAGGAGTCCGCCTCTGCGATGATTTCCTCCGGCAGGTCAGACTTGCGCAGCTCGCTCTTGGCGAGGAAGTCTGCATTACCGCCCAAAACAATGTCCGTACCACGGCCTGCCATATTGGTAGCGATGGTCACCGCTCCAAATTTACCGGCCTGAGCAACAATCTGGGCTTCCTGCTCATGATACTTTGCGTTCAGCACATGGTGCGCAATTCCCTCTTTTTTCAGCAGTTTGCTGAGAATTTCGCTCTTTTCAATGGAAATCGTACCAACCAGCACCGGCTGCCCCTTGCTGTGACAGGCCTTGACCTGCTCCACAATGGCCCGGTACTTGGCCACCTCTGTTTTGTAAACCACATCGGGGTGGTCCTGCCGAATCACAGGACGGTTGGTGGGAATTTCCACCACATCCAGATGGTAAATCTGCCCAAATTCCGCTTCTTCCGTCAGTGCCGTGCCGGTCATACCGGACAGCTTGCTGTACAGGCGGAAGAAATTCTGGAAGGTGATGGTGGCCAGGGTCTTGCTTTCGCCGGCAACCCGTACCCGTTCCTTGGCTTCAATGGCCTGGTGCAGACCTTCGTTATAGCGACGGCCATACATCAAACGGCCGGTGAATTCATCAACAATGATGATTTCCCCATCTTTTACAACATAGTCAATATCCTTGCGCATCAAGCCACGGGCCTTCATCGCCTGATTGATGTGATGGGAAAGGGTTGTGTTCTCCTGATCCGCCAGGTTCTCCACATTGAAGAATCTTTCCGCCTTTTCAATACCTTCCGCAGTCAGGGAAACCGTGCGGCTCTTTTCATCCACAAAATAGTCGCAGTCGTAATGGTCCTGAACTTCCTTGTCCTCGGTTTTGGCAAATACCTTCCGGCGCAGACCGGCCACAAAGGCATCCGCCATCTCGTACAGCTTACTGGACTCCTCTCCCTTGCCGGAGATAATCAGCGGCGTACGGGCCTCGTCAATCAAAATAGAGTCCACCTCGTCCACGATGGCAAAGGCGTGACCGCGCTGTACCAGCTCCTGCTTATAAATCGCCATATTGTCCCGCAGATAGTCAAAGCCCAGCTCGTTGTTGGTGCAGTAGGTAATATCCGCGGCATAGCTTTCCCGCCGCTGTGCCGGTGTCATTCCGGGAATCACCAGACCCACCGTCAAGCCCATATACTTATAGACCTTGCCCATCCATTCGGACTGATACTTGGCCAGATAATCGTTAACTGTAACCACGTGAACACCCTGTCCGTTCAGGGCATTCAAATAGCAGGGCAAAATGGCAACCAGGGTCTTACCTTCACCGGTTTTCATTTCCGCAATCCGACCCTGATGCAAAATAATGCCGCCGATCAGCTGCACCGGATAGGGTTTCATCCCCAAAACCCGCCAAGAAGCCTCCCGAATGGCTGCAAAAGCCTCCGGAAGCAAATCATCCAGACTCTCTCCCTGGGCAAAACGCGCCTTAAACTCTGCAGTCTTCCCTCGCAGCTCCTCTTCAGAGAGGGCGGCGTACGGCTCCTCCAGAGCGATAATTTTATCCACCAGCGGTTGAATTTTTTTCAATTCCCGCTGAGAACGGGTGCCAAAAATTTTAGACATCAAGCCCATTGTATTCTACCTCGTCGCTTTTCTAGTTTGAAAAATGGCAATTCACAACCAATTTTACCCATTATACCACATCCTTGTGAAAAATCATAGCCTATTTGTAAATTTCCCGGGAGAAAATCCCCTGCTGAATAATCCTTCCATTTCTGGGAAAACTACGGCAGAAACGGAGGAAACAGGATGCTTTTGTCTTATTTTCGCACCATTATTCTATATCTGGTGCTGATTGCAGTCATCCGGATGATGGGAAAGCGGCAAATCGGCGAAATGGAGCCGTCGGAATTTGTCGTTACCATGCTGGTGGCAAACCTTGCATCTATTCCCATGCAGGACAGCGGCATTCCGCTGTACTCCGGCATTGTGCCTATTTTGACAGTGTTGGGCGTGGAGCTGCTTCTCTCTGCCGCTTCCATGCACAGCGTTTGGATTCGCCGGCTGTTTTGCGGAAAGCCTGTCATCCTCATTGAAAACGGGAAGATTCTCCAGTCCGCCCTCCGGGCAACCCGTGTTACGCTGGATGAGCTGACCGGCCATCTGCGGGAAAAGGACATTCTGGATTTACGGGCGGTGCAATATGCCATTTTGGAGACAAACGGCAACCTTTCCGTTTTTCCTTACCCCAAGGAGCAGCCCGCCTCTGCCAAGGATGCCGGCATTCAGGCGAAGGACCAGTTCCTCCCCATTACCATTATTTCCGACGGTCACTTATGCAAGGAGAATCTGTCCGTCGCGCGCCGAAAACCCGGCTGGGTGGAGGATATTTTGCGGCAGCACCGCACCACCGTCAAGGACACTTTTCTTTTGACCGTAGATGAAAAAGGCCACGTGCTTTGGCTTCCCAAGGAGGATGTATGACGCGATTTTGGATTGGCATCGGAATTATGCTGAGCATTCTGGCCATCGGCATCGGAATGCTTGCTTTCAGCGCCCAATATCAAAGAGATTTTTCCTCTCGTATGGAGCAGGCCGGCGATTTTGCATTGGCCGGAAACTGGACAGAAGCCAGCCGTCAGGCAGAAAAAGGCCACGAAAAATGGGAGCATTACCGCCGTTTTTGGTCTGCTTCCACCGACCACGAGCCGGTGGAGGAAATGCACCGACTTTTCTCATTACTTGCCGTCTATGAAGAAAAAAAGTGGCAGGTAGATTTCGCAACCACCTGCCGCAGTATTTCCCTTCTGGCAGAAGCCATTGATGAATCCCACAATTTAAAATGGTGGACCCTCTTATAGATTCACGCCCTCAGACATCGCCACCAACGCCTCTCCCAATACCCGCACCGCCACCAACGCCTCCTGATGGGTATTTCCATTTGCCCCCACCTCTACCAAAAGGCTCCCGGCGGTCAAATCCAGATTAAACCGCTGGGGACGCAGTTGAATCGGACGGGTAATTCCCGGGTGCATCTGTTCCAATACTGCCGTCAATTTCATACAAACCGCCAGATTCTCTTTCCAATTTGGATGGCTGGCATTGGTATCCGTACCTGCCACCAGCATCAGTTGGGCGGATTTTTGCCCCTCCACCGTCGCCATCGTCGTCAGCTGAGGGTCTTTCTCAAAGTCCAGCGCATCCCGATGCAGGTCGATTACCACCTGTATGGAAGGATACGCTTCCAAATAGCTTTCCACCGTCTGCCGGGCATCGGCATAAGAACCGCTGAAGGAAGGATAATCATGATAGGTCTGGTCATGGAGCACGGAAATACCCCCTTGTTCCAGTATCTGCGCCAGCTCCTTCCCGATGGAAATCATATTGTAAGCCGCGTTAAAGGTGCGATAATCGCTGTCCTCCTCATAAATTTCTCCCGGCTGGCGGGTATAGCTTTCTGTGGTGTGGGTATGCAGAATCAGCACTTTCGGTCCGCCCTCTGTTAAATTCCACGCCAAAGGCGCAGTCAGAAGCGCCGCCTCCTGCAGGTCGTAATCTGTCAGATTGTTTACTTCAACCACATTCAAATCCCCTTCCGTCAGGGAGATGCCCCCGGGCTTTTCCCCCTCGAGGGGGTGGGTTTGTGGCTGTGTGGGAGTTACCTGCGGTGCGGCAGCTTCCGGATAGCGCACCCATCTGCCGGTTTGCAAATACATCATAAAGGACAGAGCAGAATGATCCCCTGCGGGAATCAGCCCGGCACGCAAAATCAACGCCAGCAACAGCGTGCAAATGCCCACCGTCCATACCTCTTTTCGATGCTCCATAGAACCCGTCCCTTTCCTTTTTCAAATAAAAAAGGCCTGTTGCACATTGCAACAGGCCTTATGTCTGTATTCACTGCGGACGACGCCATTTGGGTCTATCCCGCAATTCCAGCCGAAGATTCTGAAAAAAATCCGTCAACAGCGCGGCACATTCTTCCTCCAGAATTCCCTTTTCCACCTGAGGACGGTGATTGAATTCCATGGAAAACAGGTCACATACCGAGCCGCAAGCGCCGCATTTTTTATCCGATGCACCAAATACCACCCGGGGAATCCGGGCATTAACCACCGCCCCGGCACACATAGGGCAAGGCTCAAGGGTGACATACATGGTGCAGTCCCACAACCGCCAGCCGCCCAGATTTCTGCAGGCATCGGCGATGGCTTCCACCTCTGCATGGGCAAGGGCACTTTTTCCTTCCTCCCGGCGATTTCTGCCCTGTCCGACCACACAGCCGTTGCGGACGATAACGCAGCCCACCGGCACTTCACCTGCCGCCGCCGCTTCCCGGGCAAGCTCCAACGCCATGCCCATCCATTTGTTGTCGTCCACGCTCATCAAGCCCCCCTTGCCGTTTTTTCTATCATAGCCCAATTTGGGAAATCCGTCAAGGAAAAGCCGGAAAATATCTAATGCTCCATTAGCAATGCGGCAAAGAGTACCGCCAATTCCTCCCGGGAAAGAGGTGTACTCTTTCGACTTTGCAGCTGTGTCTCCGTCTGGGTTAGCACCTGCTCCACTGCATTTTGCACCGCCTGATCCTCTTCAAAGCCGCACCCGGTCAATAAGTAATCCACCGACACGCCAAAAAGCTTCGCCATCGCCACCAATGTCTGCACGGCCGGCTCTCTGCGTCCCTGCTCGTACATTCCCACTGCGCTGGGACTGACCTGCAGCATCTGCGCCAAATCCCCTTGACTCCAGCCCTTTGCCCGCCGCAGGGCCGCAATCCTCGCACCCAGCATTTTTATCCCCACTTCCCTTCTTTTGCCCCCAATATACCATTCCGCACCAGGCAAAAACTGATGAAAAATGGAACATACACAATTCGACGGACATTACACAAAGTGTGTACTACAATACGGAAAGAGAAAACCCATTTTTCGTTTCACGCCTACAAAAGAGGAGGAATTTTATGGCCATTACCATTCAGCAAATTTTATATACAGACCCGCAGGAAGAGCCGGCGGTGGCCTTTTGCCCCCATTGTGGCAGAGAGATATATTCCGGGCAAAGCCGCTGTCTGCGGTGCGAAAGGAGATACCATGACCCTGAAACAGATGAGCCGGGAATATGAAGCATCTGCGGTGCTGCTCCGCAGGCGCCTGCGGCAGCTCCGGCAAGAGCTTGCCGCCACAGCCGATAAAGATGAAATCTGGCATCTGCAGCGGCGCATCGCCGTTCTGACGCCGATGCTGACCCAAATGAATGAGCTGGCGGACTTAACCGCCCATTATTACGAAAGGGGGTACTACCGCAATGAAAAATACACTCTTTGAGGACAATCGGGGTCTCAAGCTGCCCCGGCATATCCAGCTGAAGCGCATTCAGAATGTGATTATGCAGGAATTGACGCCGCTGCAGCGGGAAACAATTCTTGCCTACTATTTTCAAGGACAGAATATCTCCGTTATCGCCCGGGAACGGGGGGTCAACAAAAGCACCGCCTGCCGTACCTTACATAGAGCAGAAGCACGTATTCGCCAATGTCTGCGGTATTAAAATTAAACAATCCGTAAACATTTCCCTTGATTTGTTGCAACTTTTCTTCATTTGGCATATAATAATAGCAATCCAAATGAAACAAGGGGAAATACTATGCGCTTCAAGCAAGCCCTGCAGCGTTTTATGATGGGACGCTATGGCACCGATAAACTGAATATGTGGATTCTTGGCGGTGGACTTGTTTTGTGCCTCGTATCCCTGTTTATTCCGTTTCCCTATGTTCGTCTGTCCCTCACCCTCGGCTCTTACGGACTGATGGGTCTGGCCATCTGGCGCACATTCTCCCGGAATACCTACAAGCGCTATCAGGAAAACCGGCGGTTTTTACTGTTTTTGAACCGCATTAAGGATCGGAAGCACCGCTATTTCACTTGTCCAAAGTGCCGCCAGCCGGTGCGTGTGCCCCGCGGCAAGGGCAAAATTATGATTTCCTGCCCCAAGTGTAAGGAAAAATTCCCCGGCAAAAGTTAATGTTTCTCCACTGCTTCCCGGCAGTGGAGTTTTCTTTTCCCTTAAACTCCCCTTTCCCAACGTCATTGCGAGGAGGGCGAACGCCCGACGTGGCAATCCCGTAGACATACCGGAAACCCAACGGGATCGCCACACCAATCTGCGGATTGGTTCGCGATGACGTAAATATTTTATGTCATTGCGAGGCACGTAGTGCCGTGGCAATCCCCCGGTACCATCCACCGGCACATTTTTGTTGCAACCACAGTCAAATCGGTGTATAATAAGAAAAATCTATGGAATTGAGGGGATTGTATGCTGAACAAGCTGCGCAGCGTTGCAGACCGCTACGAGGAGCTTTGTGTTCGGTCCGAACAGCCGGATTTTTATGCCGACCCCAAAAAGGCGGCCAAGCTTTTGCAGGAAAAGAATGATCTGCAGCCCATCGTGGAAACCTTCCACGCCTACAACAGTGCCCTGCAGGAAATGCAGGATGCAATGGAGCTGATGGCAGAACCGGAAATGAAGGACTTTTGTCAGGAGACCTATCAGTCCTCCAAAGCAAAAAGCGAGGAATTATACCGCCAGCTGCAAATTCTCCTGCTGCCCAAGGACCCCAACGATGAGAAGAATGTCATTGTGGAAATCCGCGGCGGTGTCGGCGGCGAGGAAAGTGCCCTTTTTGCCCACAGTTTGTTTCGGATGTATTCTATGTACGCCGCCGCAAAGGGCTGGAAAATTGAGCTGCTGAACTATAACGATACGGAGCTTGGCGGTGTAAAGGAAGCGGATTTTGTCATTTCCGGCCGGGGTGCTTACTCCCGTATGAAATACGAATCCGGTGTCCATCGGGTACAGCGTGTGCCGGAAACAGAATCCGGCGGACGCGTCCACACCTCCACCGCCACCGTCGCTGTCCTTCCGGAAATGGAAGAGGTGGATGTGCAAATCAATCCCGCCGATATTGAAATGCAGGTATACCGCGCCAGTGGCGCCGGTGGTCAGCATATTAACAAAACCTCCTCTGCCGTGCGGCTAATCCACAAGCCCTCTGGCATCGTGGTTGCCTGTCAGGAGGAGCGCAGTCAGCAGCAAAACCGTGAAAAATGTATGCGGATGCTGGCCTCCAAGCTGTATGAAATCGAGCAGGAAAAGCTGTCAAGCGAGGTCACCGGTATGCGTCGCAGCCAGGTGGGCAGCGGAATGCGTAACGAACGAATTCGCACCTATAATTTCCCACAAGGGCGTGTGACCGACCATCGCATCGGTCTGACTCTTTATAAAATTGACAGCATTATGGACGGCGCTATTGACGAAATCATCGATGCGCTGGCCACCGCTGACCAGGCGGAAAAGCTGAAAAGCGCACAATAAAAGCCTTCCTATTATCGTTGTCATCGCGAGGCCTTCGGGCCGTGGCGATCTCCCGGTACGATGTGTATTACATTGCCACCGGCCGATGGATACTGCCAGGAGATTGCCACGTCGCATCTTATGATGCTCCTCGCAATGACATCATAAGAGGAGCCTTTGGAGGAACTTATGGAATTTATAACAAATTCCCCGGAAGAGACGGAAGCTCTCGGGGAAAAGCTGGCAACGCTTTTGACACCCGGAACGGTCATCGCTTACCGCGGCAACCTGGGTGCCGGAAAAACCGCCTTCACCCGGGGACTTGCCCGGGGTCTCGGCTATCAGGAACAGGTCACCAGCCCCACTTATACCATTGTCAATGAATATCTGGGCGGGCGGCTTCCTCTGTTCCATTTTGATATGTACCGCTTAAGGGATGCCGACAGTCTTTTTGACATCGGCTGGGACGATTATCTGGACAGAAACGGTGTATGCGCCGTGGAGTGGAGTGAAAACGTATGGGACGCGCTGGAAAACCCCCTGTGTATCACCATTCATAAGCTAAACGAAAACACCCGCCGCATTGTGCTGGAAGGAGGAGACGAAAATGCTTTTGCTGGCCTTTGAAACCTCTGCAAAAGCCGCCTCAGTCGCCCTGTTTGACGGAGAAATTCTGTTGGGCGAGCAATATCAGAATACGGGGCTGACCCACAGCCAAACCCTTCTGACAATGGCGCAGGATTTGCTGAAGCAATGCGGCAAAACGCCGCAGGAGGTGGAAGCAGTTGCTGTTGCCAACGGACCCGGCTCCTTTACCGGCGTGCGCATCGGCGTGGCCGCTGCCAAGGGCTTTGCCTGGGGCAGAGAAATCCCCATTTACGGCGTATCCACTCTGGAGGCAATGGCTCTGGGACTGGGCATTTATGAGGGCTATGTGTGCCCGGTGATGGATGCCCGTCGCAGTCAGGTGTACAACGCTCTGTTTTATGTAAACCAAGGACATCTGCAGCGGCAAACTCCCGACCGCGCCATTGCCCTGGAGGATTTGCAAAAAGAGCTGCTTTTTCTTGAAAAGCCTGTTTTTTTAGTTGGCGACGGCAGCAAATTGTGCTATAATACATTAAAAGAGGCTGTACCGCAGCTGATTCTCCCCCCGGAAGGGCGGATGCATCAGCGTGCCGTGGGTGTGGGCTTGGCCGCCCTTCAATCACAGCCGGATAACCCCGCCGCTCTGTTCCCCAACTATCTTCGCCTGAGCCAGGCAGAACGCGAGCGAAACGAAAAATTACAGCAGAAATAAAGGAGAATAAAAGATGGCAACATTACATGTATTGGACCACCCCCTGATTCAGCATAAGCTGGCCATTTTGCGTAACGCAGAAACCGGCGTCAAGGAATTTCGGGAGCTGATTAGTGAAATTGCAGGGCTGATGTGCTACGAAGCAACCCGGAATCTTCCCACGGAAGAAGTGGAAGTACAAACTCCGGTAGCTGTGGCAAAATGTCGAATGCTCTCCGGCAAGAAGCTTGCCATCGTTCCGGTGCTGCGTGCGGGTCTTGGAATGGTGGACAGTATGGTGGATATGATTCCTTCCGCCAAAATCGGTCATATCGGTCTGTACCGTGATCCGGAAACCCATCAGCCGGTGGAGTACTACTGCAAGCTGCCGGAGGATATTGAAAACCGGGTGGTTTTCGTGGTCGACCCGATGTTGGCCACCGGCGGCAGTGCTGTTGCTGCCATTGATTTTCTCAAGGCAAAAGGCTGCCGCAACATCATTATGATGAACATCATCGGCTGTCCCGAGGGCGTGAAAGCTGTTCAGGAAGCCCACCCGGATGTGGAGCTCTATGTTGCCGCTGTGGACGAAAAGCTGAACGATCACGCCTATATTATCCCCGGTCTGGGCGATGCAGGCGACCGCATTTTCGGCACAAAATAAGCCCTATGGCAAAACAAAAAACCGGAGCAGCTGCTCCGGTTTTCTTTTATCTTCTGCGGCTTTTCGTGCGATGGTCTGAATACTGCTTGATGCCGGAAATCTTGCTGTCGGACTCCGTCATAAAAGCCTTCAGCTTTTCCTCAAAAAGCTGATCCGCTGTCTTGGGCGCCGGGGGCGGTGTGGGCGCGGCATCACGAGCAGGCCGGCTTGCTGCACCACCGCGTGCTCTGGGCTGACCTTCCGCCTGAGGCTTCGCCTCCAGTCGTTTTATGGACAGGTTCACCTTTCCGTTTTCCAGGCCAATCACAACCACCTTCACATCCTGACCCTCGGTCAGGTGCTGGCGAATGTCGCTGACGTAGGAATTGGCCACCTCGGAAATATGTACCAAACCTGTCTTATTTTCCGGCAGTGCCACAAATGCACCGAAATTTGTAATGGTTTTAACTTTCCCCTCTAAAATTGCCCCAACGGTTAACTCCATAGTTTAACTTGCTTCCTCCAAAATTTTTATTCCTTTTCAATCACAATGTCCCCGTTTTCCAACCATCCAAGAACATCCTTGACATACTGCACCAAACCAGCCTGAGAGCCTAAATTTTCGATTTTATCCTTCAGCTGATCGTTTTCTTGCTCCAACTTCTGCGCCTGCTCCAGCAGCTCTCGTTCCCGCTGCTGTGCGGCCAGTGTCTCGGAACGAATGACCAGAAGGGTCACTACGGACAGGATGAGTGCGGCGCAGATGGCGATGATTGTGATCCTTGAGCTGCGCTTGTATACCCACCGAATGCGGCTGCTCGATTCTCGACCGGCCATAGAGGTGCCCTCCTGTTTGTTTACGATTTCTCAATTTTATTGTACTCATTTTTTGAAGATATGCAAATATTTTTTTCGAAAGCGCGGCAATTTTTCGAAAAAATTTTTTAAACCCGGCAAAAATTGCCCCTATCACACCCCAAAAGCCTCTCCATAAGGGTCGAAGCAGGCGTCCGACCGTGATTTCAAACAGAATTCCCCCCAGGGGCAAACTTGCCATATAGCCCAGATGAAAATCCCCCTGGCATACCGCAAAGGCAAAATAAACCCACACCGGAAACAGCCCCGCAAGAAACAGCATATCCGAAAAAATCCGATGGCGGCTCAGCGGACGCAGGAAACCGTACCACAGCCCCAAAAGCAACCCCAGAGCAACGCCCCAGAGAAAACGCCCGGCGGCAATCTGCGGCGTCATCATCCCACAAACCGCCGGAACCAGCCGCCGGCCTGCCGGGGTTCTTCATAATGGAGGGCAGAAATCGTACCATCCACCGCCACCTGTCCGCCCTCCACGCTGAGCTGCTTCAGCTGTAAATCCTTACCCTGAATTACCAGCGTCCCCAGCTGCGTGCGCAATACCACAGTATGCTCCTCAAAGCTGACCACCTCCGACACCCCCGTCATAGTCAGTTGCCGGCGCTCATTTAATATCAGCCGATGGGGCAGCTGCATCCCATTTTCTCCCACTGAAATCACCTCACAGCAGTTTATGTTTGCTGCGGAAAGATATGCCTGGGCTTTCACCAAATTCTCCGTCCGGAATACTATGGAATGAGCGCAATGCTCAATCATTTATTTCGGAGGTATGGATTATGTGTAATAATGGCTGCGGTTTTAATATTTGGTGGATTATCATCCTTGCTGTTCTGTTCTGCTGCTGCGGCAACGGCAATGGCAACAGCCTGTGCGGCAACGGCTGCGAGCGCACCTGCTGCTAATTTCAAAAGGCACCCCCACCGGGGTGCCTTCTTTTTTAATATTGAATTACTCCGCCTTTTATTCAGGCAAAAATTGAACAACAGATTCTGCCTGACAGCCCAATATCTTACACAACTGTTCAAGGGTATACATGGTTATTGACCGGTTATGTTTCAAATTGTTAATTGTACGGGGATTGATACCATACTTGTGTATCAATGTATATGTGGTCACACCCCGTTGCTCCATAGTTTGCCACAAAGGTTCGTAACTAATCACCACTGTTTCCCCTTTCTCATTTGATATGTTCATTATCTTTTGGAAAAATGTACTTTACTATACTGAAATAAGTAACTATAATAGGAAGGGGTGATTATTATGAAAGATCGATTGTATGATTTTTACAACGCGCTAGGTATTCGGCAATGCACTGACTTTTCCTTACTCGAGCTGCGTGAGCAATGTGATGCACTGGAACGACAAATCCTTGAAATAGCAAATCAATTACCCCGCCATAATCAGGCGATTATCGAAGCATATATTGATTTGCGTAATGACCTGGAGGTTGAGAGCGTCAAAACCGCAATCCGCCTGGGCAGAATGTACCCAAGGTAGCGGCAGACAGCATTCTTAACATACCTGTCCCTCCCCGGGCATAAGGTTATGCAGGAGGGGATATTATGCGTAAACGGGATGTTTTTCTCATTGCTACAGCCATTTGCCTGACGCTGGCGGTAGCACTTCATTTTTGGACACGCAATGTGGTGGAAACCGGCGCCTGGGGACTGAGCTTCCGTCAGGGGGGAGACGCTCCCATCGGTCCGGCCTCCGCCCGGGAGTTGGCACGCTACGACGGTGTTTATCTGGGAGATACCACGCAAAAAGTGCTGTATCTGACCTTCGACGCCGGATACGAAAACGGCTGTACTTCCAAAATTCTGGATGTTTTGCAAAAGCACCAGGTTCCTGCCGCTTTTTTTCTGGTGGGCAACTATATGAAAACCAATCCAGACTTGGTGCGTCGGATGGTAAACGAAGGGCACATTGTGGGCAACCATACCATGCACCACCCGGATATGAGTAAAATTGAAAATCCGGAGGCCTTTCAAAAAGAACTTTCCGATCTGGGAACGCTGTATCAGGACATCACCGGTCAGCCAATGCCAAAATACTACCGCCCACCTCAGGGAATCTACAGCCAGAAGAATCTGGAAATGGCAAAAAGTCTGGGCTACCGCACCGTTTTCTGGAGTCTTGCCTATGTGGACTGGAACAACAATTCCCAGCCGACGGCAGAATACGCCTTTTCAAAGCTTCTACCCCGCACCCACAACGGCGCCGTCATTCTGCTTCACTCCACTTCCCAAACCAACCGGGATATTCTGGATGAATTGCTCACCAAGTGGAAGGCAATGGGCTACACCTTCGCTCCCATCTCAGAGTTGTTTCAATGAGTTCGGCACTTTGCCGAACTCTTTTTTTGCACAATCACCGACAATTATTTTCTCACTTTTCGCGTCCTTTGCCGTATAATGTATATAAAACAATTTTCTTTCCCCACAAAGCAAGACAATTTGTGATTTTGATTGCTTTTTTATGGGACTTGTGGTAATATTTCTAATGGAAAATTCCCGTTGCGGAATTGTATGAAAAGGCTTTTATTGAGGTGATGATTATGCAACTGTCGCAGTTGACCGGCGCCTTTAAGCTGGACGGCACACCAAATGCCTGGGAAGAGTTCGGTCACGGTCATATCAACAGCACCTTTAAGGTTACCACCGATACCGGTGCGGAATACATTTTGCAGAAAATTAACCGCTATGTGTTTCACAACCCTATCCGGCTGATGTCCAATGTCAGCGCCGTTACGGAGTATCTCCGTCACCGGGTAGAAGATCATCGTATGGCGATGAATTTCATCCCCACCACCCAGGGGCTTTACTACCACCGGGATGAAGAGGGCGATTTCTGGCGGATGTATGACTTTATGCACGGCTTCTGTCTGGACGCTCCGGAAAGTGATGAGGATTTCTATCAAAGCGGTCTGGCTTTCGGTCGGTTTCAGGCGCTTCTGTCGGACTTCCCGGCGGACACCCTGTTTGAAACCATCCCGGAATTCCATAATACCATTGACCGCTATCGCCAGTTTAAGGCTTCCGTTGCCGCAGACCCCTGCGGTCGCGCCGCCGGCGTGCAGGAAGAGATTCGATTTGTGCTGGAGCACGAGCAGGTGGGCAGCATCCTGCAGGAAATGCGCCTTTCCGGTGAGCTTCCCCTGCGGGTCACCCACAATGACACCAAGCTGAACAATGTTTTGCTGGACCGCAAAACCCGTAAATCGCTGTGCGTGCTGGATTTGGATACCGTGATGCCCGGTCTGAGCGCCCACGATTTCGGCGACTCCATCCGCTTCGGTGCGGCCACCGCTTCCGAGGACGAGAAGGATGTCAGCAAAATGAGTCTGGATTTACACAAGTTCGAGGTCTACACCAAGGGCTTCTTGGAAGCCGCCACCGCTCTGACGGACCGGGAGGTGGAGGTGCTTCCTCTGGGCGCGCTGATTATGACATTGGAGGTCGGTCTGCGCTTTTTGAAGGACTATCTGGATGGCGACCTGTACTTCAAAACCGCCTATCCGGAGCATAATCTGGTGCGAGCCAGAACCCAGCTGAAGCTGGTGGCAGATATGGAAGCAAAAATGGAAGAGATGAAACGCATCGTTGCCCAGGTAAAGGCAGCGGTACATCAACAATACTTGGAGGTTTAACATGGAATACTTAGGCGTAAAATTTGAAATGAACAACACCCCGGTGCTGGACCCCGGGTTTATCCCCTTCGGCGTTTGGATGGATGCCTACCTGAAGGGCGCAAAGACTCCCATCGCCATTGCCGTCGAACGGCAGGAGGGTCAGATTTCCGTCCGGCACACCTTTATCCACGGCACCGAGGAAATGGCCGCTGCGGACTATCGTTATGTGGAGCGGTATGTAAAATTCCTGCTCTGGTCCATTGGCGGCTTCAAGGTGTATGTCTGTGGCTGCAGCCATATTGCAAAGCAGCTGCAGCAGGCCTATTCCTTAAAGGGTGCGCGTGCCTTTGACTACGACTTCTTCCAGAAGCTGTACGAAAAGGAGCTGACCGTCATCGACCTGCCTTTGGAGGCTTGTCCCGCCGCCAACGAAGCTCCCAGACCTATGGGCGGCCATTTGGATGGCTGTCGTATTGGCTTTGACGCCGGCGGCTCTGACCGGAAGGTCTCTGCGGTGATTGACGGTGAGTGTGTCTACTCCGAGGAGGTCGTCTGGCATCCCAAGACCAATCCCGACCCCAGCTATCAGTACGAGGGTATTCTGGATTCTTTCCGTACTGCCGCTTCCAAAATGCCCCGTGTAGATGGCATCGGCGTTTCCTCTGCCGGTGTTTTTGTGGGCAACGCCCCGATGATTTCCAGTATCTTCTACTGTGTTCCCCGGGACCGTTGGGAAGAAGTGAAAACCGTATTCGACCGGGCTGCCGCTGAAATCGGCGATGTGCCCATCGTGGTTGCCAATGACGGTGACGTTTCCGCTCTGGCTGGCGCAATGGGTATGAACTGCGGCAACATTATGGGTCTTGCCATGGGCACCAGCGAAGCTGTCGGCTATGTGGACAAGGACAAGAATGTTCTGGGCTGGATTTCCGAGCTGGCCTTTGCGCCCGTGGATTTGAACGAGGAAGCAATGCAGGACGAATGGTCCACTGATTTTGGCGTGGGCTGCAAATACTTCTCTCAGGATGCCGTCATCAAGCTGGCCCCCCGTGCCGGCATCGAGCTGGACGCATCCCTGACCCCGGCTGAAAAGCTGAAGGTGGTACAAAAGCTGATGGAAGCCGACGATGAGCGGGCGCAAAAGGTGTTCCGGGACATCGGCACCTATCTTGCTTACACCGTGGTGCTGTATAACAAGTTCTATGACCTGCGGCATTTGATGCTGCTGGGTCGTGTGATGTCCGGCAAGGGCGGCGATACCATTCTGGCCACCTGTCAGGCTGTTTTGAATAACGAATTCCCGGAACTCTATGAAAAGGTTGAGGTTATGCTCCCTGACGAAAACACTCGCCGTGTGGGTCAGAGTGCCGCTGCCGCCAGCCTGCCGGAAATCCGGAAATAAGCAACAACCTTTCCCTTGCCCTCCCTTGAGTGGGCAAGGGATTCCATACCAAAAGGAGGAATCTTTATGTTTTATAAGAACGCCCGCATCTTCTGCCCGGATTTCCAGTTCCGGATGGGCGCATTTGAAGTAAAAGACGGAAAATTCGGTGCTGTTTTGCCTCAGGAAGTCCCTGCCGATGCAGTGGATTTGGAGGGCGCAACCGTGATTCCCGGTCTGGTGGATGTCCACTCCCACGGAAATTCCGGTGCGGATTTTTCCGACGGAGATTATGAAGGTCTGAAGAAAATGGCCGCCTACTATCTGCAGTGCGGCATCACCTCCTTTGCCCCGGCATCTATGACGCTTCCTTATGAGGTGCTGTCAAAGGCTTTCGGCAATGCACGCCGCCTTGTGGACGAGCAGCCGGCAGGCTGTGCCCGGCTGATGGGCATTCAGATGGAAGGCCCTTACTTTTCTGAAAAGCAAAAAGGTGCCCAGAATGCCGCTTATCTGAAAAATCCCGACTTTGACGGCTTCAAGAAGCTGTATGACGACTGCGGCGGCTTGGTGCGCATTGTGGATGTAGCACCGGAGCTTCCCGGTGCGGCAGAATTTGTGGAAAAAGCCAGCAAGCTGTGTACCGTCTCCGTGGCTCATACCGCATCGGATTACGAGCACGCCAAGGAAGCCTTTTCCAAGGGTGCAACCCACCTGACCCACCTGTTCAACGCAATGCCCGGCATCCATCACCGGAATCCCGGTGTCATTCCGGCAGCGGCAGAGAATCCCAAGGTGCGCGCCGAGCTGATTTGCGACGGTCTGCATGTACACCCTGCCTGTATGCGTCTGGCATTTGCAATGTTCGGCGCAGAGCGGATGATCCTGGTATCCGATTCCGGTCGCTGTGCCGGTATGCCCGATGGCAGCTCCTTTGACATCGGCGGTCAGACCGCTACCTTGACCGACGGTATCGCCCGTCTGGAAAGCGGAACCATTGCCTGCTCTGCTATCAATTTGTATCAGGGTCTGGTCAACACCATCCTCTTCGGTATCCCCGAAGCAGATGCCGTCCGCGCTGCCACCTATAATCCCGCCTGCGCTTTGGGCGTACAGGACAAGGTGGGCTCCATCGTTTCCGGTCACTATGCGGACTTTATCGTTTGCCGCAGCGACTATTCCGGCAAGCGTGTGTTCCTGGGCGGAAAGGAAATTACAAACAACTAAAGAGGTTTCTATGCTTCAGAAATATATTGGCGACAAACCCTTTTATCGCCGGGTAATGGCGGTAGCGCTTCCCATCGTCGTCCAAAATGCCATCACCAATCTGGTATCTCTGCTGGATAACATTATGGTGGGGCAGGTAGGACAACAGCAAATGAGCGGCGTATCCATCGTCAATCAGCTGCTTTTCATTTTTATGCTGTGTATTTTCGGCGCAAATGCCGGTGCCGGCATCTTCACCGCCCAATTTCACGGCAGTGGCGATGCCAACGGCGTCCGCCACACCTTCCGTTTCAAGATTATCGCCAGCGTTTTGCTCACTGCAATCGGCTGTGCCCTGCTTTATTTCTTCCAGGACCCCCTCATTCGTCTTTATTTGCAGGGCGAGGGCAGTCCTGCAGATGCCGCCGCGGTTTTGCAATACGGCAAGGACTATCTCAGCGTCACCTTCTGGGGTCTGCTGGCCTTTGCCATCTGCAACGCCTATTCCTCCACCCTGCGGGAAACCGGGCAGACTATGGTTCCCATGGTGGGCGGCATTGCCGCAGTGTTTGTGAATCTGGGACTGAACTATGTGCTGATTTTCGGTCACTTTGGCGCACCTGCAATGGGCGTCAAGGGCGCGGCATTGGCAACGGTCATCTCCAGATTTGCAGAATTGGCCATTGTGGCTGGCTGGACCCATTTCCACGGCAAAATCTGCCCCTTCATCCGGAGCGCTTACCGCTCCTTGTACATTCCTGCGCAGTTATTGGGTAACATCATCCGCAAGGGCGCTCCCCTGCTTGTCAATGAGGGTCTGTTTGCCACCGGTCTGGCAGTTGCCAATCAATGCTACTCCACCTGCGGTCTGGATGTGGTTCCTGCGATGAATATCAACTCCACCATCTTTAACTTAGCCAGCGTTGCCTATATGGCGATGGGTAATTCCGTGGGCATCATTATGGGGCAAATGCTGGGCAGCAACAAGCCGAAAGAGGAGCTTATGGATTACAATCGCAAGCTCTCTGCTCTTTCTATTGCTCTGGGCGTCCTGTTCGGCGGTGTTGCCGCCGCTCTTTCCGGCGTATTCCCCCTGCTTTTCAATACCACACCTGAGGTGCGGAGTCTGGCCGGGCAGCTGATCTTCATTTCCGCTTTGATGATTCCCTTCAATGCATACGTTCACGCCGCCTACTTTACCCTGCGCTCCGGCGGCAAAACCTTAATTACCTTTTTGTTTGACTGCGGCTTTATGTGGGTACTGTTGGTGCCGCTGGCCTTTGTTCTCAGCCGCTTTACCAACATTCCCATTATCCCCCTGTACATCATCTGTCAATGCACCGATATTGTCAAAAGCTTTGCCGGACTGATTATGGTCCGCAAGGGTACCTGGATTCAAAATCTGGCAAAGTAGTTTCGTCTGTACGAAAGGAGAAAGAGAATGTTAACCCCAGAAGAAATTATGCAGTTGATTCAAAGCCTGATCTGGCTGCTGGCCGGTGTAGGAATCTTCATCGTAGGCATGAACTTTATGAGTGAAGCTCTGGAAAAGAGTGCCGGTGAAGGAATGAAGAAGCTCCTTGGGCGGATCAGTAATAACCGGTTCTCCGGCGTAGGCGTTGGTATGGGCGTTACCGCCATCATTCAAAGCTCCTCTGCAACCTCCGTTATGGTCATCGGCTTGGTAAGTGCCGGTGTTATGACCCTGACGCAAGCCACCCCCATTATTATGGGTGCCAACATCGGCACCACGGTAACCGGCCTTTTGGTAGCCCTCAAGAATGACTACTTCAATATGCTGATGTACCTTTTCGCCTTTGCCGGCGTGATGATGGGCTTCTTTAAAAAGGAAAAAATCAAGCTGGCCGGCCTGTTGTGCAGCGGCTTGGGTCTGATTTTTGTAGGCTTAAATATTATGAGCAGCCCCCAGGCCTTTGGAAATCCTCTGGTGGAAAGAATGTTCCAGGGCATCTTCAGTGTCATTGACTTCCCCCTGCTGCTGATATTGGTGGGTGCAATCTTCACTGCGCTGATTCAAAGCTCCTCGGCGGCAACCGGTGTTGTCATTACCATGGTAGGCACCGGCATTCTGCCCCTTGACCTTGCCTTGTTTATCATCCTCGGTGCAAACATCGGCACTTGCGTGACTGCACTTCTGGCCTCAATGGGCGCAAATGCAGACTCCAAGCGCATCGCACTGATTCACTTTACCTTCAATGTGATTGGCACGGCCTTCTTTACCGCCATCGTTTGGATTTTCAAAGATCCGATTATCCAGCTGCTTATGAATATGTTCCCCGGCAGCGACCCCATGTCTCTTCAGATGCGCGTCTCTGCCTTCCACGTCATTTTCAATGTGACAACAACCGTCTTGCTTCTGCCCTTTGTAAAGCAGCTGGTTCAGTTCTCCTGCCTGGTTATCAAGGACAAGAAGAAAACCGAGCCTGTGCGTACCCTTCGTTATGTGGATGACCGCCTGCTGACGATGCCCCCAGTAGCGCTGATGCAGGCAAAGAAAGAAATGGACTATATGTTCAGTCTGGTGGAAAGCAATATTTCCCTTTCCTTCACCGCCATGGGCGCAAACGAACCGCTGTATGCTGAAAAAATAGCAGAAAACGAAGCCGTGATTGACTTCACCAACGGCGCACTGACCAGATTCCTGATTAAGCTCTCCCCCTCCGTGGAGCAAAGCGATGAGCTTGTCATCGGCTCTTATTTCCACGTACTCAACGACTTGGAGCGTATCGGCGACCACGCCGAGAATTTCTACGAAATCACCGAAGAAATGGCGAAGAAGAAGCTTTCCTTCTCCGAAAAAGCCCAAGGCGATATTCGAAATATGTGTAACTCGGTTATGGAAATGCTGTCCATTTCCAAGGACGCCTTTGATAACCTGAATCAAACCGACCTGCCGAGGCTTACCGTCTTGGAGGATGAGGTTGATAAGATGAAAAAAGACCTCATCGCCAGCCACTTTGCACGCCTTGCTGAAGGCGACTGCAGTATGGATGTAAGTCCCTACTACTCTTCTGTTGTAACCGGCCTTGAGCGTGTCGCAGACCACCTTGTCAATGTGGGCTACAGTATCGTCAGCCCCGTTGGCGATGAAAAAGAAAAGCAATAAGGAAAAGGAGAATGTCTTATGCCGATGCTTACCGCAGCGCAAAACACCCAGCCGGATTATGTTGCACTGGCAATCGTTTTGGTTGTTGCCGTTATTGTTGCAATTATGGCTATCCGGAAAAAAATATCTGCCAAAAAAACGGAAGCCGCGCCTGTTGAAGCTCCCGCTCCGGCAGAAGCGCCTCCTGTGCCCGATGCTCCCGGCTCTGCCGGACAGGTAAAGCTCCATGGCGTCGAGCCCAAAACAGCAGCGATGCTGATGGCAATCGTAGCCGACAAAATGGGAAAACCCCTCAACGAATTGCGCTTTGTTTCCATCAAGGAGGTTCAATGATATGAAATACAAATTAACGTTGAATGGTCGCACCTATGAAGTAGAGGTGGAGCTGGCAGAGCCGATGGCTATGCAGGAATTCCAGACCTATGCTCCCACTCCCGCCGCCCCTGTTACACAAGCCGCGCCTGTTGCAGCACCTGCTGCTCCTGCGGCCGCGCCTGTCGCAGCCGGCAGCGGTGAAACCGTAAGCGCTCCTATGCCCGGCACCATTTTGAAGGTCAATGTCCAGCCCGGACAGGCCGTTAAAGAGGGCGATGTTCTGGTGGTTCTGGAAGCGATGAAGATGGAAAACGAAATTATGGCACCCAAGGCCGGCACCGTCTCTCAGGTGCTTGTGTCCAAGGGGTCTACTGTGGAAACCGGCGCACCTCTGGTGCTGATTGGCTAAGGGGGACGAATATGGAAATTTTGTGGCAAAACTTATTGGCCTTCGACCGGTATGACCTGATTATGATTGCGATCGGCTGCCTGCTGGTGTATCTGGCCATTGCAAAGGAAATGGAGCCTTCGTTGCTGCTGCCCATGGGCTTTGGCACGATTCTGGTAAATATCCCCTTCTCCGATGCACTGGTCGGTCCGATTCAGGAACTGTACCACGCCGGTATCGCCAACGAGCTGTTCCCCCTGCTGCTGTTTATCGGCATCGGTGCAATGATCGACTTTGGACCGCTGCTGTCCAATCCCAAGCTGATGCTCTTCGGCGCTGCCGCTCAGTTCGGCATTTTCTTTACATTATGTATGGCAAGTGTGTTCTTCCCCGATTTCCGGGATTTCTTCTCCATTGCCATCATCGGCGCGGCAGACGGTCCTACCTCCATCGCGGTTGCCAACAAGCTTGGCTCCCAGTATGTGGGTGCGATTACGGTAGCAGCCTATTCCTATATGGCGCTGGTTCCCATTATCCAACCGCCGGTGATCAAGCTGCTCACCACCAAGAAGGAACGCCGAATTCGGATGCCTTACGAGCAGAAATCTGTCAGCAAGCTGACACGGATTCTCTTCCCCATTATCATCACCGTGGTTGCCTCTGCCATTATTCCGCAGGCAACTGCATTGATTGGCTTCTTGATGTTCGGTAACCTGATTCGGGAATGCGGCGTGCTTGACAGCCTTTCTTCCACCGCCCAGAATGTTCTTGCAAATCTGATCACCATCTTCCTGGGTATCTCCGTTGCCTTCAATATGACCGCTGACAAGTTCTTGCAGCTGGATACCCTGCTGATTATGGGTCTGGGTCTGGTGGCCTTTGTGGTGGATACCGCCGGCGGCGTGCTGTTCGCCAAGTTCCTGAACCTGTTCCTGAAGAACAAGGTCAATCCGATGATCGGTGCGGCAGGCATCTCTGCCTTCCCCATGTCCGGTCGTATCGTCCATAAGATGGCGCTGGAGGAAGATCCCCAGAACTTCCTGCTGATGCATTCCATCGGTGTCAATGTTTCCGGTCAGATTGCATCGGTCATTGCCGGCGGAATCATTCTGAACATCGCCGCCAAGCTAATGGGAGGTTAACGCTATGAATCTTTTGACAAATGCTGCTGTGAATATCCAGTTTGACCCGATGGCTTTCATCCACAACCTGAAGCACATGGGCGTTGGTATGCTGGTCATTTTTGCCATCATCGGCATCATCATTCTGGCAATCAAACTGGTCAATTACCTGTTCTCGAAATAAGCAGAAATAAAGTTTTACCGCCGGGGATGCTTCCCCGGCGGTTTTTGCTTTCCGCAGGCGTCTCATTTCTCCTTGAATAAATTTTATCGATTTTCAATAAATTTTTATTGACTTTCATATAAAGCTGTGCTATTTTAAATTCAGAAACCTGAAAGATGCAGGAGGTTATTATGCTGAAAATATCAACCAAGCTGTCTACCACCCTTTCTCTGGCGTTGGCAATCTTCTTTTTTCTGTGCTGCGTCGCCGGATTGTTTGCACTTCCTGCACTGACGGAAGCGCTGATCAACACCGTCGATAACATCGGCCACCGGGAAAACATTTCTTCCCTGGGCCGCACGCTTTGTCTCATCTGCGCTTACTGCATCGTGCTGACGATGCTTCTGGCGGATGTGCTTGTTTTCCGGTTGCTTCTGCTGGTGCGCAAGGCAGAGGTGTTTACCGACCGGGCGGTTTCTCTCATCCGGGGTGTGTCCTGGTGCTGCCTGAGTCTGTGTATCCCCTTTGGTTGTTTGGGCATCTATTTCCAGCTTGCCTGGATTGTCTGCCTGCTGGCAGTCTTTTTGGGCATCTGCCTGCGGGTGTGCAAAAATGCCTTTGAGGAAGCAACAAGAATCAAGCAGGAAAACGACTTAACTGTATAAGCAAGAGGTTCTCAATGATTATTATTCACTTAGATGTTATGATGGCCAAGCGCAAGATGTCCCTCAACGAGCTTTCTGAAAAGGTTGGCATCACCCTGGCCAATCTTTCCATTCTGAAAAACAACAAGGCAAAGGCTATCCGTTTTTCCACACTGGAGGCCATTTGTCAAGCCTTAGACTGCTCTGTCGCCGATATTATTGAATACATTCCCAACAACAAATAAGGAGGTAACAATGAACTGCCCCAGTTTGTGCGGACAGCACAAAAAAGGGATTCCCTTGCAGGATAATTAAATTTCAAGCGGAGTGGCGTAGCGTCAGCGGCGCCACTCCCGTTCTGTTTTGGATTCGTTCATGGT
>SVLS01000013.1 GCA_015067835.1 Oscillospiraceae bacterium | reverse complement strand
CCATGAACGAATCCAAAACAGAACGGGAGTGGCGCCGCTGACGCTACGCCACTCCGCTTGAAATTTAATTATCCTGCAAGGGAATCCCTTTTTTGTGCTGTCCGCACAAACTGGGGCAGTTCAGAAGACTACCCTTGCATTATTAACTGGAATTACTTCAAGCTTTCCTCAACAGCGACAGCAACGCTAACGGTCATACCGACCATCGGGTTGTTGCCTGCGCCCAGGAAGCCCATCATTTCCACGTGGGCGGGGACGGAGGAAGAACCTGCGAACTGTGCATCGCCGTGCATACGGCCCATGGTATCGGTCAAGCCGTAAGAAGCAGGACCTGCAGCCATATTATCGGGGTGCAAAGTACGGCCTGTGCCGCCACCGGAAGCAACGGAGAAGTACTTCTTGCCCTGCTCAATGCACTCCTTCTTGTAAGTGCCGGCAACGGGGTGCTGGAAGCGGGTGGGGTTGGTGGAGTTACCGGTGATGGATACATCCACGCCCTCGTGGTGCATAATTGCAACACCTTCGCGGACATCGTCACAGCCGTAGCAGTTAACGGCAGCACGCTCGCCCTTGGAATAAGCAATCTTGTTGACGATGGTCAGCTCGCCGGTGTAGTAATCAAATTTGGTCTGCACATAAGTGAAGCCATTGATGCGGGAAATAATCTGTGCAGCGTCCTTGCCCAGACCGTTCAGGATGACGCGCAGAGGCTCTTTCCGAGCCTTGTTAGCACTGCGGGCAATGCCGATGGCGCCTTCTGCAGCAGCAAAGGACTCGTGACCGGCCAGGAATGCGAAGCACTTGGTCTCATCACGCAGCAGCATAGCACCCAGATTACCGTGACCCAAGCCAACCTTGCGGTCTTCAGCAACAGAGCCAGGGATACAGAATGCCTGCAGGCCGATGCCGATAGCCTCAGCAGCTTCCGCAGCGTTCTTTACGCCCTTCTTGATTGCGATGGCAGCGCCAACACAATATGCCCATGCAACGTCCTCAAATGCGATGGGCTGAATGCCCTTAACGATTTCGTAGGGGTCAAAGCCCTTTGCGGTACAAATGTCGCGGCAAGCCTCAACAGACTCCAGACCGTACTGTGCCAGGACACCGTTGATTTTGTCAATTTTTCTTTCGTAACCTTCAAACAAAGCCATTTTCGTGTCCTCCTTATTCGTGACGGGGGTCAATGTACTTGGCAGCATCAGCAAAACGGCCATAAGAACCCTTTGCCTTCTTCAGTGCCTCGTTGGCATCGTCGCCCTTCTTAATGAAGTCCATCATCTTACCCAGATTGATGAACTCGTAACCGGTAATCAGGTTGTCCTCGTCCAGAGCGATGCGAGTGACATAGCCTTCGGCCATTTCCAGGTAACGGGGGCCCTTTGCCTTAGTGGCAAACATGGTGCCCACCTGGCTGCGCAGACCCTTACCCAGGTCTTCCAGAGATGCGCCAACTGCCAAGCCGTCCTCAGAGAAAGCGGACTGGCTGCGGCCGTAAACGATCTGCAGGAACAGCTCCCGCATTGCAGTATTGATGGCGTCACAAACCAGGTCGGTATTCAGTGCTTCCAGCAGAGTCTTACCGATCAGAATCTCTGAAGCCATAGCGGCAGAGTGAGTCATGCCGGAGCAGCCCAGAGTTTCTACCAATGCTTCTTCAATGATACCTTCCTTCACATTCAGGGTCAGCTTGCAGCAGCCCTGCTGCGGAGCGCACCAGCCGATACCGTGGGTAAAACCGGAGACATCCTTGATTTCCTTGACCTGAACCCACTTGCCCTCTTCGGGAATGGGAGCCGGACCGTGATAAGCACCCTTGGCAACGCTGCACATATGTTGTACTTCGCTACTATAAATCATGGCAATTTTCCTTTCTTATGAGAGCAAGACAGTTTTGCTCCTTAATTTCCGCAGTATATTATACAGACAGGGGCGAAAAAAGTCAATTCCCCGCCGATGTATTTCCGAGGAATTTTCCTCAGAATGTCAAGATTTTGTGTTCATATTTGAATCGCAGGATTCTGTATACCGTATCATCCAGCCATTGAACAGACAGCGTTCCGTTTTCCAGCGCATCCATCACCGCATCAAACGCTTCTTCCAGATCCTCGCTCATCAGCAGAATATCACAGCCTGCCTGCAAGGCCGTCACAGCCGCTTCCCCTGCCGTGTAGGATTTCGTAATCGCACCCATATTCAGTGCATCGGTAATCACCAGTCCGGAAAACCCAAGCTCCTGCTTTAAAATCCCGGTGACAATCTCTTTTGACATAGACGCAGGCAGCATATTCCCTGTCACCTGAGGCAGGGCAATATGCCCCACCATCACCATATCTGTCCGGCTTGCCGACTGAAAGGGAATCCATTCACAGTTTTGCAATTCTTCCTTGGTTTTGCGGTTGGTCGCAAGACCAATGTGACTATCCTCAACGGTGTCCCCATGTCCCGGAAAGTGTTTGAAGGTTGCGGCAACGCCCTTTTCTCGCAGTCCTTGCGCAAAGGCTTTTGCCATTTTATCCGCTATCAGCGGGTCGGAAGAAAAGGCTCTTGTTCCGATAATGGGATTTTTCTTATTGGTATTTACATCCGCCACCGGAGCGAAGTTCAGATTCAGCCCGTATTCCTTGAGATATGCTCCAATGGTACTTCCCATCGCTTGGGCAGCCTGGGGATTGCCGGAGCTGCCCACCGCAGCAGCGTTTTCATATTTGGGGAGATTGAATGCTTTATGGTTTGCCAGCCGCGCCACGCGCCCTCCCTCTTCATCCGTTGCGATAAACAGGGGAATCTGGCTTGCGGCCTGCAGCTCTTTGGTGAGAGCTGTCAGCTGCTCAGGGGAAATCAGATTTTCAGCAAACAGAATCATACCGCCCACAGGATATTGCTCCAACGCTGCTTTCAGTTCCCCTGTAACCTCCGTTACCGCTCCGGATTTTTTCCATAATTGCTCCGGTTCTGCGATAAACAGCTGCCCCACCTTTTGCGCCAGCGTCAGCTCCTGTAAATACGTTTGAACCGCATCGGGAACAGCAGGTTCAGACGGTTTAGAAGCAGGCGGAGCCACAGACCCGGACGGAGCTGTGGCTTCCGTTTCTTCCATTGGCTTAATTTGACACCCTGTCAGCAAAATAACTGCCAACAGCAGAATGCTCAAAAAGCGTCTCATTTCTGAATGGCCTTAACGAATGCCTGACGGTCAGCGGCCTTGAAGTAAGCCGAGCCGGCGACCAGCACTTCTGCCCCGTTTTCCTTACAGATGGTACAGGTGTTCTCATCCACACCGCCATCCACCTCCAAAATGCAGGCAGGATTCACTTCATCCAGCATTTGACGCAGCTTCTTCAGCTTGGGCATCATATCTGCCATAAATTTCTGACCGCCGAAGCCGGGCTCTACGGTCATCACCAGAATCATATCACACTTTTCAAGGTAAGGGATGGCCGCCTCTGCCGGCGTTCTGGGCTTCAGAGAAATTGCTGCCTTACAGCCCATTGTACGGATTTTATCCAGGGCTTCCAGCGTATTATGGGGCTGATCCGCCTCAATATGGATGGTCAGCCAGTCTGCACCGGCTTTAACAAACTGCTCTACATAGCGAAGTGGACGGTCAATCATCAAATGCACATCCAGAGGCATATCGGTCAAAGGACGAACCGCCTGAATCAGAGGAAATCCAAAAGACATATTCGGAACAAAAATACCGTCCATTACGTCCATGTGTACCCAGTCAGCCCCGGCTTCCTTCAAGGCGCGGATATCCCGCTCCATATTTGCGAAGTCCGCAGACAAAATAGAAGGTGCAATTTTTGCCATTTTGTAAAATCTCCTTTTTTATTTTTCTTAATCATACCACGACAAGCAGCTAATTGCAAGAAGGGGAAACTTTTCCCGTATGACTTTTTTGCTTTGTGGCATACTAGTCCTGAATCCAAGAAAAAGGGGGAAATAAAATGAGCTGCAAGGCAAATAAGTGCATCGAATGTACTGTTCAGCAATGCGCATACCATTGCGATTCCGAGAACTACTGCTCTTTGGACCGGATTTTGGTGGGCACCCACGAGCAGAATCCTACCGTGGACCAGTGTACTGACTGCAAATCCTTCCGCAAAAAGTAATCTTGACGGCGGCTATTGCCGCCGTCTTCTTTTTTTCTTGACGATTACATAAAGAATATAGTATGATAAGGATAGCTTTGGAAGAAAATGTTTATAAAACGTTTTTTGTGTGTACACAATTTTGTCACATCCGCTTCCTAATATGAACACAAATATAACCCTGGGAGGTTTTGCTATGGAAAATAACGAGAATATCTTTGAAAATCAACCGCAACAACCCAGCATCCCTGAAAACCCTGTCTTTTATACGCAACCTGTGGAACCTGCACAGCCGCAGCCAATCCCTGTACAGCCGGTTATCAATACACAGCCCCCTGTTTCTCCGGAAGCACCTGTGGAAAAGAAAAAGAGCGGAGTTGTATGGAAAATTCTTTTGGCATGTGGCATTGCTCTTTCCCTGGTCATCATCAGCTGCAGCGTAACCGCTTACTATTCCAGTCGCTATTGGGTTACCCAAAACAGCCAGCTTTCTGCAAAATTCAACACGCTTTCAAAGGAATTTAAAGAGCTGGAGGACTTTGTGGATTCCAACTCCTACACCGGAAACGGCAACTCTATCTCCGGTACAACCAACAGCGATCCTGCCAAGGTATACGCCCAGAACAAGCGCAGCGTGGTGGCTATTTCCAATCAGAGCAGCTCCACTAACATTTTCGGACAGGTGACACAAACCGCCTCCTCCGGCTCTGGCTTTATTGTGTCCTCCGATGGCTACATCGTAACCAATTACCATGTCATTCAGGGCGCCAAGTCCCTGACTGTCATCACTTATGACGAGACGGAATACACCGCCACCGTGGTGGGCTATGACGATGGCAACGATTTTGCACTTTTGAAGGTCGATGCTGCGGATCTGCCGGCAGTAACCCTGGGCAGCAGCAGCGCTTTGATCGAAGGCGATCAGGTAGCCGCCATCGGCAATCCTCTAGGCGAGCTGACCAATACCCTGACGGTAGGCGTTATCAGCGCCAAGGACCGGGATGTGGAATTTGAAACCTCCATCATCAATATGCTTCAAACCGATGCCGCCATTAACCCCGGCAACTCCGGTGGTCCCCTGTTCAATATGAGGGGCGAAGTGGTGGGCATTACCACTGCCAAAATCTCCAGCGAAGCTGTGGAGAGTCTGGGCTTTGCTATTCCCATTGACGATGTAAAGGATATGATCACCCAGTTGATTGACAAGGGTTACCTGTCCACGCCTTATATGGGTGTCAGCATCAATAACTCCCGTGACGGTGTCGGCGTCTATGTCACCGGAGTGGAAGCAGGCTCTCCTGCCGCCACCGCAGGCATTCGTACCGGCGACCTGATTGTAGGTGTTGATGACTACGAAACGACTACGCTGAATCAGCTTGATCTGGTTCTGCGAAGCTTCAAGCCCGGCCAGACCGTCTCTGTGTTTGTTTACCGCAATCGGGAGGTCGTGGAACTGACCTTGACCTTTGGCGAAAAGCAGCAAGCGCCTACCGCATAAAATGACGGCCTGCTTATTTCAAGCAGGCCGTTTTCCGGTATAAATATACTTCAAAGGCGATACAATAAAATATTCCTTTAATTTTTCCGTAATTTTTTGATAAAGGTCTGGCTTTTTCTGTCAAAGAGCAGTATAATATGTACTGCAATTTCTCGAATCGCTATTACTGGAGGCGACAACTATGAAAAATAAACAAGGTTCGGGACATGTTTCCTGGCAGCGAATTGTCTTGATGGTTCTATGCATTGTTTTGGCCTTGGTTTTCTTTGTTTCCCTGTTCAGTACGATATACATTCAGTACCTGCTGAATCACATTACCGTGCAAAACCCCGGAACCTATGATACCATCCCCTCTCACCAGATGACAGACCCGGATATTGATTTTACCGCGCCTACTATGGACTCCACAGACCCAAGAGCAACAGTACCTACCCTGCCCAGCAATCCCAATTTGGCAGTGGACGGTATTATCAATATTATGCTCATCGGTGAAGACCGCCGTCCCGGCGAAGACCGGCAGCGTTCCGACTCTATGATTCTTTGCAGCTTTGATACAAGGCACAACTCCTTAACGATGATTTCCTTCCTTCGGGACACTTATGTGGCAATTCCCGGTTACAAGAACCAAAAGCTGAATGCCGCCTATCAGTTCCGGGGTCCAAATCTTCTGGACCAAACCCTTGCCCTGAATTTCGGTGTGCATGTAGATGCCAACATTATGGTGGATTTCACCGGCTTTACCAGTATCATCGACCTGCTGGGCGGCGTGGATATCGAACTGACACAAAAGGAAGCTAATTATCTGAACAAGCTGGGTGGCTGGAAGCTTACCGCAGGTATACAGCATTTGAACGGGCAAAAAGCACTGGCCTATTCCCGGATTCGGAAAATTGATATGGATGCGATACGTGCCCAACGCCAACGCAAAGTCATTACGGCCATCATTAACAGCTACAAAAACAAGAGTGCGGGAGAGATGCTCTCCATTGCCACCCAGATCATCACCAGCGGCTTTATCACGACGGATATGACCACTCAGGAGCTAACCGGCTATGTAATGAAGCTGGCTCCGATGCTGGCAACCGCCTCAATCAACAACCAGCAAATCCCCGCTGAAGGCACTTATGAAAATCTGAGTGTCGGATCTCTGGGGGACTGCAAGGTGATTGACTTCGACATTAATCGCAAAATTCTGGAAAATATTTTCTATAAAGATTAAAGAAAACCGGAAACGCTTCACAAAGCGTTTCCGGTTCTTTTTCAGTCTGTAATTACCAAGCCTTGCTCGGCAAAAAATTCGATGCAGCTATCAACCCAGGTTTCCACACTCTTGGTGTGGGGCGGAACGTTTCCGACCCCATAAACCTGCTCGTTTGCAAGAGAAAGACCGTGATCGCCCTTACAATAGATGTTCATTGCAAGAGGAATTCCCGTTTCCTCCAAAGCAGCCGCCAATACCAGGCTGTTGCGCACCGGCACGCCGGAATCCTCCCTGGTATGCCACAGATAAACCGGCGGCATATCCGGCCGCACCAGCTTATCCAAAGACAGGCGCTGCCGCAGCTGTTCATCGCCTCCGGTCAAATTCCGGAAGCTTCCTTCGTGGGTATTGCCCCAGGAAACCGCCACCGGATAGCACAGCGCCAGTGCATCCGGTCTTGCCTGGTTGCCGGACACCAGATCTGCCACTTCCGGGCAGTCGTACATGGTTCCCAGCGTGCCGCACAAATGGGCACCGGCAGAAAAGCCGATGGCAGCGATTTTATTGGGATGAGACGCAAATGCGTCCGCATTTTTGCGGATATAATCCATTGCCAAAGCCGCCTCACGCAATGCAGTGGGGAACCGGAGGGGTGCACAGGAATAATTCAGGATGAATGTATTATAGCCCCTGCTGTAAAAAGCCATTGCAATGGGCTCTGCCTCCCGGGGAGATGTCATAGAATATCCACCGCCGGGCAGAATCAAAATGCTGGGATATTGCCGTGTTTCGCAAAAAGCCCCAACGCTGGGTTGTATCCAGCAGGTCAGCTTTGCGATGGCGCCCTCCGGCTTTGAAATGCCATACACCTCGTAGAGGTCAACGACTTTAATTTCCATCGGTTTTCTCCCTTACTTCAAAATTCGGTCAAAGCCAAAGTAATGCAGGGTATTGTTGTAGCTGATATCCTCCACCATTTGTCCCAGGCGCTCCCAATCTGCCGGGTACTCGCCATCTTCTACCATCTGGCCGAAGAGATTGCACAGAATTCTGCGGAAATACTCGTGGCGGGTGTAGCTGAGGAAGCTGCGGGAGTCCGTGAGCATTCCGTTGAAGGTACCCATTGCACCCAGGCTCATCAAGCTTCTCATCTGCTCTTCCATACCAACCTTGTGGTCGTTGAACCACCAGGCGGAACCCTGCTGAATTTTTCCGGGAATCTTGCTGTCTGTCTGGAAGCCGCCCATAATGGTGCCGATGATGCCATTGTCCGCCGGATTCAGGGAATACAAAATGGTTTTTCCCAAGGCGTCTGCCTCTTCCAGTACACCCAGCAGCTTGGCAAGACCCACTGCATTGGCGGCATCGTTCATAGAATCAAAGCCGGTGTCCGGGCCTAATTTGCGGAACATCTTTTTGGAATTATCCCGCAGGCAGCCAAAGTGCAGCTGCATCACCCAATCACGCTTGTAGTATTCCTGACCCACAGACAGCAGCAGTGCAGTATGGTAGGCCAGCTGTTCTTCCCAGGTGATGCCCTTGCCTGCCTTGGCGCGGACGAAAATATCATCAAGAGTCTCTTCATCCGCCTCTACGCAGAAGCAGTAGTCCAATGCGTGGTCAGAGACACAGCAGCCCAGGCTTGCAAAATAGGCAATCCGGTCATTCAGCGCCCGGCGCATATCTGCAACAGAGTTGATTTCATAGCCCACTACCTTCTCCAGCTGTGCCACATAGGCGGGGAAGGTTTCCTTGTCTGCCCGCATCGCCTTATCCGGGCGGAAGGCAGGAAGCACCACGGCCGGGGCTGTGGGGTCAGCGGCCAGCAGCTGATGTGCCTTCAAATCATCCACCGGGTCATCGGTGGTGCAAATCAGCTTGACGCCGGACTTGCGGATAATGCCGCGAACGGACATATCCGGCTGAGAAAGAATCTTGTTGCACTTTTCATAAATTTCCATTGCATTCTCGCCGGTCAGCGGTTCGGTAATTCCAAAATACCGCTGCAGCTCCAGATGTGTCCAATGGTACAGGGGATTTCCAATCAGCTTGGGAATGGTCTCGCCCCACTTCTGGAACTTTTCTGCTGCTGTTGCGCCGCCGGTAATATAGTATTCCGGCACGCCGCAGGAACGCATTGCACGCCACTTATAGTGGTCGCCGCCCAGCCACACCTCTGTGATGGTGCTGTAACGCTTATCCTCATAAATCTCCATGGGATTGATGTGGCAGTGATAGTCGATAATTGGCATTTTTGCGCCATGCTCGTGATAAAGCTTCTTCGCTGCCTCAGACTTCAGCAGGAAGTCCTGATCCATAAATTTTGCCATTTTGAAATGCTCCTTTCACATTTACAGAACAACGCCGTCTTTGAAAATCGAAATTTCCCGGAAGCCCCGCTCTTCTGCACGGGTTTTTCTGCCGGATGCAACTGCCAGAACCGCATCCATCAAATCACGGGCGGATTCCTCCAGGGTTTTGTCTCCATCAGCTACTGTGCCGGCATTGAAGTCAATCCAGAGCGCCTTTTTCGTCGCCAAGGGCGTATTGGTGGACAGCTTCATCGTCGGAGCCGGTGCTCCGAAAGGCGTGCCGCGACCGGTGGTAAAGAGAATGATATGGGCGCCTGCCGCAGTCAAAGCGGTGGCAGAAACCAGATCGTTACCCGGTCCGTAGAGCATATTCAGACCCTTCTGGGTCACCGCATCGCCATAGCCGATAACATCGACAATGGGAGCAGCTCCGCCCTTTTGGACACAGCCGCAGGACTTATCCTCCAAGGTGGTGATGCCACCCTGCTTGTTGCCGGGACTGGGATTGTCGTAAACCACCTCATTGTGACGGATAAAATAGGCCTTAAAGCCGTTAATCATATCCACGGCCTTTTCAAAAATCTGCTGATTGATACAGCGATTCATCAAAAAGCCCTCTGCGCCGAACATCTCTGGCACTTCGGTCAGCACTGTTGCGCCGCCCTGCGCCACCAACATATCAGAAAAACGTCCCACCACGGGATTGGCGGTGATGCCGGACAGACCGTCCGAGCCGCCGCATTTCATTCCGATTACCAGTTCAGATGCAGGAATTTTTTCTCTTTGGAACTGCGCCGCAAAGGCCGCACATTCTTCAAGAAGCTTCCGACCGGCTTCCATTTCGTCCTCCACCTGCTGGCAGGTCAAAAACTTCACCCGGTTTGAATCATAATCGCCCAGCTCTGCAAGGAACTGCTCCTGGGTCAGATTTTCGCAGCCCAGACTCAGTACCAGTACTGCCGCGGCATTGGGATGGCGGGTCAAAGCCGCCAAAAGCTTGCGGGTCTGTGCGTGATCCTCTCCCGTTTGGGAGCAGCCAAAGGGATGGGTAAAGGTGTACAGTCCCTCAATCGTGCCCTGCACCAAATCCTGATTTTCCTTCACCAGTGCCTTGGCTACATCATTGACACAGCCGACAGTGGGAATCACCCAAATCTCATTGCGTACACCCACCTTGCCATCCTTACGGCGATAGCCCAGAAAATGCTCCGCAGGCATCGGCTCCAGCGGCTGAATCTCAGGGGTATAGGTATAGGTCATCTCCCCGGACAGATTGGTTGCCATATTGTGGGTATGTACCCATTGACCGGGTGTGATTGCAGCAGTGGCGTGACCGATGGAAAAGCCGTACTTCATTACCTGCTGACCTTCTTCCAGGGCAGTCAGAGCCATCTTGTGTCCCTGGGGAATCTCCATCTGCGCCGTCACGCCCTCAAAGACTGTTCCGGCTGCCACTGTATGCAGGGCCACCGCCACATTGTCCTTGGGGTGGATGCGAATTAAATCAGGCATAGCATTCTCCTTACAGGCAGGAAGCGTAGGCTGCCAATGCACCCTGCTCCCGAATCAGCTTCAAATTCTTCACCGTCAGCGCCTCAAAGCCGGCAATTTCCGTCAAATCGCGACCCCACATCTGCGTGTTGGTCATCACAGCGTGAACCAGCTGCTCAGCGGTATCGTTGCGGTGTGCATAATAGAAATCCAGTACCCAACGGTCATCAATGCAGGTATAGCAGTTGCCCTTGGGACGGCGGCAGATGAGACCTTCCTCCGTCAGCTCCTGAATGTCATTGCTGAAAAATGCGATGTAAGCGGCATAACCCATGCTCAGGCAGGTGGGCAAGGTGCCGTTCTTCTCAATGTATTCCAGGAAGCTGGGCATATTTCTTGCGCGCCACTTGGAGGTGGAATTCAGAGAAATGCTCATCAGCTCGTGGTTGACAAAGGGATTGTTGAACCGGTCCTGTACGGCTGCGGCAAATGCCTTGCAGTCCTCCTGATCCAGCGGCAGGATGGGTACGATTTCCGTCTGAAGCATCTTGTTCATAAAGCCCAGAACTGCTTCGTCGTGCATACAATCCCGGACAATATCATAGCCGCCCAGATAAGCGCCCAGCGTCGTGCCGGTGTGAGAGCCGTTCAGGATGCGCACCTTGCGCTTCTTATAGGGGGTCATATCCGGTGCGACAAAAACCTTGTCCTCCAAACCTGCCTTGCGGAAGGGCAGAACATCATTCAGTGCCGGGTCGCCTTCAATGACCCACAAGCCAAATACTTCGCCCACATCCAACAGGGGGTCTGCATAGCCATGCTTTTCCTCCAGCTCTGCCACTTCCTTTTCATCGCGGATGCGGCCGGGAACAATTCTGTCCACCAAAGAGCCGCAGAAGGTGCACTTGTCATTGACATAAGCGCGGAATTCCTCGCTCAGACCCCACTGGTCAATGTACTGATTGACACATTTGCACAGTTCCTTGCCATTGTTGTCAATCAGCTCGCAGGCAAGAATCAGCAAGCCGGACTTTCCGGCCTTGAAGCGCTCGTACAGAACCTGGGTCATCTTGCCGGGGAAGGATGCACAGGGCATGTCGGTCAGCTGGCAGGCAGGGTCATAAACAATGCCTGCTTCTGTGGTGTTGGAAACAATGATTTCCAAATCATCACTGACGGCAACCTCCATCATCTGGCGGTAGCCCTCTGCCTCATAAGGATTCAGGCAGCGGGACACGCAGGAAATCACCCGCTTGTCGTCCACCTTTTGACCGTTCTGGCTGCCCCGCAGATACAGGGTGTACAAGCCCTCCTGCTCGTTAATCATATTTGCCAAGCCGGGAGCAATGGGCTGCACCAGACAGCACTTGCCGTTCCAGCCGGCCTTTTCGTTGGCCAGGTCAAACCAATAGTCCACAAAGGCACGCAGGAAGTTGCCCTCGCCGAACTGCAGCACCTTTTCCGGTGCATTCTCCAGAATATAGCCGTCGTAGCCGGATTTTTTCAGGGTTTCATAATTGAGTCGTTCCATAATAGCCTCCATTATTGATATTTTGATAATTTTATTATAGCTCTAATTTTTTACAACAAAATATCATATTTTGCGATAAAACATTGTGATTATTGCTATATTTTTCTTGACAGGCGGCAGGAGCGGCAGTATGATGTTTTTGTGGAGGTGATTGGTGTTGAATCAGCCTTTTTCCAGCTTTGACCCCCGGCAGAAAATGCTGCAGCCGGATTTTGAAATTGTGCACAAATGGGATACGGATTTGAAGGATGTAGAGCTTCATCACCACGACTTCTACGAGGTGAATTTTCTTATTTCCGGAGATGTGACCTATGTCATCGAAAGCCGAGTGTACCGTATGCGCCCCGGTGATATGCTCATCATTAATCCCCGGGAGCTTCATCAGGTGTACATCAAGTCCAACGATACGCCGTACGAGCGCTATATGCTCTGGATTTCTCCCAGCTATTTGCAGCAGCTGTCCAGCGGCCAGACGGATTTGTGCCGCTGCTTTGATATGACGCGGCCTCATTACGGAAATCTTCTATACCTTTCTGCTGAGCAAAAGCGCACCATTCCCACTATGATGGAATCCATTCTGCAGGAGCAGAAGCAGGCCGCCTTTGGATGGGATCTTCTGCGGCAAAGCCGGCTCACCGAGCTGATGATTCACATCAACCGTTTGGCGGATTCCTCCCATATCACCGCGGAAGCAAAGCCCAGCGCTGCCTCCGTCGTGACGCAGGTGATTGATTACATCAATTCCCATTATCAGGAGCAGCTGTCTCTGGATATGCTGGCAGAACGTTTTTTCGTCAGCAAATATCATTTAAGCCACGAATTCAACAAACAAATGGGCACCGGCATCTACCAGTACATCCAAAAAAAGCGCCTGCTCATTGCCCGACAGCTGATGGCGCAGGGGCAAAAGCCGGTGGAGGTTTATGCCGCCTGCGGTTTTGGCGATTACCCCGCTTTTTTCCGCGCCTTCCGCAAGGTTTACGGATTATCTCCCCGTGCTTATGTGCAATCTCTTGGCACGAATTTACATATCTAGGAGGTCGCTATGCGATACTGCTTTGCCCCTATGGAGGGCTTGACCGACAGCGTTTACCGCCGTCTGCATCATCACTTTTTTGGTGGTGTTGACCGATATTATATGCCCTTCTTCTCCCCCACCATGCACCGAACCCTATCTGCAAAAGAAAGCCGGGAACTCCCACTTGCTGACTCCGTGGCATTTTCAGCTGTTCCGCAAGTGTTGACAAAAAACGCCGAGGATTTTCTCTGGGCAGCAGAGGTCTGCAAGGAACGGGGCTATAACGAAGTAAATTTGAATATCGGCTGTCCCTCCGGAACGGTAGTCGCCAAGGGGAAAGGAGCCGGAATGCTGGCAGATTTGGACGCGCTGGACAGATTTTTCGACACTGTTTTTTCTTCCGCAACCCTCCCTGTTTCCGTCAAAACCCGGCTGGGTCTAACACAATCAGAGGAATTTCCGGCTGTTCTTGCGATTTTGAATCGCTATCCCATCGCAGAGCTTACTGTTCATCCCCGTGTACGCAAGCAATTTTACCAAGGGGCTGTGGATATGGAAATGTTTCACTATGCGGTTCGGAACAGCAAGCATCCTCTGTGCTACAACGGCGACCTTTTTAGCCTTTCAGATTGTGAAAAAATCAAAAATGCATACCCGCAAATCCAGAGCCTGATGCTGGGGCGTGGGCTGATTGCAGACCCGGGAATGCTGGTGGGCGGAACGAAAAAAGAAACGCTGAAAGCCTTTCACGACGCCCTTTTGGAAGAATATCTGGTGCTGTTCGGCGGCAGTCGTAACGCAATGTTTCGCCTGAAGGAGAACTGGAGTTATCTCCTCCCCCGCTTTGAAAACAGCGAAAAGCTGGGCAAGCGCCTGCGCAAAACCACGGATTTACCGGAATACAAAAGCATTGTGGCCGAAATCTTCCAGGCCTTGCCGCTGAAATAACAAAAATGCGCTGCGGAAGCAGCGCATTTTGCTGTTTATTTGTTGATTGTCAGGAAGTAATCCGCAATACCATGGGCGATTGCCTCTGCCTTGGCCTGCACCACCTCAGGATTGACCATGCCTGCCAAATCCTCCAGGTTGGACACATAGCCATTCTCCGTCAGCACCACAGGGCAGACAGACTGGCGCATCATGAAATATACCACTGACCATTTCCGGTTTGTCTCTTGATAGACGCCGGATTGTGTAGTATAAGAGTAGATTTTCTCTGCCAGGGGCTGAGAGAAAGGCGTATAGTACATCGCATCGAAGCCGGATACATTGGCATTGGTGTAAGAATTCTGGTGAATTGCCACGCAAATATCCGGTGCGGTGTCCATCAGGTCATCCTGCCGGGCGTTGATGTCAATTTTCGTATCTCCGGTGCGGTTCATAATCACCGTTGCGCCCGTACTTTCCAGCTCCGCTTTCAATGCCAGCGCCAGGGACAGGTTCAAATCCGCCTCTTCCCACTCGATGCCGGCTGCATCCTTGCCCACTGCACCGCCGTCCATACCGCCGTGACCCACATCCAGCATAATCCGCACACCGGTCAGATTTACACCGTACTTATTCTGGGCTGCCGTTGCCTTGGCAGGATTCAAGAACTGGAAGCACAGCTGATCCTGGTCGTTATAGTAGGCGTGCCAGCCGTAGAAACCGCCCGCTTTCCGCAGATGTAACCGCAGAGTACAATCCGATTCGTTTTGAATCACCTCTGCAGACTTAAACAGCGGATGTCCGGCAGGAATCTGCACCTGTCCTGAAAAGGATGTGGCGTAGCAGAAAGTAATGTCGATATATGTGGCTGTGACGCTGGTGACTGCATAATCCCGATCACCTTTGCCGTTGGGATATCTGTATTTTTGGGGCGCAAGCTCAAAATAGAAGGGTGCTTTCCAAAGCGTATCCAAAGTCAGGATCGTATGATTCCCCTGCATCTGCAAAGAGACCACGCTGAGCTCATTGTGATCCGGCAGCGTGCCTTCATACTGCTTAACCTCCGGTACGTATTCCACAGGAGGATAGATTTTCTTTTTCATATAAGTCCGGTGACCGCTTCTCATCAGCACATAGGCCGTTTTTCCGCCATACACCGGCTCACGGGCGCAGTAGTCTACCGTGCCTTCCGGCAGGTAATTACTGGTGGGATGGGAATAATCGTCGTTGGTATCCCCGTCAAAGGTTTCCACATTGGTGCGAACCACCTCGACAATATATCCTTCACCAACATTGACATAGTTTCCGCCGCTGGGTGTGACCGGCCGCGTCGGTGCAGGCGGCTGAGTCGTCGGTGCTGTTGTTGGTGCCGTTGTGGGTGCCGTTGTGGGTGTGGTTGTGGGTTCACTGCTGGGTTGTGTATCTGCAGGGGGTGTATTGCCTATATTGACGCTAAGTACAATCAGCACCACCAGCAATACTGCCAAAACTCCGATGATGATAAACAGCAAATTATTTGACAACACCAAAGGCTTCTTTGGTTGGCGCGGTCTTTCCTGAATCGCCATATATTGTCCTCCCGTAATTTTTCTCGCGCGTATTATATCACGCAAATACGCCCTGTGTCAACGGAAAATCCATCCGTTCGACAAGAAATGGGACCCGTTGACAAGCAACAGGTCCCGCGTTTATTTACGATTCTTTCAGCGCTTCTGTTCTCTGGCTCAGCTTAATTGCCCGATAATCCTTTGTTATGGGACGTGCCTCCATATAGGATTCAAGCAACTCCTGAGTTGTCTTGGACATCAGCCCTTTTCTGCAATAGACTTCCCAGCCCGGCTCATCAGAAATGTAGAACAAAATCTGGTAGCCCTCGTCGGTTTTCACCAGTGTATGATCGCCGCCTACACGCTCCTCGGCAAACGCCCACTCGTCCACAGCACCGTCCCGGTGTACAAAGTACATCACGTGATAGCCGTACTCCGTTTTTACAAGACCGGTTTCTCCCACCTGACGGCTGCCGTCGAAAATCCACTCCTCGAAGGGCTTAACCATTTGACCCAAATAAACATCTTCATACAGGCCGCCGTTGGTCACCTTGCCGTTATTGTCATCACTGTGGGCATTGGCCAAAGCACCGAAGGCTTCTGCCGTCTTTTCGCCCGCCAAATATTGGTCAAGCAATGCCTGCGCTTCCTTGCGGCAGGCTTCCCATTCCTCGTCGGAATAAGTCACCTTTGTGCCATCCTCGCTCTTGGTGCCGCCCTCGGGAATCACCAGAATATGGCGTACATCCACCGTCACCCAACTGTTTTTGCCCAGATACTCCGTCAGACCCCCGTTTTCAGAGGTTCTGTCATCTTCCGACTTCTTTTCTGCCAACGCAGAGAAGGAGGTTTCCGTCTTTGCACCGGTCAGCCAGGTGTCCATAATGGTCTGTGCCTTTTCCAGGCATTCCTGCCAGGCTTCCTCGGTGTAAATTGTATTGCCGTGCTCATCCTTGGTGGCCACAGGCTTTACCAGAATGTTACGCAAATCCACCAGCTTGCCGCTTTCCTTGCTGATACCGCTTTTCTTCAGCTCCTCCAGATTTTCCTGGTAGTACTTCTCCAGCTCCGCTTCGGTAAACACCAAGCGGGCTGTCACATCGGTAAAATAAAGCTGACCGACATAGTAGGTCTCCATATAGGTATAGTAGTCATCAAAGGTAACCGTACCGCCCAGGTCTTTGCGCAGCATAGCATCCACGCTGTCGTAGCCCTCTTCCTTGGCAGCTTTTTCCATATTGGTCTTTATTTCGGCAAAATACTTTCTATATTCACCGGGCAGCTGATAGCCCTGCTTCTTGGACTCGTCATACAGCGCCTGATAACGGTGCCAGGCATAGAAGGCATCCTCCAGGAAGTATTGCTCCCAGGTCATACCGTTTTTCTCGTTGCAAATCTGCTCGCTGAGAGGCTTGGACAAATCCAGACCCATATAGTAGGTAGCATACTGTCCATACATCTCGGTGTAGTATTCCAGCAGGTCATAGGCCTGCATCCAGTAATACACCTGAAGCACACCGTTAGTCAGCTTGTAGTCTCCCATGGTGGCGACCACATCATCGTGAGCGGCATTGGCCCAGAACTCAGAGAATTGGTAATTGTCTCTGCAGTAAACATCATTTCCCCGCAGTCTCGGAGCGATAAAGGGCTGCCACAAAACAGCAGTCGCTGTAATCAGCAGCGCCAGCACCAAAACACTTGCTGTAAGGGTGCAAATCAGCGTGGTTTTTTTCTTTTTGCTCCAAGGCTTTTTCGGTGCTTTGGGTTTTCTTATTTTTTCGAGATTTTCGCCGCAAGCCGGGCAGGTTTTCAGCCCATCTTCCAGCTGCAATCCACAGTTCTTACATACCATAGTTTCCTCTTTCTCCCACTTTCCGGGCATAGAATAGTTGAATTCTACCATAAATGCCGCCGAAAAGCAAGACGGAACACAATTTATTTACAATTTCACAGGCATTCCTTCGGAATATCAGAAAAAAGTGACCTGCAGCCCTTGCAAAAAACCGAAAAAAATGGTACTATTTCATATTGAGAAAGTATCATCCGGAGGATTCCCAATGAATACCAAAACAACGGTTATTTCTGAAGAGCAGCTGGCCTGTCAGTTTGCCTTCTGTGATAAAATAAATGCCTATTGGCTGAATGAAAAACGCACCCCCACCGCCTATGTGGAGACCTACGGCTGTCAGCAAAACGAAGCCGACTCCGAAAAAATCCGGGGCTATCTGTCCCAATGCGGCTATGCCATCGTTCAGGAGGCAGAAGGGGCTGATGTGGTTGTGATGAACACCTGCGCCATCCGTGAACACGCCGAGCAGCGGGTTTTCGGCAATTTGGGCGCACTGACCCACACCAAAAAGCGCCATCCGGCACAAAAAATCTTTATTTGCGGCTGTATGCCCGGTCAGCAAAAGGTTTCCGAGCGCATCCGCAAAAGCTACCCCCATGTGGACGGCTGCTTCTCTACCCATCACCTTTGGCAGTTCCCTGAAATTCTGTGGAAGGTGCTCAATGGGCAAAAACGGCAGTTCTATGTAGAGGACGAAGCCGGCTCTATTGCAGAAGGTATCCCCCAGGTGCGGGATAATGCCCTGAAAGCCTGGGTGTCCATTATGTACGGCTGCAACAACTTCTGCACCTATTGCATCGTGCCTTATGTGCGCGGACGGGAGCGTAGTCGGGAAAAAGAAAGCATTCTGGCAGAATGCCGCGCTCTGATTGAAAACGGCTGCAAGGAAATTACCCTGCTGGGGCAAAATGTCAACTCCTACGGAAAGGATTTACCTGACGGGGTGGATTTTTCTGATTTGCTGGCGGAAATTGCTGCTCTGCCCGGAGATTTTCTGGTTCGCTTTATGACCAGCCATCCCCGGGATGCAGGTAAAAAGCTATTCGATACCATGGCCGCTTCCCCGAAAATTGCCAAGCAGCTTCATCTGCCCTTCCAATCCGGCTCTTCCCGGGTGCTGAAGGCGATGAACCGGCATTATGACCGGGAAAAATATCTGGAAACTGTCAATTATGCCAAGTCTGTAATGCCGGATTTGGTGCTGACATCGGATGTGATTGTGGGCTTCCCGGGAGAGACGGAGGAGGAATTTGAGGAAACCATCTCCTTGATTGAGCAGGTTCGCTACGATTCTCTCTTTACCTTTATTTTCTCTCCCCGTACCGGAACGCCTGCCGCTTCTATGGATGACCCTACCCCCAAGGAAGAGAAAAATCGCCGGTTTGACCGGCTGTGCAGTGTTCAAAACCGCATTTCTGAAGAAATTCACGAAAGCTATATCGGGAAAGAACTGCGCTGTCTCATTGATGGGACGGACAAAAATTATCTCACCGCCCGGACAGAGGGCGGACGCCTTGTTCGATTGGAGGGAGCTCCCTCTTTGATCGGTACTTATCAGTTTGTAACCATTACCGGTGCTACCACCTGGAGTCTGACCGGTATTCTTTCTTAAGAAGGAGAAGCTATATGGCCACTGTAAACACAGAGCCGACGCCCATGAAGCGTCAGTATAACGAAATTAAAGAGCGCAATCAGGACTGTATTCTTCTGTTCCGACTGGGTGATTTCTACGAAATGTTTGACGAGGACGCCAAGGTGGCCTCCCGGGAGCTGGATTTGACCCTGACCACCCGTGACAGAGGCAAGCCCAAGGAAGAACAGACGCCCATGTGCGGCGTGCCCTATCACAGCGTGGATGCTTACATTGCCCGTCTGGTCGCAAAAGGCTACAAGGTTGCCGTTTGCGAGCAAATGCAGGATCCTGCCACAACAAAGGGTCTGGTGGAACGGGATATTACCAGAATTGTCACCCCCGGCACCGTCACAGAAAGTTGTATGCTGGAGGAAAGCCGCAACAATTATTTTTCCTGTCTTTATGCCGGAAGTGAGAAGTACGGACTTGCCTTCTGTGACATTTCCACCGGTGCTTTTTTCGTTACCACCTGTCAGGATGCCCCGGCAGCTTCCTCGGAATTGGGTCGCTTCTCCCCTGCGGAAATTCTCCGCTTCGGTCAGGCCGCCTACGACAGCATCATTGACGACACCCTGTTTCGCCGGCTGAACTGCTGTGTCAATGAAGGTACAGCAGAGCAGTTCGATGCTTCCCAGGCACAGGCCGTTCTGGAAAAGCATTTTCAGCGGTCTCTGGAGGAGATGGGAATCTCCGGCTTTGCTGAGGCAATCATCGCCGGCGGTGCGCTTTTAAGCACCCTGATTCGCTTGCAGAAAAATGATTTGGCCCACATCCGCGAATTGCAATACTACACCACCGGGCGGTTTATGGAGCTGGATTTGGATGCCCGGCGCAACCTGGAATTGACAGAAACCCTGCGCTCCAAGGAGAAAAAGGGTTCGCTCTTATGGGTGTTGGACAAAACCAGAACCGCTATGGGCGGCCGTATGCTGCGCTCCTGGCTGGAAAAACCTCTTCTGGATCCGCTGGAAATTGGCCGTCGCCAAAGCGCTGTGGAAGAGCTGGTGGAAGCAACGATTTGCCGCAGTGAGCTGTCTGAAGCATTGCGGGAGGTCTCGGATTTGGAGCGTGTGATGACCCGCATCGTTACCGGCACTGTCAACTGTCGGGATTTACTGGGTCTTGCCCAGGGCCTGCGTGCGCTTCCTGCCATCAAATCCCAGCTTGAGAATCTGGAGTCTCCCCTGCTGTGCAAGCTGAATGAAACCATCGAGACTTTAACAGACTGTGCTGACCGCATTGAAAACACCATTATTGAAGACCCTCCGCTGACCATCCGGGAGGGCGGTATCATTCGCCCCGGCGCAGATGCGGAGGCGGACCGTCTTCGCAGCATTATGGACGGCGGCAAGGATATTATCGCCTCCATTGAGGCATCGGAGCGGGAAAAGACCGGTATTCGCACCCTGAAGGTCAGCTATAACCGGGTATTCGGTTACTATATTGAGGTCTCCAAGTCCTTTATTGACCAGGTGCCTGCCGAATATATCCGCAAGCAGACGCTAGCCAACTGTGAGCGTTATATCACGCAGGAATTGAAGGAACTTGAAAATCAGGTGTTGACCGCAAAGGAGCGGCTGACCGCTCTGGAATACCAGATTTTCACCAAACTGCGGGAAGAGCTTGCCCAGCAGGCCGGCCGCGTGCAAAGCACCGCCGCCGCTGTGGCCACAGCCGATGTGCTGTGCAGTCTGGCCACCGTAGCCGTTCAGCGGGGCTACTGCCGTCCGGAAATTACCCTTGGTAATGAGATTTCCATTACTGACGGCCGACATCCTGTGGTGGAAGTAATGCTCACGGACTCTCTTTTTGTTCCCAACGATACAGATTTGGGCAGCGCCGACCATCAGGTGAGCATTATCACCGGTCCGAATATGGCCGGTAAATCCACCTATATGCGGCAGGTCGCATTGATTGTCCTGATGGCACAAATCGGCTCTTTCGTGCCGGCTCGCGCCGCCCGCATCGGCATTGTAGACCGGGTGTTCACCCGTATCGGAGCCAGCGATGATTTGGCTTCCGGGCAATCCACCTTTATGGTTGAAATGTCGGAGGTTGCCTCTATTTTGAAATATGCAACCGGAAAAAGCCTGCTGATTCTGGACGAAATCGGTCGTGGCACCTCCACCTATGACGGTATGGCCATTGCCCGTGCCGTACTGGAATATGCCGCAAATCCCAAAAAGCTGGGCGCAAAAACCCTGTTCGCCACCCACTATCACGAGCTGTCCGCAATGGAAGACAAGCTGCCCAATGTAAAGAACTACAACATTGCGGTGAAAAAGCGGGGAGACAAGATGATTTTCCTGCGGAAAATCATCCCCGATGCAACCGATGACAGCTATGGTGTTGAGGTTGCAAAGCTGGCTGGGCTTCCCAATGGGGTGATTGCCCGTGCCAAGGAAATTCTGGAGGAGCTGGAGCAGGAAGCCGGTGTGGTACATATCCACAGGGAATGTCCTGCGGAGGATGAGCAGATCAGTATGATGGATTTGCGCAGCCAGCAGGTTTGCGATGCCCTTTCTGCTATTTCCGTGGAAACGCTGACGCCCATTGAGGCGATGAACGAGCTTTATAAGCTTAAGAAAATGTTGAATCAATGAATATTACTGAATTTAAGTCCCACTGTCTGAGCAGGAAGGAGCTTCTGCTGGGAATTTGCTATCTGCTTTTCCAGGCGCTGTTTCTTCCCAGTCTGCTGCACCTTTGCAACAAGCTGCTCCCCACGCCCCTTCCTGCCACGGATGTGAATCTTGTTTTCTTTTCTCTGAATTTTATATCGATAGGTGTGATTTTCCGTCGGTATCTGTGGGGGCAGCTGCGGCGCTTACCGGAGGTTTTCTGGGGCGTCATTGCTGTCGCAGGACTGGGATTGGTCGCCTATTGGGTAATGAATTTTATACTGGCGCAGGCACTTTTGGTTCTGGAGCCCGCCCATTTCAGCGTCAACGATGTCGGCGTACAGCAGCTGGTGGCGCAGGATTATTGGCTGATGTTTTTCAGCACCGTTTTCCTTGTCCCGGTTGCGGAGGAATGTCTGTTTCGGGGCGCACTGTTTCGTGGATTGTACGATTTCAGTCCCATCGGTGCGTGGGTGGTATCCGTTGCCGCATTTTGCGCCATCCATATCATTAACTATATCGGCATTTACCCGCCGTGGACACTGTTTCTGTGTTTCATCCAGTACATTCCGGCAGGCATCTGCCTTGCCGGTGCATACCGGCTTTCCGGTTCTTTGATTTGTCCTATTCTTCTTCACTGCCTGGTGAACTTTATCAGTATGATGCTTTTGAGGTGATTGAGATGCCCAAAATTCTGCAACTTTCTCAGCATATTGCCAATTTAATCGCCGCCGGAGAGGTGGTGGAGCGTCCTGCCTCCGTGGTCAAGGAGCTTCTGGAAAATGCCGTAGATGCCGGGGCGTCCAAAGTCACCGTGGAAATCAAGGACGGTGGGATGACCTTTATCCGGGTCACCGATGACGGCTGCGGAATGGCTCCCGAGGATGCCAGAACTGCCTTTTTGCGTCACGCCACCTCCAAGCTTCGCACTGCTGAGGATTTGGCAGCCATCGGCACTATGGGCTTCCGGGGAGAAGCCTTGGCGGCCATTGCCTCTGTCAGCCGGATTGACCTGATGACCAAGACTCCCGGCAGTATCAGCGGTACCGACCTTCACTTGGAGGCCGGTGTCATCACGGAAGAATCCGAGGTAGGCTGCCCCAATGGCACCACCATTGTGATACGGGATTTGTTTTTCAACACCCCTGCCCGGATGAAATTTATGAAGGCGGATTCTGTGGAGGGCGGTCGTGTCACCGCCGCCGTACAGCTTCAGGCTCTGGCACATCCTGAGGTGGCCTTTGTCTATTTGCGTGATGGCAAGCAGGTTCTTTCCACCCCCGGCTCCGGGAATCTGGAGGATGCGGCCTATTGCGTCTATGGCCGGGATTGCGGAAAAATGGTGAAAATAGACAGCCGCTGGGATAACTATACCGTTACCGGCTTTGTTTCCAAGCCCTCCGATGCACGACCCAGCCGAAATATGCAGGCCTTTTTTGTCAATGACCGTCCGGTGCGCTCCAAGCTGTTGGTTGCCGCATTGGAAGAGGCTTATCGCAATCAGCTGATGGTGGGAAAATTCCCCGCCTGCGTGCTGCATCTTCGCTTGCCGGCGAACGCGGTGGATGTCAATGTCCATCCGGCCAAAACGGAAGTAAAATTCCTGTCGGAAAAGACGGTTTTTGACTGTATCCACTACGGTGTTCTGGGTGGGCTGAACAAGCAAACTGACCGGCCTCAGGTACAGTTTAAGCCGAAGCCTACAGCCACAGCCACCAACGAGGAGAAGAAGCCTGCCCCGAAGCAGGAAACCTTCTTCCGTACCATGACTGCTGAAGAGTACAAGCATTTTTCTGCTGCGGTGCAATCTGCACCCCAGCCCAAAAAGGAAGCCGCGGTTGCCACCTATCGTGCAGTAGAACGTCAGCAAAGCACCCCTATCCAGAAAACTGTCGTTACGCCGCAGGTGCTTCCCCCGTTGCCGGAGACGAATAAGCCGGAAAAGGCAGTTGTTCCCGCCCCCGTTATTCAGGAGCAGGAGATTGTGGAGCTTCCCAGGGAAATCCCGTGGCGGATGGTGGGTGAGCTGTATCAAAGCTATATTATTGTAGAACAGGGCGAGGATGCTTTCTTAATTGATAAGCATGCTGCCCACGAACGTATTCTTTTTGAAAAACTGAAGGCCAATCAGGAAACCATTTCTTCCCAAGTGCTTCTGTCCCCCATTGCGGTGCGGCTGAGTGCAGAAGCCACAGCAGAATTGCTGAATAATACTGCAATGCTGCTGGAGCTGGGCTTTGAAATTGATGAATTTGGCGACAACACCGTTTTGCTGCGGCAGATTCCTATGGATTTGGATATCAAGGACGCCGCAGATGTGGCAGAAACGCTGGCGGCAGATTTGCTTCGCGGCCGGCGTGAAAAAGCAGATACCGTCCGGGACGAGATTTTGCACACCGTTGCCTGCAAGGCCGCCATCAAGGCCGGCTGGGTCAACGATGAAAAGGAGCTGCTGGCTCTGGTAGAACAAGTAATGTCCCGGGAGGATTTGAAATACTGTCCCCACGGTCGTCCCATCTGCGTTTCTTTGAGCAAAAAGCAACTGGAAAAACAGTTCAAAAGAACATAAAAAATACCGTGTCATTGCGAGCCAGTGAACACACTTGCTCGCAATGACAGCATTCTTAGAGGAGGCATCGCCCGTGCAAAAAATAATATGTATCGCTGGGCCAACAGCCTCCGGCAAAACCGCATTGGCAGTGGAGCTGGCAAAGGAATTTGACGGTGAAGTTATTTCCTGCGACTCTATGCAGCTTTATCGGCGGATGGACATTGGCACCGCCAAGCCCACCTTGGAAGAACAGCAGGGAATCCCCCATTATATGCTGGATGTTGCAGAGCCTGATGAGGATTTCTCCGTCAGCCGCTACTGCGAGATGGCCACGCCCATTTTAGATGACATTCTTGCCAGAGGAAAGACCGCCATCATTGCCGGCGGCACCGGGCTTTATATGGACTCCCTCATTCGGGGCAACACCTTTGCTCCATACCCCTCTACCGGCGCAAGAGAGCGTCTGGAAAAAGAAGCGGATGAAGTGGGTATGGATGTTATGTTAACCAGACTCCAGGCCATTGATCCGGATGCAGCCGCGAAGCTTCACCTTGCCGACCGAAAGCGGATTCTCCGCGCGCTGGAGGTATTTGAAGAAACCGGAGAAACCATCACCGCGCACAATCTGCGCACGCAGGCCATTCCACCCCGGTATCAGCCACTGTGGATTGGGTTGGATTTTGACCCCCGGCAGGCACTTTATCAGCGAATTGATTTGCGTGTCAGCCTGATGCTGGAGCAAGGACTGGTGGAGGAAATTCGCGCTCTTTTGTCCAGCGGCATTCCTGCGAAGGCCACCTCCCTGCAGGCCATCGGCTATAAGGAATTTGTAGCCGCTCTGGAAGGATATGGTACAGTTGAAGCCGCCGCGGAGGAGGTTCGCAAAGCCTCCCGTCACTACGCCAAGCGTCAGCTCACCTGGTTTCGCCGCAATCCGGATATGAATTGGCTGGTGCGTCATCCGGGAGAGGATTTTTCCGAAATTCTTGCACAGGCCAGACAGCTTGTGCGTCAATTCGACAAGTGACATCTGTTACTATATGTATATCCCAAAGAAAGAAGGTATACATATATGTCCGAGTTAATCAATTTACAGGAAGCCATTTTAAAGGAAGTGCGCCGGGAAAAGGTTCCGGTCACGCTATTTTTAATGAATGGCTTTCAACTCCGTGGAATCATCACAGGCTATGACAGCTTTGTGGTAGTGCTGGTATCCGATGGCAAGCAGCAAATGATTTACAAGCACGCCATCTCGACCCTGGCACCGATGCGACCGCTGAAAGCAGCTGCTACTGCATGAGCAAACAAGCGACGGAGACCGCTTCCGTCGCTTGTTTTATACATCCTATATTTGTCATTGCGAGCCAGTGCGCACACTGGCGTGGCAATCCCCATAGGTTCTGGGAATACTGGAGGGGATCGCCACGTCGCACAAGCGATTGTAAATCGCGATGACATACCTGTTGTACAGAAAGAAGGCTTACTATGTCCATTGCTGAAAATATTGCCCGGATTCGGGAGGAAATGGCAAAGGCGGCCATCACCGCCGGACGCAATCCCGATGACATCCGCCTTTGTGCCGCCACCAAAATGAATGATTCTCAGGCTGTTCGTGCCGCCATTGCCGCCGGTGTGGATGCCTGCGGAGAAAACCGGGTGCAGGAATTGGTGCAAAAGCGGTCTGAAAACGCCTACGAGGGCGCTCCTGTCCACTTTATCGGCTACCTGCAGACCAACAAGGTCAAGCAGGTTGTAGGGCAGGTAGACCTGATTCAAAGCGTGGACAGTCTGCGTCTGCTTCAGGCCATTCAGACAGAGGCTGTCCGACAGGGCATCTGTCAGGATATTCTGCTGGAAGTCAATATCGGTCAGGAAGAAAGCAAGAGCGGTTTTTCCGCAGGGGAAATTCTCCCTCTGGTGGAACAATTCTCCTCTTTTCCCAACATTCGGCTTCGCGGATTGATGGCAATTCCCCCCATTTCGCAAAATTCGGGTGATAATTGCAAATTTTTTCAAAAAATGTACAACCTTTCTGTTGACATAACGGCAAAAAAAAGCGATAATGTATGTGTAGATATATTGTCCATCGGTATGTCTGACGATTTTGCAGATGCCATCGCCTGCGGAAGCACGATGGTGCGCATTGGAACAGCTATCTTTGGACAACGACATTATACCTGACATCATAAGACGGGAACATACTGGAGGATTTAATTATGAGTTTTTGGGATAATATGAAGAAGTTTACACAGCCGTACTCCGAAGACGAGTATGATGAATATGAGGAAGAAATTGAAACCTACGAGGAAGAGCCTGTTGAGGAGCGTCCTGCCCGCAGCCGCCGGACACCCGCTTTTAACAGTGCCGGCAGCGAGCCTGCTGCAAAGCCTACCGGCACCACCGCTTTCAGCGGACAGGTTGTAAGCCTGGGCAACAAGCAGGAGGTCGTTCTGTTCCATCCCGGCAATTTTAATGATGCTTCCAAGGCTGCTGATGATTTGCGCAACAGAAAAGCCGTTATTGTCAATATGGAAAATGTGGACAAGGCAATGGCTCGCCGCGTGGTGGACTTCCTGTCCGGCTGTGCCTATGCTTTGGACGGCAAGGTAAAGAAGGTCGCCCAGTCCACTTACCTGTTCTGCCCCCACAATATGGATGTTATTGGCGATTTGGAAAACCTGCAGACCGAAGTTGAATCCTATGTTTAACAGACAGGAGGAGGCTACATTATGATTACACCGCAACAAATTGAACAGATTTCATTCAGCAGAGCAACCTTTGGCGGTTACGATATGCAATCCGTTGATGATGTGCTCGGCCCGCTGACAGAGGACTATGTCACTCTGTATAAGGAAAACGCCCTTCTGAAAAGCAAAATGCGGATTCTGGTTTCCAAGCTGGAAGAGTATCGCAACAACGAAGAATCGATGAAGGACGCGATTGTTAACGCGCAAAAAACCTGTGACAATATGGTGAAGGCAGCTGAGGCCAAGTGCACCCAGATGTTGACAGACGCCAACGCCCTTGCTGCTGAAAATACCAAGAACGCTGACGCGCTTATCAAAGCTGAAAATGAGCGTGTGGAGGAAGCACGCCGTTTGGCTGCTGCCAAGATTGACACATTGACTGCACAGCTGAACGATTGCCTGCAGGCGCTGGAGCAGATTAAAGCTGCGAACCCCCCTGCCCCCACTTCCACTACAATGTATGACTACGAGAGTCAGCCGGATCTTCAGCCCCTTGACAAGACTGCTGAAGTAGCCGATGAGATTTCCCTCAATCTGGAAGCCTTCATTGGTTCAGTTGATGATCCCGTTTCCAAGCGTGCTGTGGAAGATCCTTTGCTGGAGATGAACAACAAATTCTCCGACTTGAGCAAGAACTTTGGGCCGGATTATAGCCCTACTCAGCGTAAATAACGAAAGCTTTATGCGATGACGAGGACACGTGCCCGCTTTTCCCTATCCTCAGAGAGCTGTGATTGGTGAGAAACAGCGATAAAGAAGCGTGGCATATCCCCTCCGAGCTGCACACCGAAGCCCGTATGGGTGGTAGGCTGTGCCGGTTTTGCGCCCGATACAGCGCACATAAGTGCCGGGAAACCGGAACAAGAGTGGTACCGCAGAGGTTATTCGCCTTTGTCTCTTACTGTAAGGGACAAAGGCGTTTTCTTATAGGCACAGAACTTTATTTTTACTGTATATTACACGGAGGTTTTACCAATGGATTACAAAAATACAATCATTACCCCAAAAACCGACTTTCCGATGAAAGCCGGTCTGCCTGCCAGAGAGCCCGGTATGCTGGAAAAGTGGGAGGAAATGGACCTGTACGGTGCCATGCTGGAAAAGAACAAGGATCTGCCCCCCTTCATTCTCCACGACGGCCCTCCCTTCAGTAACGGCTACATTCACATGGGTCACGCTCTGAACAAGGCATTGAAGGACTTTATCATCCGCAGCCATGCCATGATGGGCTTCTACACCCCCTATGTCCCCGGCTGGGATAATCACGGTCTGCCCATTGAGCGCGCCATCGAAAAGAGCAAGAGCAAGCTGAATAAGGATATGACCGTTCCCCAGTTCCGTCAGGCCTGCGAGGACTTTGCTGAGGACTTCATCCAGAAGCAAATGGCCGGCTTCAAGCGTATGGGCGTTGTGGGCGACTGGAAAGAGCCCTATCGTACCATGGACAAGCATTTTGAAGCCCAGGAAGTGAAGGTCTTTGGACGGATGTTCGACAAGGGCTACATTTACAAGGGCTTAAAGCCCGTCACCTGGTGTCCCTTCTGTGCCACCGCTGTGGCTGAGGCCGATATTGAGTATCAGGACGACCCCTGTACCTCTGTTTATGTCAAATTCGCAATGAAGGATGACCTGGGCAAGCTGGCAGGCTTTGACCTGAGCAAGACCTATTTCGTCATCTGGACCACCACCATCTGGACACTGCCCGGCAATATGGCAATCTGCCTGCACCCCAGAGATTCCTATGTGCTGGTAAAAGCTGACAACGGTGAGACCTACATCATGGCAGAAGCTCTGATGGAAAAGACTATGAAAATGGGCGGCTTTGAGAACTATGAAATTCTGGCCTCCTATCCCGGTCAGTTCTTTGAGAATATGCTGGCACAGCACCCCTTCCTGGACAAGACCTCCCGTTTGGTCAACGCTGAGTATGTCACTATGGATTCCGGTACCGGCTGTGTCCATACCGCGCCCGGCTTCGGTGCAGATGACTATCAGACCTGTATGCGTTACGGTATGGATTTGGTAGTTCCTGTGGATGATTACGGTCGCCACACGGACTATGCCGGAAAGTACGAAGGTATGAAGACGGAAGAATCCAATCCCGTCATTCTGGCTGATATGAAAGAAAGCGGCGCATTGTTCGCTTCCGAAGAGATTGTGCACTCCTACCCCCATCACGACCGCTGTAAGAAGCCGGTCATCTTCCGCGCCACTCCCCAGTGGTTCTGCTCTGTGGAGTCCTTTAAGGATCAGGCCGTGGAAGCCATCGAAAATGTGCAGTGGTTCCCCGCTTGGGGCGGTGACCGGATGGTAAGTATGATTCGGGAACGTGCAGATTGGTGTATCTCCCGTCAGCGTCGCTGGGGTCTGCCCATCCCTGTCTTCTACTGTGAAGACTGCGGCAAGCCCGTCTCCACGCCGGAAAGCATTGAGAAGCTGTCCAATCTGTTTGACGAGCACGGCTCCAATATCTGGTTTGAGCGCGAAGCAATGGAGCTGGTTCCCGATGGCTTCACCTGTCCTCACTGCGGCGGCAAGGTCTTCCGGAAGGAAACTGACACGCTGGACTGCTGGTTCGACTCCGGTTCTACCCACTTTGCATCCCTGATGCACCGCACACCTGAGCTGTGGCCTGCTGATGTATATCTGGAAGGCGCAGACCAGTACCGCGGTTGGTTCCAGTCCAGCCTTTTGACCTCTGTCGGCGCTCTGGATCAGGGCGCACCCTTCAAGCAAGTGCTCACTCACGGCTGGGTTGTTGACGGTCAGGGCAGAGCCATGCACAAGTCTCTGGGCAACGGCGTTGACCCGGCTGACTTGATTAAGGATTTCGGTGCCGATATCATCCGCTTGTGGGCTGCTTCCTCCGATTATCACGCCGATGTGCGCTGCTCCACGGAAATTTTCAAGCAGATTGCGCAGAACTACCTGAAGTTCCGCAATACCGCACGGTACTGCCTGGGCAACCTCAATGATTTCGATGCCAACAATTTGGTTCCCCCTGCTGATTTGGAAGAGCTGGATAAGTGGGCGCTGACCAAGCTGGATGAGCTGGTAAAAATCTGCCGCAAGGCCTATGAGAACTATGAATTCCACCTGATTTCCCACGCCATCAACGATTTCTGCGTGGTAGAACTGAGCAGCTTCTATCTGGACATCATCAAAGATCGGCTGTACTGCGAGGACGCCAACGGCCTGCGCCGTCGTTCCGCTCAGACCGCACTGTATCTCATCGTCGATGCTATGGCAAAGCTGTTCGCCCCCATTCTGGCCTTTACCTGTGACGAAATCTGGCAGATGATGCCTCACAGAAGCGGCGATGACGGCCGCAATGTGCTGCTGAACCAGATGCCCACCGATTTTGCCGCCTACGCTTTGGATGCTGCCGCAATGGAGAAATGGGAAACCATTATGAAGCTGCGTCAGGATGTCAACGGCATTTTGGAAAAAGCCCGTGCTGACAAGCGTATCGGCAAGGCACTGGAAGCTTATGTGGCTCTGGCGACAGACAGCGCTGAGCTGAAGTCCGCTTGCGCCGATGTCAATCTGGCTGAAATCTGCATTGTTTCCGCCTGCGAATGGGCTGATGCTGAGGAAGGTGCTGAAGTCGGTACCGGTGTGAACTATCCGGAACTGACCATTGCAGTTTCCGAGGCAAAGGGTGCCAAGTGCCCCCGGTGCTGGATGCACTCCGTCAATGCCGGTGCAGACGACCTCTGCCCCCGTTGTGCGGCTGTTGTTTCCAAGCTGGAAATTGAACTGTAAGGATGTAAATGCCCCTGCCGGTTGGCAGGGGCATTCCCTATCGCGCATTTTTTCAAAAAACGCAAAATAATGCTTGACAAAATGCTTGTACATCGATATAATAAGCGTGTTCTGTTTGAGCCGCCGGTATAGCTCAGTTGGTAGAGCAGCTGATTTGTAATCAGCAGGTCGGGGGTTCGAGTCCGTCTACCGGCTCCAAACGGAGCGGACTAAATTGAATATGGGGGAGTTCCCGAGTGGCCAAAGGGGACAGACTGTAAATCTGCTGCGTATCGCTTCGATGGTTCGAATCCGTCCTCCCCCACCAGAAAAAGCGACTTGTTTCGACAAGTCGCTTTTTCAACTAAATCCACCCTTTTGGGTGGGTGAAATCATCTTCGATGATGAAATCCCCTGTGGGGATGAAATCCGCCTCGACGGCGGATGGGTGGATTTAATTTCATCTGAGGCAAAGCCGAAGATTTCATCAGCTTTAGCTGATTTCATCCTTGCGTCAGCAAGGATTTCATTTTCTGTAAGAGTTCGAATTCATACGCAAAAACAGCAAAAATATCTTTTTTGTATTGAGGCAGACTCGAAAGTCGGCTCTCCCGCATTGACTTTATAATGGTGCTATGTTATAGTGAAATAAAGGTGGTGACATTTCAATGACAGAATCTACATGGAACGGTTTTAAGCGGCTTGATTTTTCCTTTGAAGGAAGATCCGCCATTCTTGTTTTCCCCGAGAAAGCAAACGAGAACAAAAACTGGTTGTTAAAAACGGAATACTTCAATGCTTTTCCGCAATTTGAAATCGAAATGCTAAAAAAAGGCTGGCATCTTGCATTTGTTAAAAATATTACCCGTTGGTGCCTGGATGAAGACCTTGATGCAAAAAAGCGGTTTGCAGCATATTTGTCGGAAACATACGGGTTATATGAAAAATGTGTTCCCGTCGGTATGAGCTGTGGCGGGCTTATCGCAAGTAAATTTGCTGCAAAATATCCCGAATGTGTCTCTGCCATTTATTTGGATGCGCCGGTATTGAATTTGCTGTCATGCCCTGCCGGTTTGGGAAAAGCAAACGATGCAATGATGCAGGAATTTATCCAGGCAACCGGTATGGATCTGGTACAGCTTATGAAGTATCGAGAGCATCCCATCGATAAGATGCATTTACTTTTAGAAAACAAAATCCCCGTCGTTATGGTGTATGGAGATTCTGATGACATTGTTCCTTATGACGAAAACGGAGCGATTCTGGAAGAATATTACCGCAAAAACGGTGGAATTATTTTAGCAATCGGCAAAGAAAACTGTTCTCACCATCCTCACGGGCTGACAGATAATACCCCTATTATAGAATTTGTTGAGAAATTTTCTGAATAACGCCATTTTCCGTCTGATTATGCAGCATCACAATCGTTCGTAATAACCAACAGTAAAAAGTCCTGAAGCCATCGCGGCTTCAGGACTGTTCTTTTCCTTATTCTGCTTTTTGTGTCAGTTTTTTTGTTCCGGTTAGCCGCAGCAACGATTCTTTGCCAAGGCTTCCTTGTTATTTATTTTTCTCTTTCAGTCTTGCCTTTGCTTCCTCTACGGTTTCTCCTTCTTTTGTGAGGTAAGCACCTACAAACTTATCTTCAATTTTGGTATAGCCATCAACAACACCTTGCTCGATCTTTTTGTATCCGCCTACTACTCCTTTTTCAATTTTTTTGTAGCCGCCGGTTACTGCTTCGGCAATTTGTTCGTTTGCCTTTACAATTTTTGATTTCGCCATATCTGCATATTTCCCTCCAATCAGATTGACTCCAAGAAGCAGTACAACAATCCATACTGCTGTTCCCGTCAAAGTGTTCAATAATAAGATGCTTGGTGCCTCCAGGCCCGGAAAGGACACGACCATTGATCTTTGCATTGTGTAAATAGAAACACACGCATCCGCCAACGCTATATTGCGAAGTGTCTTTCCTACCGGGGAAGCAGAACGTTTTACTTTTGCCATACCAATCACGGCAATGATAATCTTAGCAAATGTGTATGTGGCAATGGCAATCATTGCAATTTCGTGAAAGGCGGTACCTCTATCCTGAACAGCGGACAATATATTAACACCCACTATGCAAAAGGAAAGTACAACCAATAAAATTCCCGTAATGCGCCGTACAGAAAGCTCAGCATCGTAATTGCCACCCGCTTTTCTTTTAACCTGCAACACAGAAAATCTTGTGATTGCAAGTACCGTATAATACGCACCTACTGTAATAAACCACCACGAATGTGTAAGAAAGCCTATGATACAGTTGCCCAGCGCATAAGCAACATTAAATGCCAAACTTGTATAAGGGCTTCTTACAAGGTCTAATGCTTTCATTTGATGCCTTTAATCATCGGAATGAGCGCAATCAGCATAATGATACCAAGCAGTCCGACAAGTGTGCCCCAAATAATTTGCTCCCACACAAGGCACATACACATACCTACGCCAAGCACCAAGATAGCAACAATGGCGTAAATGATGCGCAATACATTCTTTCCATTCATCTTCGGCATCTTTTTGTTTTCCATTTTGCACCAGATAAGTGCTGTGACAACGCTGAGAACAATGCCAACAGCACCAAAAATGATACCTTCTGTGAAGGCTTCCCATTCAGGCAGAAGTGCCATACACATACCGAGTGCAAACAGCACCCCACTTACAGTTCCTAAAATCAATGCAACAAAACTACTTTTTTTCATTTTGAAATCTCCTTTCATTAAACCAACGCTTGTATTTTTATTGCAAATATAATATAATCATTGCAGCGCGACAAAACAATCAACAATGGAGCAACAACTGTTGGAATAATAAGGAATTATTATGAACGTAAAGAACAATAAGCGACGCAGAGAGTCCCAAGAGAAAATTGAACGGGCGTTTATAGAACGATTGCAAACCCACGAAATTAAGGACATTACCGTCTCAGATCTTATTAAAATGACGGAATTGAATCGCAGTACCTTCTATGCCAACTACGTTGATATATTTGATCTTGCCGATAAAACAAGAGAAAAGCTGGAAAATGAATTCAGCAGTCTGTTTGCTGATTACGATTATTTTAATGAGCGTACCGGCGCCCTCAAAATGTTCAAGCATATTAAAGAAAATGAAATTTTCTACAAAACTTATTTCAAGCTGTGTTATGATGAAAAATTTCTAATCTCAATATACGACTCAAAACGAGCAGAAAAAGAACAGCTGAACAATAACCTTAAGTATCATATTGAGTTTTTCAGGAATGGACTTAATGCCATTATCAAACTTTGGCTTGCAGGAGGATGTCAGGAGTCTCCTGAGGAAATGGCGGAAGTGTTGAAGGCAGAGTATCGCGGGCGGTAAAAATATTTTTATGTTTAGAAGGAATATCTGTTTTTCATAAAATAAAGCGACATCTAAATGGTTCGTTACAGCTACGAAAAGTCCGACACCTTGGGATGTGGGACTTTTTGTATTCCTTTAAACAGCGTTGCACTTCTTCGAAAAAAATGGTATAATACTGTTAACTGTTGCAAAAACTCCACCGTTGGTTGATATTTCCCCACTCAACCGACGGTATGTAGATTTTCTATCCTCCCGTATCTATACTGAGAGGGAAAGGAGGCGACCTATGGATCAAATCAAAATTGGCAGATTCATAGCTGCGTGCCGAAAAAAAGAAGGTCTGACACAGGCACAGCTGGCAGAAAAGCTGTGTATTACCGACAGGGCCGTATCAAAATGGGAAACAGGCAAAACCCTGCCGGATTCTTCCATTATGCTGCAGCTGTGTGATACCCTCAAAATTACTGTAAACGATTTATTAAGTGGGGAGGTTGTTACAATGGAAAATCGTGACAAAGAAATGGAACAAAAAATGCTGGAAATGATCAAGCAGAAGGAGCTTGCAGACAAGTGGCTACTGACCTTGGAAGTGATTGTAGGCGTTCTGGCTGTTGTGATTATGCTTGCGCTGATGATCATCGCCTCCTTTGCACCTATGGAGGATTGGCTGCGGATCACTCTGATTGTGATTGGTATGCTGCCCATTGCCATCTCTTGCCCCTTTTTGCTGCGCATTGAGCAGGTGGCAGGATACTACGAATGTCAAAAATGCGGTCATCGCTCGATTCCCACCTACAAGGCTGTAAATTTTGCGCCCCACATGGGCAGAACAAGATATATGTGTTGCCCCAAGTGTAACCAAAAATCCTGGCAGAAAAAGGTATTAACCAAAGAATAACTCTTCCATTTTAAAGGAGCTTCATTATGATCCATTCTTTCTTACTAATCGGACAATCCAATATGGCTGGGCGAGGGTATCTTCCGGAAGCCGAAAAAATCGATCCCACAGGCATACTGGTACTGCGTAACGGTCGCTGGCAGGAGTTTTTCCGTCCCGTCAATCCGGACAGGGATTTCTCCGGCGTGAACCTGGCAGAAAGCTTTGCTGAAAAATACGCCCAAAAATACGGCGTGGAGGTTGGGCTGATTCCCTGCGCAGACGGCGGAACGAGTCTGGAGCAATGGAAGCCCGGCGGACTTTTGTTTGACCACGCCGTTTATCAGGCAAGACTTGCTTCCAGAACCTCAACCATCGCAGGCGTTTTGTGGCATCAGGGCGAAGCGGATTGCGATGTATCCCTGCACGCCACCTATGAAGAACGGTTTATCCCTTTGATGAATACATTGAGGGAAGAGCTTGCGCTGCAGGATGTGCCGTTTTTGCTGGGCGGTCTGGGAGATTTTCTCAAGGATTGTCCCTTGGATGAAAAGCTGAAGAACTATGTATATGTCAATGATGCCTTAAAGAAAATTGCACAAAAGCATCCTATGACCGGCTTTGTTTCCGCCGAAGGCTTGGGTGCAAATCCTGATAATCTGCACTTTAACGCCAAGGCGCTTTACGAATTTGGCATTCGGTATTTTGATGAATTTGAAAAGCTGCGGGATCCCAACAAGGTTTTCACCGAGAAGGCCGATATGGAGGATGCAATCCGGACAGAAATGGAAAAGCTATAATGAATTCCCTGAAAGCACGCCTTAAAGGCGTGCTTTTCTTTTATTTTCATACTTTTTGCTTTACTTTCCGAAAAAAAAGCGATACAATAAGAAAAATGTATTTTTTGGAGGAAATGCTATGCGTATCGTGGTTAAAATTGGCACCTCGACCCTGGCCCATCCGTCCGGTCACTTAAATATCCGCCGGGTGGAAACGCTGTGCAAAATTATGTGCGACATCAAAAACGCCGGTCATGAGGTGATTCTGGTTTCCTCCGGCGCGATTGGAATGGGCGTGGGAAAATTGGGCCTTTTGCAACGGCCGACTGACATCCCTTCCAAGCAGGCAGCTGCCGCCGTGGGTCAATGCGAGCTGATGTATACATACGACAAACTGTTCAGCGAATATCATCATACCGTCGCCCAGCTTTTGATTACCGGTGAGGACTTTGACAACGAAATCCGGCACATTAACTTTATCAACACACTCAATCGCCTGCTGGAATTGGGTGCACTTCCCATCATCAACGAAAATGATACCATTGCCACCAACGAAATCGTGATTGGCGACAATGACACTCTGGCCGCTCTGGTGGCTAAAAGCATCCACGCTGATTTGCTGGTGCTTCTTTCCGATATTGACGGTCTTTACACCGCCGACCCCCATATTCAGCCTGATGCGCAGCTGCTGCAGAAGGTTTCCAAAGTGGATGACCGGATTCTGTCTCTGGCAGGTGTCAGCTCCACGACCCAGGGCACCGGCGGCATGGTAACCAAGCTCCGGGCGGCAGAAATTTGCCTTGCCTGCGGCTGTGATATGGTCATCGCCAACGGCAACCGCCCCGAAAATCTTTACGATATTCTCGACGGCAAAGCTGTGGGAACTACTTTTTCGGAGAAATGCCTATGAAAACGATGTTAACCAACGCCAAGGCGCTGAAAGCTGACATTGCGCGGCTGACAACCCAGGAAAAAAACGCTGCCCTTTTTGCAATGGCAGACGCTTTGCTTGCCTGCGAAGCTGAAATTCTTTCCGCCAATGCTCTGGATTTAGAGGCAGCGCAAGCTTCTATTTCCACCGTGATGCTGGACCGTCTTCGTTTGTCCTCCCAACGCATCGCCGGGATGGCGCAGGGCATTCGGGATGTGGCCGCATTGCCGGACCCGGTGGGCTTGACTCTGGAGGAGCATACCCGGGCTGACGGTCTGCAAATCCAAAAGGTCTCCGTGCCAATGGGCGTGATTGCCATTATCTATGAAAGCCGCCCCAATGTCACCAGCGATGCCGCTGCTCTGGCCTTAAAAAGCGGCAACGTCTGTATCCTGCGCGGCGGAAAAGAGGCTTTCCGCAGTGCCAACGCCATTGTGGAAGCATTGCGCAGCGGACTGCGTAAGGTTGGGATTTCCCCCTACGCCATCAATCTGGTGCAGGATACCTCCCGGGAAAGCGCCACCGCTTTGATGACTGCCAACGGCTATGTGGATTTGTTGATTCCCCGGGGCGGTGCAGGCTTAATCAACGCCTGTGTCCGCACAGCAACTGTCCCCTGTATTGCCACCGGCACCGGCATCTGCCATGTGTATGTGGAGAAAACCGCTGATTTGGATATGGCTGCGGCGATCATTGAAAATGCAAAAACCAGCCGCCCCAGCGTCTGCAACGCAGAGGAAGTGCTTTTGGTGGACAAGGAGATTGCCCCTGCCTTTCTTCCTATGCTGCAGCAGCGCATTCCCCAGGTGGAGTTACGGCTGGATGAAACTGCCGCAGCAATCATTTCCGGCACACCGGCAACACCAGCCGATTTCGATACCGAGTTCTTAGACTACATTTTGGCTGTGAAGTGTGTGGACGGAGTCGCGGAAGCAGTGGCACACATCGCCGCCCATTCCACCGGTCACAGCGAAGCCATTGTCACCCAAAACAAAGAAGCGGAGCAAGTCTTCGTCTCCGGGGTAGACAGCGCCGCTGTCTATGTCAACGCCTCTACCCGGTTTACCGATGGCGGTGAATTCGGTCTGGGCTGTGAAATGGGCATTTCCACGCAAAAGCTCCACGCCCGTGGTCCGATGGGCCTGCGGGAGCTGACCACCTATAAATATGTTATCCACGGTACCGGACACATCCGGTAAGGAGGTTATTTATGAAATACGGTTTTATTGGCTGCGGCAATATGGGTTCCAGTCTGGTATGCGCCCTCAGTCATTCCACAAAAGACATTGCAATCGCAGACTTTTCTGAAAAAGCCAAGGAATTTGCCCACGCACAAGGTATTGCACATCTGGGCAACGAAGCCCTTGTCAAGAACTGTGACCGGATTTTTCTGGCCGTGAAGCCCCACATTCTTTCATCCTGTCTGGCACCTCTGAAGGATATTCTGGCTGAGAAAAAGCCTTTGTTGATTTCCATGGCTGCCGGTGTGGAAATCCGCCAGATTGAAGCGATGGTTGGCGTCAAGCTGCCCATTATCCGCATTATGCCCAACACACCAACTGCTGTGGGCAAGGGCGTGATTCTCTATTGCCACAATGAGCTGGTGGATGAGAAGATTTTGGCTGATTGGCTGAAGGATATGGCTCCCTGCGGCATCGTAGATGCCCTTGCGGAGAATTTGATCGATGCCGCCAGTGCGCTGTCCGGAAGCGGCCCTGCCTATATGTATATGATGATTGAAGCTCTGGCTGACGGCGCTGTAGCCTGCGGTCTGCCCCGGGATAAGGCGATGGTCTATGCCGCCGCCACCATGGAAGGGGCTGCACAAATGTTCCTCTCTTCCCGGCAGCATCCCGGTGCATTAAAGGATGCGGTCTGCTCCCCCGGTGGAAGCACCATCGCCGGTGTTCGTGTGTTGGAGGACAAGGGCTTTCGCTCTGCGGCAACAGAATGTGTTGTTGCGGCCTGGAAGAAGAATAAAGAGTTGGGGAAATAATCCTCTCGATACAAAAATCGCACCTGCCTGTGCAGGTGCGATTTTTCTTTACTTTCCGGTCATTTTTTCCTGCTTGACCTTATGGTCAATCACGTGCCGGGATGCCAGCTCTTTGCGGATATCTTCCATTGTGATGCCCATTTCAACCATCAGTACCATTACGTGATAGGCCAGGTCTGCAATTTCGTATACTGTCTCCGCCTTATCTCCGGCTTTGCCGCCGATGATGACTTCCGTAGATTCCTCTCCCACTTTTTTCAGGATCTTATCGATGCCCTTCTGGAACAGGTAGGTGGTATAAGAACCCTCCGGCATTGTCTCTTTGCGGCCCACCAGCAGATCATACAGGCCATCAACGGCAAATTCGTGGCGATCTTCGCTCTGGAACACTTCATCGTTGAAGCAGGAGTCCGTGCCCTTATGGCAGGCAGGTCCGTCCTTTTCCACCACAACCACCAGTGCATCCTTGTCACAATCCGCAGTAATCGACACAATGTGCTGATAATTGCCGCTGGTCTCTCCCTTCAGCCACAGCTCCTGCCGGGAGCGGCTGTAAAAGCAGGTCAGCTCTTTCTCCATAGAAATTGCCAGACTTTCCTTGTTCATATACGCCAAGGTCAGCACTTTTTTGGAATGGGCATCCACCACAATGGCAGGAATCAGCCCATTGCTGTCAAATTTCAGTTCATCAATATTTACCATCTTTTGCACCTCTTAAATTCTTACAGTAATTCCGTTTTCTTTCAATGTTTGCTTCAGCTCAGAAATCCGAACCTGTCCAAAGTGGAAAATCGATGCGGCTAAGCCGGCATCTACGGTGGGAATTTCCCGGAACAGCTCCACAAAATCCTGTTCACAGCCAGCGCCGCCAGAGGCAATGACCGGTACAGCAACCGCATCGCACACCAGCTTCAAAAGCTCCAAATCAAAGCCACCCCGAACGCCATCGGTATCAATGGAATTGACCACCACTTCACCTGCGCCGTTATCCACGCACCGCTTGATCCAGGAGATTGCCTCCAGTCCGGTATCCTCCCGGCCGCCCTTGGCAAATACCCGGAACTGTCCGTCCACCCGCTTTACATCAGCGGAAATGACCACACATTGATTTCCGTATTTTTCTGCCGCCTGTCGAATCAGGTCAGGATTCCGAATAGCACCGGAATTCACGCTTACCTTGTCTGCACCGCATTTCAGAACACGGTCGAAATCCTCCACCGTGTTGATGCCACCACCCACAGTCAAGGGAATAAAAACGTTTTCCGCCATCTGCGTCAGAATGTCGGTAAAAAGCTTTCTGTCCTCGCTGGATGCGGTGATGTCGTAAAATACCAGCTCGTCTGCGCCGCAGGCGCTGTAATACTTGCCCAGTTCTACGGGCGAGGACACATCGTTGATATTGTCAAAATTTGTGCCTTTAACCACCCTGCCGTTTCGCACATCCAGGCAGGGGATGATTCTTTTTGTGATCATTTTGCTGCCTCCAGTGCGTCAGTAAGGCTGATTGCGCCATTATAGTAGGCTTTGCCCACAATTGCGCCGTACAGGTTAAGCTTGCGCAAGGCCTGAATGTCCTCCAGGCTGGACACTCCGCCGGAGGCGGTGATGTTCACCGAAAACTTCTCGGACAATTCCCGGTACAGCTCCCGGTTTGTGCCCTGCATAGCGCCGTCCTTGGAAATGTCGGTACAAATGAGATACTCCACCCCCAAATCCACCATCTTCCGGCAGAAATCGAAGCAGCTGTACGCGCTGTTCTCTGTCCAGCCCTTGATGGCTACAAAGCCGTCCTTTACATCCACACCCACGGCAATGCGCTTGCCGTAAGCAGCGACCACTTCCTTTAAAAAAGCCTCGTCATTGACGGCAGCTGTACCTAAAATCACACGATCTACACCGTTTTCCAGATAAGTGGCCACCGTCTGCATATTGCGGATGCCCCCACCGATTTCCGTGGACAGGCTGGTTTCGTTTGCGATTTGCTTGACAATTTCCAGATTGGGAGTCGTGCCATCCTTTGCACCCTCCAGGTCAACCAAGTGCGCCCAAATTGCGCCCTTGGCCTCAAAATCCCGGGCAATTTCAATGGGGTTATGGCTGTATACGGTCATCTGCGCGTAATCACCCTTAAAAAGGCGCACCGCCTTGCCGTCATACAGATCTATTGCCGGAAACAATATCATAAGTCCACAAACCCCCTTAAAATGTTCAGACCCACTTCGCCGCTCTTTTCCGGATGGAACTGACAACCGTAGATATTGCCCTTGGCAACAGCAGCGGTAAGCTCCGGACCGTACTCGGTGGTAGCAAGCAGAGAATCGTCACAGTTTTTCACATAGTAAGAGTGAACAAAATAAACGAAATCTCCGTTCTTAATATAGCGAAACAAGGGGTTATTCTGCTTAAAAATCAGGCCGTTCCAGCCGATGTGAGGGATCTTGTAACCTGCAGGCAATGTACCCTCCATAGGAACAGTCTCCCCTTTGAGCAAGCCCAGACCATCGTGCTCACCGTATTCATAGCTTTTTTCAAAAAGCAGCTGCATACCCAGACAGATGCCCATAATAGGCTTTCCCTTTGCTGCCTCCTGCATAACCAGCTTATCCATTCCGGTCTGCGCCAGCTTTCGACGGGCATCGCCAAAAGCTCCGACACCGGGCAGGATCAGTTTATCAGCAGCGCGAATCACATCCTCATTGTCGGTAACCACCGCTTCTACGCCAATGGCCTTAAAAGAAGACACCAGCGAAAAGAGATTGCCCACGCCGTAATCAATTATTGCGATCATCAAAGAACTCCTTTAGTAGACGGAATGCGATCTGCCATTTCCGGATTGATTTTGGTGGCGATAGCCAATGCGTGGGCAACGGACTTGAATGCACCTTCGATAATGTGATGGGTGTTAAAACCGGCCAACTGGCGAATGTGGAGAGTGATCTCAGCTCTGCGGGCCAGGCTGATAAAGAATTCCTGCACCAGCTCCGTATCAAAATCCCCCACTCGTGCCGCAGGAATCTCCAGCCCATAGGAAAGGTGTCCCCGACCGGAAATGTCCAGCGCCGTCATAATCAGCGCCTCATCCATAGGCAGAAGGATGCTTCCGTAGCGGGTAATGCCCTTACGGTCACCCAACGCCTCCTTCAGAGCATCGCCCAAAACGATGCCAATGTCCTCCACGCTGTGGTGATAATCTACCTGCGTATCTCCCACACAGGTAACTGTCAAGTCAAAACCAGCGTGGTGGGCAAACAAAGTCAGCATGTGGTCCAAAAAGCCACAGCCGGTATTCACCTGGCAGGCACCTGTTCCATCCAAATTAAGTGTCAGAGAAATATCTGTTTCTCTAGTCTTTCTGTTGATGGTTGCAATTCTCATATCAACACGCTCCTAAAATCTCTTTAATTGCAGTAATCAATGCCTGCATTTGCTTTTGGCTTCCAATGGTAATCCGGTTATAGTCACGAATACGATCCTTTTCAAAATGCCGGACCAGCACGCCCTTTTCCTTTAGCTTCACATACAGCTCCATACCACCGATTTTTTCGCTTTTTGCAAACAGGAAATTCGCCTGAGATGGTATAACCGAAAAGCCCAATTTTTCCAGCTGTTTTTTCGTATAAGCGCGGCTTTTGATAATCCGCTTGCAGCTATCCATATAGTATTCGTTTTCCTGCAATGCCGCCAATCCCACCGCCTGCGTCAGCGTATTGACGTTGTAGGGATTGGTAGAATACTTAATCTTCTCCAAATCCGCAATCAGCTCCGGTGCGCCGATGGCAAAGCCCAGGCGGGCGCCGGCCATACTTCGAGACTTAGAAAAAGTCTGGACGCACAGCAAATTGGCGTATTTCTTCGTCAGCCCTACACAGCTTTCTCCTCCGAAATCCACATAAGCTTCATCAATCAGCACCACGTTGTCCGGATTTGCCTTCAAAAGCTTCTCAATTTCCTCCAGCGTCAAAGTCCGTCCGGTAGGAGCATTGGGGTTGGCGATTACCACCATTTTCCCCTTGCCGCAGTAGTCATTAACCTCAATGGAGAAATCCTCTTTCAGGGCAACTTTTTGGAAGGGTAATCCGTGCAGATTTGCAAACACCTCGTAAAAGCCATAGGAAATGTCCGGAAATAGAATGCCGTCTGCTCCAAACGCCAAAAATGCAAAATTGAGAATATCATCCGAGCCATTGGAGATAAAAACCTCAGAAAGTTCTGCTCCATAAAGCTCCGCCAGCTTCTTTTTCAGCGCGGTTGCATTGGGATCGCAGTACAGCCGCAGGCGATCAACCGTTGCCTTGGCCACTGCCTTTCGCACGCCCTTGGACGGCGGATAGGGGGATTCATTGGTATTGAGCTTGATATAGGTTCTGTCCTGAGGCTGTTCCCCTGGGGTATATGCCTCCAGCGATGCCAGCTTAGGATTGCAAAAACGACTCATAATGTCTCCTCCAGTCGAATAACCGCGCTTTTTGCGTGGGCAGAAAGGCCTTCCTTCTCAGCAAAAAATGCCACCTTTTCTCCCACCTGGCTCAAAGCCTCCTGGGTAAAATAGGTAAATTGTGTTTTCTTGATAAAATCATCTACCGACAGTGGGCTGGAAAATCTTGCCGTACCGGAGGTTGGCAGCGTGTGATTGGGTCCTGCAAAGTAATCTCCCAGCGCTTCCGGGCAATAGCGTCCCATAAAAATACTGCCTGCATTTTCGATCTTATCCAAATAGTCAAAGGGATTATCCACGCACAGCTCCAGATGCTCCGGTGCAATTTCATTTGCCACCTTCAGAACGTCCTCAAAGTCCTGGGCAATGATAATTTTTCCGTTATTCTCAATAGACGTCCGGGCAATATCCTCCCGGGGCAGCTGCTTCAGCTGGTTTTCAATTTCCTGTGCCACTGCCTGTGCCAATTCTTCACTGTCCGTCACCAGTACCGCGCTGGCCATTTTATCGTGCTCTGCCTGGGAAAGTAAATCCGCAGCCACATAGGCAGGGTTGCTCTTTCCGTCAGCAATGACCAGAATTTCACTGGGACCGGCAATCATATCAATGGACACCCGGCCAAACACCTGGCGCTTGGCCTCTGCCACGAACGCATTGCCCGGTCCAACAATTTTATCCACCTTGGGGACCGTCTGCGTGCCGTAAGCCAACGCAGCGATTGCCTGAGCACCGCCCATTTTAAAAATCCGGTCCACTCCGGCAATCTTTGCCGCCGCCAGAATGACAGGGTTGATTTTTCCGTCTGCCGAAGGCGGTGTAGCAATACAAAGCTGCTTACAGCCGGCAATTTTTGCTGGAATGGAGTCCATCAGAACTGTGGAAGGATATGCCGCCGTGCCACCGGGCACATAGAGACCGGCTTTTTCAATGGGGGTAATTTTTTGTCCCATTACCACGCCGTTTTCCTTTTCAATACGGAAACCCTGGCGGAGCTGCTGCTGATGGAAGGTACGGATATTTTCCGCAGCCTCCTTCAAAATCTCCACAAACTCCGGCTCCACTGCGGCAAAGGCCTCTTCCATTTCCGTCTCGGTCACTTCCAGAGATGTCAAATCCGCCTTGTCAAACTTTTTTGCATAAGCAATCAGAGCCGCATCGCCGTTTTGACGAACATCGCGGATGATACCTTCTACCACATCCGCCACATTCAGCTCACTTTCATTGCGGGCGAAAATTTCTTCCGGGCTGATTGCCCCATATTTCATAATTTTAATCATCCGTATTCACCCGCTTTGCAAGCTCTCTTTTAATCTGCTCAATGCGCTCTGTTTTGAAATTGTAGGATGCCTTATTGGAAATCAGCCGTGCACTGATGGGAACAATGGTCTCGATGGGCTCCAAATCGTTTTCCAACAAGGTTTTTCCCGTCTCCACGATGTCCACAATCACATCGGACAAATCCAGAATCGGTGCCAGCTCAATGGATCCGTTCAGGTGGATAATGTCAATATCCCGACATTTCTCCTTATAAAAGCTCTTGGCAATGCGGGAGAACTTGGTTGCCACACGCAGGGTCTTGGAGGTATCGTCAACAAAGTTTTTCTTCGCTGCAACTGCCATTCGGCACTTGCCCATATTCAAATCCAGTAATTCAAATACGTCCGGCGCGTATTCCAGCAAAATATCCTTGCCGGCCACGCCAATATCCGCTGCACCGCGCTCCACATAGATGGCCACATCCGAGGGTTTGACCCAGAAGAAGCGAATGCCGATTTCCTCATTGTCAAAAATCAGCTTGCGGTTATTTTCCTTGATGGCCGGGCACTCCATTCCGGCAGCTTCAAACATTGCATAGACCTTCTCTCCCAGGCGACCCTTAGGCAAAGCAACGTTGATCACCGGCTTCCGGTCTGTAATGGCAGGCTGTTCTTCGTACCGCTCCAGGGTATCCAGATAAACTGCAAAACCAATGGCAGAAGCCTTCTTCCCCATTTTTTCCATCAGTTTGTCGTACTGACCGCCGGACAGCACCCGCTCTGCGATACCGTTGACATAGCCCTTGAAAATAATGCCGTTGTAATAGTCATCGTCATCTGTAATGGAGAAATCCACCGAAATCTGATTTTGGAATCCCGCCTCATTCAGCGCTGCAACTGCCTGTTCCAGTTCCTGCAGTGCCTTCACTGCGCCGTCAGAGTTGGCAATCTTCCGGATGTAGGAAAGCGCTGCATCCGGTTTTTCCCAGGTAATCAGCAATGTCTGCAATGCATCATATTGACTGTCCGTACACAATTGGCGCAGCAGATGGTCATTTTTCTCCTTAATGGCTGTGAACATCTGTGAACGCAGCTTCTGCTGGATTTTGTATTCCTCCAGCAACGCAGAAACCAATGCCGCGTGGGACAGGCACAGCCGGAAATCGGCACCGATCAGCGCCAGGCTTTTTGCCGCCAGCAGCGTCACTTCCAGCCGTTCCTGCTCCTGCACCGCGCCGATACACTCAATGCCGGTCTGCATAATTTCCTTATAAGAACGGGAAGCGCCGGAAATACGGTACACATTTTCGTTGTAGTAAAGTTTTTCCACACCCTCGGGCTGGTCTTTTGCATTGTTGACAATGGACAATGTAACGTCCGGCTTCAATGCCATCAGCTTCCCGTCCGTATCTGTAAAGGAAATGACACCCTCTGATACCAAAAATTCCTTGTTTCTGGAATAGAGATCGTATTCCTCAAACTTGCTCATTTTGAACCGGTTGTAACCGTGATCCAAATATAAGCGCCGCAGCGCATAAACAGCTTTTTCTTCATTTCTCAAAATTGTCTCATCAAAATTCATTTTATTTCTCCTCCTTCATTTTCTCAAGCACGCCCTTATAGCCACCGTCCCCATAAGACAGGCACTTGCTGACCCGGCAAATCGTAGCCGTGCTGGCACCGGTCAGCTTGTTGATATCCACATAGTTGTTGCCTTCATATAGAAGCCTTGCCACTTCCAGCCGCTGAGACAGCGCCTCCAGTTCCTGAACTGTGCAAATATCGTCAAAAAAGGCCGCACACTCCTGCTTTGTACGAAGAGAAAGAACAGCCTGATACAAATTGTCCAGATAATGCTTGTCGATTTTTGGCATAGCATTGCCTCCTCATCCTTGATACTCTACACTTTATCACATCATCGCACTAAAGTCAAGGCTAAAAAGCCAGATTTTTCAACAAAAAACGGAGACAGGCACAGACCTGTCTCCGTTTGCCGTTTCCTCTTAAAATTCGCTGACGTAGGCTTCCTTAACGTTGGTATAAGACAATCTCTTCACGCACACATCACGGAACTTCCACCAGCTGGCAAAAGCCTCAAAGCCGATCTTTCCGTACAGATTGCCGTCAATCGGATCAGGGTCTCTGATTTGGAAAGCCAGCTTGCCGTCTACCACCACGAACAGAGTGCTCTCTATCCGGCCGAACTGCAGGCGGTATTCCTTGGTGGGATCAAAATCCAGCATTCCGTTGGCAATGGTCAAATCATACTTGGGAGACTTTTCAAAGCCAATATTGCCGTGCCAAAAAGCTTCCAGACCGGTAACATAGGCCCAGGAGCGCTCATTCTTGACGTCATCCCAAGATCCATTGATCATCACATTGATGTCATGGGTGGAGGGTGCAACCATCGTACAGGTCAGCTCCAGCATAACATTGCCAAAGTAGTCCGCCTTGGATACCAGCATACCGGGGCACATCTCGGGATTTTTGCCCACAACCCAGCCATCTTCCACATACCATTCGCCGCTTTTGACATCATAATCCCGTTCCATAATTTCCTGAGTAAACTCTTCCTGCTGATACAGTACCTCAGAATTCTTCAGGTCTACCTCCTTGCCGAAAAGCAGCAAAGTGCCCTCCGGAATGGTACGGCAGACATCCGCACCCCGTTCATAAGGTTTCTTTTCTCCTCTTAACATATTTTACTCCTTCCAGCCGGACAATTCACGGAATACATCCCAAGAGGGATTGGCGTAGAAGCGATGACCTTCCTCTCCGATGATCTGTCGGCAATTATCTTTACAACCGGCCTTTTCATAGATCCGGCGAATTACATCGTAAGCATCCAGTGCACCGGGCAGCAGGAAGCCATTGTCATCCTTGCCGTTTACCACCACCAGCTTTCTGGGCGCAATCAAGGCTGCTACCTCGCCCATATCAAAGAACTTTTGCATTCCGGGCAGATAGTTACAGTCGCAGTGCCGCATAATGCCGATGGACTGTTCAAATGTACATACTGCGCAGGAGGGCATTGCAATTTTGATTCTCTCCTCCATTGCAGCTGCATAATAAGTTGCCGTGCCGCCACCGGAGTTGCCCATACAAGCAATGCGGTCGCTGTCAATTTCCGGCATCAGCTCCAGCACATCAATCGCCCGGGAAACATCCCAGACACGACCGCCCAGCAGAGTACGGCCAACCAGCAGGCTCACCATTGCAGGGTGGATGCAGGTAGTATGGTAAGGGCTCTTAACCTTGTCGCTGCCGCGCTCACCAAAGGCCCGCTGCTCCAAAACCAGCGCTGCATAGCCTTCCTTGACGATTTGCACCGCAAAATCACGGTCACCGCCGGAAATCAGCTCTTCATCCCCTTCAAACACACCCTCTGCAGGGTAGATGGCACGTCCCATTGAGATGTGCATACCGGTGGAGTGGCCTTGCAGGCAAATGACTGCCGGGCAGGGCTTCTTTGCACTCTTGGGAATCCACAAATGACAGGGCACGGATGCAAAAGGCTCAGTATCAAAAATGATCCGCTTCTCAATAAAGGTATCGTGCTCCTTTTCCCATTCAATGCGAATGTTCAGCGGAACCTTTTCCTCCGGCATATCACCCAGCAGCTCCGTCAGCTTTTCCTTAACCTGCTGACGCCAGGTGTCATAATCTGCATTTTCATCAAATGCCAAGCTAGGCTTGCGATTGCGCAGCAAATATTCATTATAAAGATCGGGCGAGAATTCCTTCATTTCGCTTCCCTCCACTTATCTCCTGCCAAAGGCAGTTTATTTCCATTTCATTATAACATTCTACTTCTGATTGTCAATAAAGACCGAAGAAAAAGCAAGAAAATGCAAAAGAAAGGCCAAGGTGTTCAAATTTCCACCTTGGCCTCTTGTTTAAAATTCACCTGCCCAGCGGGGGGATGTCTTTAATACCGCTCTGCCTGCTTGCAAGCTTGCCGGAACATCCAGAATCCGCTGATTCTTGCTGCCTCTGAAGCTCAGCTCCAGGCTTTTCTGCTCCGCAACAAACGGCCCGTCAATTAGGACATCAATCAAGCGAAGCAGTTCTTTCTGACCCGGTGTGCCCGCCAGCAGCTGCTCAAAGGTGTATCCGGAATAGGATGCCACCTCATATCCCTTTTCCTTGAGAAGCCGTGCCAGCTTCGCAAAGCCCTCCGGTTGTGCAAAGGGTTCACCGCCGGAAAAGGTAACGCCACGGCATAAAGGGTTGGACATCACAATTTCCAGAAGCCGCTCCTCTTCCATTTGCGTACCGCAGCCAAAATCCCAAGTTTCAGGATTATGACAGCCGGGGCAATGATGGGGGCAGCCCTGACAGAAGATGCTCACCCGGATTCCCGGGCCGTCTACAATACTGTCGCTGACAATGCCGGATAAATCAAGCATTGGTATTCAGGCCGTGCTTAACGCGGTCGCGCTCCTCGGCCCGCTTTGCATCGTTCCATTTATCCATCGTTCCTACCAAATATCCGGTGATGCGACGGATACGCTCAAAGCCAACGCCCTGGCCCATCTTTTCACTTTGTGTTTTGACAGTCATAATATTTCCTCCTTATCGAATTCCCTGAAATGCAGGCATTTCAGGATATTTTCTCTTCAGCTCTGCCACCTTTTCGGGATCAATCTGCTCCCCTTCCCGACGGCCGCAGCGGGGACACACATCTCCGATGATGCCCACATAGCCGCAGATGGGGTCGCGATCAACCGGGTGGTTAATAGAGCCGTAGCCAATGCCGAAATCGTGCATACAACGAACAACGGACTCAAATGCTTCCACATTGTGGGCCACATCGCCGTCCAATTCCACATAGCTGATGTGTCCGGCATTGCAAAGCGCATGATAAGGTGCTTCCAGACGAATCTTATCATACACAGAAATCGGATACCAAACAGGAATGTGGAAGCTATTGGTATAATACTCCCGGTCGGTTACGCCTTCAATCTTTCCGTAACGCTTCTTATCCATACGGATAAATCGACCGGAAAGACCCTCTGCCGGTGTGCCCAACAGGGTGAAGTTCATCTTCATTTCCTGGGATTTATTGTCGCAGTAAGAGCGCATAAAGCTGACGATTTCCAGACCCTTCTGCTGAAGCTCTTCGCTCTGACCGTGGTGCTTGCCGTAAAGAGCAGTCAGCGTTTCTGCCAGACCGATGAAGCCAATGGACAGTGTTCCGTGCTTCAAAACCTCACGCAGATCGTCCTCCAGAGACAGCTTGTCCGAATCCAGCCACACACCCTGACCCATCAGGAAAGGATAATTGTGGATGTGCTTATTGGCCTGGATTTCAAAGCGATCCAGCATCTGCTGCGCCACCAGCTCCAGCATTGCGTGCAGCTTCTCATAGAACACCTTTTCGTCGCCCTTGCTCTCAATGGCCAGTCTGGGCAAGTTGATGGAGGTAAAGGAAAGGTTGCCACGGCTATACGCAATCTGACGAGTGGGGTCATAGACATTGCCCATCACGCGGGTACGGCAGCCCATAGTCGCCACCTCTGTTTCCGGTCTGCCGGGAACATAGTATTGCAGGTTATAGGGAGAATCCAGGAAGGTATAGTTGGGGAACAGCCGCTTGGCGCTGACCCGCATACTCAAACGGAACAGGTCATAGTTGATGTCCGTTTCATTATAGTTGACGCCCTCTTTCACCTTGAAAATGTGAATGGGGAAAATGCAGGTTTCACCGTGACCCAAACCAGCCTCCAGCGCCAGCAAAATGTTACGGATAACCATTCTGCCCTCGGGAGAGGTATCCGTACCGTAGTTGATGGAAGAGAAGGGTGTTTGGGCACCGGCACGGGAGTGCATCGTATTCAGGTTATGGACAAAGCCTTCCATTGCCTGCTGGGTATCCCGGTTGGTTATCTTTGCGGAGCGGCTGGCTGCACGCTGAACCAGCTTCTTTGCCACCTCCGGCGCAATGGCGTACTTCTGCACAATTGCAGAAACAATCCCATCTGTATAGGCGGCACTGCTTTCCAGCTTTGCAGTTTCTCCGGTTGCCTGCTCAACCTGAGCAATAATAGCGCTGATATTCTCCTTTTCATCCTCTAAGTCCAGCTGGTCCTCCACCACATCCTGCAGGCGACGGCTGAAGGTCTTGCGATAGGTTTTCGCCACGCCCTCTGCCATTGCGTAATCAAAGTTGGGAATGGACTGACCGCCATGCTGGTCATTCTGGTTGGACTGGATGGCAATGGCTGCCAATGCTGCATAGCTTTGGATGCTCTGGGGCTCCCGGAGGTAACCGTGACCAGTGGAGAAGCCGCCACGGAACAGCTTCAGAATATCAATCTGGCAACAGGTGGTCGTCAGAGAATAGAAGTCAAAATCGTGAATATGAATATCGCCCTCTCGGTAAGCCTTGGCATGCTCCGGACGAAGCAGATACATCTCATTATAGGCTTTTGCACCGGCGGCGCCGATTTGCAGCATAGAGCCCATGGCGGTATTGCCGTCAATATTGGCATTGTCCCGCTTCATATCGCTGGCGCGAGCATCAATATTGGTAATCTCGTCGATGGTCTTCATCAAAGAGGTGTTTGCCTCTCTGGCGCGGGTACGGTTTGCGCGGTAAAGAATGTAGGCCTTTGCCGCTGCATTGAAGCCGTGGTTCATCAGCTGTTGTTCAACCGCGTCCTGAATGACCTCAATATGGGGAGAATCGGTAGAAAAGCGATTTTCCAAATCCCGCTGGACATCGTTTGCCACCCGGGCTGCATCTGCTGCATTGCCGTCACCGGAAACCTCCATTGCCTTGAGGATTGCAGCTGCAATTTTTCCCTGTTCATACAAAACAACGCGGCCATCGCGCTTGATAATACTGTGAATCATTTTTGTGTACCATTCTTTCTTTCCATATTAGCGAAACACACTGTCCGCCGTATGCGCAACATCTTGTGTTTATGTAAACGCCACTACACAATATATTGCCATAACGCCCGCTGTTTGTCAATAGCCTTTTTCTGTTTTTTTATTTTCCTCTTGACAAATTCTGCATTTGGGTATATGATGCTTATGCGCCACACGACTGACGGAATTTGCGGAGTAACCGCAAGGGAATGTGGTTGCTTTTTGTGCCGACCGTCTGGGCAATTCAGTGCTGTGCTGGATTGTCCTTTTATTATTTCATAAGGAGAATTTCAACATGGCATTTACTTATCGCGGTTTAACCGCCAGCTTCAGCCGCCACGCTGTTACAGACAGTGAGGTTGAGCAGCATCTTCAGCGTTTACGGCAGCAGACACCCCGTATTGAAGAGGTGACAGACCGTCCCACGCAGCGTGGAGATGAAGTGGTGCTGGATTATGCAGGCTTTTGTGACGGAGAACAATTCCCCGGCGGTACTGCAGAGCGTCAAACTCTGACGCTGGGCAGCGGTGCCTTTATTCCCGGCTTTGAAGAGCAGCTGTTGGACAAGGTTCCCGGTGAGGAAGTAGTGGTGAAGGTAACCTTCCCTGCTGAATATCACGCCCCGGAACTGGCTGGCAAGGACGCAGAATTCCGCTGCAAAATTCACCAAATTCGCATCAAATCCACCTATGCATTGGACGATACCTTTGCCAAGGAATTCGGAAACTTTGAAAATCTGGAACAAATGCGTCAGGAGCTGAAAAAAAGTCTTCAGGCCTACTCTGACGAACGGGGCGAAATGGATTTGCAGGATCGCTTACTGCATCAGGCAGCATTAACTCTGGATTACACGGTGGACCCCAACGAGCTGGAGGATGCTGTAGAACAGCAGCTTCAGAATATGCAGGCACAGCTGGCACAGCAGGGGCTGTCTTTGGAAATGTACTGCTCCTTTATGAACATTACCAAGGAAGATCTGCACAAGGATGCCTATCCCGCCGCCGAAGCCGCCCTGCGAAACCAAGCGGCTGTGGACGAGATTATCCGTCTGGAAAAGCTGGAAGCCAGTGAGCAGGAGCTTGGTGAGGCTGTTGCGTTGATTTGCCGGCAGAACAATATGACTGTCGAGCAGCTCAAGCCGTATTATGATCAGCAATTTGAAGCAGCGGTTCGCCGCAGCGTGCTGACTATGAAGGCTATGCGGCTGATCCGTGAACAGGCTGTTTTGACAGAAAAATAACCCAAAAGGCTCTGGTTTTTCCCACAATTTCATTGACAAATCTGCTATTCGGTGCTACAATACACAGGCATCGGTATAAAAATATCGAAAACAGTGCTGAGTTACACATAGGTATAATGTGCAGTGCTGAAAATAAAACCGTTCCCAAGGGTTAGTTAAGACTTTGGGTACAAACAAGGAGGAAACTATCATGGCAATCAATTTCGTTGATGGCAAGTACGTAGACGAAAAGGGTTTCACAAAGCTGGACCCCACTGTCTACAAGGACTGGCAGATCGCAGAGGAAGCAGAAAAGACTCTTCCCTCTGTTGACTTCTTCCGTGAGAAGCTGGGTCTGCTGCCCGAAGAAATCATCCCCTACGGCAAGACTCCCAAGATTGACTTCATCAAGGTTATGAACCGTCTGAAGGATAAGCCCGACGGCAAGTTCATTGAAGTCACTGCAATCACTCCCACCCCCTTTGGCGAAGGCAAGTCCACTGTTTCTCTGGGCTTGATTGAAGGCCTGGGCTACATCGGCAAGAACGCCGGTGGTGCTCTGCGTCAGCCCTCCGGCGGTCCCACTATGAATGTTAAGGGTACTGCAGCCGGCGGCGGTAACGCACTGCTGATGCCTATGACCGAGTTCTCCCTGGGTCTGACCGGCGACATCAATGACATTATGAACGCTCATAACCTGGCTATGGTTGCCCTGACTGCTCGTATGCAGCACGAGCGTAATAACGACGACGCATGGCTGGCAAAGAAGGGTCTGAAGCGTCTGGACATCGACCCCAAGCGGGTAGAGATGGGCTGGATCATCGACTTCTGTGCACAGAGCCTGCGTAACATCATCATCGGCATCGGCGGCCGTCTGGACGGCTTTATGATGGAATCCAAGTTCGGTATCGCTGTTGGTTCCGAGCTGATGGCTATTCTGGCTGTTGCCCGCGACCTGAAGGATCTGCGTGAGCGTATCGGCAGGATTGTTGTGGCTTACAGCCGCAATGGCGACCCCGTTACCTGTGAAGATCTGGATGTTGCCGGCGCAATGACCGCATGGATGCGTAACGCCATCAACCCCACTATGTGCTACTCTGTTGAGCATCAGCCCGTTCTGATTCACGCCGGTCCTTTCGCAAACATCGCTATTGGTCAGTCCTCTGTTATCGCAGACCGTCTGGCTCTGAAGCTGTTTGATTACCACGTCACCGAGTCCGGCTTCGCCGCTGACATCGGCTTCGAGAAGTTCTGGAACGTTAAGACCCGTCTGAGCGGCCTGACTCCCAACGTTTCCGTTCTGGTTGCTACCGTTCGTGCTCTGAAGATGCACGGCGGCGGTCCCAAGGTTACCCCCGGCGCACCCCTGCCCAAGGAGTACACCGAAGAGAACCTGGAGCTGTTGGAAAAGGGTACCTGCAACCTGTTCCACCACGTCAATACCATTAAGAAGTCCGGCATCAACCCCGTGGTCTGCATCAACCGGTTCTACACCGATACCGATGCTGAAATCGCTCTGCTGAAGAAGCTGTGCGCCGAGAAGGGCGTTCGCTGCGCTGAGTCCAACCACTGGCGTTACGGCGGCGAAGGTGCTGCTGAGCTGGCTCAGGTTGTTGTGGAAGCCTGCGAGGATCCTGTAGAAGTGAAGTTCCTGTACGATCTGGAAATGCCCCTGCGTGAGCGCGTTGAGCGCATCGCTAAGGAAGTTTACGGTGCTGACGGTGTTATCTGGCAGCCTCTGGCCATCGAGAAGGCACAGCGCTTTGAGAGCGATCCCAAGTATGCTGATTACTGCACAATGATGGTTAAGACACACCTGTCCCTGTCCGACGACCCCACCAAGAAGGGTGTTCCCACCGGCTGGAAGCTGACCATCCGCGACATTCTGGAATACGGCGGCGCAAAGTTCCTGTGCCCCATGGCCGGTACCATCTCCATGATGCCCGGTACTGCCGCAGACCCCGCTTATCGCCGTGTTGATGTGGACACCGAAACCGGCAAGGTTTCCGGCCTGTTCTAATTCAATTCTTAAACAAAGAAAAGGTAGACAACTTCTGAACTGCCCCAGTTTGTGCGGACAGCACAAAAAAGGGATTCCCTTGCAGGATAATTAAATTTCAAGCGGAGTGGCGTAGCGTCAGCGGCGCCACTCCCGTTCTGTTTTGGATTCGTTCATGG